>CACYHR010000027.1:0-1759 GCA_902774265.1 uncultured Eubacteriales bacterium
TTGATTGCAGGATTTCATTCACCGATTGTTCGACAGGTCTCGGGAAACGCGTTATCAGGTTTCTTCGAAAGAATATTTCAAACTTGAATCTGATGAAATGAGGGCTTTTCTTGATTACCTTCGTGGCGGTGAGCCTGCAAGTGATCTTACTCGCGACATCGAAGCCCGCATTGTACACGCTAAGCAAACCAGAGAATGGGAGGACAGCTATATGACATTCCGGGAATACTATGCTGAAGAATTTCAGGAAGCTATCGACGAAACCACTGTAAGGGTAACTAAAGAAGTCACTGATTACCGCAATCATGAAATGGCACGTGATATGCTGGCTGACGGTAAACCAATTGATGAGATTGTAAAATACTCTAAATTACCTCGTAGTGAGGTAGAAGCTATCGCCGCCGACCTGAATCGAAAGGATTGATTGCAGGATTTCATTCACCGATTGTTCGACAGGTCTCGGGAAACGCGTTATCAGGTTTCTTCGAAAGAATATTTCAAACTTGAATCTGATGGGCTTTCATGCAGAGCATTTCTGCTTTTGCTCTTGCTGCAGGATCTGCTATGGATGTGATGTCTTTGACCTTGGATGTGCCGACGGTTCGGCGGATGAGTTCGGTGCCGGCGAATCCGGCCTGATCTCTGAAGATGTCCGCCATGTATGCGTCGCGGAAATATGCGTTCCGCATCATGCGGTCTGTCGATTTCTCCTCTATCATCGCAGCTGCCTTGGCTCTGAACCTGTCGCAGAATTGTTCTATTACGCTGAGTACCCACTCAAGATATGCGTCTTTGTCTGCGCTGTCTTCCATAGTCACGAGAGCGTTCGCGTATGCGAATATCATATTGGCTATGAAGTTGCCTGTATCGTAGCCGACCGGGCCGTAGAATGCGAATTCCGGATCGAATATACAGGTCTTTTCAGGAGTCACAAATACCGAGCCCGAGTGAAGGTCACCGTGCAGCAGTGCCTGCGCTTTGGTCTCAAATATCGATTTGAGCATACCGACGAGTGCATGCAGCTCCTCATCTCCGTAGATTTTCTCGCGCATAAATGCGTCATTCTCCGGCATTACGCTGTTGTCATCGAGATCGTCGAAATACGGTTCGGTCAGCACATGCCTCTCTGTGATCTCGCAGAGCTTAGGATTGGTATATCTTTTGACCAGAGCCTTTTTCTTTTCCGCTCCGATGATCATGTCAGTTGTTCCGATCAGTGCTTTGCCGCAGAAATCTGCCACATCCTCTGCGAGGTTCGGGAAAATCTTATGAGCGCAGAGCTCGTAGCGGAGGTTCTCATAGCCTTTCATATCCTCCATCAGGATATTGTGCTCATCCTCATCGTACAGATAGACCTCAGGGATGAGGCCCGGACAGTATTCACGGTGCATTCTGAGCACCTCGCACTCTATCCTGCTCCTCTCAAAGCCTATATGCCTGCTCGTGTTGACTCTCAGAGTATCCTCCGCATGCTTGACGATCAGTGACTTGCCTGTCGCCTCATCCTTGACGCGAAATACATAATTGATGTTGCCGTCTGATAATTCCTCTGCCTTCAGGCTCGCATTGCTGCCGAAGAAATGAGGCAGCGCTTTTCTGACATAATTGATTACTGTAGTTGTATCGTACATTTTGTAGGGGATCCTTTCATTAATGGGTTTATTATAACAGACACCGGATGTCCCCCGCCTCTTAGGCGGCGGGTTCCATTTTCGACCATCAGTGGTGGGTAACAATCCCCCACTGATGCTCTCAGGAG
>CACYHR010000027.1:1778-109715 GCA_902774265.1 uncultured Eubacteriales bacterium
GGATCATACGGCGTTGCCGTAAGGTCGGAAGCATTGATCTCCGGAGGCTGAGCTCCTCCGATAAGTACGGCGTCGCTCGCTCCAATCAAGCGAGCTTGTAGGAGCTTTGCTCCTGGTTGAATACCGGACTCAGCCCGCAGTATATCCACATGTTGCTTAATCGGCGCGGTGTGTCATCACGTTGTCGAGCCTGTGCGGTGTGTCACCAGGCTGTCAATTCGATACGTCGCGTCATCAAGCTGCCGAGCCGGTGTGTCGCGGCTTTGCTCCTTGTTACACTTACTGCTCGTCTTTCATCTTATCAGCGATTTTTTTGAGCAGTTTCCACGCTCTGTCGTGGTATGCTTTCTGCTCCGGCGTCAGATGATCGAAGTCCGTGATCATGGGGTTTTCATGCCATTTGTTGTTACGCTTCTCACCGTATCTCCAGTTATAGTAGACGTAGAAACGAACCCATCTGGCATGCTCGATATGCCGCAGCCTGTCGATCTGTTCAGGGTCTTTCTCCGCACGGCAGAACGCTTCATATGCCGCCTGTATGTTTTCCCAGCTGAAATCGATAGTCTTCTTTCTGCCCAGCAGTATTTTGACTTTATTATAGATATGGTCTGCGACAGCTATCTTGGACTGCCTGAGCTGATCCGGCAGTTCATCCCAGTCCAGGCTGTTCTTGACGCTGCTGCGATAAAGATCGTTCATCGTACGGGCCGCATCGTTCAGTCTGGTACGTACGATCTGGTCGACTGTATATATTTCCTCGTTGGTGCCGAAATACGAAACGCCCGGCGCGACGCGGTTGGTTCTCAGGTCGATACGGCACGAAGGATTGTAGTAGCGTCTCAGCTGCCACATATCATCCCAGCCGGTCTGCACATCATCTTCGCACACTATTATCCTGTCAGCCAGTCTCATAATGTCATGTGCAGCAGACCATTCCTCTTCATGAAAATAAATGCTGTCAAAACCTTCGCGTCTTTCATTTATACCGAACGCTATCGAAAGGCTGTTGTGTATCTGCCTGAACCTCTTCGAATCACCGAAGATATGATAACTGACATCAAAATCAGTATCGTTGATGTTGGTAAGTATCGCCCGCTCAAGTATGGCCTGACCGTAATTGCCGAAGCCTATGATCACAATGTTGTCCTCTTCGCGGGCAACCGGGTGCTCTCTCCAGTAGCTTCGTGCGCAGCAGTCATACGTATGGAAGAAATGTATGTTTCCGGACATTTTCTCCTGGCCGCTGGTCGTCGACGCATATACATCTGCATCGAGTTCGTGTGCATCAATAGCCTTGATATTGCTGCCTATCTCATTTTCCTTAAGGAAGAAAAGCTTGCACCGTTCTCCGGCACCCTTCTTCCGTGCGACTATCCTCGCCGGCGAAACATTGATGAACAGGCAGGAATAATCCGGCAGCTCTATTTCATCGTCCTTGCTGATACCGTAGATTATAACGGCGTTTTCATCCGTTCTGAGTATATCCCTTGCCAGCGCGTCTGACTCCGATGTGAAATCCGCAAAATAGTACCAGTCTCTCTTCCTCCTGAATCTCAGCCTGAACATCGGGAAGCCTTCACTTGTCAGGAAGGACATCACCGAACCGATCAAGGCGACCAGCAAGCCCATTGACAGCACGACAAATACTGCGCCGATCAAATGCCCGACAGGCGTCACAGGCGTGAGATCGCCGTAACCGACCGTCGAAAGAGTTACGATCGAGAACCACAGCGCATCACTCAGCGTCCTGATATGCGCATCCGGATCTCCACGCTCGCAGACCACAAGCAGGACGAGCATCAGGAAATATACCGTTATGAACGCCAGCACGGCGATTATGTATTTGTGATTTTTCCGCATAATTCTCTTTACCGTGTTGTTCTGCCTGCATGCATTGTTTTCGGATGCATTCTGTCAGGATGTGTGCTGTCCGGATCGTTCAGCCATGAGCAAAGCTCCAACAAACTCGCTACTTGATTGGAGCGAGCGGCGCCGTACTTATCGGAGGAGCTCAGCCTCCGGAGATCAATGCTTCCGACCTTACGGCAACGCCGTATGATCCGGAGGAAGCATTTACAGACGCCGGGAGATTCAGCTCCTGAGATCGTCGGTCATGGATCGATATCCGCCGCCGGTCGAAAATGGACCCCGTCGCCTTAGAACGAGGTCCGTCTGTTATCTGTTAAAGCAGCTCAGATCTTATGCAGTGCTACGCCTGTTCTGCACGGGAGGTAGAGTTTGAAGCCGTAGCCGAATTCTGTGTCGCCGGCATGGTAGACATAATCCTGATTGATGCGGGTCTGTCCGCCGTACGGCCAGTCGTCGGTCGAGAGCGCAACCTGATATGCGCCCGGGCCGGTGCGCTCGCAGTTTATGAAGACTTCTTCCTGCGACCATGACGGATGCAGGTTGAATGCATAGAGAACTCCGCCGCGCTCAAATATAAGGAGCTTCTTCTCGTTGTCGATCCAGATGCTGTTTGCCGGGCCGCTGCAGTGCACGTGGTGGGTGTTGATGAAATATGTCATATCGCGGTCGAAATTCGCCAGCCATTCGTATTTGTAATTGCTGTTTTCGACGAGCGACCACTGTCTGCGCGCATAATGATAGCTCCAGCCGTTGCCCTCGCGAGGGAAGTCTACCCATTCAGGATGGCCGAATTCGTTGCCGATAAAATTCAGATATCCGTTTGCCGCGGTAGCGCATGTCAGGAATCGTATGACCTTGTGCATGTCTATCGCTCTGTCCATGCTGACGCTGTGATAATCCTTCTCCATGCCGGTATACATTTCCGCTCCGGCAAGGCGGAACATTATCGACTGGTCGCCTACCATGGCCTGGTCATGAGATTCGGCATATCCGATAGTCATTTCACCCGGGCGTCCTGATGTCAGTTCATGCCAGAGATAATGCATGTTCCAGTCGTCCTGCATCTGGTCCTTGACCAGCTTTATCCAGACATCCGGAACTCCCATAGCGAGTCTGTAGTCAAAGCCGATCCCGCCGTATTCAAGTGGCAGGCACATGCCCGGGAAGGCGCTTACATCCTCTGCGATGGTTATCGCCTTCTGGTTGACAGCGTGTATCAGTTCGTTCGCGAGCATCAGGTATATGCGCCCGTCGATATTGGTGTTCATCGAGAAATATGCGTCGTAGCTGCCGAAATCGCAGTAGCCGTGATCCTCATACATCATGCTGGTGACGCCGTCGAAGCGGAAACCGTCAAAGTGGAATTCGTCCTGCCAGTATCTGAGATTGGACAGCAGGAAGTGTATGACATCAGGTCTGGCGTAATCGAATACCCTTGTCTTCCACGCAGGGTGCCAGCCGCGTTCGCCGGACAGGAAATACTGATCGTCAGTGAGATCCTGCTGGTTAAGACCTTCGCCCGGATTAGGGCATGCGTGACTGTGTACGACGTCAAGCAGCACGGAAATACCCATTCCGTGAGCCTTGTTTATCAGATATTTAAGATCATCAGGAGTACCGTAGCGATGTGACGGTGCGAAGAAATTTGTCACCTGATAGCCGAAAGAAGCGTAGTACGGGTGCTCCTGTATCGCCATCAGCTGTACGGTATTGTAGCCTGCGTATTTGATCCACTCCAGAGTGGTATCTGCAAATTCGCGGTATGTGCCTATGTGGCCGTGTTCCTGCGCCATTCCTATATGGGCCTCATATATCATCGGAGAATCCGGACGCTGCTTTCCGTAATAATCCTGATCGGTCCATTCGAACGGTTCATCCGGCATCCACACCTGTCCGCAGAGAGTTTCTGTCGACATGTCCATGACGCAGCGTGTGATGTATGCCGGTATGCGCTCATAGCAAAGACCCTGGCGGCCTACCATCAGCTTGATGTACTGTCCGTGTTTCAGCGCATCCCAGCCTTCAAGATTGATTTCCCAGACGCCGTTTCCGATATTTGTCAGAGGATGGTCCCATTTCGACCAGTTGTCGAAATCTCCGGTGAGCCATACAGCATCTGCTCCCGGAAGCCATTCGCGGAATACCCATCCGTTCTCTGTGCGGTGCAGTCCGAAATAGTTGTAGCCGTTTGCAAATTCAGGCAGATAAGCGTCCTGGTTGATCTGCCAGCGGCGGTCGTTGTAGCGGTCAAGATGCATGCGTATCTCTCCTGCATACGGATTAAGGCTCGGATCCTTTTCCATCAGCAGCCATAAGGCATTGTCGACATTAATCATATTGCAGTTCCTCCTGTCTGTTTTACTCTACTGTTTTATTAATGGCTTCTGTGACGAGATTTCTCTGGTATACATCTGTGAGAACGCCGTAGTAGTTGAGTTCTGATCCCTCATCAAAAGCTTCGTTGGTTACGCTGAGGCCGTCTTCGGACAGGATATGTATTGCACTGCCGTATGACCCGGTTTTGACAAGCTTGCCCTCATCATCATAATAGTCAAACATGAATTCCACAGTGTCGCCTGTCCTGAGTTTTTCAAGACCTTTATTCATGAACAGTACTCTGTTCTCAGCATCCCTGCTGTATCCTATAACCCTTCCGGTCAGATTTTTCCCGTTTTCATTGATGTCCGCCGCTGCCGCATCTGCCGCTTTTGCATCCGCTGCCGCGGAATTCGCACCCGCAGAATCCGCTGTTTCAGCATCTCCGGACTTGCTTTTGTCTGTCCTGACCGGATCCCATTCTACGTGCAGGGTGACCTTTTCCACGCCGTTGAGTCTGGCCTTTACCGTGCCCTTGAATACGATACCCTCCTCCGTTTCCATTGAGGATTCGCTCTCATAGCATACAAGCTGTCCGCTGATGTTTGCCCATTTGTCATCGATCGTTATCAGCTGGTGTCCGTCAGCGTCCCTGCCTACGGTGTGTTCCGTGCCCAGATACATATTTCCGTCCGGCGTGACCATATAAGGCATTATCTGCGCTTCAAGAATGGTGTCCCATGTCTTGTCCGGAAGCTGCGGCAGATAAGTATTACCGTTCGCATCTGCAGGCTCGACAGGGATGTCTATCAGCATATCTGCAGTCTTGTAATCGTCGTAGCCTTTGACATACCAGTCCTCTTTAGTATAGTCGATAAGGTCGGCTCCTGTAGCAACAGCCCTCCAGAAATCAGAAGCGGTTTTGATCTTAGGCTTTTTCTGGCTGGCTATGATGCTGAGGAAGTTATCAAAGAATACTCTCTGGTTTTTGTATCCCGCCTTTTTAAGCTCGGCGTTGTCTTCACTGTACGATCCGAGAGTCGTATACGGAAAATCTACTGAGATCCCGTTTATTCCATCCGCAGAATCCCTGTTGCGGCAGACAACACATGCTTTGACTATATTGATCAGCTCGTCTGCCTCTTTATCAGTGATAACATTCTCATTGTAGTCAGCTTTTTTGAGATTTGTAATGTAATTGATCAGGTCGACCTGCTGCTCGTCATAGAACTGATACGAACCGGACCTTGCCGCCGACAGATCCATGAATGTTTCCCTGTTCTGTCTGAGCTTTGCCGTCAGATCCTCGTACAGATCGTCCATCCTGTCATATACCGCATCGATCAGAGTCAGATCCACCATCGACAGAGTGTTATTCGGCTGAGGTTTATCATCATTGGTTTTGCGGTATAGCTGGTCATATGAGCTTACCAGGGAAAGGCCGAGTTCCTCCGTGCTCATTGCAGGATTTTCGGCAAGCTTGCTGAATCCCGCTGTATAGAACCATCCAAGCGCCGGTTCAGTCTCCTGTGATGCCAGATAGTAATCGGCATACGGCTCGAAAGCGTTTGCCAGCTCGATATCCTGCATGAGACATGCATCGAATCCGATCAGATCGAACTTTACGCCTGCTTTCTTAACTGCTTTTATGATCTCATTGGACGGGACAGGCATTCCGTCGCTGCGTGGATTGAGGTCGTCGACTCCGTATCCTGAAGCGAATCCGCCGCCGTGATCCCACAGGACCAGCATGTATCTGTCAGCAGGATAGTTTTCCTTCGTCCAGACTATGAAATCTTTGAGACTGTCTCCTTCTCCCATGCAGAGACCGTCATCCAGCATCTTGGCCGTTTCAAGCTCGCCTCCGCTGATGCGATATCTGCCTACGCTGGAGTCATCTATCCCATTTGTGAACCATCTTTCTGAGCCGCCTGCCTGTATTACAAATTCAAGGCCATCGCCCTTCTCCGTAGCTTCTTTCATCTGCGCTACATTCACAGAAGCAGCGCCGTGAGCATCCTCCAGGTTTGATCCGATTATGTATTCCATAACAACGACTTTCTTGTCGTTCGAATGGTCAGGGAAAAAATAGTCCCTGCTGCGCAGCCTGTCTGCTGTATTCATGTAATCAGCGCCCATCGTATCCGCACGGCTCACATATTCATCGCTGTCCGTAACCGATTCCAGATCCTTTATCTCATCATTGAGCATGAACTGCGCGACCGGTCTTATCGGACGCACGATCACGGTGATCCCGAAGCAGACAGCCAGCAGTGCTGCCAGCTCAGCTCCGGATATTGCGACAAGAGCGATTTTGTGCAGCGCATTAAACAATTTGCCGTGCTGTGCATCAGGCCTGAATTCCCTCTTGCCGAGATATTCGCTTTTGCCAAACGCCAGTACAGGCAAAAAGATCAGCGGCATCAGTATGACTGCAATAGCAAAGAGTATATTTTTTCCGAACTGTTTTGCCAGCCTTGCATACAGCAAGGTGAGAAACAGTCCGTATACCGTGTACGCCATCAGTCTCAGAATGATCGCGATTTCGCCGCCCCTCAGATAATGCGCAGTGATAAGCAGAACCACCGCAAATATAAACGGTCTCCAGAAATGCCGCATACGTTTCAGCAGATCCTTTGACATCGCCCACTCTCCGACGAACGGAATTATACCGAGCTTCGGATCCTTGCCCATTTTCTTTAGGATCTTAGTATAACTGACTATTTGTATCAGAAGCGGCAATAACCATGCTGCCGGGTTCTTCAAAAAATATGCTAGAAGCATTTCACCTCTCCTTCTTAATATGTCATGCCGTTCGCAATAAGTCATGCCGCTCACGGCGGGATCATTCAGAAACGATCAGGAACCTTTAGGACCTTTAGGAAAAAAGAGGCTGTACTTAAAACTTGTGCACAGCCTCTTTTCAATCAGAATCAACAATTCACTTTGCAGTCGAACAACATTTGGATACGACAAAACTGCGCAATTATGCGCAGTCTGTAATGATTGTATTTATAAAATTATTCTATAGTAAGAATATCGCAGAAACCTGTTACCTCGAAAATCTCGCTGATGACTTCATTAGGATGAGCAACAACCATGCTTCCCTGCTTGTTCATTGTTTTCTGAGCAGCCAGAAGTACACGAAGTCCTGCAGATGAGATATACTCAAGCTTTTCGATATCGATAACGAGCTGAGCTACGCCGTCAAGATCCTCTTTGAGTGATGCCTCAAGTTCAGGTGCTGTTGTAGTATCGAGTCTGCCCTCGAGTGCAACTGTCATTTTATCAGCTTCTTTGGTTTTGTTAATGTTAAGCATTGATATCCTCCCCTTAATTGTTATTTAGTTTTTATCCATCATTAAACGTTATAAAAATTATACTCTATTATACTTAGTTATAAAACCTTGCGGATAGTCAGAATGTTTTTATTATCCTTGTATTCATATCTCATGTCATCCATTGATTTTTTGACCATGAATATCCCGAGACCGCCTATCTGGCGCTCCTCTGCAGGAAGATTTACATCCGGATCCTCTTTCTTGAGCGGATCGTACGGAATACCTGAATCTATGAATGTTATCTCACAGGCTTTTGGATTATCCTGCACATCTACGATAATCTCCGCTTCACCTACATTCGGTGCATACGCATATCTGGCGATATTTACATATAATTCTTCCACAGCCACATCGATAGCCATCTTGGTTCTGATACCGACGTTTTCTGACATAAGCTGTTTATCTATAAACAGAAGAACTTCAGTGAGATTTTCGATTGTAGCATCAAGTTTTATGCTTTTCATTTTGTCACTCCGATAAATAGTGAAAATATGATCTTAGGAATCTCAAACAAATTTATGATAACATATTTTATGTCAGATGTGAAGCGATAGAGAATCAACTCTGTCAATCAATTCTATCAGCTCGTTGTGCCAGTAGTCTATATCGGCACGCATTTCCTCATTTTCCAGCCCGCCTCTGCGGATCGATCTCCTGATAAGCCTTGTATAACCTATGATACGGGCCTTATCCTCTGCCGCACGGATCTCATCCTCATCGTCCGTCTCGAAATAAGCGGCAAGCACCTTGTGCCAGAATGTATCTGCGGTCTGCTGATCGTAACCCTGGAACTTTTCGATGATGCTGTTGTCACGTTCACTGAATCCGATGAGCGCATTGAAGATTGAGCCGAATTCGAATACCGGATCACCAACTGCCAGCGTGTCCATATCTATCAGCAGAACCTCATCACCTGTAAGTTCTACATTTCCGGTATGATAATCGCCATGGATCATCATATTGCTGGCCGGAACCGCCTCGATAAGTGACATCAGTTTTGCACCTGCCTCTTCCGGAAGATAATCCTTCGTGAAGTTTGCCCAGTTAAGAGCTGTCTTTTTCATATCCGGAAGCTTTCCTTCAGGCACTTCTGTATTGTGTATCAGCTTGAGCATTTCGGTGTACTGTTCAACACACCAATCCATGCGATCAGGTTCTTTGGCAAGTATCTTGGAAAAAGATTTTGCATTCAGCAATTCAAATACAGAACCGTAGCTGTCCCCTACTTTGACGACGTCATATGAAATAGCCGTCGGAATGCCGAGAACCAGCGCAAGCCTGGCAACCTCACGTTCATGCTGAATATCATCAAGAGCATCAGCATTGTTATATACCTTGACGACATTGTCCATATCGATACGGTAGATGGTGCCGTTGGCTCCCTTACCTATCACCTCGCAGCCATCAACAGATACGACTTTGTAGGCTTTCTGGACATCCATCATCTGATTGAAACCTGTTACATCGAAGATCTCATATATCTCAGAGTTGACATTGTAGACCCTGAGCTGCGAGTTCTTTTTGCGAAGCTGCAGCAGCACCCTGAGTCCTGCACTTGAAATGTAATTAAGATGTTCAGCATCTACTTCTGCAGGCAGTCCCGGAGCCTGATCCGCGATGGCAAATATAGCTGCACGCACTTCTTCCGCATTTGCGGAATCAACGTGACCACCAAGTTCGAGATGGATCTTATCATCAGTTATATTACCATTTACTGTATAGTTCATATTGTCTCTGCCTTTCTTCAGCTCAAAAGGTATCAAGAAATTAATTAGTTTATAATACCACAAAGCCCACTTATTATACTTTAATATTTCCCGAATTGCACCTTATTTTTTGCGGGTATTGCGTTCGGAAACCCCTGATGCTGAATCTATACCAGGAAGCCCGTTTTATCGACAGAATATTCTGCAAGTCTGTACGGTGAGAATACGCCCTGATCTGTAACTACTCCGCTCACCAGTTCAGGAGGTGTTATATCGAATGCAGGATAATATCCTTTTACCTTCTGATTGGCTGTCGGCGTTCCCATAGCCTGCAGGACGAATGACGGCTCGCGCATCTCTATGTGCACGCTGTCAATCGTAGGATGCCCCGTATCCGGAGAGCCGGTAACATAATAAGGTACATCGTGATACTTCGCCGCAATGGCGATCTGGTATGTTCCTACCTTATTGACCACATAGCCGTCACCGCTTATAACATCCGCAGCGGAAGTGAACACATCTATGCCTTCATTTTTCATGACAGCTGCGGGCATATTATCTGTGATAACTGTAACGTCAAATCCCATATCATAGGCAACTGACGCCGTCAGTCTGGAGCCCTGAAAGTACGGCCTGGTCTCAGGACAGAATATTTTTATATCCTTGTCCTGCAGTCTGGCTTCTCTCAGCATCATGCCGACTATGGTCTCTCCGAAACACTGTGTCATGACGGCTCCATGCGAAGGGAAGAGTTCGGCAAGAAATCTCCCCGTCCTGCCAATGCGCGCATAACGAACATTATTCATTTCTACGGCACATTCCCTTATTGCCTCCGAGACATCCGAACTGCCTGCAGCGAGAGCTTCACGGGCAGTCTCAAGACATGCGTCCGTGACATTTTCCATTCGTTTTGATGTTGTCGGACGTGCATGCGAAATAGTATCCGCCGCTGCTGTCAGATATTCGATCTGCTCCGACTCGGAACGCCCCCTGCATTCATACGCAGCCAGCGCCATTCCCATAGCTGCGGCGACATACGGACCGGCGCTCTGAGTGACCATATCTTTGATGGCCTGCGCCACCGCCTGGTGACTGCGGCACTCCACCTTTCTGACCTCTATCGGATAAACACGTCTGTCGAGTATGCGGACAGCCCCTTTTTCGTACCATGCAATATTTTCGAATTGCAGCATCCACGCAAGATCTTTATCCTGTCGTTCCATTTTTTCTCCTTTTTCTGCCATGACACGGCCTGTATACAGATCTTATTCGTCTTTTATTTTTCTGTGTGATTTATCTTTCTGTACGCACAGCCTCTTATATACAAAATCTTACACGCCTATGTTCGTTCTGCCTGCCCGCACGCACTGCCTCTTATATACAAAGCTTCACCCGCTTATCTTCTCTCTGCCTGCCCGCACTGCAGTACGCAATATTTATCCGCCGGCGCATCACTTACAAGCCGCGGCCACCTGCGAATTCGGCGCATCACTTTCGAACTGCGACCTCCGATGGATTCACTCCGATGGATTCATTCCCTCACCTGGATCAGCTTTTTCCTCAGCAGCTTTGCGTTTTGCCTCTTCCTCTTCTTCGAGTACTCGGTAAGCCACCTTCCCGACCAGAGTCTTCGGCAGCTCCGCGCGGAATTCTATGTCATAAGGCATCGCATATTTTGCAATATGTTTGCGGGCATACGCCAGAAGCTCCTCCTTCGTCTCTTCAGAAGGCTCGACACCCTCAGCCGGCATGACGAACATTTTCACCTTTTGCATCTTATAGCTGTCCGGGACACCGATAGCACAGCTCATGTGCACCTTTTCGTGCGCATCGAATATGTTTTCGAGCTGAGCAGGATAAATATTGTATCCCGACGAAATGATCATTCTTTTTGCTCTGCCGCGGAAATGGATAAAGCCCTCATTATCCATTGTTCCGAGGTCTCCTGTATATACCCAGGTAAGGCCGTCCGCATGCTTACGCATTGTTTCGGCTGTCTCCTCCGGCATATCCAGATATCCCTTCATCACGCTCGGACCCGCGAGCAGTATCTCGCCCTCCTCATTGTACGGAAGCTCTTCATCTGTTCCCGGCCTGACGATTTTGTAATACGTGTCAGGGAACGGTATGCCTATGCTGCCTTCCTTGTACATCTGCGGCGGCGTGAGGCATGAAGCCGTTACGCACTCTGTTGTACCGTAGCCCTCTCTGACCTGAATCTTGCCGTTGTGGTCGAACAGAAATGAATCGAATTTCTTTTTGAGCTCTACAGACAACGAGTCTCCGCCGGAGAACACTCCCTTGAGGCATGAGAGATCGGCCTTTTTCATGTTAGGCAGTCTCAGCAGCGCCTCGTACAGCGTCGGAACACCTGCGATAAAATTGCATTTGTATTTTGTGATCAGCTTTGAATAGCTCTTTGGTGTGAACCTCGGAACCAATATACAGCGACCGCCCTTAGCAAGCATCGTATGTATACATACTCCCAGACCGAAACCATGGAACAGCGGCATCGCTGCGAGCATTTTATCTCCGGCACGGAACATGGGATTTACCGAAACCACCTGCTCTGCCAGCGCATTGAAATTCAGATTTGTCAGCACTATCCCTTTGGTCGTTCCGGTGGTTCCGCCCGAATACAGTATCGCCGCCGGATCATCCGGCTTGCGTTTCACCTTGTATTCATATGTACATGATCTGCCGAGTTTCATGAATGCGGGCCACTGGTAGACCGGCGCTTCCTTAGGGATCCGGCTAATCTTACGTCCCTCTGTCAGCATGTAACCTACCCTGATCGGTCTTGTAAGCTCGTCTTTGATACGTGCTATGATCACATTCTGAACTTTGGTGTTGGCTCTGATTGCTTCAATTTTGTGATAGAACTGATCGAGGGTAACTACCATCACGCTTCCGGACATATTGAGATAATTCTCTATTTCCTTTTCTGCCGAAAGGGGATGTACCATGTTGCCGACCGCACCGACAAGATTGACTGCATAGAGCATATATATTGCCTGCGGGCAGTTCGGCATCGCTATGGTGACCTTGTCATTCTCGCGTATTCCCAGCACCCTCAGCGATCTGGCACAGAGATTGATCTGATCCACCATGTATTTATATGTTATGTGCTTGCCCATAAAATCCAGGGCTATGTTGAGCGGATGCTTTTTTGCCACCTCCTCAATCATTTCATACATGGTGCCGCTGAAATACTCAAGCGTGACCGGCAGGTCTCCCCTGCTACGGAACCATGGTGTTTTTACTGTTTCAGGTATCGGAAAAACTATTCTTCCGTTCTCGTTATAGTTATAGCTCCATTTGTAATCCATATTGTTTTTATTATCCATACTGTTGGTTATATTGTTGATTGTTTTACTGTTGATTGGTTTTATTTCTGATTTTTCTATCGACGAGCTTTCGCTTGATGTTAATTCGCCCGATGCGCTTTCATTTGATAAGCTTACATTCGATGTGACACGGTTCATATATTTTAGCACCATTTACGGTGATACGCCAGTAAAACGGCGTTAACCGTCCTATATGCCTGTCGGGTGTATTATTCTCCAGTTTTCAGATTTCATACACCGTTTTCCCTCAAATATGGTGTATGGCTGGCACAAGTCAATTGTTTTTTACACCCGATGGCCGTTAAATGACTTCATTGAGCCTCGAAACATGCCGTTCGGGTGTATTAATCCGGCTTTCTCTCAAATTCATACACCAGCCGTATGCTTCCGGCTATGGATTGGCCTTTCATGCATACTCAGTATGTGCCGGCTGTATGCTTCCGGCTCTGAATCAGCACTTCATGCATACTCAGTATGATTCATTTGTCTGGTATGGCCGATCAGACATGGTCTATATGCTTTTTTCTATGCAGTCGCCGTTTCACAATCCCGAAAACGCACCGTCTCTTTATTCGGTTCACAAAAAATTCATATTATATGGGGAAGCAATTTGTCATTTATTAGAGAAATGCCGCGTCATATCAAGTATAATGAGCGATGAATATTCGAAGCCGGCAGTAAATCGGGTATTATGCCGGCGGCTGAAAGCTAAGGAAATATATCAAGATGCTTGAATTAAGACAGATTACTAAAGAATACCAATCCGGTTCCGAAGTGGTCCGCGCGCTTAAGGGCGTAGATCTGGCTTTTCGCCGGAGCGAGTTCGTATCCATTCTGGGACCGTCAGGATGCGGCAAAACTACTATGCTCAATATTATGGGCGGGCTTGACCAGTACACTGACGGCGATCTTGTAATTGACGGAATCAGTACAAAGCAGTACAGAGATGCGGATTGGGATGCTTACAGAAACGATACTATCGGCTTTGTTTTCCAGAGTTATAATCTTATTTCACACCAGACAGTTCTTGCAAATGTTGAACTTGCCTTGACTCTTTCGGGCGTTTCATCCTCGGAACGCAGGCAGCGCGCAGCAAAAGCGCTTGAACAGGTCGGACTGGGTGATCAGATTAATAAGAAACCTGCGCAGATGTCCGGCGGACAGGTGCAGCGAGTTGCGATTGCCCGTGCACTCATAAACGATCCCGATATCATCCTTGCTGATGAGCCGACGGGTGCGCTTGATTCTGAAACAAGCATTCAGGTCATGTCTATACTCAAGGACATATCGCAAAGAAAGCTTGTTATCATGGTTACTCACAATCCTGAGCTTGCCGAACAGTATTCGACAAGAATTGTGCGGCTGTCGGACGGAAATGTGCTGAGTGACAGCGACCCGTATATACCTGGAACCGAGCCTGAATTGCTGACCGAAGCTGATATTCTGCCTGCACAGGCTGCTGCATCTGCAGTTGGATCAGTATCGGCTACTTCAACGGTGGCATCCGTTCAGAGTGCAGTATCTGTATCAGCTGCTGAAACTGCAATATCCGCTACAGCCGGAGCATACGCAGGATCCGCCGAAAGTTTTTCAGCTGTGGATGCGGCCGCGGCGTCCTTGCGGGCAGGCTGTTTCAGGAGGAGCAGCGGCAGGATCGACTGCTGCCGCGGCGAAAGGCAAAGGCAGGCGGGCGAGGCGCCGCCGTAACCGTTCGATGTCAATGCTGACTGCTCTTCATCTTTCGCTCAACAACCTGATGACAAAAAAGGCAAGGACTCTGCTTACTGCCTTTGCCGGAAGCATCGGTATCATCGGAATAGCACTGATTCTCTCCGTTTCCAACGGATTCCAGGCATACATCGACAAGCTCGAAGAGGATACCCTTTCATCATATCCTCTGACGATACAGTCGGAGACTGCGGACATGACTTCCATGATCACAGCTTTTGCCGCCAATGCCGCAGATACCAAAGGAGAAGAGTCCGATGGCAGGGTGCATGAGCAGCAGGTAATGACAGATCTGCTTGCCAGTGTCGGTACGAACGATCTGGCTTCTTTCAAGGAATATCTTGATTCAAATATGGGTGATGTCGGTGAATGGTTCAATGCTTATGAGTATTCGTACGGCATATCTCCGAATATTTATTCCACCGATTTGAAATACGGCGTGCTCAGAGTCAGTCCGGGTTCTATCATGCAGTCATACATGAGCGGTTTCCAGCAGACGGGAATGGCAATGAACAATAACGATGTGTTCTTCCGCATGATGGACAATCAGGACCTGCTGCAGACGCAGTTCAAGGTTCTGGCAGGAAAATGGCCGGAAAAATATAATGAATTGCTGCTGGTTCTCGACAGTGAAGACCAGCTCAATGACTACATTGTATATACTCTCGGTCTGCGCGATCCGAAAGAGCTCAAGGATATGATCAATGATGTAATGAACGGCGAGAAGGTAGAGAATAATAACAAGAAGCTCGAATGGACATATGACGACTTTATAGGTATGGAATTCTCGCTGGTGAATGCATGTGATACTTACAGGCGCAACTCATCCTATGATGTCTGGGAGGACATGAGCGAGGATAAAGCCTTTATGAAGGATCTCATCAAAAAAGGCGAACGCCTCAAGATAACCGGCGTGGTTTGCGCAAAGGAAAAATCAGGTGCTAATGCCATGGATTCGGGAATCGGATATCTGCCTTCGCTTGTTCAGCATCTGATCGATTATTCAAAGGATTCCGAGATAGTTAAGCTGCAGCTGGCAAAGAAAAAAACAGATGTCTTCTCGGGTAAGACATTCAAGGATATTCGGAACGACACTGACGAAGGTCTCGGTTTCGAAGACATGATAAGTATCGATAAAGATAAGCTTGCAAAGGCGATGGGCGGTAATTTCAATGAAAAAGCCCTCAGTAACGCAATAATGAAAATCGGAAATGACGCACTCAAAAAGATAACCGATGAGAAAGCCATAGGCAAAATCGAAAAGGCTGTTTCGGATGATCTCGCAGGCGGGTGCAAGGGCATCAATTCCGATCTGGTCAGAGAATGCGAAAAGGATCAGGACAGTTTTAAGCTCAGCGACAGCAACATCGATGAGGCGCTTGGAAACAATCTGTATTCCAAAAAACACGCACACGGCCCTATGACAAATGAGCTTCTGAAGGGGTATGATGCAGCACTTAAAGCTGCCGCACCGGAGATCAACAAGGCTATGGAGGCTGCCGACCCGGATGCTATAGCTGAACAGGTCGCGGAAGAGCTGAGCAAATCCGGCATAGAAATTTCTGCATCGCAGGTGAAAAAACTTCTGCAGGCTATTCCGGAAGATGCAGATGAAGAAGAGGTTGCTTCTGTCATTTCAGCTGCGATACCGGGACTGCCGGAAGAAGCTTTGAAATCCCTCGTCCCTGTATTCATGCAGGCCGCTGCCGCCTCCAAAGCAGAACCGTCAGATATACTCAGCTCCGCTCTTGACTCAGTTGAAAAAGGCTTCAATTCGGCCGACGAACTGAAAAAGGGCATCAACAAATATGCAACGCAGATCGTTGCTGCTTCCAACCTTTATCCTGCCCTCGGCAAAGTAGCACAGGCCGTCGGAAGCCAGTTCAATGTCGATCCGAACGGTATAGCCGAGGCATTTACGATGAAGATGGATGAGGACGAGATGACCAGACTCATTACAGCATATGTCTCAGGCGGCGAGGAAACCAACTATGAGTCAAACCTGCGCAAGCTTGGATACGCTGATACGGACAAACCGACTTCGATGTCATTCTATCTAAAGGATTTTGGCTCCAAGGAAAAATTCCTCGATTTCATCGAAGACTACAACAAGACGGTTCAGGACAGAGGGGATGAAGACATGGTTATCAGTTATACCGATATCACAGGTGTGCTGATAAAGTCGGTCAAGACCATCACAAATGCTGTCAGCTATGTCCTGATAGCATTCGTGGCGATTTCGCTCGTAGTTTCGTCCATCATGATCGGCGTAATTACTTATATCTCTGTTCTCGAAAGAACAAAGGAAATCGGTATACTCAGAGCGATAGGTGCTTCCAAACGCGACATCTCGCGTATATTCAATGCGGAAACGATCATCGTCGGTCTCTGCGCAGGCATCATCGGAATAGGCGCGAGTCTGCTGCTGCTGATACCTATAAATAAGATACTTATCGATGTGACTAAGATAGCGGCTCTCAAAGCCATACTTCCGCCTTTGGGAGGGGTTGCACTCATACTCATCAGCATATTCCTCACCTTCATAGCGGGACTCATCCCGTCAGGAATGGCTGCCCGTAAAGATCCGGTAGAGGCGCTGCGTACAGAGTAGAGGCCCGGAGTAGCAGCCCGGAGTATTGGCTCGCAGCAGTGACCTGATGTGGCAGCTCATGGCAGCTGCCTGAATCAAAATCCATTAAAATGTTATAATTGCGACAGACTTTTATCCCGATATCATGCAACGTAAAATCAGAGGCAGTGATCCCGATTGATCACTGCCTCTGATTTGTCTCAGGTATTATATGGAAAATTGTTATATGGAGGTTTCTCTAGAGGTTTCTTTTCTCTATGGCTATATAATAACCTCCGATTATGTAGAATTGGTGATACTTATGAGAATGTAATCTGATGAATTATGTAAGATTGTGATCATAATGATTTAAAAAGGTATCAGTTCCTGCCACCACGACTTGACCGCTTCCGGTTCAGCTGCTTCCGGCAGTGTGGCGTTCTCACCCGGTTTTCCGGCATATCCCGGGAATGTATCCATGTATTTTACGAAATATTTCATATCGCCGTAGGTGAAATTTTCCTGTATTCCGGATTTGTCGGTGCAGACCTCCGGATTCCACATCTTTGACGCATTGGCCCACATACGCAATTCTGTTTCACTCCATATTCTTTCATCCGATTTGTAATCCGGATGATCACACCAGATCGCGAAATACCCTCCAACGATGCTGCTGCGTTCTACCGTCTTCCCTTTGTTGACGTATCCTGTGAATATGCGCGGATCCCAGTTATAGAAGATGTTTTTTGCATTGACACTCTTGTATTTGTTGCTCATTATATCATTGCCGTTGTTTTCGCGCAGTACATAAAAGCACCAGTTCTCTACGAAATAATGGAGTCTGTGTCCTGCTTTTGCGAAATGCTTTGCGCTGTTGTTTGCAGGAAACCAGTAAGTCACTTCAACAGATTTATTCAGCTTTACGTGCTGATTATTATTTATGTCCAGATCATCATTGAACACTCTGCATGTAAAGCCTTCGGCTTCAAGCCTCTCCGCCATTCTGTTCAGGAAATCCACATAGGTATCCGACGAGCTTCCTTTTTTAATGCCCAGCTTATTCTTAGCGTATTTCGCCCAGTGATCCAGAGCATTCCAGCGATTCGCGAAGCTGAAATGTTCGCCACCGAGATCAAAACTGTACCAGCCGAGGAGCTCGTCGCCGCCGATGTCGAATTCGGTGCATCCCATTTCTGCAAAGAAAGATGCATAGTCATCGACCAGAGCATTTACGAATGCTACCGCATGTTTTTTGGTAACATCTATTCCGATGTAGTCTGCTTTTTTGACCTTACCGTTGTTGGACCAGTGATTTGCGATCGAAGTGAAGCCTTTGATGCTCCTGTCGTATGTTTTGCCGTCACATTCAAAACTGAATTTCGGGTGTTTTGAGACATATTCCGCGTAGCGTTTTACAATGTATCTGTTATGTCCCGGCATATCGAGAGACGGGATGACATCGACATGGTATTCCCCGGCGACCTTGATTATTTCAGCCATTTCATCCATCGACAGGGAAGCATTCCCCTTTGTCAGCCACGGGAAGACTCGCGAATCGAGCCTCAGCCCTTCTGCCTCCGAAAAATGCATGACAATGGCATTATATCTCTGCAGCGAAGCTCTTTTAATGAAATTCTCGATCCACTCCTTGCTGAAATATCTGCGGCCGCAGTCGAGCATCACTGCTCTTTCGGCAAGTTCAGGGCCGTCCGAGATCACTGCTCCTTCGAGAGTTATACCGCCATTCGTACCGTCCTCCGATGCGGTTTCCTGATCGGAAACTCCCTGTTTTTCGCGAAGCATTTCAAGAAGCGTCAGCAATCCGTAGTAGACGCCGTCCGTTCCGCAGGCTTCGATTTTTGCTGTTTCTCCGAGGCTTAAGATGTATGCCTCTGTTATATCTGCTGTAGTAATATCCGGCTTGAATTCCTCGTCAGTCACAAATTCTATGACTATATCTCCGGGCTCTGCTTTTTCCGCCTTTCCATAAACGACGGGCAGAGGATTCTCCGACGGTATCCCGTATGCGGCTAATTCCGAATCGATCAGCCTTACAGTGCTGAGCATATCATCAGACGGCAGCTCCTTTGATACTATGTAGAAACGGGATTCATCCGTAAGCGAAAATATTCCGTCAGAAGGGACATAACTCTGTGTCAGTCCCTCAGCAAAATGTCTGCTGTCTGCAGGAATGCTGTCTGCAGGTATGCTGACTCCGGATATCTCAGCGGATCCGGACTGCTCCGTTTCTGAGGTCTTTTCCGCGCTACCCTTTTTGCTATTGTTTTTGCTGTTATCCGCCTTATTGTTTTTTTCGCTTGTCGCTTTGTTATCAGCATTTACGGAATTTGCGGAGTTTTCCGAACCGGCTGCGGATTTGTTTTCGGATGAAGATTTGCTTTCGGATGCGGTTTTGCGGTCCTGCGCATCATCCGTACTTTTTGCGGTGTTAGCTTTCGCGTCACCTTTTTTTGCGCTGTTAGTTTTCGCGTCGCCTTTTTTTGCGCTTTTAACTTTCGCGTCACCTTTTTTTGCGTTACTGCTGTTTGTCTTGCCGCTTTTCGCGTTACCGCTCTTCGCATTGTCAAGAGGTTCTTTGCTGTCTCTTTCTTTGCCGCTGCCGGATTCATTACCGCTGTTATTTCCGTAAAGATTGAGTGCGAGTTCTGTCGCTCCGGGTGCTCCGGAAATAGCAAAAACAGCCGCCGTGCCAAGCGGCGCAGCAGCAGATATGAATATTATTTCTGTAATAATTAATAAAGCTATAGCTTTTGTGATTTTCAATTAATTCCCCCGAGCCATATTTCAATTCCTATAAAGATAAGTATTATCCCACCCAGTATAGCAGCTTTGCCTGCCAGTCTGGTACCGGCCTTTTTGCCTATGGTGAGACCTGCAAGACATATGATCAATGTTACTATCCCGATGATCACCGAAGAAGCCACCGCCTCAGCCGCCGAGTATGCTTCTATCGCAAATCCTACCGAGAGTGCATCTATAGATGTTGCTATCCCCTGGACTACAAGTTCCCCGGCACCCAGCTTATGTTCTGATGAAGTTGTTGTTTCTGCAGATTTGCTGCGGTTTTCGCATATGCCCTCGATAAGCATTTTGCCGCCTATATAAAGCAGCAGTATAAGAGCTATCCACGGTATGAAGAATTCCAGTTTGTTGAAAGCTTTTACAGCGGTACGGACAAGCACCCATCCGGCAAGAGGCATCGCGAACTGGAATCCCGCAAAAATCCCTGCTATCCCTATCGCTCTGCGTCCCGGCATTTCAGGTTCATTCAGGCCGTCCGCCAGCGAAACCGAAAATGCGTCCATAGCCAGTCCCGCACCGAGCAAAATACTTGTGAATAATAATTCTGATATCATTTTTTACCCCGCACTGCATCAGTACATGCCAATTCGTTAATACGCATCAGAAATATGCGTTTGTCTTCAATACGAAGAGCCATAAAGGTATCGTGATGCATGATACCAGGGTGGTTATGACCACCAGCTCTCCTGCAAGTTTTCCGTTTCCGCCCATCCCGCTTGCCATCGCATATGACGCAAGCGCATCCGGTGCAGCGACCATCAGAGTTACAGCAATCAGCGGAACACCGCGCAAACCGATCATGACAGCACCCCATATGCCGAACAGCGGAAATACTATAAGCTTGCCGATGGTGCATACAGCGATCCTCTTTCTGTCACTGCTGAAGCCGTTGAGATTGAGCGCCGCGCCGAGAAGTATCATTGCTATGGGCGAAGTCGCGTCTGATAGTGTGGTGATGGTATTCGCGATGTTCTCCGGCAATGTGATCCCGAGCATCATCACGATGAAAGCCGCGATGCCTCCGTCAATAATCGGATTTGTCAGGATCTTTTTGAGAATAAAGCGCATATCAACCTTTCCGCCTCTGAATGTCTCAAAAACAATTACGGCAGCAGCATTGTAGAATGGGACGACCAGCATCATTATGACAGCTACCTCTGTGACATTTCCCTTTCCGAAAAGATTGAATGCTATCGGGAATCCCATCAGCACGTAATTGCTGCGAAACAGAGCCTGTATCATCGCACCGCGCTCGTAATTATCCGGCTCTATGCGGCAGACGAATATCCAGGAAACCACAAACTGCAGAACGGTAAATCCCAGCGCATACAATCCAAGCCTCATATTGAGATGGTCGGAAAGATTCTTACCGTACAGATTATCGAACATAATAAAAGGATAGAGAGCAACGAACACCATGCGGGTGAATCGTCTGACCTCATCCTCTGTAACCACCTTGCCTACTTTGAGCAGGATACCGATGGTCAGATATATCATTGAAGGAACAACTGCATTGACGCAGATTATGAAATTATTGAGCATAACAAGAGGAGTATATCACAAACCGCTGCGCATGTCATAGCTAAAAAAGGCTTTATCCGGGTCTGCGAACTCCCTGCGAACTCCCGGTCCGTGAAAATACTCCCGTCGATCACTCATCGTCTGTTATTCGATCGCAGATGATCAATCGCAGCTAATCACAATTTAGTGCGGCGGAAACGGTCTGCGCGAATTCGCTGCAGCTGCGTCCTCCCGGAAGACCGGTCATTTCTGCACCCATTGCTTCATCGGCTGCAGCTATTGCCGCCTCCAGCTTTGCAGCTTTGTCTGTGAGACCGATATGTCTCAGCAGCATGACTGCCGCTGTCATAAGGCTTGCCGGATTTGCAAGGTGGGCGATCCCCTCCTCGACCATACGGGGAGCACTTCCGTGTATGGCTTCGAATATGGCAAAATCGCTGCCTATGTTGGCCGATCCTGCAGTACCGACTCCTCCCTGTATCTGCGCAGCCTCATCAGTTATGATATCTCCGTACAGATTCGGGAGCAGGAAGACCTGAAATCCGCTGCGGATATCGCTGTTTACCAGATTTGCCGCCATGATATCAACAAACCACGTGTCGGCCTCTATCTCAGGATAATCCTTTGCGACTTCGAGAGCGATGCTCTGAAAATCTCCGTCGGTCTTTTTCATTATATTTGCCTTGGTAACTATCGAAACCCTCTTTTTGCCGTTATCGCGTGCAAAGTCAAATGCGGCTTTCGCTATCCTCCGGCATCCTTCTGCTGTTGTTACTTTGAAATCAACAGAAAGACCTTCACCTGCTCCGCTGCCCAGCCTGATGCCGCGGCTTCCGAGGGCGTATTCTCCTTCGGTGTTCTCGCGGAAGAAAGTCCAGTCTATACCTTCGTCCGGCAGGCTGACCGGTCTCACATTGGCAAAGAGATCAAATTTTTTGCGCAGAAATACATTTGCGCTTTCGAGGTTTTTGCCGCCCATTGCTGCGTTCGGAGTAGTTGTCGGACCTTTGAGAAGGACATCACACTGCTCCATCTGTGCGAGAACAGCGGGAGGGACGGTCTCGCCGGCCGCGAGCCGCTCCTCAATTGTGAAGCCGTTTATATCTATGAAGCGGATGCGGCTCGCGGCCAGCTCATCTGCGAGGAGCTGACCGAGGACGGCTTTGGTCTCTTCCATTATTACAGGTCCAATGCCGTCCCCGGCGGCGAGACCGATCACCATGCATTTTCCGTCAGCCTCACCGGCGCATTGCGCACCGGCCATTTCACCGGATTTCACATAATCCGATGCAGTCAATCCGCCGTTTACGTCCGGATTAGAACAATTTTCCTTCCCTTCGGCCGGCATTTCTGCCTGAGCAGCCGATTCGTTTTTCTGCCCTGCCGAACGTTTCGCCATAGCCTCATTTCTCTCAAACTGTTCGACCAGCATGCTGCGAAATTCTTCAGCCGCCTGATCTATCTGTCTCAATATCTCTTTATCCATAAATACTCCTTAATTGGTACTATATATGTTTTTTCGGCTTTTACCGGCTGACCGTGTATTTCAGCAGTCCGCCTGCAAGCAGTATTTCCTTCTGCCTCTCCGCAAGCTGCATAACAAGCGGTATTTCCGTAACATTTCCCGAATCATCCGTGACCTTCATCACGACTCTGCTTTCACTGAGTCCATTATGTACCCCGCTTATATTTATATGATCACCCTGCTGCACCTTTTCATAATCTGCAGGGTTCTCAAATACCAGCGGCAGTATTCCCGCATTGACCAGGTTTGCAGCATGTATGCGGGCAAAGGAAACTGCTGCGACCGCCTTTATGCCGAGAGCCAGAGGAACCAATGCGGCATGTTCTCTCGATGAACCCTGACCGTAATTCTGTCCGCCAACTATGATACCAGAGCCTGCCGCTTTGGCGCGTTCTGCAAATTCCGGATCCACTACCTCAAAGCAGTACTGCGAAAGATGCGGGATGTTGGATCTGTACGGCAGAATGCGCGAACCCGCAGGCATTATGTGGTCAGTCGTTATATTATCGCCTACCTTGAGCAGGACACTCGTATCGATCACATGATCAAGAGGATGCGTTTCCGGGAACGGCTTGATATTAGGACCTTTCACGACCTCTGCATCCGCTGCGTCCGCCTCATCCAGCGGCGGAATGATCCCGCTGTCATTTATTCTGAAATTTTCCGGCACATCATATACCGAGATATCCGGAGCAGGCACGCTTATCGCCGATGCCGTGCTATCTGCCGCAGGATCGGTGAAGAATCCTGTCAGAGCACTTGCCGCAGCCGTTTCAGGCGACACAAGATACACCTGTCCGTCTTTTGTTCCGGAGCGCCCGAGGAAATTTCTGTTGAACGTCCTAAGCGATACGCCGCCGCTTCCCGGCGAGAACCCCATGCCTATGCACGGACCGCAGGCGCATTCCAGTATCCTTGCCCCCGCGTCGATCAGGTCAGTCAGCGCGCCGCATTCGGCCATCATGCTGAACACCTGACGCGATCCAGGCGAAACCGAAAGGCTGACATTGTCAGCAATTTTGCGGCCTTTCAGCATCGATGCCGCTTTGAGCATATCCGTCAGCGACGAATTTGTACATGAACCGATGCAGACCTGATCAACTTTTGTCCCGCTCAGCTCGCTTACCGGCCTGACATTATCCGGACTGTGCGGGCATGCGGCAAGCGGTTTCAGCAAATCCAGATCAACATGTATCACTTTGTCATATTCAGCATCGGCATCGCTTGCCAGCGCTTTCCAGTCGTCTGCGCGGCCCTGAGCCTCGAGAAATCCCCTTGTCCTCTCATCGCTCGGGAAAACAGAAGTCGTCGCTCCGAGTTCCGCTCCCATGTTTGTGATGGTGCATCTTTCCGGCACGGAGAGCGCATCAACTCCCGGGCCGCCGTATTCTACTATATAGCCGACGCCACCTTTGACCGACAGCTGTCTCAGCACTTCAAGTATCACATCCTTTGCGCTTACTCCCGGCTGCAGCCGCCCCGTGAGTTCTACCTTGATCATTCCCGGCATCGGAATGTAATAAGCTCCGCCGCCCATTGCAACCGCAACATCCATTCCTCCGGCACCGATCGCCAGCATTCCTATGCCGCCGCCTGTCGGAGTATGAGAATCCGATCCGATCAGGGTCTTGCCCGGTATTCCGAATCTCTCATAATGGACCTGATGGCAGATGCCGTTGCCCGGCCTTGAATAATATACGCCGTGCTTTGCTGCAACAGTCTGTATATATCTGTGATCATCAGCATTCATAAATCCGGACTGCAGTGTATTGTGATCGATGTAAGCCACCGACCTCTCTGTACGTACACGTGGAATGCCCATTGATTCAAATTCGAGATACGCCATTGTGCCGGTCGCATCCTGCGTCAGAGTCTGGTCTATGCGAAGCCCTATCTCGCTTCCCTTTACCATTTCTCCGCTCACCAGATGTTCCGCTATTATCTTTTGTGCTATAGTCTTACCCATCGTCTTCCTCTTTCTTCTAATGATCTCCTGCCCTGCCCCTGAACTGACTTCTTTTTTAGCATTCGGTCTATTCCGTCATATACTCATCTATCTTTCTGCGGATCTCCGAGCCTCCTATTTCCGCCACACGGCCCGAGGCGTATTCGCTGTCGATCCATTCCTTTATAAACGACACAACTCCGCTGTGCTTGTCTACCTGCTTGCTTCCTTTGAGACCATAGCTTGAATTGATCCAGTGCGCGATCCCCGCCGCACCTGAATTCTGGTTTATATTGACCAGCGGCGGTCTTTTGAGGAATTTGTCCGTATCAAAGATATTGTATATTTCTTCGTTTTTGAGAAGACCGTCTGCATGTATCCCCGCTCTTGTAACGTTGAAATTCTCGCCTGCGAAAGGTGTTTGCGGAGGCATCGAATATCCGACCTGCTGTTCGTAATACCTGACGAGATCGGTGATGACCGTCGTATCCATCCCGTCCAGCGATCCTCTCAGCTGAGCATATTCGAAAACCATAGCCTCGAGCGGAATGTTTCCCGTCCTCTCTCCTATGCCGAAAAGAGTCGTATTGACCGCGCCGCATCCGTAGAGCCACGCCGTTGCAGCATTCGCAACAGCTTTGTAGAAATCATTGTGTCCGTGCCATTCGAGGCATTCCGAAGGCACTCCGGCATACTGATGCAGGCCGTAAATGATTCCCGGAACCGATCTCGGAAGCGTAACGCCCGAATAAGGAACGCCGTATCCCATAGTGTCGCACAGCCTGATCTTCGCCGGCATTCCCGCCTGCGAAGCCATTTCCTGTACTGCAGTAACAAAAGGAACTACAAATCCGTAGAAATCAGCTCTTGTGATATCCTCAAGGTGGCATCTCGGCGTAATACCGGCTTCAAATGCATCATGCACAACCGACAGATAATGATTCATTGCCTGCCTGCGCGACATGCCCAGCTTGTAAAAGATGTGGTAATCAGAGCAGCTTGTAAGTATGCCCGTTTCCTTTACCCCCATCTCCTTTACTATCTTAAAATCTTCTTTTTTTGCTCTTATCCACGTTGTTATCTGCGGAAATTTGAGACCGAGATCCTGGCAGGCATGAATAGCCGCCTTATCCCTGTCGCTGTATGTAAAGAACTCTGTCTGGCGTATTATTCCGTTTGGCCCGGACAGCTTTGACATCATCTTAAAAATGTCAACGATTTGCTTTGTTGTGTACGGTTCTCTCGATTGCTGTCCGTCTCTGAAGGTCGAATCCGTTATTACGATCTCGTCAGGCATTCCGTACGGGCTGGTACGAAAATTGAATCCGACCTTTGGGATCTCTGTATATTCAAAAAATTCGCGGAAAAGATTCGGATCCGGAACATCCTGCACTTCATAGTGATAGGCTTCCATCTCCAGCAGATTAGTCTTATTGCTGAGCTTGGTCAGGCTCGAGGAATGAGGCATCTCAGTCTGATTCATTATCTCCGCCGAATCAGCATTTAAGCCGGATTCCTTTATTTCATTATTTGAATTCGTATTAGCTGTTACCCCAGCATCAAGAACACTGCCTGAATCAATTTTTACAGTCACGTCTCCGTTACCCCCCGCACTGTGAAAAAAATCATTTGCCATAATCTGGGCCACTCCTTATAATTTTATATGCATTTTGTATACATGTATTCTGTTATTCCGTGTATGCTTTCTTTCCCCCATTGTGACCCAAAACTTCAGTAATTTCAAGGGTTTTTTCAATTTTAATCAACTATTTTTATATAAATTTATTTTTATGTCGCAATAGATAACACGATTTGCGCAAGTCCATTGCCTGATTTGACGGTTAAAATATGTCATTATTGTATACATTATTCCCGTGTTCTGGATAACATCTACGGTCGATCCAAAACCGGAAGCATACTTGTTCGGCCCAAGCGCTGGTTTTTTGAAAATGACAACCGACCGAGTGCTGAATTGTAATCTTCAAATAGCAGCCGAAATCCTGATATAAGCGGATGGACACGGAGAATCATACATATTACAATATATTTCAAAAGAAAAATGCATTGTAAGAAGAAAGAAAGAAAAATGGCAAGGAAAAAGAACGAAGCAGTTGCTAAGCACGCCAGTCCGGAAGAAAAGACAGGTGCCGGTAAAATAATGATAAAGATTTTGGTCTGCATAATTTTGGTTTTAGTTCTGATGACAGCCGGTATGATCACTTACCTCTCTTTGACTGAGTATAAACCGGCAGATTCTGAAGCTCTGATTGTCGAGGGTTATACCGATAAAGCTCTCAGTAAAAACAAAGCTTTTACCATTATGAGCTGGAATATCGGGTATGGCGCGCTCGGGGACAATGCTGATTTTTTTCTGGATGGCGGAAAGGGTGTTAACACCGCTACGCATGACCGTCTGAGCAAAAATCTTGAAAGAATTCTGAGTGAGATTACAACTGTCGATCCTGATTTCCTTTTAGTTCAGGAGGTCGACCGGGACAGCACACGTTCGCATCACGTCGAAGAATACGAAATGATAGCTGCGGACATTCCTCTCCATTCGTCATCGTTTGCGAATAATTTTAAAATATCTTTCCTGCCATTCCCGATCCCGCCTATCGGCAAAGTCGATTCGGGAATTGCGACATATTCAAAATATGATGTTGATTCTGCCGAAAGGATACAGCTTCCTGTTCCTTTCAAATGGCCGACCAGAACGATGAACCTCAAGCGCTGTCTGCAGTTATCCCGCATACCCGTCAAGGGAAGCGGCAAGGAGCTGGTTCTGATCAATCTGCATCTGGAAGCTTTTGATGACGGTGAAGGCAAGATACAACAGACAAAAGCTCTCTTCTCTGTAATGAACGCCGAAGCATCCAAAGGTAATTATGTCATTGCAGGCGGCGACTTCAATCAGCGCTTCTCTTCGACAAATCCGAATGTTTATCCTCTTTACGAAGGGACCTGGCATCCGGGAGCTATCAATGTTGATGAGATAAGCGGAAACTGGCAGTTCATTATGGACGATTCACTACCAAGCTGCCGCAGTAACGACAAACCCTATGCAGGTGCCGACCATAAAAGTTTCCAGTACTATCTGATAGACGGATTCATCGTTTCGCCAAATATCAAGGTAAAATCGGTCAAAACGCAGGATCTGGACTTTGAGAGTTCGGATCACAACCCGGTTTTGCTCGAAGCTTCTTTCAAAGAAAAGTAATATGCCCGGCGGAAAGTCCGCGAAAAAAGAGACGCATCTCCATTTTCGGATAATGCGTCTTTTTGTATGTTACATGCTGATCTTTGTTTCAGATCTTATGCCTCATCTTATGCCTCAGCGATGACTTCTATCTCACAGAGAACTCCCTTTGGCAGATCCTTTACTGCGAAGCAGCTTCTTGCAGGCTTTGATGTGAAATACTCTGCGTAAACTCCGTTGAAAGCCGAGAAGTCCGCTATATCAGCGAGGAAGCATGTCGTCTTGATAACTTTATCGAAACCTGATCCTGCAGCCTCAAGGATTGCACCGACATTTTTGCAGCTCTGTGCAGTCTGTGCCTCAATACCTTCAGGAACATCGCCTGTTGCAGGATCTACCGGAATCTGTCCGGATGTGTATACGAATCCGTTCGAAATAAATCCCTGTGAATACGGGCCGATAGCGCCCGGAGCCTTATCAGTTGCAACTACTTTCATTTGAAATCCTCCTCTTATATATATCTTTTATATATCTTTATGCTGATGACATTTTTTAAAAATGCAGACGCAGCTTGCTGTTGTTAATGCATCGGAAAAACAATTTACAGGTACCATTCTGAATCCTGTCTGATTATACATATCTTTTGCAGTACTCCCTGGGCTATCTCTGCAGCCTTAGGGGATAGTCTGCTGACCCTGTGCACCGGCATCTTTCCTGATACTTCGAGCGGAGCCGGCCTGATCCTCAATCCCTCAACATCACATCCGGCAAGTCTTTTCGCTTTGGCGGATGCGGCTTTGCCGAACTCTGCAAGAGATGTGCTGTCGACGCGTATCCCCGAAGACCGGCGCTTTACTAATCCTGATCCGTATCTGACAGAAAAAGCTCCGGCACCGACGACTTTGAAGCCCTGTTCCTCGATAAAATGTCTCAGTTCGTAAAGTGCGTTTCCGTATGTTCTGCTGCCGAATGAGACCGTCGCAAAGGCCATGGCGCCGTTGCCATGTAGCTGTCTTATGGCTCTCATGCCCGGCAAAGGTATCTTGCCAACGTAAGCCGGCATGCCTATTATCGCAATGGTTTCATCATCCAGCTGCGGCAGCGGCTCATTTTTATTCAGCAAATCGTAACATTCAAAGCGCAGTTCATCAGGACTGCATTCCTGCAGCTCAGTTGCGATATCTCCGGTGAGCTTGTGTATCATACTGGCCGTCCCTCCGATAGGGCTGAAATATAATCCTACGATTTTTCTGATCATTTCACTTCCGTATTGACAATGACATTGTCAACGCCTTTTTGTTTTACAGTCTTAAAGTACACCTGAATTGTAGCACTCACCCGTATACAATTTAGGGTGAATATGTGAAGATTCGCGCACATGAAAGGCTATGTACTGCAGCATCCGGATCTACAATCTCCAGTCAATCGGTTCTATCCCATTATCTTCGAGGAAATAATTGATCCGTGAGAAATACCTTCCTCCGAAAAATCCTCTGTATGCCGAAAGAGGACTCGGATGAGGGGCTTTTATTATCAGGTGACGAAGCTTTCCCTGCTGCGAACGCAGTATCAAATCAGTCTTTGCTCCTGCATTGGCGCCCCAGAGGACGAAGACCATAGGCTTCGTCCTGGCTGCGAGCAGTTCAATGACACGGTCGGTGAACTGCTCCCAGCCGCGGGCTCTGTGAGAGCCCGCCTGGTGCGCCCTCACTGTCAGAACCGTATTCAGAAGCAGGACTCCCTGCCTTGCCCACGGGACCAGTATCCCGTCTGAAGCCGGACCATCATCCGACCTTGAGGATGCGGTTTTAAAGCTGCTGTATCCGGATCCCAGATCAGCATCCATCTCCTTCATGATATTGATAAGAGACGGCGGTGCCTGCATGCTGCGCGGCACACTAAAAGCCAGCCCCTGTGCCTGCCCGGGTTCGTGATAAGGATCCTGTCCCAGTATAACAGCTTTGACATCATCATATGCGGTAAGCTTCAGCGCATTGAAAATGTCTGTCTGCGGCGGGTACACGGTCCCTTTCCTGTATTCATCTAAAAGGAACGAGCGCAGTTCGGCATAATATGGTTTATCCCACTCGCCTGCAAGCATCTCGTCCCAGTCATTTCCTATTTTTACCATAGCAGTATAATCTGCCCCTTATACATTTTCCTATTTGCTCGTCTTGTATACCGTACCCTGATCATCCGTGACAGTCATAATATTGTCATCGTCTATGGTCGCGGTCGCAGATAAGCCATCTCCGTATTCGAGGGTTATCGTACCGTCTTTGTCTTCTTTCCACTTACCCTCATACTTATCGCCGAGCAGCTCCACTACACAGCTTCCGCTCTTATTCAGCCTGAATGAGCCCGGAGTTCCGAAACCCAGAGCTTTTGCGTCATCCTGTGTCATAACAACGTCACCGGTAGTTATCTCATCAATCATCCAGTAACCCACAGGACCGCTGCATGAGGTCAGCGCCATCATCATTACTAAAGCAGTTATTACTGCAGTTATTATTCTTTTCTTCATTATTCCAACTTTCCATTCATATTGTTACCTTTACTGCCGATAATACCACGGGATGTCTCGATTTTTTTGAAAACAATGTGAATAATATATGCGCTCAGAGCTCCCAGTATCAAACCGGCAAGGACGTCCGATGGAAAATGCATCCCGAGATACATTCTCGATACACCGGTCAGCAGAGCGAACACGATTGCAATAATTCCCCATATGTGCACTGTTCGGGGATCAGCACCTATGCCTCCCCATCCGAGACACTGCACCGTGTCGTAATCCCGCGTTCCATCCGGTCCTTTACTCACATTTTTCAAAGGTCTGCTCGCCAGAAAAACGGCCATAGCTACGCTCATTGCGGATGATGAATGTCCGCTGGGAAACGATGCATCTCCCGGGTCTGGCATCATCACTTTCAGCGCATTGAGAATTTCCCATGGACGCGGCCGGTCAATTATCGGCTTTAATATAAGATTGCAGCAGATAAAGCTCAGTGCAAGCGATGCAGCACAGATTATTCCAAGCCGCCTCGTTTTGCGGCAGATCATCAGCACCAGACACAGCGCAATTTCGATCACACCGTAATCGCTCATAAATGTAATGCCTTTCATCAGGGGCGTCAGCCATTCGGTATGGAGCATGTTTTGCAGGTTGATCAGCAATTCGCCTTCACTCTGTATAAATGATTCCATTAATTATCCTCTTGCTCTCATGACTCGGCGGGATAGTCATCACAGTTACACCTTATCGATGCCGGATGGCATATCCCGCCGTTTCAGTCTTTAAGTATTCTCAGGCGGCTGCATTCCATCTGATGCATTCAGCCGGAAGCGACGCCGTCTGTTATTATTATTTGCACATACCTTCAGGATAGTTGATGTATACCTTCGGTATCCTGAGATCGAAGCAGCAGGTGATCTCGTAGTTGATCGTTCCGTTGATAGCTGCCAGATCGTCCGCGCTTATCTCCTGATCTCCCTGCTTGCCCATGACCACGATCTCATCTCCGATCTTAACATCAGGAACCGCGCTTACATCCACCATGCACTGATCCATGCATATATTTCCTACGACCGGGCATTTAATACCTCCGCAGAGAACGCTGATCTTGCCGCTGTTGAGTCTCGAATAGCCGTCAGCATAGCCGAGTCCGATAGTTGCGATCTTTGTTTCCTTATCCGATGTGAATTTGCGTCCGTAGCTGACGGATGTTCCTGCCGGTACAGTCTTGAGGTTTACGATCTCTGCCTTTACAGTCATTACAGGCTTAAGATCGAGTACCTTGCCTTTAAGATATCCCGATGGAGCGAGTCCGTAAAGGATGATTCCCGGGCGGCATGCGTCGAAATGTATCTGCGGATACATCATGATTGACGCCGAGTTTGCGCAGATCTTCTTCGGATCGAAACCTGCCGCGTTCAGCTTCTCCATGAATGCAGTGTAGTTGGCTATCTGCATTTCAGTATATTCTGTCTGCTCTTCGTCAGCTGTCGAGAAATGAGTGATCACTCCTGCGATCTGTATTCCCGGAAGCTCTGCAAATTTCTTATATTGATCTACCGCATAATCGCGCTCTTCGTCAGTGAATACCCTGAATCCGATCCTGCCCATGCCGGTATCAAGACCGAAGAGAACTCTTGCAGGTTCCGCTCCCTGCGCCATAACCTCATCGCTCAGAGCCTTGACATAGTCATAATGCATAACTCCCGGTATCAGATCATACTCGATCACTGTGTCTACGCATTCTTTAGGTGTCAGGCCGAGGACTACAATGTTGCCTTCTATACCATCCTCACGCAGATTGATAGCTTCTTCAAGAGTCGCTACAGCATAATTCTCTACACCATTATACTTGAGAACTTTGGCACATTCGGTAGCACCGTGGCCGTAAGCATTAGCCTTGATGACGCCGATCATTTTAGGGCATTTCATCTGTTTACTGATCTCTTTAACGTTGTGGTCAAAAGCCGACATGTCGATCTCGGCCCAAACCTGTCTCAAAGTCTCCTTATACATATCGCATCTCCTTTTTCCATACGCCTCGCCGCCCGGCATTTACTGTCGCGATCTTGTGATCCCCGCACCTGTATCTGTTGCCGGGTAACAGTTTACAGCCTTCTCCTTAAGCATTCTTTAAATCCCTGAAAAAATTCCGGGACAACTTTCTTGCCTGATTTAAATTTTACTCTTTGATATCGCATATATCAAGAATTGCATGCAAAATGTAGCTTTTCGAGGGGTATTGCTATCCGCGCGGAATTATGCTAGTATATCTAAGTGCGCAGATAGTTTTCTGTATTTCAAAATCGGCGGAAATGATAATCCGTGCCGTGATAAAAACAGCAATTTGTCCTATGTCTCGGTAGCTCAGGGGACAGAGCACCGCTCTCCTAAAGCGGGTGTCGGAGGTTCGAATCCTCTCCGGGACACCAAGAAGAAAAAATAACGCACGCAGAAACCGTTGAAATTTCAACGGTTTTTTGCTTTGTCGTTTTTTTCTTATAGTAAGCGGTCTATACCGCAGTCGGTAGGAAGTAGATCATTATATAACTTTTTCTGACATAGTCTAGCAATTATATAATCTTTACCGATATATTTTTCTTGCACATGTTATAAGAGTATGCTACAATCCCCTCAGAAAGAGAGGTATCTGAAATGTCAACAGGAGAAAGAATACGTTTTTTTAGGCGACGCAAGGGATTAACACAAGCAGAACTCGGAGAAGCAATGGATTTTTCCGGGAAGTCGACCAATGTCAGAGTGGCTCAGTATGAATGGAATCGGCGTGAACCTAGGAAAGATGTAATAGAGCAGTTCGCAGAAATCTTTGATGTTGCTCCTGAAGCTATTCAGAATCCGGATATCGACACTAAGATTGGTCTTATGCATACTCTTTTCCAGATGGAAGATCTGTACGGGCTAACTGTAACAGTACTTGACGGTTACATTTGCCTGAAGCAGGATATCAACCATCCGAAATATAACAAGGAAGTTGCTGACGATCTTCGTGCATGGTATGTCATGAAGAACAAGCTCACGACAGGCAGCATATCCAAAGACGAGTATGATGAGTGGAGATATAAATATCCGATGCTTAGGGAAGATGCGGGAAGCAAGGAAGGCTATTATTACAATCAGAATTCCGGTGTCCAGACGTCGGCAATGGAAGTACGAGATAACACCGCCATTTACAGCGAAAGTGATGTAGTAAAAATCCTGCAGTTTTACAAAGAACAATTAATGGAAAAAGCAGACGACAAATAGGTCTTTACTCAACCGCTTCGTTTTTGAGGATTTTTGAAAGGGCTGAACCGGTGACAAATTGCTGATAGTATCAGCATAGGTATGATCCATACCCCAGAAGGAGTTTTATGAGTAATACAGCAAAACCTGCTAGTGATAACAAGCGGCAAGAGCCAACTGTAGTTGCTATTGTTGATGAAGAATCACTAAGAGATAAAATTTATATTGTGCGAGGAGTTCAGGTCATGCTTGATTTTGAACTTGGTGAGGTCACAAAAAGTTACCTCACGAAACAATGTTTTCAAGGGGCAGTCAGGCGGCTCACGTTACTTGCCATGGTGTTATACAGAATCCGGAGTATATATGCTCATGACCATATTAAAAAGCGATATTGCAGTCGCACAGAGCATCGCTTTGATTCGCACCTTCCGTGCTATGAAGGAGTATATAATTGAAAATCAACCATTACTTAGTGGTGATGCCTATGCATATCTGCTTCAGCGGATGGACGAAACTAACAAAGAATTGGATGAAGTCAAATCAAATATGTTGACCAAATCCGACCTTCCGAAATTTATGAAGCTGTTCGATCATGGCATACAGAATGAAGAAATTCTTATCCTAGATGGTCAGCCTTTCAAGGCAGATGTCGCATATCAGAAGATATATCGAGGTGCAAAAAAATCCATTATCATAGTCGATGATTACATCGGAGTAAAGACATTACAGCATCTCGTACATGCTAAGTCAGGCGTAAGGCTGACAATTATAAGTGACAATAAGCTCCGCCTCTTAAAGCTCTCGGAATATAATGATTTCCTGAAAGAATATCCTTCAAAAGTTGTAGACTTTATCAAGACGCAGGATAGAACGCATGACAGATATATCATTCTTGATAATGGCACTGCCGAGATGAAAGTCTACCATTGCGGCACCAGCAGTAAGGACGCGGGAAAACGAATAACTACGATATCAAAGCTCTCAGACGTAGCAGAGTATAAAGGAATGATAGCATCCCTCCTGAGTAACAAGAAGTTGATACTGAAGTAAACGTATGCCCACTGGAAGTCTTGAATATCTCCCATTTTACCGACGTCAGTAAAATAAGAGATATTATAGCGTTCGCAGAGCTCCTGCACTTCTTCTGTGAAGCATGTCTCTCTAGCCATGTCTCCGGGATGATGCCAGCATCAATAATATAAACTAATCCCTGCATATTTGTACGGTAATCCGGTCTCCGTAAAAATAAGTCCTCATAAACTGGTAAATCGGTGTGTCATCGGGCAGGACACTCTTATCCAGCCTTCCTATCACCGTCGACGCCCGGTTCTCATGGTTTGACATAGTCCCCGTGATGACAGATATCTCATTGCTGCCCATAAGAACCAGACTTCCTACCTCATACTGACTCGGCGGAGATACAATATTTCTCTCTATGTAATTCTTTGGCAAGGCTGTATAATATCTGTTTTCCGCTTTATGCTGGATCATCTCGTAAGTCTGTGTCCCCGACCCCAGATCGTTATAGAACTCCCTGGCTGCAGAGCTCGATTTTTCAACTATAAATGGTACGGAAAAGCCTTCAACTATCACGTTATATACCTCTCCTGTGTATGCCGGAGACTCCGGAGTGTCTTTGGCAGGTTTGATCCTCATCCGAACCCAGGTCTTCTTTGTGACCTTTTTCTTGCCAGACTTACAGATGACCTTTACTCTGATCTTGGTCGTCCCCACGCTGTTTGCCGTGATATATCCTTTCTTTGTTACAGATGCGATTTTGGGATTGTCCGAACTGTACTTCGTCTTGACCTTACCAGAAGCGTTAGTAATCTTTACTTTCAGCTGACGATGTTTGGTATTCGTCAGAGAATAAGTCTTCTTGTTCACATTTTTATTGGTGATAAAAAGACCCACCTTAACTGTCGACTCCGCATAACAATGACCCATACCGAGCATAAATCCAAGCATCAGGCAAAGGCATATCACGATCGACAACCTTTTATAATTCCTGCAATTCATATAATCGTCTCCATTTTGCTCCCAGACATAAATTTCTTGTTTCCGGAAGCCCGAACTATTATCTTTACCTTATATTTCCCTCCCTATAAAGTCAAGTGATCTCTCCTTGTAAATCAAGGATTTTTCAACATTAAAAATGGCGCGAGTCTCATTTCTGAGTTCGCGCCCTCGCTTTATTCTTACTTGCTATCCCTTCTATAATGCATGCATAGCAAAAGTTGCAACGATGGTTACCGAAGTAAGAACTGAAACCGATACTTCCTCTCCAGAAGTTAATCCTCCCGCAGCTTTTGCTAAATCTTCATCTGTCAGTTCTGCATTCTGGCTCATTGAATCGCGCAATTTTGTCATTGCATCAACGAATTCTTCAAAGGTAAAACCATCCTGCACGGAACTTGCGATCGCATATGCTTCTTCTGGGGATTTGCATTCCATCATTTGCTTTACAGTATATTGATACTAAACAATCGCGTTATAGTTTGTCAAGTAACCAACCAGACTTGCCGGGGCATCGAAACGCTGTATCAATATATGAAGAATACCGCTGACTTCAATAATCTCATGAGTCAGGACTACTACAAAGAGCAGGGTCTTGCATTTATTGTGCTCTGAAGTCTGCTTTATTTGCATACATCAGTTTGTCCGCCAGCCGCACAGTATCGTTTACAGTATGATCCTGTTCCGGATCATACACTGCTATACCCATAGCTACGTGTACCTCATCCCATGGCACTGCTGCTTTTGCATTTGACTCTTTTTGCATATCTTCAAATTCTTTTACGAGAATGTCTCTGTTCCTGAAATCATCATTTTCAAGGACTGCTGCAAACTCATCACCGCCGATCCTGAAAACAGGACTATGCCGGAATACGCGGCAAATCAGTCTGCTTGCATTTTTCAGATACTCATCGCCTTTGTCGTGACCATACTTATCATTGATCTGTTTGAGGTTGTTGCAGTCAAAAACACTGATAGCGAATTCAAAAAGATCATTCTGATCTATCCGCTCCTGCATTTTTTCGATATATTCAGAAAAGGCTCCTTTGTTTCGAACAGATGTCAGCGGATCGACGAAAACACGCCGGTTAAGTTTACTGACCAGGCGCTCTTCTTCGAGAAGCTTCCTCTCCGCTCTGACATTGCGGATCATAAGAAGAAGAATGACCAGCAGTATCGCGCTTATGACAGCCAGTACGCTGAACAGATTATTTCTGACGATATCAAAGAAACCTATCTTCACATCCTCTGTAGAATAATAGGTCAGTGCTGTATGGATGACAGAGTCCGGCACTGCATTGTTAGCTTTGGCAAGAATAGTATATAGTACCGTGTTTCCCTTATTCAGAGCAAAGCAGTAGTCCATGTCTACTCCCGTGTACACAGTGCTCAGATGCAGTTTTTCACATTGTTTTGAGATATTGCTGTACCGGTAGTTGCTTATGACTACACAGTCTGCTTTTCCTGCCGCTACACCATCCAGAGCTGCAGGTGTGTCCGCAAAATACGCTTTTTCCCATGTAGGAAAATTATCTGACAGCCACATCTCATAATTGGTATTGCCCTTATTGACTGCCGCAATAACATCTTTTTTCCTGACAAACTCTTTCTGCTCAGAGGCCCGGACGACAGCATCCATCTCTGTACTCATCAACGGTGTTGTCATAACGACGCCCAGTGCCTCGCTGTCATAATCCGTCAGATTAGCCGGAAAGACACAATCAACCTCCCCGCTCTTCATCGCCTCTATTGCAGCTGATGCAGTCGGAAATGATATTGGCTCAAAATCAATATGCACATCTTTAAGTGCGGTTGAAGCATGATTCAGATAATCTTTCAAAGCACCTGTCAGTTCCCCGGTATCCGGGTCTGAGGCACAGAAAGCCAGATAATTATCCTGATATCCTACGCGAATCGTTCCGTGATCCTCCAGCCATTTCTTTTCATCGGAAGTAAGATACCGTTCGGTCTCAGCGCTTTCAAGATACTTTGCATGAAGCTGCTGGTTAAAGTATTTGTTTTCATCCTGAATGCTGCCCATTGCGGCATCGAGTTCAGGCAGCAGATCAGGCCGGGATTTACTGACAGCAAAATAGTAGTCCGACGAACCGATTTTACAGACCGGTACCATTGATTCAGGATCTCCGTACACATCTATTGTGACGAAAGCATCCAGCTTCTTTCCCAGCAATTTCTTGGATTCCTCATCAGGAGTGGTCAGCTCGATCAGATTTGCTTCGATGCCATGCATCTTGGCCCACTTTTCAAAAAGATCTTTCTGTATGGATCCTTTTGTAACGCCTATGCGTTTTCCCTCAAGAGATGAATAATCATCCGCTGTTATCTGTGTATTGTCAGGAGAAACAAATATATAATATGACTCAGTTCCCATAGGAAGCGACGCATAAAGCATTTCATCTGTACGTTCCTCCATATAGGAAACATTGCTCATAAGATCTATCTCGCCGTTCTTCAGCATCTGCAGCAGCTCTGACCAGGAGCCTTTGACATACTCATAGTCCCAGCCTGTATATGCGGCAACCTTCCACTGATATTCATATGAATATCCTGAACGGCGTCCATTCTTATCTGTGATGAAATATGGCTCTTCATGCCAGCCGACGCGAATCGTTTTTTTGCTTTCCTGTGCAAACGCCGCAAGCGGCGCAGCAATTGCCGTGACCATCACAAAGCAAAGAAGGATCACAATTATCCGCTGTATTTGAATCGCTTTCATCCTCTGAATCACCAAATGCATATATTTCCCTTTTTTACACTTCTTCATCATCCGTTCTTCTATTCTCATTTCCACGGAAGCTCGACTCCCGGAAGCCTGACTCTGCCTTCACCCAGCAGATCGTAAGCAATATCAGCGTCGCTCACTCCAATCAAGTAGCGAGCTTGTTAGAGTTTTGCTCCTGATTGAAGGGTCGTACTTCCTCCGGATCCCATGTTTAAAACATATTCATTATACCATACCCGATTTATATAATATAACTGCTTTAATCAATAAAGAGACATTGCAAATGACCGGGATCAGTGTGATATCATATAGGCATTCGAAGATGCGGATCTGACTTCCTGATTCGCAGGATTTTCAATTACGTTTTCTCGGTTCGCAGGATAGGGGGTATTGGATGAACAGGTTATCAAATCATAGAAAACACAGGACATTATTTATACTGTTTTTTGTGCTTGTTACAATGAGCATGTTGCTTCTTGCCGGATGCCGGGCTTCTGATAAGACACAGGAGTCTCCGGATAAAACGCAGACGGCTTCGGAGCAGAGCACGCTTGAAGAAATACGGGAGCGGGGTGTACTGAAGGTCGGGGCAACCGGGGATTATCAGCCTATGAATTACCTGGATCCGGATACAGGTGAATATGTCGGCTTTGATGCAGACCTGGCGAAGGACCTCGCTGATGCTATCGGGGTCGATATAGAGTATGTGGAGACGTCATGGCCGAGTCTGATGGAAGATACACTGGCAGGCAGATTCGATCTGGCGATTTCCGGGATTACCATTACCGATGCCAGAAAGGAAGAAGCACTGATGTCGAACGGCTATCTCGGGAACGGCAAAACGGTTCTCTGCCGTCAAGAGGATGCTGATAAATACACGAGCATCGAGGCGATAAACAGTCCGGAAGTGCGCGTTATGGAGAATCCGGGAGGAACCAATGAGAAATTTGTACACGAAAATCTGCCTGATGTGGATCTGATAATCCATGATGCCAATCAGGAGATTCCCAGCCTGATCGCTTCCGGCGAGGCAGATCTTATGATTACGGAGATCGTGGAAGCCGCATACTATATCGGACAGGATAAACGTCTTGCCGCACCGCTTATCAAGGAGCCTTTTACATCCGGAGAGCTCGGTGTACTGATGCCAAAAGGCTCGGAGGACCTGCTTTCGTATGTGAATGAATTCCTCGAAAAAGAAAAGGAATCCGGACGTATCGATGATCTGGCCGATAATTATTTCTACAGGTACGAGGAATATGATGATGCGCTGGAACCGGCCGCATAGAGCCTATCGTATAGAACCCGGCGTCTGTAAATGCTCGCTCCAATCAAGCGCACCGGTTATGAGGAAGGGTCGACGCACAGCGTGGGAAGAGTCCTGATAACGGCTTATTGGAGCTATGCTCCTGGTTGAATCACTTCAATTGAAAAAGAGGAGCTCACGCTCCTCTTTTTCATTGTCGTCAAATAATGACTTTTCTTATTCAGTTATCAGCGATAATATGATATCTATTGTCTTTTGCGGTCCGAATGTTCCTACATCGATACAGATATCATAGTTGCGCGAGTCGTATACCTCTGAGCCTGTATACTTTTTATAATACACCTGCCTGTCTTCATCCATTTTTCTGACGTATTTCTCCAGGTGTTTTTCATCCAGTTCCGGATGCAATTCGGCGCAGCGCTTCATCCTGTAATCGACATCCGCGTACAGAAATATATTAAAGCTTTCTACGCCTGCTTCTCTGAGTATGCAGTTGGCGCAGCGGCCTACCAGAATGCACGGCTCCTTTGCCAGATCCAGCGCCACCGCCTTTTGTGCTTCGAAGATTTTATCATACGAGCTTGAGTATATAGCTGTTGCATTCAGTACATCATCAAGTATCTTGGATGCGCCGCTCATGGTCTCGCTTTCCTCCTGCACTATGTCTTTGGAGAAACCGCTTTCTGCTACGGTCTTGTCTACGAAGTCTTTGTCATAGTATTTGATTCCCAGATGTTCAGCCAGTCCGGACGCGACGGTTCTGCCGTATGCACAGTATTCACGTCCGATGGTGATCACAGGATATTTAAGTTTCATCAGAATCCCTCCGTTCAAAAATCAGATCTTACGAGCTGTATTTATATTAAGTCCCGATATTATGCAGCCGACCGCTTGCCCAATACAAACTGGAATGCAAGCGCGCCAACGACCATCACCAGTCCGATGATATCCGTCATGAGAGCAGGATGTATGAGCAGCAATCCGCCGCAAATCGAAAGCAGACGGATAACCGGCTTCATATCGGCGAAACAGTATCCTTCCATGCCGGCTGCCACTCCGAATATTCCTATCACCGCTGTCGCAGCGATCTGCGCCAGTGCAAGCGGCGTCGTTTCGATCAGCAGCATAGCCGGGTTGAAGCAGAACATGTACGGCACGATGAAGGCCGCTATCGCAAGCCGTGACGCGGTGAACGCCGTTTTCATCGGATTACTCTTTGCGATCGCGCTTCCCGCATATGCAGCCAGCGCTACCGGAGGCGTGATATCAGCAACGATTCCGAAGTAGAACACGAAGAAGTGTGCTGCTACTATAGGAACTCCCATGCGGATCAGTATAGGCGCCGTAGTGGCCGCCATGATGCAGTAGTTTGCTGTAGTCGGTACGCCCATTCCCAGAACGATACAGCAGAGCATCGTCAGAACAAGAGCAATTATCAGCCTGTTTCCGGCTATTCCTACGATAACATTGATCAGTTCATTTGCAAGTCCGGTCATCGTTATGGTTCCGGAGATGATACCCGCCGCTCCGCAGGCAGCTCCTACTGTGATGGCGCTCTTGCCGCCGGCCTGAAGAGCATCGAGGATCTTAGCCGGAGTGAGATGAGCATCACGGTTGATGAATCCGACGACTATAGAGAGAATTATCGCGATCGACGCAGCCTTCTGCATCGTCATATAGTTACCGGATACCCAGACGATCAGCATTATGAGAGGAATGAGAAGATACATCTTCTTAGCCAGCATGCTGAATTTTGGCAGCTGCTCCTTAGGTATGCCTGTAAGCTTGAGTCTCTTGGCTTCAAGATGGACCGTGATAAATATGCCGAAGAAATACAGTACCGCAGGCAGCACGGCTCTTCCTATTACATCGGAATACGGTACGCCTATAAAGTCAGCCATGAGGAAGGCCGCCGCGCCCATGATAGGAGGCATGATCTGTCCGCCCGTTGAAGATGCTGCTTCTACAGCTCCCGCGAACTCGTTTCTGTAGCCTGTCTTCTTCATCATCGGTATGGTTACAGAGCCTGTGGTAACAGTATTACCTACCGATGAACCCGAGACCATTCCGCAGAGAGCGGAGGATATTACAGCTACCTTTGCCGGACCGCCGGCGTATTTACCCGCTATAGAGTTCGCCAGATCGATAAAGAAAGCCGATATCCCGGTCTTCTCAAGGAAGGCTCCGAAGATGATGAACACAACGATATATTTTGAGCATACGTTTACAGGTGTCGAGAATATTCCTCCCTTGGTATAGAACAGATTCCTTACCAGATATTTGATACGACCTAGGAATTCCGGATTCGTAAGTCCGAACGCCAGCGCATAGATGAGGAAGAACGCGGCTACGATAAGGATAGGGATACCTACGCAGCGTCTCGTTACCTCAACGAGCGCAGCTATCGCCACGATGCCGATAATTATCTGCACCCATGTGAAATGCGTACCCTGATTGATTATTGTATTGGCATTGAATGTGAAATACAGATATGATGCCGTTCCGGCAACCATAAATATTATGTCGCTTATCGGTATGTAATTCGGTTTTATGTCTTCCTTTCTGGACGGGTAGATCAGAAAACCCATCAGTATGATCAGAGCCATAAATGATGTGAGGCGGATCTCCTCAAGGAAGGTTGCGAAAAGCGTTACATATATACACCAGAGAGAGAATGCCGCAAGCACGAAGGTTATGATCTTTTGCGGTGTTCCTGTCCAAATACGCGTATTGGATTCTCTGTCGTATTTTCTCATTACAGAGTCAAGGTTTTCCTGACTCAATTCCTGATTCATTTCAAATTCAGGCTTATTGATATCGCTCATCACTTACCTCCTTCCTCTGTAGCTACCGTAATTCCATGCTCTTCGTAGTACTTCGCAGCACCTGCATGGTAAGGAACATCGTTTACACTCGTTGCATTAGCCAGATCCAGCTCTTCACCCTTGGCGTTTTCAGCTGTTATCTCATCTTTGTGGTCAAATATCGATGCTGTGAGATCGTAGACCACATCATCGTCAAGGTCTGTATCGACAACAACAGTAGCTTTTATCGTAATCGTTTCCACATCCTTGTCCTGCTTTGGATAAGTACCCGCAGGAATGGTGAACTCGGAGTAGTACGGACATTCCTTAAGTATCTTGTCCCGCAGATCTCCGTCGATATTTATCAGATAAACGCCGTTGGTCGTAGCGAGTTCCGTGATCGCAGTTGTAGGCGCACCTGCTACGATAAAAGCGGCATCGATCTTACCGTCTTTGAGTGATTCTTTGGAATCCTCGTATGACTGGTACTGAGGTTTGATATCCTTGATGGTCAGTCCTGCTGTATTGAGTACATCCATTGCGTTGAAGTATACTCCGGAACCTGCCTCACCTATAGAGACGCTTTTGCCTTTAAGGTCACTGACCGTCTTTATGTCGGCATCCATGGTGATCAGCTGTACTGTTTCAGCATAAAGGCAGCCGAGCACCCTGAAATCATGGGTAGGGCCTTCTGCCTCAAATGACTTGGTTCCTGTCCAGGCGTAGGACATAACATCGGACTGGGTGAATCCCAGCTGATAGTCGCCGTCCTGAATGCTCTGGATATTAGCCTTTGAGCCGCCTGTCGAAACAGCGGTCACTCTGACACCGGCATAATTCTTCATGTACTGAGCCAGCACTCCTCCATATGCATAGTAGGTGCCTGCGGTACCGCCGGTTCCGAACATGAAGCGCGGTCCGCTGCCGCATCCTGTGCTGAGTATCATCATGAAGCACATAAGGACGAGCGCCAACGTTCTGATAAAAGTTTGTTTTTTCATCATAGTTCTCCTGACACTGATATTTTGATATGTGCTATAAAAGAAATGCGGGCTGATTAAAGCCCGCTATTCTTTGAATTCCATTATACTAAACACGATTCATGAATGCTATCTTTTTTTATCCGGCAGTCACGCCTTCGTCATTTTCTCTTCACAATTCAGCAAACAGACAGAGCCATATACTGTATGACAGCGCCATACAGTCCGCAAATTGTAATTACTCGGCCGATGACTGAATTGCAACAGCTTCTCTTTCGTCTGTCACTTCTCCCTCAGGTTCTGTGATCTCAATGTCATCCGGTCCGAGTGACGATCCGTCTCCGATATACCTCGCGATGACTATTTTGCACTCAGTATATTTGCCGTCTGTGTATATAAGATACCTTGTCCCGGCCTGCGCCTGTATAACAAGGGCAAAGTCATTTACGTTTCCGCTGAATTCTCCGCCTGAATTACGGTCATTGTTTATCGGGAATCCCATGCTGTCATATACCGCGCATCTGATATTTCCGTCTGATACGGAATATACTGCCAGATTCTGAGTCTCTCGCGAGGTGAACTCTATGACTGTACCCTCGTTTATGCTGTATTCTCCGGGCTGATCCGCATCCAGCGTTTCTACCTTTTTACAGCTCACCAGTGCATTGACTTTCTTTTTGATCTGCTCATCAGCGCTGACCCATACATAGTATTCAAGTCCGCCTTCCAGCTGACAGATCTCCTCTGCTCTTTTTACCTGTTTGCCGTCAGCTGTTGTTATCGATGAAATGCTTGATGAAGCGGCTTTGTCCTTCGAAATGATCTTCGAACTGAAGCTGAAGAGTCCGGATTCCTGAGGGATGAACAGAACCGCGTTCTGGCTGTCCTCGCTGATCCTGACAATTGCAGGTTCCGTTTCCGTCACTTCATTAGGCCGGGCGTCTTCCGCAGCCTTAGTTACGCTGATGCAGAATGAACCTGAATAGTTCTCACGGTCATCTGTCGATATCGCTTCGACTATGACATAGCAGTTGGTTTTTTCCGGAAGGAACACTGTATCCTCTATATCTCCGCCCGGGTCATTCAGGTTATCTGCAACCAGATAATTGTTTAAATGACTGTCAGCTACTTCCATCGAGATAAAAACATCGTCCTCTGAGACTATGTTCGAAACAGTAAACGTATATTCGGTGCTTTCCTCAGGAGTGAAGTCGAACAGCGGGATCATTTTCCTGCCGATGACATCGCTTTTATATTTGTATGACACATCGACGGTATCCTCTGCCGTCATTTCTTTTGCTATCTTTTTAAGAATTAGGTTCGGATCGTTTCTGACCGCATCAATGGGATACGGTGCAAGCACAGCAAATGCTGCCAGAAGGAAGAGCAGTTTTATCCCCCGCAGATTACTGTTCATTTTAAGCCTTCTGTACGTCCTGTTATTCTCTTTTTCTCTGATATCATCGTTATTGTTCACTCGCACTCCCGGTTATTTTTCCCATACAGACTTTTTTACTGCCAGGATCCTGTCGGTCCTTATTACCGGATTTGCCCATCTGTTGGCAGCTGATTCAAAATTTATGTGTATACTGTCACCGTCGACCAGTATCTCTTCGTTCATCTTAGGAACTTCAACCCTGTTGACCTCTCTGTCGGCTGCATACAGATACGGCTGATCATTCAGGACAGGGCTTATCTCATACTTTGTCACAAAGGATGACTTGACTCCCACAGAGTTTCCTTTGTATGAACTCGATATATACAGATATTTATCGTCTATATCCATTCCCTGTGCGCTTGAATCGATACCGGTGACTATGGAGTACAATATCGTGTTGAGACCTCCGTTTCCGGATGCAGTTCCATCTGCAGCTCCGCTGTCATCTGCGCCATCAGCCATATAATCTGTATCGATAATCGGATAGCCGTAAATATACGCTTCTTTTGTTTCTTTGGTTCCGATATATGTTCCGACCCAGAGTCTGCCGCTGTCGCATTCGAGAAATGACGGCTTGTTCTTGATGTAAATCTTTTCTGAAATATCGTTTTCCGTCACTTCAGCAACACTGTCGTTTATCTTATCCAGGAAATCATTATATCTGATGAACTGGACGAACGGCCGGCCCTTGTATCTGTCGGATGTATCTCCTGTAAGCCATATCCTCTTTCCGTCAAAGGCTATCCCTCCGACATGGTATTTATTCGGAAGGAGCACAGTAGAAACCAGTTCTTTATTCCCGGAATCCACCACATAGATGACCGATGGATTCTTCTTTTTGGAGTCATACGCAGTCACCAGCCAGTAACGCTCAGCACTGCATATACCCTGGGATATGTATTCATCAGACATGATCTCTCCATCAGAGCTGGCGCAGGTCACCAGAGTTCCCGGAATAGGAAGTGTCGTTTCATCGATCAGGTTGTCGGATATCCCGCTGTAAACATCAGGCATCTTTATCCTCAGGACATTTCTGTAGGTCTTATGCGACTGGTATTGTTTGTACTCAAAAGAAGACTGAGCATCCTCTTCATCACCGGTCTTATCGCCGGTGCTGTCATCAGTCTCCTTTGCTGCGGCATAGACAGATTCTGCTGTGCCGTATGCCTCTGTTCTCCCGGAAAGCACATCCGATGCATATCCGCCGGATGCGGCTGCCAGCGCTAAACAGATCGTTACCGATATTACAATATGTTTTATCCGTTTCCTGCTGTCTTTCATTTTTTACCTGCAGCTTTTTCTTTTGCGGCATTTATCTGCTTTCTGACAAGATTTGCGAATTTTCCGTCTTTTTCCATCAGTTCCGCGTATGATCCTTCCTCTGCGATCATGCCCTCTTCAAGCATGATTATCCTTTATAAAAAGAACGCTCTGTTCCCGATAATTTGATCGTATCGATCATATTCATACCGTTCAGGATCGATGCGTTTATGCTAAATTCCGGAAACCGTCTCTACCCTGCTGCCTTCCCTTGTCCTGCTGACCCTGATCTGCTGCGGGATGCTTTCTTTCAGCTCTTCGCGGTGACTTATTATGCCTACGAGTTTGCTGCTTCCCGACAGATTGAGCAGTATATCCATTGCGCTTTCAATTGACTTGCGGTCGAGAGAACCGAAGCCTTCGTCTATAAACAGAGCATCCATCTGAACGCCTCCGAGGCTGGATGAGACAGTATCGGATAATCCGAGGGCGAGGCTGAGAGATGCTTTGAAGCTCTCGCCTCCCGAAAGATTTCCGACAGGTCTCCTGTGTCCGGTATAATTGTCGAGGACTTCGAGATCCAGGAAGGTGTTGCTCTTCTTACCGAGAGAGTCCTCCTTACGATACAGTTCAAACTGCCCGTCACTCATCGGAAGCAGTCTGCGGTTGGCCGCCCGGATGATGCCGTCAAATCCCGCCGCCTGGACATACTGTTCGAGGGTGATCTTTCCGTTTCCGGTCTGCCCCTTTACGAGTTCGTACAGTCTCCTGAGCGTACTGCTGTCTTTTTTTGCTTTTTCGAGCTTTGGTTCGAGTTCACGTATGATATTCAGCTTATCGGAATTGGTCTTTATCCTCATCCGGATACCGGCCTCTTTATCCCGTTCGGCTTTAAGCTCATTCTCCTTATTATCCGCTTCGATCCTGAGGCCTTCTATATCGACCTTTTCACGGCCTTCAGCCTCCTTCTCAGCTTCCGCAAGCTGCTTTTTGTTAAGACTGACATCGGTATCGTATTTGTTTACGGCATTCTCATTCGCGGCTATCACGGATTCCGAAACCATGTATTTCTTCAGTTCCTCTGTATCAGCGAAACCATGTTCATCCATCAGTGAATCGAGTTGTTTTTTAAATGCCGCCTCCTCCTCACGGGCTTCGTTCAGCTTTTCCTTCAGCGCTTTTATCTCCGCCTTCTTCTCTGCTGCAGCCTTGTCCGCGGAGTGACTTGCCTCCTCTGCTGTCCTGATGGCATTAAGGAGCTTTTCCGATTTCGCCTCCAAAGATCTCAGCTCTTTTTCGGCTGCGTCCCAGTTTTCAAATCCGAGGTTTTTTATCTCATCAAGTGATGCTCTTTTTTCTGCCAGACTGACAGCGGCATTCTGCAGTTCCTTATTATTATCATTCTTTTCTTTTTCTATGGCATTCGACTCTTCGCCCTGCGCTTTATCGAGCAGTTCTCTTGTTTTATCCAGTTTCCTGCAGTTCTTATCAAGAGCATCTATACGATCTTTTATTTCATTCTTCTTTTCTGATACGATTTTTGAGAATGATTCCGCCGTTTCGAGTATAGCTGTAATGTCTGATTGCTCCGTATCAGCGCCTGTTTCATCATTATGAGCGTCGGATACAGCAGCTGACCGTCCCCATTCTCTGATTAGAGTATCATCAAAGCATGCTGCAGCTTCTTCTCTGACTATCCTCGCGGATTCTTCAAGTGCGGTTCTTTCTCTCTCCGCATCTGTGAACGCATTGTCCTTCGCAGACCTTTTCTTTTCCTCTCTGTCCCTTATATTGTTCAGCTCATCCTCGCTTATGCTGTCTTCTGAAAGCTTTGCCGGCTCCGGATGATGAATCGATCCGCAGACCGGACACTTTTCTCCTTCCCTGAGCCTGCCTGCCAGAAGGCCGGCTCTGCTGCTCTCATATATTCTTTCCGCCTGCAGCCTGTCTTCCAGAGATTTTTCATATTGCCTGCGGGCATCTTCGTAGCACTCCTGCTTTTCTCTCAGGAGCGATTTGTGCGTTTTCCATGTATCCGAACGTTCACCCGTGAGTTTATCCAGCCTTTCAGCAAGCGCAGAAATATCTTTTTCCGTTACCGCTGCAGCTGACAGCTCATCCGGAGCAGCCTTCAGTTCCTCGATAGTCTGCCTGTATTCCCCTATCTTTTTCTTCAGTCCGTTTTCTTTATCTTCGATCTCTTTTTTCTTTTTTTCAAGATCCTGCTGCCGTTTCTCCAATGCGGCAAGGCTGACTCGCAGTTCGTCGCGTCTCAGATACTTTTCCTTATCGTCGGCTATTTTTCCGGCAGAAAGTTTATAGTCTTCTGCTTCTTTGCGTTTTGATTCAGCCGCTTTGAGTTCCTGCACTCCTGCCTCTGCTGCCGCATTGAGCTCCTTGAGCAGGGCCTCGTTTTCATTGATCTTTAGCTCCGCGCGCCTGTTATCCGAACTCTTTGATTCCCAGTTATCATATACCGGAGCAAGCGAATGTGCAGCCGTCTTTTGTCTGGCGAGTTCAGTACGGAGCCTTTCTGTCTCTGCCTTTTTTCCGGCAAGCTCGTCACGCTCTTTTCTGAGCTTTTCGGCTTTTCCGATGAAGCCGTTGTTGAGTTCAGCCGTTGCCAGCTTTTCACTGCGTTCCTTCAGCTCCTCTTCCAGCCCTTTTATGATCCCGGCAAGTTTCTCAGTATCTGCAGCATCCGCCGCTATGATCCTCTCTGTCACATCCGTGATCTCAGCGATATTCCACGCGCTTTTGCTTGCCACGGCCTTTTCCTGCATGTCCTTAAGTTCTGCTCCCTGCTCGCTGTCCGGCTGAGCAGTCACATCGCAGAAATGCTGAACTATGCTGCTTTCCGTCTGCAGCTTTTCGGCAGTGCTCGCATCCATGCGGCTTTTGAGCCTGAATTCTATTTCTTTGTAGTTTTCCGTCATGAATATGGTTCTCAGGATCTCGGTCCTCTGATCTGTCTTTGCATTCAGCATCTCTCTGAACTCGCCCTGAGCTATCATGACTATCTGTTTGAACTGATTTCTGTCTATATGAAGCAATTCTTTGACCGCTGCATCAACATTTCTGAGCCCTTCTACAGGCTCTTTGCCCTCTTCATAAAATACTGCGGTCTCATTCTGCTTAGTCGTCCCGGTCCCGTTTTTCTTTTTCTTCTCGTATGAAGGGGTTCTCAGTGCGTGATAAACTTTGCCCTGATGCGAAAAGCAGAAATCCACATAGCTCTCCGTACCCGGCCCGGCATACTCGCTCCTTAGATTTCCGGAATCGCGGTAACTGCCGCTGGTCTCGCCGTAAAGAGCGTAGCATATCGCATCGAATATAGTCGTCTTTCCCGCTCCGGTGTCACCGGCGATCAGGAAAAGTCCTTTCTCTTCGAACTGATCGAATCTTATTTCCGGTATCTCTCCCGCATACGGACCGAATGCGCTGATCTTCAGACTAATCGGCTTCATGTACAACACCTGCCTCTCTTGCTGCCGACATCATGATCCCGAGTTCATCGCTGCTGATCTCCGTGCCGTACATTTTTCTGTAAAAATCTGAAATCAGCTCATCAAACGATTTGCTGTCAGCCGTTTCGCTTATGTCGAAATCCTCCAGCTCCTTCGTGTGCGAATTTCTGTAATCTATCTTCACCGTGTTAGGATAATACTGACGGATGATATTCATGGCATCATCGATGATCTCTTCATCAGTCAGCGTCACATACATAAAATCATCAGTATCCGTTATATTTTCACTGCTCAGAAGCTGTACGAGTTTTCCTGTAATATGCCTCAGGTCTCTCATCGGTCTGAGCGGGATCAGCTCGATCTCAGCATCACCCTTCCCGCGTATGGTAATGAGCGGCACGGATTTGCTGCTGTTTGCCTCGCTCAGAGAGTATTTCATCAGAGACCCTGAATATCTGATATTGTCTCTGCCCACACGCTGCGGGGAATGAATATGACCGAGAGCGACATAATCGAAATCTTTCAGACTGCTGAAGCTGATCTTTTCGATGAGGCCGACATTCTGCACAGAAGCGCCCTCGGAGCCTGCTGCTTTCGGATCTCCTTCGCCCGTCACGAACTGATGAGCCACCAGGATGTTTCTGCCGCTGTAATCGATGTCTGCATGCTCTATAACAGTCCTGACTGCGTCATCATATGACGGGATATCCTCGTCCGGGTAATAATACCTGACCTGCGATGCTTTGATAAACGGCAGCATGCAGATTTTCAGACGGCCATATTCATCCTCCAGATCAAATTGTTCCAGCTCTCCTTTGAATCCGGAAACGATATGTATCCCCTTGTCCGAAAACAATCTTTTCCCGTAGCTGAGCCGATCCTCAGAGTCATGATTGCCGCTTATGATAAATGTCTTAATGCCCGCCTCCGCGAGGCTGCTTATGAACCAGTCAAGCAGATTGACCGCTGCTTCCGAAGGAAGGGTGCGGTCATACACATCACCTGCGATAAGCACGGCATCGACAGACCTCTCACTGATTAGCCCGAGTATCTGCTCAAGCAGATACTTCTGGTCGTCGATAAGATTGTATTCTCCAAGGCTTTTGCCTATATGAAGATCCCCAAGATGTATAAATCTCATTACTGTATTTCTCCAGTTGCTTTATCTCTCCATACGCTTAGTCTCTGACAGCTTCAGGCTTCAACAGCATTAATCTCATACAGCCTCTTTATATCTGTCAAAATATGTGGCTTTGTCCACTTCCGTGATAAGCGTCGTATTGAATTCATGATCGTTTGGCACTACGTATGGCGTCTGTTGAGCTTCGCCATGGATGACAGAGTCGGGATCTTCATCGGACACACATCGACACATGCAAATGATTTTGAACAGCCGGCAGCAAAATGCTTCCTGTACTCCTTTTTGATAGAGTCATCGAAAACATCACTTCGTGTGGCTATGAGATAGCAATCATTTGCAAACAGCGCGCCGTAGAATTTTTTGCCTCCTTTGTAGTTAGGACATACCTCGAGGCACAGTCCGCATTTAAGGCATTTCGCCGCAGTGTAGTGATGATCATAATCCTTATTATCAGACTCTTTGTATTCCTGTATGTATGATTCCGTGCTCAGAAGGCTTTCATGTATCGCCGAACGGTCAACTACCAGATCAGCTACAACAGGAAACTTGCGGAGCGGCTGCAGCCTGACCTCTTTTCCAAGATCCTTCAGAAAGGTCTCGCACGCAAGGGCCGGTCTTCCGTTTATGACCATGGCGCAGGCACCGCATTTTGCCTGCAGACATGAGCACTCCCAGCTGATGCGCGGCACATGCTCACCCTTTGCATTTATTATGTCATCTCTGAAATTCAGCTCATCTATCATTGCAGCTACCGTATTATCCTTCGGCCCGCTGTATTCAAATTCTTCCCAGAACTGCCTGTCCTCTCCCGGCAGCTTTCTCAGTATCTTTACTTTCATCATGTATCTCCATTCCACTTCCTGCGTCAGCGGTTCAGCCAGACATTAAAGCCTGTTCCCCGTCTTCCTCAGTTTTCGTAGCGGCCTTCCCTGTCAAGTCTGATATTGAAGGCTCCGTCGTCATAGCTGATTATAGTGGCGGCGCGCATATCTTCAATTGTTTCAGGATAGTCACTGCGGTAATGCGCGCCGCGGCTTTCCCGTCTCTCCTTTGCGCATATCAGTGTAGCCTTTGCCAGCACGAGTATCGCCTGCACGCTGTAATTGAAATACGGCAGCACCGATTTGTCATAATTGATCTTACCGGCCATATCTATATAATAGCTGAGATCCTCGATGCCTTTGCTGAGATTCTCCTCGTCTCTTACTATTCCGAGCTTTTTATTCATGGTCTCTGCGGTCATGTCCCTGATATACATAACAGGGAATCGGCTCTCGGATTCGAACAGTCCGAACAGTTTTGCACGCTCAGTCTCAATATACTCAGTGAAATCCGGCCTTTCAGCCTCTTTCCGGGCATCTGTCTGAGCAGAATCCGACGATATCTTTCTGTCTATCGCTTCCGCTGCCTTCATGCCGCTGTAAACCGCGGCAAGTGTTGAGTTTCCACCCAGTCTGTTGGCCCCGTGATAGCGCGAAGCGCATTCACCAACAGCGTAAAGTCCGTCGATATTTGTCATATGGTCATCATCGACCGCCAGTCCGCCCATAAAGAAGTGAACGGACGGTGTGACCGGAATGCTTTCCTTATGTACATCGATCCCGCCGTATTTCATGCAGACATCCCTGACCTCGGGTATCTTTCTGTCTATCTTATCTCCGAGGAACGTCAGGTCGAGATACACCTGCCTGTCGACGTTATATATACATCTGGAGACTACATCACGAGGCATGAGGTTTCCTTTTTCCCCGTACTTATCTTCCATAAAATAGACGCGCTTCACCTCACCGCCGATGTTTTCTTCATAGTAAAGTCTGCCGCCTTCTCCTCTGGCGGATTCCGAAATAAGCATCTTTTTCTGTGATGTTTCCATTGTCGTCGGATGATACTGTATGAACTCGAGATTCTTGAGTTCCGCACCCTGCATGAAGAGTTTTCCGGCGGCATATCCGTCGCACTGTGTCGATCCGGTAGTCTTTCCGAAGACAGCATTCTGTCCGCCGGTCGCCATGATCACAGCATCGGCGTATACCGGCTCAAGCTGAGCCGTCGATTCAATGAATATCAGAGCGCCGTAGCATTTCCCGTCTCTGATCAGGCATGAGTGGAAATCATTCCAGACGCGCCTTTCAATAAGGCCCTGCGCCTCATAGCGCCTCGTTTCCATAATGAGAGCCGAGACTATCTGTTTGCCCGTGGATGCACCACAGTAGCAGGTTCGCCTGCACGACTGCCCTCCGAAGGCTCTCTGATCTATTTTTCCATCCTCTTTGAGGCTAAATACAGTACCGAGCTTTTGCAGCCATCTGATTATGTCCGGCGCTCTTTCGCAGAGCCCCGTAACAGCCTGCTCGCCGGCGAGCATATTTCCGCCCTTCAGTGTATCTTCGATATGCCTTGAAACCGAATCACCCTCACCCATATTGTCGAGAGCCGCATTTATTCCGCCTTCCGCCATTACGGACTGCGATCTTTCAGACATAAACGGAGATACCAGAATCGCATGCATGCCTCTTTCCGCACACGAAATGGCCGCTGTCATTCCCGAGATCCCGCTTCCTATTATAAGAACGTTTTTCATATTCCAATTTACTCCAGTCTTTTCTCTGTCAGTGCGTCGATGCAATTATTGCAAATGTCCTGCCTACAACTATCACTGCAGTAAGCCACATCAGAGCGCATAACACCCATACGACTCTGTCTGTCTTCCTTTTCCTGTCCATATCGTCCAGCCAGCCCAGTGTAACGAAGGCGTTACTGAATGAGGTAGCTATATGGGTGAATACGAATGTGAAGAACAGCGTCTGCATGATTATTACCGGAAGGCTATTACCGCCGCCTGCAACTATCCCGGCAGCCCTTGCATGCAGCCCCAGCATGACAAGTATGCCGAGAGCGCTTACCCTCTGCAGGATCGTCCGTCTGTTTTCTTTCGGATATTTGCTGAGCGTTCTGCTGTCATGCGCAAACACTACTATGCATATTCCGAGAACAGCATGCATAGCCGTAGCTCCCCCGCATAAATGAGCCAGCATACCGGTCACCTTCGGATTATATATAAGCAGTATAAATGAAATTATTGAGTATGTTACATGCGTAAGCAGCAGTACAATCGTCAGCAATCCAAGTGCCGCATTAGCTTTTTTAAGTGTCATTGGCTTACCTCTGTGCCCAGCAGGCCTATTTCCGCGGCATAAGGTTTCATACCCTCTATGCAAATACCAGCAACATCGCGGATCTCCATGCCAAGTCGCTCACAGCCGTCAAGGATGAGAGGGCGATTGCATTTAGCCGCAAAATTTTTATCTTTGAATTTCTTCATAAAGCTCTTGACCGTAAGGTCTGTGATCCCGTGCGGGCGCATGCGCGCGCAGGCCTGTATTATGCCTGTCAGTTCATCGACCGCATAAAGGGATTTCTCCATGTTGGTGACAGGCTCTACATCTGTGCATATGCCGTATCCGTGCGAAAGTATCGCTCTTACATCCTCAGGATCCACCCCTGCATCGAGCAGCGGCTGCTCGGTATGAGCCAGGTGCTCGTCGGGATATTTCTCATAATCATAGTCATGCAGGTAGCCGACCGCCATCCAGTGTTCTTTGTCCTCGCCGAAATGTTCCGCCATAGCCCCCATAGACGCCATAACATTCATCGCGTGTATTCTCAGATGATCCTCAGTTACCATCGAGTCGTTCAACTCCCTTGCTCTTTCAAGTGTCAGCATCTCATCCTCCCCAGTCTTCAGTTATTGCAAGATTTCTCATAAGCGGTATTCGTACTAAGTGTATCACATTGATGCTCTTAATGTTGATAATGTTTTTATCTTCGGTTCCCTGTGCACCTGTCTCAAAGATTGCCCGCAAAAGAAAACGAATACCTGCATGTATTGTCATGCACGGTATTCGTTCATATGTGTCAGATATAATATTTTCCGGCGAATGTTACATTTCCGGAGATCCCTCACCGAGATGAATCGAATGATATCCTGAATATGTCTCGAGGAATCCCGTTTTGAATGACAGTCCGTTATCTTCGTCTGATGATTCAAGGACATATTTATCACAGATATCCCAAATGGTCATGTCTCTGTCCTTCATAGACTGCAGCTGTTCTTCGTTTTTGCTTCCGTCAAAGAGCTTTTCTTCGGTTTTGCCGTATTTTACAGTTAAAGCACTGCCGCGCAGACTGCGCCTGCCGTTCTCATCACGGCCCTGCAGCAGATACAGTGTGTCTCCATTCTCAGTCGCCTTTTCGAGATCGTAATTCAGCGTATCTCCCTCATAGACTGCAATCTCAGCTATGAGCCCTGCACCGTCCGTTACTTTACGGTCGGCACGGTTAAAGCATACGACCAGAGCAAGAGAATCGAGTTCAGTGCAGAAATTGAAATCATCTGTTGATGCCATGAATCCTGCTATCGGTCCGTGATCACTGTATTCAGGGGAAATAGCATTCACTATCGCTTCGACCATGCCTTCTCCCTGAGTCTGTGCTTTAGTCGGGTTCTTCATCTTTGACCATCCCTCGGAATCGGCATAATAACCGCAGCCGGTATCGTAGTCATATGCATTTTTATACTGTCCGTAATAATCGGTCTGAGGTGTCATTCCGATAACGCCGCTGCAGTACTTGTGCAGATCGAAGCTGTCTATTGCCGCACGTATCACTCCCGGCGCGGAATCCGAACACACCCACACATCTATATTGTTGTCACTTAATGCATGCCAAAGCTCGTTTATATTCTTCGGAACGGAAACGCCCTTCGTCCATTTGACTTTGACCTTTCCTACGGATGTATCAAGATCAGAAGGCGATTTCCATGTAACTTTAGATGTCTTGACCTTGCTGTATTCTTTAAGGCATCGCTTAGTAAGATCATATACCTCATCGTCACTCATGCCTGAATACAGGTAAGTGATCCACGGAGAGGCAACATCCGCAGATTCCGATTTTTTTATAAGGTTGTACATCAGGCGCAGCTTAGCAGCAAAATCCTTCCAGTAAGGATCTTCTTCGAGCAGCTTGCGGTTATCCTCGCTGACACCCGCAGCACTGATGCCACTGTATCTGTACCACATATTGGAATAATCATCCGTTATATTCTGAGCCAGAGCATCATATGTAACACCTTCGTATCCGTAATCCTCCAGATCGGCATACGGATCATTTATGCCCGTCAGAAGTATCTCTTTGAGCTGATAAGGCTGGATATCAAATGACATTGTCTCTATCTGGTAGATCAGAGTCTGTTCCTCTATATCAAAAATCGCACAGGTATTGTCAAAATCAAATACAACATAATTACCGCTGCTCTTTCCTTTACCGTAAACGCCGTATGTATCAAGCAGATCGTTGATACCTGTCTTTACATCCTTGTTCCAGTCAGCATCGCTGAGCCTCATTCCCTGTCCCTTATTCGGCTTTGGATCTTTTGGGGATCCGTCTTCCGTATTATTGCCGCACGCACAAAGACCTGCAGTCATCAAAAAGATAAGCACCAGTACCAGCGCTCTTTGAAGCATTCTTTTCTGCAGCATATTGTCTATCATTTTTGCAAACATCTCCTAAAATACTGTTTTTCGATTCCACACGCAATAATACCACAATAAGACGGTCTACTCCAAACAAAATACGCCTCAATTTTGAAGTGAGGCGCATTTTTTAATTACAATTCAGTGAACAGCCGGAGTCATAAATAAAGCGAAATACTCTGCTTATCATTATGAGCTGCATTCAGCGCACTGCTGCTGTCTGCTATTTTACTCTTACGATCTCTGTAAGCACATCTACCATTGTCTCTATCGACTGTACCGGAACATATTCCGTGTTGCTGTGGAAATTGTGTCCGCCTGTCGAGAGGTTAGGGCAAGGAAGTCCTTTATATGAAAGCATTGCTCCGTCTGTACCGCCTCTGATAGCGATGACCTTCGGGTCAACGCCGCATGCTTCGAATGCTGCTTTAGCGTCATCTATCAGATACATGTGAGGTTCAACGATTTCTTTCATATTTCTGTATGCATCTTTGATCTCGAGCTCAAGTACATTACCGTACTTCGCGTTAATGTAATCCGCAGCTGATTTGAGCAGCGCCTTTTTTTCATCAAAAAGACCCGCATCATGGTCTCTAACAAGATACTGCATCTGCGCATCGGCATTAGTTGCATTGAGCTTTGTCAGATGGAAGAATCCATCGTATCCCTCGGTGCATTCCGGACGCTGATCCTGAGGCAGCATTCTGTCAAACTCTCCGGCTATCCTTGCCGCATTGATCATGATACCCTTTGCTTCGCCAGGATGAATATCCTTGCCCTGGATCTTTATGAATGCTGTAGCTGCGTTGAAATTCTCATATTCAATTTCACCGATCGCACCGCCGTCTACTGTATATGCGCATTCCGCGTCAAAATTTGGCACATCGAAGAAATCAGTTCCCTGTCCTATCTCTTCATCAGGTGTAAAGCCTATTGATACCTTTCCGTGCTTTATGCTGTCATCGCTGAGAAGTCTCTCTGCGAGTCCCATGATTTCCGCTACTCCCGCTTTATCGTCTGCACCGAGAAGGGAAACACCGTCTGTCACGATGAGATCCTTGCCGACATAGCGCAGCATGTCAGGAAAAGCTGCAGGGTCGAGTGATACGCTGTCATTCAGTTTGATGACTCCTCCGTCGTATTTTTCTACTATCCTTGCTGTGCTCGCATCGCCCGAAGGTCCAGGAGCCGTATCCATATGTGAAACGAATCCCAGTCTGCGTGCTCCCTCTGTGTTAGCCGGGATCTCTCCGTAGACATAGCAATGCTCCTCATCGAGACGCACATTGCTGACGCCCATCTCACGCAAATCGTCTGCAAGCACACGCGCCAGATCAAACTGTTTTGATGTGCTCGGTGATGTGCCGGTCTCCTCGTCGGACTGGGTGTCGATTGAAATATACTTCATAAATCTGTCAATTACACTGCTCATTTTTTTAATGCCTCCTGCTATGAATAAGTGCATTGTATATTATTGTATCCGGATTCTATCCGGGCAAATAATTATGCTAAGTATTTGCCGCAAATATTGTAACACTATCGGAAGCAATAAAAAAGAGACCGCAGTATAAAACGCATTTATACGATCTCTTTCGTTACAATTCAGTAAATAGCAGATCCATATACTTTAAAGGCAGTGCCATCCGGAAAAGGTTTCCGTCACCGAGAATGCCTGGCTCGTCGGCTTTGCCTCGCGTAGGACCCGGTCTGTCGCTTCGCTTTCAGGCGGCCGGTCCTTAGCCGCTCGCCTGCAGCCTTCTCGCAGCACTTCTTAGGTTCCTCCAAATTCTCTGTCTGTCGCTGCCTTACAGTCCGTAAATTGTAATTACTCGGCCGATGGCTATAGACTATCGTTTTTCTATTGCACTGCCCCTCATTTCAAATGAGAGATTAAGAATAATACGCAGCTTCTTTCAGCAAGCAGCCGAAGTCATAATCAAGGCAGGTTGTCCGGGCCGAAGCTTTGCGGAAGCAGCTCCTCAAGTGTCCACTGCCTGTAGTCGTCTGCCGTTTTCGCAGAAATAATCTGCAGCTCTGCCGGATCGGCAAATTCCCGCATGAATTGCCTGCAAATTCCGCAAGGCGGGCAGTATTCGGAGCTGCTTACCGACGACTCTTCCGTAACCGGAGATTCTTCCGAAACCGCATTATTTACAGATTCTGCAGGCGCGCCGGCAAGCGCAACAGCTTTAATACTTTGCTCGCCTTCTGAGATTGCCTGTGAAATGGCATTGCGTTCAGCGCAGATACCGCAAGGATAGGAGGCGTTTTCAACATTAACTCCCTTATATATCCTGCCGGAAGACGCCAGCACAGCAGCGCCTACCTTAAATCCGGAATATGGAGCGTACGCATTGGCACGCACATCAAGTGCTGCTCTGATTAGCTCAGCTTTAAGCCCTGCATCACTGTCAGCAGTAAGCTTGCCGTTTTTCTTATCCATACAGTTCCGCCTCCAATCTTTGCTTCCTGATTAGCCCTTTCTCCTGTATCTATGTTCTCTATCTATGATTTCTATCTATATTCCCTGAATTAGAGCTTGACTCCATTCTCTGCAAATTCTTCCATTGTTTGATCATATCAGGTCTGCCGCATGGTCATTTCAAATCTGATCAATCAAGTCCATTACATGGCCAAATCAAATCTGATCGATCACGACTTCCGCATGGTCATTTCAGGAAAACAGCTTTTCCTCAAAACTCAAATCTCGGATTGTCTTTGTCTACCAGACCGGTTGCAACAGTGCAGCGACTGCCTGATTTTGCAAAATGATTTGCGATCAGTTCGGTGAAATCCTTCATTGCCTGTTTTACCTCTTCGAGATTGAGGTTGCTGAAACCATCGATAGGATAGAGTACTGCTGTCGTCTTTTCTGTCATCTTGCCTACTTCACTCTGTCTCCAGGTCCAGCGGCGTGTTCTGACCTCGTGACCGGATACATAAACGACTTCGCCTTCTTCCGGATTGTCAAACTCGCCTTCCGGCGCTCCGAATGGTCTGAATGTATCCTCTGCTGTCGCAGGTCTGACCTCAAGACCTGCATCCTCACAGCCTCTGCCTGTTCCATCAGGGCGGACAAAGGTATTCATGTCATGGGCTCCGATAGGGATCCTGTATTTGAGGGATATCGCATTGCCCAGATCTACGGCAGGGTTGATCGAAGGCAGACCTTTTCCCTTTGCAAGTCTGTCCATCAGTGCTTCGGCAGCGCAGGCATATCTGTTAGGATTTATGCCGAGCGCGCGGAAAGCCTCACGATACGGAACAACTACAGGATCATTCTTCGCCTTGTTTCCGCTCTCTGCGAAATACTCAATCACGGCCTTTTCATTTTCCTCAAGCATTTTACTGATCGCCGGAACCTCATCCGCATTATTTATCCCTGTAACTGCAACTACGCCAACAACAAATTCAGGCAGTTTATCAAAAACCTCTTTGCTTACTTCGTAATACATCCAGTCCTCCTTCTTTCCTAAAGCATATTCAACCAGGAGCAAAGCTCCAACAAGCTCGCTTGATTGGAGCGAGCGACGCCGTCAACAGACACCGGGAGCTTCAGCTCCTGAGAGCATCAGTGTCGAAAATGGAACCCGCCGCCTAAGAGGCGGGGGACATCCGGTGTCTGTTATTACTGCTCTATTATATATACCGGAGCACCCGATTGCAAAAATCGGATATGGCATCTCGTTCCGTCGGTGTGCTTGTCTATCTTTTTTTGCCGCCTTGCACATACTCGGTATGGTGGTCGGCCAAAATCACAAAAAGTAGTATTTAAGCCGACCTCGTATGGCGAAGTCGGTTGCCATTTCTAAAAAACCGGCGTTTTGGCCGACGAGGTATGGCGAAGTCGGTTGCTATTTTTAAAAACCGGCGTTTTGGCCGACGAGGTATGGCGAAGTCGGTTGCCATTTCCAAAAAAACCGGCGTTTTGGCCGACGAGGTATGGCGAACTTGGCTGTATTTTTCTCTTGACCGCTGTTTGGTCGACCTAGTTACTGCCGAGTAAATTAAAGAGACTGTCGCATATATGAAATACTTACATGTGACAGCCTCTCTGGAATTCTAATTTCTATCAGTATATTTCGTTATTTTTACGAAAATTACGATAAAATGCGATTTGCTGAATCAATCGCTGACAGTTCGCCGATGCAGCTTAATATTATGCACCGAGGGCTTCGTTCAGAGCTGATACGAGCTTATCCCCGTCAAGTCCGTGTACCTGTGCTGCGGCCTCGATAGACTCTCCCTGAGATGCAGGGCAACCAATGCACATCATTCCGTTTGCAAAGAATGTGCGAACCAGTTCAGGATGCTCGTTGATAACCTCTCCGATGATCATGTCTTTAGTAATCATGATAATAATCTCCTTTCAGATCTATTGTTATAATCTTCTGAATTTTATAATTTTATTGTGTTTTTTGTATTTCCGAGCGACCTATTGTGTACTGATAATCAGCTTAATTCTTAATCGCCCTGTTCCTGCAAAATACTACATCCCGCGCAGTACAATGTCAAGTAAAATTCCTATTTATTTAGTAGGAAATACCTATTGTGCTACAATTCAGCCATCGGCGGAGCGATTACAATTAACGAACTGTAAGGCAGCGACTGACAGAGAATCTGGAGGAGCCGCTAAGAGTGCTGCGAGAAGGCTGCAGGCGAGCGGCTAAGAACCGGCCACCTGAAAGCGAAGCGGAGTCTGCAAACTCCTCGTGAACTTATCGCAAGGAAGGGCACACTTGCGGGAGGATGCCCTTACGATGGAACAGAGCGGCGGAATAACAGTGCACTGAACGCAGCTCATGATGATAAGCAGAGTATTTCGCTTTATATGACTGTGGCCTGACTGTGGCCGTTCGCTGAACAGTAACGAATATTTATCTCTCACATTCTGCATGAATGCAGAGAAGGCAGAGGAATGCAGAATTCTGACTACAGATCCCGGTCATTCTTAAAAAAAATCAGTTATATTTCAATTCCGCAGAGGTCTTTATGGTATACTTCTGCATGGAAAAACCAAATTAAGAATTTATCACACAATCGAATGATCATCGGAGGGTATATGATCGACTGGAAAGAAATCGAATTAAGCGACAAGCCTCAGATTGAGAGCAAGATATGTGCAAGCGGCTGTCATGGTGCAGACTATAGTTTTGCGAATCTGTATATATGGCGAAAGGCGTATGTACCATTGATAGCATTCTGCGGATCGCGCCTGCTTGTTGGAATGCCTCAATGGGATGTTTATGCCTACCCTAAGGGGGACGGTGATGTCACTGAGTCAATTGAGTTGCTGCTTGAGGAGGCTCACTCAAAGGGTAATAAGCTGCGTCTTCGCGGACTGACCGAAAAAACTATTAATGAATTTATTCCGCTTTATGGCGACCGCTTTGAGATAATTGAGGACCGTGATAATGCGGACTACATTTATTCTGTAGATAAGCTGACAGGACTCGCAGGCCGTCATCTCTCGTCCAAGCGCAACCATATCAAGCATTTCGAAAAAAACGGCAGCTGGGAATTTCACAGGATTACTGCCACTGAATGCGGTTGCGTGACATCCTGTACCGAAAAGATCGATGATGATCACGAATACATACTGTCATCGCTGACAGAAGCAAAAGCTTTTGTAGACGAGTTTTACAGGGAAAAGAACGACCCTGAGCTTGCTGCCGAAGCAACAGCTATAGATGAAATGTTTTCCCATTATGATGAGCTGGGATTCATAGGCGGATTGCTGTACCAGAACGGCAGTCCTGTTGCATTCACTGCCGGGACGCGCCTTGATGATATAGTATTTGACACGCATTTTGAAAAAGCTCTGCCGGGAGTCGAGGGCGCATACACTATGGTCAACCGCGAATTCGCCAGAATGATCGCAGCCGAGATACCCGACCTTCAGTATTTCAACCGTGAAGAAGACATGGGCATTGAAGGTCTCAGGCGTGCTAAGGAAAGCTATCATCCTGACGTATTGCTTATGAAGTATTTCGCGATAGAAAAGTAATATGTACTTTACCGACAACAAATATATGCATAATGAAATCATTTTTGAGGAAAACAAATTTCTGATCCTGGAGGCTGACAGCCCGGGGAGATATGAAGCCATGCGGAAACTGTGGTGCAGCATATTTGACGATGAGCCGGACTTCGTTGACTCCATGTTTCGATGCTTTGGTGAAGAGATCAGGGGATATATCGTTGTTGAAAAAGAGCAGTTTAACTGCTGTAACAATGAAAAGAGAGACAAATCCATTGCTCACGATGCCGCGGATTCAAGTGTCAGTGTATGTGGCGCCGCGGATGCATGTGTTGAAGTAAGCGACGCCGCGGTTTCTGATGTCGGAGCAAATAATATCCGAGCGCTATCTGCGATGGTTTGCTATAAGTGCGGTGAACTGACAATATCCGATGCGGATATGGAAGAGGTCTGCGGCAAGCCGGTGTATGTCAGCTATGCTGTCTGTACGGATCCTGAATTCCGCGGAATGGGTCTTGCAGGCGCGCTGACTGCTTATGTCAGGGATCTGGTCACTGCCGACGGCGGTTTGTCTTTAGTCTCACCTGCGGATGAATCACTTCAGGATTTTTATGCAGGACTCGGTTACAGGCCGTTCTTTTATGTCAGTGAAGCTATCGCTTATGCTGACGAAGATATGATGGGCATGTCCGGATTCCCGGAAGACGATTTTGCAGATGATTATTTTGACGGTTGTTTTGATCCTGTTAATGATACGGATTCTAATACAGAGGAATTATGGGCGGATGAAGATGCAGAAGCGTTCGAACCTTCTCTCGATGTTGCTGAGCTCGATGCGTCAACATACAACAGATACCGTGAAGCTTTTCTTATCGATGAACCGCATATCGTTCTGAGCGACAGAATGATAGAATTTGTTCGTATTGACAGCTTTAACGGAAACGGCCTGCTTGCGATCAACGGCGGTGATGCCATATGCGCAGTAAGTTACGCTGACGAGGCGCACGAAGGTTATGATGGACTTGATGAACACGAAAACCGCGATGTTTTCGATAGTCACGATGGTTCTGAAAGGATGCATGCACGCGGCAGACTCGTTCTTACAGAGCTGATAGTCAACCCGGTACTGGAAGAGATTTCTTCTGAGATCGGCAGTGAAATAGCCGGAAGACTTGCAAAGCATTTTGGTGCTGTGATGGTGGAATACCGCGAACCGGGGATGAGATGCTGCCAGTCTATGCTTACCGGAAAATTAGCGCGAACAGAAGCCGGAATGCCAAAGGCTGCATATTTCGGATTCCCGATAGATTGAAGATTCTGCGTCTTTCGAACTCATGCAGGCTGTCCTTACGATTCATGGCTGATTCGGAATGACAGCGAAATGACACCGGCTTACAACTAAACAATTATTTACTACAGCCATTTTTGATGCAGATTTATGATACAGGAGGTAAAAAATGAACATAGTTTGTCTTGATATGGAAGGTGTTATTTATCCTGAGATATGGATCGCTTTTTCCAAAGAAAGCGGGATTCCCGAGCTCAAACGAACGACACGCGATGAGCCGGATTATGAAAAGCTGATGGCGTGGAGAATTAATATCCTGCGCGAGCACGGAATGACTCTGAAGGATGTACAGAATACCATCGCTAAAATCGATCCGATGCCGGGCGCAAAGGAGTTTCTCGATGAACTGCGCAGCATAGTTCCTACATGTATACTGAGCGATACCTTTACGCAGTTTGCACAGCCGCTTATGGAAAAGCTCGGCTGGCCTATGCTGTTCTGCAATGAGCTGATCATTGATGACGACGGGTTTATCGCAGATATCAGGATGCGCTGCGAACATTCCAAGCTGACAACAGTCCGCGCACTGCAGTCCATGGGTTATGAGACTATTGCTGCAGGCGACAGCTACAATGATCTCGAAATGATCGAAGCCAGCAAGGCAGGCATACTGTTCAGAACTACGGAGCAGATCAAAAAGGACTATCCTCAGTATCCTGCACTCGAAGAATATGATGACTTCCTTGCAGCAATCAAGGCTGCTCTTTAGAATTCAGCCGCTGCGGAAATAAAGCTGACGTGGAAATACGCAATTAAGCTATTTGAAATTATATCCCCATAAAAAAAAGCATATAATAACAGGGTGCCCGTTCAGTATACGGAATACGGACACCCTGTTTCTTTTTTTAATTATGCCTTATTCAGCACTGAAGCTGTCCTTGCCTACGCCGCAGAGAGGGCAAACCCAATCTTCAGGAACATCTTCCCATGCTGTTCCCGGAGCAACGCCGTTATCAGGATCGCCTACTTCAGGATCATAGACATAACCGCATACATCACATACATATTTTTCCATTTTGCATTCCTCCTGTTAATTTTCTACAGAAATACATTCCAACGAGTTCATTGTACAATGACGGATATCATAAAGCTACTATAACTTTTGTAAAATTAACGATTCTCCGCACACGGCACAATTCAGCAAACTGCCGCGCTGCCGACAGCTGAATCGCAGCTTTTAAACTCCGTATTCCTCTTTCCAGCCTTCGAAATAGTCTATCTTCATAGCGTGTTTGACATCAGCGAGTGTCTGTGCAGCTGTTTCTCTTGCAGCATCTGTACCTTCGCGAAGCACAGCGATGACCTCTTCCGGATGAGCTTCAAAATATGCTCTTCTCTCACGGATAGGAGTCAGGAATTCATTCAGCACGGCGAAAAGGAATTTCTTGACCTTTACATCGCCCAATCCGCCTCTCCTGTAATGCGCCTTGAGTTCATCGAGGTCTTTATATTCAGGCAGATATTTTTCAAATGAATCCGGCCTGCAGAATGCATCCAGATATGTGAACACGGTATTGCCTTCGACCTTGCCCGGATCCTGCACTCTCAGATGTCCAGGATCTGTGAACATGGACATTACTTTTTTGCGCAGAGTCTCCTCGTCATCGGACAGATATATGGTATTGCCGAGCGATTTGGACATCTTGGCCTGGCCGTCAGTTCCCGGCAGTCTCAGGCATGCCTCGTTTGAAGGCAGGTATATTTCAGGCTCAACCAGAACATCGCAGTTGTATGTCCTGTTAAACGATCTTACTATCTCTCTGCACTGCTCAAGCATCGGCTCCTGATCCTCTCCGACCGGTACTATAGTAGCCTTGAAGGCTGTGATATCGCTTGCCTGGCTGATAGGATAGGTGAAGAATCCAACAGGAACACTTTCGCCTTCGAAGCCTCTCAGCTTGAGTTCGGATTTGACGGTCGGGTTCCTCTGTACCCTCGAAACAGTGACCAGATTCATGTAATATACTGTCAGCTCATGCAGCTGAGGTACTTCGGACTGTATAAACATATGTGTCTTCTTCGGATCTATACCGACCGAGAGATAGTCGATTGCAACCTGAAAAACGCTCTCTCTGACCTTGTCAGGATTGTCAAAATTGTCAGTAAGAGCCTGCGCGTCAGCAATCATTACAAATATTTTGTCGTAGCTCGGATCATCCTGCAGTTCGAGTCTCTGTCTCAGCGAACCGACATAATGTCCTATATGCAGTCTGCCTGTCGGGCGGTCGCCCGTAAGCATGATTTTTTTCTTTTTTTCAGCCATTTTATTCCCTTTCTCTTTATGCTATGACAGGATTCTGTTCAGGCCTGTTACAAATGACACCGTCATCGTTCCTGCAGCCAGTTCATTACCCATCTTATTATGCTCATTTACTGTTTCTCTTTTATTGTAATGCATCAATTCCGACCGATTCCTGCTGATGCCTTAAATAAAAATTCTGCAGTTACTCTGCGCTGCTTCAGTTTAAGTCTGTCCTTCGTATCATATCGGGCATCATGATTCCGATGAATATCAGTCCCGGCGCCATCGGTATACCTGTTCTTCGGTCACAACAGCATCCACCGGCATGTCATGCTCTTCGACCGGCAGTTCATCTGCAAGAACCGCCTCATAGCAAAGAGCTATCTTTGCGCAATCCGGCCTGACAGAATCGAGGAACTTATCATAGTACCCTCCGCCCTGTCCGAGCCTTCGACAATTTTTATCACATGTCACGCACGGCAGTATTATCAGGTCCACCTCTTCAGGCTGAACGACCGGCGTATCGTCTGCAGGTTCAGGTATTCCATAAGCTCCCGGCACAAGTCCGGCAACGGACTTTATCTCCCTGGCCTCCATGGCAGGAGCTTCCGTGAAGCGTTTACCGCTTTCGTCAAGATCAGTACAAAGCGGCAGGCATAATCTTTTTCCGTCTGCCAGAATCTGCGCTGTCAGCACGCTTGTATCTACCTCGCGCCGGCATGAGCAATAGGCTAAAACTGTTTCTGCGTTTCTGTATTCCTCCATCGAAGCGACAGTTTCCGTTATCACGCGCGCAGCATCGCGGAGATAGTCCTCAGATGCCGACTTTATCTGCCTGCGAACCTCACTGCGCCACCATCGCTTGGCCTCTATGACCGTACCCGGTATTTCTTCTTTCCTGATTACAATTGCCATAATACTTTTTTATGTCATATGACACTCTGTCATGGAATCTATTGTTCTATCGGATTTCCATCGGCATCGCGGGGCGTCATTTTACTTATGATGTCTCTGCGTATGCGTCTTGTGTACATCACAGACATGGATGTACCGGCTATCTCCGCCAGCGGGAACGCCCACCATACCATGTTGACTCCGCCGATTTTAGCGAATATAAATGCACAAGGTATGATAACAACAAGCTGTCTGATCAGCGAGATGTTCATGCTGTATACGCTCTTGCCCAGCGCCTGGAAAGCTGCACCTCTCATGATTGCGTATCCGGCAAACGGGAAGCTGAGCGAGAGTATTTTCATCGCAACGACTCCCATTGCTGTCATTTCAGGCGGAGCGCTGAACAGCGCCAGCAGCTCTTCCGGGAAGAGCCAGAATACCAGCGTTCCCAACGACATAACGCCCACTCCGTATCTGACGCCCAGCGACATGGCTTTTTCAAGCCTGTCGCGCCTGTCGGCGCCGTAGTTGTACGCTATGATAGGAACGGATCCGTTGTTCATACCGAATATAGGCATGAACACGAAGCTCTGCAGTTTGAAATATACTCCGAAGGTCGCTACGGCGAGATCAGAGAACATCGAAAGGATCTTATTTATGCTGAAATTCATGAGAGCTCCGACCGACTGCAGCACTATCGCCGGTATGCCGATGCGGTATATATCTCTCATGGTTTCAAGGTCAGGTCTCAGTTTGCTGAGCGAGAGTCCTATTTCGCTGTTGAATCTGCGGTTGAACCAGAACCCGAGCACGCAGCCGAGGCTCTGCCCGAATACCGTTGCTATAGCAGCGCCTTTAACTCCCAGGCTAGGGAATCCCAGCAGTCCGAAAATCAGTATAGGATCCATTATAACATTGAATATGGACCCCGCCACCTGCATGTAAAAGATGTATTTGGTCTTGCCTGTTCCCTGCAGCAGTCTCTCAAACATCGACTGCGTCATCGGTGCGAACGAAAGCCACTGAGTGATCCTCAGATATGCAGTACCATCGGATATGATCTGTGCGCTTGTCGAATCCGATGTGATAAGACGCATTATCGGACCTGCAAGGCATCCGACGATAAAAAACAGCGAATAGTTGACTATGACCAGAAGGAATCCGTTATGCGCGACTTTATCAGCTCTGTCGTACTGCCTGGCACCGAGATATCTGGAAAGGAGAGCGCTCATGCCGACGGCTGTACCTATTCCGAATGCAGCATTGAGATTCTGGAAAGGGAAGCAGTATGAAACAGCAGTCAGCGCATCTGTGCTGTATCTGGCAACGAATATAGAGTCGACCACATTGTACATGGCCATTACAAACATGGACAGCATCAGCGGTGCCGACATTTTGATAAGCAGACTGTGCACCGGCTCAGTTCCCATCCTGTCGGAATCGCGCTTAATACCAGTCTCTTCCGGCTTTTCTTTTGTGTCCGTATTCTCTTTTGTATCCGGTTCTTTTATTATCTCTTCGTTTATTTCGTTCTTGCTTCCCTTATTATCCTTCATCAGTATCTTCTGTTTCCGTAATGTTTTTTAATTCTTATCCTTCACATGTGATTTTGTGCTTATCACAGGATTTCAAATCTGTGCGTATCTGTACCGGCGTCTGTTGACGAAGACATTTTTTCCGACAATAGTTTCGGAAGTTCCGGAGAAAGAAATATATCTGATTTCTGAGTGTATCCGGGCTGTCTTATCCGGGTGATGATCCGGGAGAGTCAGTCAGCATCTGTCAGCTGTGCAGTTCCTCTCCCCTGCTTTTTGCCACTGCTCTCTGTATTGCTTTGATTATTTCTACGATAGGTATTATCAGTACTGCAAGACCCATCGCGATACCGTATTCCCTCCAGCTGATCGGTGTGAACTCGAACAGCTTTGCAAGAGGCGGTACTTCTATTACAACTGTTGTGAGCAGCAGAGCCAGCAGGCCCGATCCCCACAGCCATTTGTTCTGTGTGCTGAGAGTGAATATCGAACGTCTCCTCGATCTCATGTTGAAAGAGTGGAATATCTCACACATCGACATGGTCAGGAAAGCCATCGTGATACCCTCGTTGCTTGCAACTATATGCCACTGTCCCGTCTCAAGGTATTCGCCTGTGAAATACGCAGCCAGTACAAGCAGTGTCGTCAAAGCACCCTGGTAAATGATATCTTTGTCCATTCCGCCTGCAAAAACACCTTCTCTTGCGCTTCTAGGTTTCTGCTTCATCGAGTCTCCCTCGGCGTCCTCAAGTCCGAGAGCAAGTGCTGGAAGCGAATCGGTGATAAGGTTGATCCAGAGCAGATGCGCAGGTTTGAGTATGGTGAAGCTCATCATTGTCGCGATAAGTATGGACATAACCTCACTGACATTTGTAGCCAGCAGGAACTGTATAGCCTTACGGATATTTGCATAGATCCGGCGGCCTTCTTCGACGGCTGCAACTATAGTTGCAAAGTTGTCGTCGGCAAGTATCATGTCTGCTACATTCTTTGTTACGTCAGTTCCGGTGATACCCATTCCGATACCGATATCGGCTGCCTTGATGGCAGGAGCATCGTTGACACCGTCGCCCGTCATTGCGGTTACCATATTATGAGCACGCCATGCCTTGACTATCCTTACTTTGTGTTCAGGCTGAACTCTCGCATAAACTGAGTAGGTCTTGACCTTGTTGAGCAACTCCTCGTCGCTCATATCATCGAGCGAAGCACCCAGTATCGCGTCATCCGCACTTTCTATTATGCCGAGGTCCTTACCTATTGCTACAGCAGTATCGAGCTGATCGCCTGTGATCATGATCGGTCTGATTCCTGCTTCACGGCACTCAGCTACGGCGTCTTTGACCTCAGGTCTGATAGGATCGATCATTCCGGTGAGTCCGACAAATATCAGATCGTGTTCGAGAGATTCTGCCGAGAAATCATCCGGTTTTTCATTATACACTCTTAAAGCGAGGGAAAGGACTCTCAGAGCCTTGCTTGCCATTCCCGCATTCGCATTCCTGATATCATCTGCCAGTTTATCGTCAATCGGCTGTACACCCTTGTCTGTAAATATATGTGAGCTGTGTCTCAGGACAACATCAGGTGCACCCTTGGTGAACTGCACATATTCTGCTTTTGCAATAAGTTTGTCGAGCTCTGTATTCAGATCTCCCGGAGCATCCATCTCTGTATTTTTGTGTACAGTAGACATCATCTTGCGGCCGGAGTCGAACGGAGCCTCGCCGATACGAGGGTACAGTTTAACGAGCGACGGCTTCGGCATGTTCTCCGACGATGCATATGCTACGAGAGCAGCCTCTGTCGGCTCGCCGACGACTTCTTCGCCTGCATCAGTGATCTTTAGTTCAGCGTCCGAGCAGAGAGCCATGCCTGCTGCCAGCACATCCCGATCATCGCTGTAATAATCGACGACTGTCATCTTGTTCTGAGTCAGCGTACCGGTCTTATCCGAACAGATTATCTGAGCGCAGCCAAGTGTTTCTACAGCAGTGAGTCTCCTGATAACTGCGTTCCGGCGCGACATCTTCGTAACGCCTATGGAAAGTACTATGGTAACTACGGCAACAAGGCCCTCCGGTATTGCTGCAACGGCAAGTGAGATCGCAAGCATGAATGTATCTATCATTACGTCCATGCTGAAATGTCCTGCTCTGAACACTCCCAGAGCGAAAATGAAAATGCATATTCCGAGAACCAGCTTGGTCAGGATGCGTGAAAGCTGAGCCAGTTTGATCTGAAGCGGCGTAAGCTCTTCTTCCGCTTCTGCAAGAGCATCTGCTATCTTGCCCATTTCCGTATCCATGCCTGTTCCGGTAATGACAGCTTTTCCTCTGCCGTAAACAACAGTGCTGCCCATGTATATCATGTTCTTGCGGTCGCCGAGCGCCACATCTTTCGCTTCACCCGGATCAATCGGCTCCGCCTTCTTTGTGACCGGAACGGATTCTCCGGTCAGTGCAGCCTCCTCGACCTTCATCGATGCCGCCTCGATAAGTCTTCCGTCCGCCGGGATGCTGTCACCTGCTTCCAGGATAATGACATCGCCGACCACCAGATCGTGGCTCTCTACGGTAACTATCTGACCGTCACGCAGAACCTTGGACTTTGCCGCAGTCATCTGCTTGAGAGCCTCAATGGCTTCCTCAGCCTTGCTTTCCTGTACTACTCCGAGAACCGAGTTGAGAACTACAACGAAGAGGATGATGAAGACATCTGCCGGGTTCTCATGTTCGTAGAGCGATGTCATCAGCGACAGGAACGCCGCTACAAGCAGAATGATTATCATCGGATCCTTCATCTGATCAAAGAATCTGAGTATCGCACTCCTCTTTTTTGCTTCGATCAGTTTGTTTGGTCCGTTTTTTTCGAGTCTGTCTGCAGCCTCTGCCTGTGCAAGACCTTTTTCCGAAGAAGCGGTCTCAGCAAAAACAGATTCTGCCGGCTCGAGATACGGTCTGAAATTTTCTTTCATACTATATACCTCCCATCTTTTAACACCGTCCGCCTGTATCAGTTTGTGCGGACATTGACTGACGAGTGGGATTAGGTACGGGCAGCACTCTCCTTGCTGCTGTCCGGCAATAAGGGTTCCTCCCTGTTGCTGTCTGTGCAATATGGATTCTTACCGCGCGCTGCGCGGGTCGTCACTGTTGCTGTCCTAGCCTAATCCCGCAGATTATTCCAGGTTATTCTATCACTATTGCGCGCCAAATGCCATATCTATAACTCGGTTTAAACTGCGTTCTATGCCTTGATTTTTCAGGCTTTTGCCTGTTAAAAAAGTATTTTGTTGTTTTTTTGAGAAACCGCAATTTTGGCGACAATCCGCAATGTGTTGGAATTGCAAGGGTTTGTGATAGTTTAGTGAACTTAGACAATTATTTAACTAATTTTTTTGTTTGACATCACATTTCACTGATTCTAAAATTTAATTGTATGAATTCAGATTGGTGTATTATCTATCGTTCGTTACAATCTGGAATAATACAACCTTTCATAGTTATCTTTTTTGTTAGTTATTAGGTGATTTTGTAAGGAGGTTAATTTTATGAGTATTGGTGAATTAATAAGCACCCTAGACGGTTGGGTCTGGGGTACCGTCATGATGGTACTCATCATCGTGGTTGGTATCTTACTATCCATTCGTTCGAACTGGACTCAGAGAAGATCTCGCTGCTACGGTAGGTACAGGTAACATCGTAGGTGTATCTACAGCTATCATGGCAGGCGGACCTGGAGCACTCTTCTGGATGGAGTTTGCGGCATTCTTCGGAATCGCTACAAAATACGCCGAAGGTCTTCTCGCTGTTAAGTACAGACAGGTTAAGCCTGACGGCACTATCCTCGGCGGACCTTTCTACTACATTGAAAAAGGTATGGGTCCTAAGTGGAAATGGCTTGCTAAGATGTTCGCTCTGTTTGGGGCACTGGCCGGAGCTCTCGGTATCGGTACTTCCACACAGGTAAACGGTATTGTAAACGCTATCAACAAGGTTGCCACAACAGTCGGTGCTGACAAAGTTGCTTTCACAGCATTCGGCGAAGATGCAACATGGGTAAAGGTAATCGCTGCTATCATCATCACAGCAGGAACAATCGCTGTAATCATCGGCGGTATCGAAAGAATCGCTTCCGTAACAGAGAAAATCGTACCTGCAATGATGGTACTCTACGTAGTTACAGCTCTGCTGGTATTCTTCTACAACATCGGCAACCTGCCACACGCTATCGTTGAGGTAGTTGCAGGCGCATTCGGTGCAAGAGCTGTTGCAGGCGGAGCAATGGGAGCATTCCTCCTGGCACTGCAGAAGGGTGTTGCGAGAGGTATCTTCTCGAACGAGGCCGGTCTCGGTTCCGCACCTATCGCTGCTGCTGCTGCTCAGACTAAAGAGTGTGTACGTCAGGGTCTCGTTTCCTCGACAGGTACATTCCTCGATACTATCGTAATCTGCACAATGACAGGCCTCTGCGTTGTTATGACAGGTGCTAACCTGCAGGGTCTCGAAGGCGTAGAAGTAACAATGTGGGCATTCGGACATGGTCTGCCATGGCCTGAGCTGGTAGGATTCTGCATCCTGGCTCTCTGCCTCGCACTCTTCGCTTTCTCCACAATCCTCGGTTGGGACTACTATGCTGAGAGATGCTTCGACTACCTGACAAATGGTAACGAAGGCGCTATCAAGGCATACAGATGGCTCTACATCGCTGCTGTAGCGATCGGACCTTTCCTGCCACTCGCAGTTGTATGGGACTTCGCCGACCTGATGAACGGTCTGATGGCATTCCCGAACCTGGTAGCTCTCTTCGCACTCTCCGGTGTTGTTGCTAAGGAAACAAAGGATTTCTGGGACAGAAAGAACTCCGGCGAATACGACGATGGTCTTGCTGCTGCAAAGGCTGCTAAGCAGGCTGCAAAGGGCAAGTAATCCACGCGGACTACAGCTTAACAAATCATCTGACGGTTTGAAGCATTTTAAAACCCCGCTTATCGCAAGCGGGGTTTTTTATTACAACTCGCTGAAATGTATCGTATCCGATATTTCGGCTGCATGCCTGTAATGCGCGTCACAGTTGACATCACAGTTGATATCTTACAGTTGACATCAGCTGCATGTAATCTGTGTGAGATGTTTCAGTTCCTCAAATCGATTGCCTATCGCGTCACTGCTGTGGCTGTCTGAGCTCAGTATCAGTATTCCGCCCCTTGATTTGATATATTCTATCTGATCCTGAGCCGGGTAAGGCGTAGTCCTGTAGCCCCTTGAGATTGCTCCGGTATTGATCTCAAATACCGGCTTGTCGCCTGCTCTGAGCAGGCCGAGGGTTTCAAGCCTGTTCGGATGCAGTATATTCCTGTCCGCTCCGGTCAGGCTATCATCCGCGGCGAATTCTGACGTGTCTCCCCTCCCGCATCTCTGTATCACTGTCTCTTCGAATATTCTGTCTATGGCTTTTTTCCATGCTGCGATGTAACGCTCATCTGAAGTGTCAAATAAGAGCCGCACATTCTTCGCGGCAGCTGATTCGCTGTAAAGATCTATGACACGACCCTGACCGTCCAGAGCAAATCTCTCGTTGAATTTGGTGATGAGGTCGAAATGTCCAATAATATCGCAGTCAGTCACTGATACAATATCTTCCAGGGTTTCATAATAAAGCTCCGCAAGGCACATTAGATCTCCGCCATAATACCGGAAAGCAAAATCGATCAGCTTGTCAGGATTATCATCTACATCCGTCCACAGCGCCGCGCCGGACTCCTCTGATTTGTTGCTCCCGGCTGCAGCTTTCCCCGGAACGGTTTCTATATCGCAGCAGCCTTTATCAGTCTTAAACAGATAATGAAGCGAGCCGATTACATAATCAAATTCCCCGTTGCTGATATCCGCATAATAATCCCTCTCTATTCCGGTCAGAACGCGTATATCTCCGGAATATTTTTCATCCAAATCTCTGACTTCTCTGATGTAGCTTTCAGTGCCCTCGCGGCTCATGCAGTAGCTGACATCATGAGGCGTGAAGGAATGGCCGGACAGGCCGACTGTATCCAGTCCTTTGTCTATTGCGGAAATGATCATTTCCTCTGCGCTGTTTTTTCCATCGCAGTATGTAGTGTGCATATGAAGATCGAACATAATCAGCGCATTTTCTCCTGTTTGATTTTTTTATCGATGACATGCCTCGAAGCAAGTTCTCTGTGTATATCCTCAAGAGAAATGCCGGCTTCCACCATCAGTACCATTGTGTGGTAAGCAAGATCTGCTATTTCATATATCGTCTCGGCATTGTCACCTGTCTGTTCTGCAGACTTCGCGGCGATTATTACCTCGGTGCACTCTTCGCCGACCTTTTTGAGGATCTTATCCAGACCCTTGTCAAAGAGATATGTTGTATATGAACCTTCTTTAGGATCGGTCTTGCGGCCTTCTATCAGCCCCATCAGTCCTTCATATGAAAATTCCTTAAGCTCTTCAGATTCCCAGACAGGATATTCAAAGCATGAATCCGTACCGAGGTGGCAGGCCGGACCTTCCGGCTCAACCATAACTACCAGAGCATCCCTGTCACAGTCGGCTGTAACGCTGACTATATGCTGATAATTTCCGCTGGTCTCCCCTTTGAGCCAGAGCTCCTGACGCGAACGGCTCCAGAAGCATGTCAGCCCTTTTTCCATTGAGATCCTCAGGCTCTCCTCGTTCATAAATGCGAGAGTCAGCACCCTCTTTGTCACTGCATCCACGACGATAGCCGGGATCAGCCCCTTCTCGTCAAATTTCAGATCCTTTATCAGATTATTGAAATCTTTTGTTTCCATTTTTGAGATTCCCCCATGTTCTTTCTATATATTGCAGTTATTTGTTTACAATTCAGCACTCGATCAAACTTCAAAGGTATATAACTTCCGTCCTAAACGTCAAAAATTAGCTCCCGGGACGGAAGTCTCCAAATCTGTCATTATGATAAGCATAGTATTACGTCTTTCGGCAGTTTCGAAAAGGCCATCTGTCACGATGTGATCCCTCGCTGCACAGCCCGGAGTCAGATGCGGGCCGGGATCCCTTCCGCGGCCATTCTTGCCTTGAGATCGCTGATCGCAACTTCGCCGAAATGGAATATCGATGCTGCAAGTCCTGCATCGATCGTCGGGACACGGCGGAACAGTTCAATGAAATGATCTATGTTTCCGGCCCCGCCCGATGCTATCACCGGAACCGAAACGGCATCGCACACAGCCTGCAGCATTTCTATATCAAAGCCCTGCTTAACTCCGTCAGTATCTATTGAATTGACCACTACTTCTCCGGCTCCCATGCCAACGCAACGCTTTATCCAGCTGATCGCCTCCATGCCGGTATCATCACGTCCGCCGCGGGCAAACACTCTGAATTCGCCGTCTACCCGCTTGATGTCGCATGAAAGGACTACACACTGGTCGCCGTATCTTTTTGCTCCCTCGCTGATAAGGCCCGGATTTCTTATAGCTCCTGAATTGACACTGACCTTGTCTGCACCGCATTTGAGCACTCTGTCAAAATCCTCAATAGTATTGATTCCGCCTCCCACCGTCAGCGGAATAAAGACATTCGAAGCCGTTTCAGTTAAGATCTCCGTAAACAGCCTGCGACCCTCCGCCGATGCAGTAATATCATAAAACACCAGCTCATCAGCACCCGAATTGCTGTATTTCTTTGCCATATCCACCGGCGATGCAACATCTCCGAGGTTTTCGAAATTTACGCCTTTTACCACTCTGCCATCTCTGACATCAAGGCACGGTATTATTCTTTTAGTTATCATTCTTTGATCTCCAAACATTCTTATATCAAAGGGGTATTATCGGCCTGTCAGCCGCACTGCAGCATCTGTTTGTTTATTCGTATGTGCGGGCCGCACTTTGCGGCTGACCGGGCTGTCCTGTCTGTACACAGTCGGATCTATTTGTCTGCCGCCTGCCTGACCGCCTCTTTGAGATCTATCGCTCCTGTATAGTAAGCTTTGCCTATTATCGCTCCATGTATGCCGAGAGCTGAAAGTTCGCGTATATCCTCCAGGGTCGATACTCCGCCCGATGCCACTATATCCATCTGCAGAGATTCGGAAAGCTTCCTGTACATTTCTCTGTTTGTGCCTCTCATCGCTCCGTCACGCGAAATATCCGTGCATATGATCGTTCTTATGCCCATCTGCTGCATCATAACGCAGAATTCATCCAGTCCGTATTCAGAAAGCTCTGTCCAGCCTTTAACTGCAACGAATCCATCCCTGACATCAATCCCAACAGCGATCTTTGCCCCGTATCTGTCTACTGCTCTCTGCAGAAATTCCCTGTCCTTTACTGCCGCAGTCCCGAGTATGACACGGTCTATGCCTGCTTCGAGATATCTCGAGACCGTATCCATATCCCGGATCCCTCCGCCTATTTCAACAAATGCCGATCCTGAGCCCGGCGAATCAGCAGAAACGGCGCCGGTTCCGGCGCATTTCCCGGCAGCTTCATCAGCAGCTTTTTTGATGGCGCATACAGTTTCAAAGTTCGGCGTTGTACCGTCTCTTGCGCCCTCCAGATCAACTACATGTATCTGCGGCGCGCCTGCAGCGACGAAATCGCGGGCTATCTCAGGCGGACAGTCGCTGTAGACCGTCATCTGAGCGTAATCCCCCTTGAAAAGCCTGACGGCCTTTCCTTCATATAAATCTATTGCCGGATAAATCAGCATTATTTCATCTCCTTATGATTTGATGTGCATAACCGATTCGCCTGATTGGAGCAAGCGACGGTGTCTCTTATCATACTGAATATTCAACCAGGAGCAAAGCTCCAACAAGCTCGCTTGATTGGAGCGAGCGACGCCGTCAACAGACACCGGGAGCTTCAGCTCCTGAGAGCATCAGTGGATTACAGTTCCATAAAAGCCCTGAGTATATTGAGGCCTGTATTTCCGCTCTTTTCCGGGTGGAACTGGCAGCCGTATACATTACCGTTTGCGGCCGAAGCTGTCAGATCTGCTCCGTATTCCGTTACGGCAAGTGTGGATTCATCGCATTCCGCTGCGTAGTAGGAATGGACAAAATACACATAGTCGTTCTCTTTGCTGTATTTGAAGAGAGGTGATTCCTTTACGAACCTGAGGGAATTCCAGCCGATATGAGGTATCTTGTATCCCGTCGGAATAACATCGGCTATAGGTCTTACTGAACCGTGTATCAGCCCGAGGCCTTCGTGTTCACCGTATTCATAGCTCCTGTCGAACATGAGCTGCATACCCAGGCAAATGCCAAGCAGAGGTTTGCCGGCTGCGGCTTCTCTTTTTACCAGTGCCTCCATCCCGCTCTCTCTAAGCTTGCGCGCTGCGTCCTCAAAGGCTCCGACACCCGGCAGTATTATCCTGTCAGCAGCAGCTATCTCCGCCTCATCAGAGCTTACCAGTGCCTCAGCTCCTATCTCACGCAGGGAACTCCTGAGCGAGAAGAGATTGCCAACGCCGTAATCTATTATTGCTACCATTTATTTCCTCCTCAAGGAATCATTTCTGTGGATCATTTCTCTTATGAAGATCTCCATAATACACCATCCCGGGAATCCTGTCATAAGAAAGCTGATCCCCGAGTGGTTTCCGGTATTATCTGAATCTGAGAATTATCAGCATATTGGTTACAGTAAACCCTTTGTTGAAGGGATCTCGTCCGAATATGCTCTGTCTATGGACACAGCCTGTCTCAGTGATCTGGCTGCTGATTTGAAAGCGCCCTCTATGATGTGGTGCGAATTGCTTCCGTCAAGCTGCCTGAAATGCATTGTTATGCCTGCATTTCTTACAAATCCAAGCCAGAATTCCTCGACTAGCTCCGTATCAAAGGTGCCAACCTTTTGAGTCGGTATCTCAAGTCCGTATGATAGATGTGCTCTGCCAGAAATATCCATCGCAGTCATTATCAGCGCTTCATCCATAGGCAGTATGCAGCTGCCGTAACGGGTAATGCCTCTCTTATCGCCTATCGCTGCTGCAAATGCCTGCCCGAGAGCTATTCCTATATCTTCGACAGTGTGGTGATCGTCAACATAAGTATCTCCGTTTGCAGATACAGTCATATCGATCCGTCCGTGTCTGGCAAAAAGGGTAAGCATGTGGTCCAGAAAACCGACGCCTGTATCTATTTCACTTCTGCCGCTGCCATCGAGATCAATGGCGAGCATGATGCTCGTTTCGGCGGTCTCTCTGCGTATCTCTGCAGTTCTCATCTGATCGTCCTCCAATACTATCTGCACCGGCCTTAATTATCCGGTCTTCCTTACGACTCTTCTCTATATCCCTTGTTTATGACTCTTCGCTATGCCGCTTCTTTTTGGATAGTGGAAAAGTCCCCGGATCCATGCATGCCGGATCTATGCCTGCTGTGCCAGAATATCCGCGACTTCGCGCAGCAAAATATCCATCTGTTCGCGCGAACCAATGGTGATACGGTTATAGTCAGCAAGCTCGGGTTTGTCCCAGTGTCTGATTATGACTCCGCGCTCTCTGAGTTTGCCGAACAGCTCTGAGCCGTGAATTTCCGGGTGCCTTACAAAAATAAAATTCGCTGTCGAATCTGTCATCTCAAATCCCATTTCACTCAGCTTTTCGACTGTATATTTGCGGTTCTTCATTATCATCCTGCAGTGCTCACGGTTTACCTCATCGTGTTCAAGCGATGCTATTCCCGCTGCGATTGCAATCCTGTCTACATTATACGGATTGGTCGAAAACCTCAGTGCGTTGAGATCGGATATCAGATCCCTGCTGCCTATTCCGTATCCAAGCCTCATTCCGGCCAGAGACCGGGATTTTGAAAAGGTCTGTACGACCAGCAGATTATCGTATCTGCTGACCAGCGGTACTGCCGACTCCGTCCCGAAATCAACATATGCCTCATCGATTACCACCACATTGTCCGGATTGTGTTTAAGAATGTCTTCTATCTGATCAAGGCTGAGAGGTATCCCCGTCGGAGCGTTCGGATTGGCGATAAAAATCGTTCCCTCCGCATCATAGTAATCCTTTGGGTCGATGCTGAAATCGTCTTTCAGCGGTATTGTTCTGTATTCAGTACCCGTTATCTCCGCGAAGACGGGGTAAAAGCCGTATGTGATCTTTGGAAATACGGCCGGTCTCCCGCTGTCACAGTATGCCATAAACGCAAAATATATGGTCTCATCAGATCCGTTATTACATATAATCTCCGCCGGATCGACATTCTGCACAGCTGCGATAGCTTTGCGAAGCTCCGTGCAATCAGGATCCGGATACAGCTGAAGCGATGCCGCCGCCTCTGCCGCTGCCTTTACTACCTCAGGAGCCGGCGGATACGGTGATTCGTTGGTGTTGAGCTTAGTCAGTACCTGTGTCTTCGGCTGCTCGCCGGGTGTGTACGGTTCAAGTGTTTCATATTTATTGCTAAGGAATCTGCTCATAGTCCCTCCCTGTTCTCTCTTTCAGTTTCCTGCCGGTTCTTATGCCGGTCTTTCTTATCGGGTTTCCTGCCGGGTCTTATGCCGGTCTTTTTTTACCCTGTTTCCTGTCAGCTTATTACCGTCGTTCAACCAGGAGCAAAGCTCCAACAAGCTCGCTTGATTGGAGCGAGCGACGCCGTCAACAGACACCGGGAGCTTCAGCTTCTGAGAGCATCAGTGGGGGATTGTTACCCACCACTGATGGTCGAAAATGGAACCCGCCGCCTAAGAGGCGGGGACATCCGGTGTCTGTTATTCCGCTGATTCTTTGCGTATCTGTACGCTGCGCGCATGGCCGGTCAGACCCTCTACGGCAGCAAATGCCGCGATATCGTCAGCGACTTCGGCCAGCGCTTCGCCTGTATAATAAGTGTACTGCATCTTTTTTACAAAGTCATCAACTGACAGCGGGCTTGAAAACCTCGCTGTTCCGCCGGTCGGCAGCGTATGGTTCGGTCCTGCAAAATAGTCTCCCAGAGCTTCCGGACAGCTGCGGCCCATGAAGATCGAGCCCGCATGTCTGACCTTGCCCAGCCAGTCGAATGGCGAATCTATGCAGAGTTCGAGATGCTCAGGCGCGATGGTATTGGCTATTTCCACTGCCTGTTCGAGATCCTCTGCAATGATTATCTTGCCGTTATTGTCTATGGAAACTCTGGCTATCTCTTCGCGTTCAAGCTGTGAAAGCTGCAGCTCTATCTGCTGCTGAACCGATGATGCAAGCTCTGCTGAATCAGTCACGAGAACCGCGCTGGCATTTTTGTCATGTTCTGCCTGAGAGAGCATATCTGCAGCAAGGTGCGCAGGATCGCTTTTTCCATCCGAAACTATAAGTATCTCGCTCGGCCCTGCTATCATATCGATAGAAACTCTGCCGTACACCTGATGCTTGGCTTCTGCAACGAATGCATTGCCCGGTCCGACTATTTTATCGACAGCCGGGATAGTTTCCGTTCCGTATGCGAGTGCCGCGATAGCCTGCGCCCCGCCGGTCCTGAATATCCTGACATGCCCTTTGCCCGGAACGGCAGCTTCCGCTGCTTCGGCCGCCGCTACGATAGCCGGGTTTACGGTACCGTCCGCATTCGGCGGCGTCACCATTATGATTTCAGCACATCCTGCGATCAAAGCAGGTATGGTATCCATCAGCACAGTCGACGGATATGCTGCTGTGCCGCCCGGAACATAGAGTCCTGCCCTTTCGAGCGGAACTACCTTTTGCCCCATTATCACGCCCGGTGTTTCATTTATTATAAAGCTGTTTCTGACCTGTTTGCTGTGGAATCTGACTATATTGGATGCAGCCTTTGCGAGTATCTCTGCAAGACCCGGATTGATCCTGTCGTTCTCTGTAAGCGCCGCGTCGCGCTCCTCTTCGCTGAGCTCCAGCCGGAAACCCTGCGGATCTATGCCGTCGAATTTAGCCGCATATCTTATTACCGCCTCATCTCCGTTAGCGATCACATCCTTTATAATCTCAGAAACGGCATCGGCTACGTTCACCGTCGGTTCATTACGCGCAAAAACCTCTTCTGCTGTGAGTTCTGCATAATTCAGTATTTTTATCATCTGATCCTACTCCCGGTCTTTATATTCCTATCTTTAATACGGTCTTACTGTTTATTCTCTTATTATTGATTCTCTGATCCTGCCAGATCACTTGCTTACTGATTCTCCTGCTGCTCCGCCAGCTTAGCGAGCAGCACAGTGATGGCTTCGCTCTTGAAGCTGTAGCCGGATTTATTGGCTATCAGCCTTGCGCTGACTTCGAGTATTTCCTCGAGCACGCTGAGATTGTTTTCCCTGAGCGTCGTACCAGTTTCTACAAGATCGACTATTACATCCGAAAGTCCGAGCAGAGGCGCGATCTCTATCGATCCGTTCAGTTTGATTATATCTATATCGCGGCCGACAGACGCGTAATACGCCTGCGCGATGTTGACGAACTTGGTTGCGACCTTGAGAGGATACTGGGAATCATCTTCAAAATCAGCCGGGCCGGCGACTGCCATACGGCATTTGCCGGTTTTAAGATCAAGCAGTTCGAAGACATTCGGCTCGTATTCGAGAAGTATGTCCTTGCCGGCAACTCCTATATCCGCTGCTCCTCTTTCTACATATATAGGCACATCCGACGGTTTCACCCAGAAATATCTGACTCCGGCTTCAGGGTTCTCGAATATCAGCTTGCGTCCCTCGAACATATCATCACAGCCGTAACCGGCATTCTTAAACATGTTATAGACTTTTTCGCCGAGCCGCCCTTTTGGCAGAGCCACATTAATGAATTCCTTTGACTGCTCCGGTACAGACTGCAGACTTATCCTCGCCAGCGTATCAAGATATACCGCGAATCCTATCGCACGCGAATGCTTCTTCATGCGCCTCATCAGCATATCATACCGGCCGCCGACCAGCACGCATTCAGGTATCCCTTCAATATAGCCCTCAAAAGCGATACCGTTATAATAGTTCGTGTCTCCCGTGATGGAGAAGTCTATTACTATATGATTCTTTTTATCTGCTTCCAGATCGACAACTACTGCTTTAAGTTCACCGGCCTCTTCTGCTGCACATGTGCCGCTGCATATGCGTTCGATATCCGGAAGTACTGAATCGGGAGCTCCCTCAAGCTGCAGCAATTCCACAAGAGCTTCTGAAGACGCCCCAGTGATTTCATACTGTCTGTAAAGATCAAGTATCCCGTGCAGGTTCTTTTCCCCCGACAAACGCAGCAGTTCGGATCTTGCCTTCCTGCTGTCGGTCATATCGTCTATGAGCAGCGTCATTATGTCCAGATCTGATACCTTGAGCATATAATCACGCTTTTCGGATACCAGCTTCAGACTGCTTACTGCAAGATCCAGGACCTCTGTAACAGACGGATTATTGGCTGCTCCTATGCACTCCAGACCCATCTGCATTATCTCATTATATGAATTGGTCCGCCCCGAAATACGGTAAACATTTTCATCATAATAAAGGCGCTGCAGGTCATCCGGTCTGTCCTTCAGATTCTTGACAATAGACAGTGTGACATCGGGTTTGAGCGCCTTGAGATGTCCGTTTGTATCGGTAAATGTAATGACCCTGTCCGAAAGCAGAAAATCCTTATTTCTGCTGTAAAGGTCATATTCTTCGAATTTACGCATGCGGTATGGCTTATACCCATAGCTGCTGAATAATGTCCTGAGCGCGAAGATCCTCTTTTCCGTTCCGGTCAGGACTGTCTGATCGTAATACATATGTTTCCTGTTTTGCAGCAGTTCCCTTCTATTGTGCTTTCCTTTGTACTTTTATTCTTGTACTGTTACTCTTGTACTGTCACTCTTCGTCAGAGAGGCCGGCTGCTGTATACCCTTTCTATATAATTATCTTTTCAATCAGGAGCAAAACTCCGACAGGCCCGCCTTATTGGAGCGAGCGGCGCCGTCTGTTATGATCTGCCATGATCCTGCGCAGAAATAGCAGTACAGTATTATCTGCGCTTTCTCGTGTCACTTTACTATGCTAAATCGCTAAAGTCAACTCATATCATGTACTTATAGAGATTCATATTGTGACTGACTGCGAAATACATCTGCGCAGTCAGCATTCGGCGGAGTGAAAGCTGCAATTCATTCTTTAAAGTTCTGTACATCAAATGAATTTCCTGATGCTCACCCAGATACGGCCTTTCTTTGACTCGCCGCCTATTTCATCTATTACTGCCTTTCCTCTGCCTCTCAGCACCAGAGTCTGTCCCTCTTCGACCTTCGCGTCAGGCTTAAGACATTCCACATGATCGAGCGAAACTATGCCGCTTCTTATCGCTTCAGCGGCTTTGCTTCGTGAGAGTCTGAACGCTGACGACACGATGCTGTCAAGGCGGGCAGAGGGTATTGTGTCCCTGATGATCTGAGTCCTCATCTCCGGAATGATAAGCTCTTCTATCGGAACGAGCTGAGTCTTTATATTGGTCCTGCCGGCCTGTCTGAATTCCCTGAGCAGAAAGTCTGCGATCTCGGGAACGATTATTATATCCGCACCATCCGGTCTTACCAGGATATCGCCTGTCACGCTTCTTTCTATCCCAAGTCCAAGCACGGAGCCAAGATAGTCCCTGTGTGTCAGTTCACGCGAAATAGCCGGTTTTGTGACCCTGAGCACTGCAAGCAGTCCGTCAAATACATCGCTATCTGACATCGGAATTTCCGCAGGAATGCATACGAGCATACGCCTTTCCGCTCCGTCATAGCCGCCATACATCTGACATCTGACTCCGGCAGCGCTTCTCGAAATGCTGACAGCCAGCGCCTGTTCGTGCGAGTCAAGCAGTCCTGTCGATGTCACATAATACCCGTTTCTGCATTGCTCTATTTTGTCTTCTATTCTTGAAATGATCAGTTCGTCTTTAGTCATGTGACAATTTTACAGATTTACCGGCACAATGTAAAGAAAACTGCCGTATACCGATGCTTGCTGCGACCGGTATACGGCAGTTCTTTTCTTTTTGATTTGCAGTCTGCTTATCAGCAATAAGCTCTTTAATAAGCTCTTTTCTTGCAATTTGTATTATTTGCAATTAGTGCTTCTTTACTGTAGGAAGATTTTTCTCTTCGTAGATAGCAAATGCTGTTGCTGCTGCGATGATTGCTACATATACCATTGTATTGCCTCCTTCTGAAATGTTTATTCTTACAACGGCTTTTCAGCTATTGTTATTTGCTGTTCCGTTTTTGACCGTTAATAATTTAACACTCTTGCAATACTTAGTAAACCCAGAGTGTTTTATCATTATGATTAGTAAAACTAATCACAGATGGAATGACGGCAAGTTCATATAAAAGGTTTAGACTGTAGGTTTGGGTGAAAAAAAGGTGAAACGGACGATACTGAACTGAAAATAGGCCGGCTTGCTATTTTGCCTGTAATATGGTTTAATAACGCAACTAATTATTTACAGCTCTATCGATGCTGTGAATAAGTCAGTAAGTTGGAAAGAAAGGAACACATTATGAAAATCACATCTTTTAACCCTCTTATCATAACCCCGAAGGCTGATGATATAATTGCAGTGTTCGAGGAGCTTGGCTTTGAGAAAAGACACACAACAGAGAGCGATACAGAAGTTACTGCATACTCCAGCGTCAGAATGAAGAATGCCGATGGATTCCATGTGGATATCACAGAGAACGCCAGAGTACCTCAGACCATCACAGGTATCAGAATGAATGTGGATAATTTCGATGAGGCTTATGAATATCTGAAATCCCGCGGATTTGTGAATACCAAAGGAGATCAGATTGCAGATAACGGTTCATCCCGCGCTGCAATGATGATGTCACCTTCCGGATTTGGTATCAGCCTGATCCAGCACATTAAGAAATAAGCTATAAACCTATTTCAGCTGCATCACTGCACATCGGAGACTGCAGCAGGCTTTTTAATCATCAGAACTGTGCCGCGACAGCACACCGGAAAAGGAGGATGACCTGAATCATCAGATCATCCTCCTCTTTTTCACAGTTTTTTACAGGAAGCGGTAAATGTTTACTTTTTGGTCTTTCCTGTCTTTACCTTGCTGTCCGGCGAGAACACATAGTAATTACCGCCGTATTCAGTATCCTTGATTTTCTTGAATGTGCTTACCTTTACATAGTATTTTTTATTCTTTTTGAGTTTTTTGATGACCTTGCTTCCTTTCATAGTCTGGTCATCATTCAGCGAAATAGCATTGTAATTGGAAGTAAAGGACTTGTTGGTAGCGATCTCGATATACATTCCGTCAATATTCTTGAGTTGGGAAGCTTTAAGCTTATCCCATTTTACAGTAAGCTGATTCTTACCGCCCTGAACACTCTTGATCTGCGGAACTTTAGGTCCTATTCTATAGTTTACCGTTATCGATTCAGGGAATTCCGGATAAAGCTCTGTGTCGAATTTGACCTTCATTTCATGGAAACCGATATCCCTGGTTGAAGGCAGTCTGTATGTATAAGCTATACTCGGAATCTTCTTTCCCTCGCTGTCCCTGATCACAAGCTGCTTATTGAATTCACTGGTGCTTACAGCTTTGCCGGTATATTCAAATGCCGGAAAATTAGAGTATACATCGTATTTTTCGGCTTTCATTGTTACCGTAAAATCTACAACAAATGTATCGATAGTTCCGGTTGGTGTCGTTATATAATCCAGCTCAACTGTATTAATTCCCGGACTCAGTGAAACCTCTCCGCAATATCCGAGGTCAAGTCTGCTTTTCGGGTCAATATATTCCTTGCCGTTTGGAAGCTCTGAGACCGCATAAAAGCCTTCTTCTTCAATCCCCAGCTCCGGATTTACCGGAGAATACTTATAATCATATACAGTATCCCATTCCAGATCGTATTTTTCGGTTTCACTGTTCCAGCCGATATATCTGACTGTCGCTGTGAACATATTTCCTTCGCCGTAAAATGAGTCTTCAAATATTATGTTGTTTCCTATGAAGCCTTCTGCCTGGAAGCCTTCTGCAGGTTTGAACTCCAGTGATACCGGTTCTCCGTACTGACACCATACTTTTGTTTCTACAGGAATATACTTTGTGCCCAGGCTTCCTTCTCCGTTTACATAATACGGAGGATATACATCAAGTGTGACAGTGTTTTCTCCTCTGAAGAAGAGCTGATCTTCATCAGGTGTATAGTATGCATCAAGGTAGTATAAGTTATCGCTCTCTTTTTCTTTCGGGAAGAACGCGGACACCTCAAATGTCTCTCCGCCCTGCTCAAAAGTACGCGTTTCATACCAGAATTCCTTTTCGCTTCCGTCATCATATTTAACTATGAAACCGTTACCTTTCTCGTAGAGTTCATTGCTGAGCTCATTCGTTCCTACGATTCCATAAAGGTCAACTGCAGGTTTCACTTCAACGGGAGATACCACCACCCCGAATTCATCCTCTGTAATACCTGCAGCATCGTTTCCTGCTCCGTTCTGCGCACTGTCTTCAGCAAAGGCCATAGCCGGCATAAACGACAACACCATCAGCGCAGACATCGCCAGGGCCAAAATTCTATATCTGATCTTCATTATTCTTTTTTCTCCTTTCCCTGTTTATCTGCCGTTCCTACAGGAGAACTCTTCTGACACCGACTACCTTCCAGCCTTTATTTTTAACCATTTTGCTGATAGTAGAAGTATTTACTCTTCCGGATTCCGGATCTGCCTGAATGATCTTGTCCCAGCCGAGATAAATCGCTACATGACCGATATTACCCGTCTCTGTCTGGAAGAATATCAGATCGCCTCTGAACACTCCCGGATGATCTGTAGGATCGCTTGGATTGTTCTTATAGCTTATGCTTCTGAGCTTGCCGCAGCTCATGATCTGCGGTACTGCATTCGGTTTTCTGTTTGATGGATTTACAGGAAGATCTATTCCTGTTCCGTAGCATGACTGAATTACCAGTCCTGAAGCATCAATACCTGAACCAGGCGCACCGGATTTGCCGTTCACATACCTGTCTCCCAGATATTTGTTTGCTGTCCTGATCATCGCCTCAACACAGTTGGCTCTTGTGCTGCGCGCATTGACCAGTACCGGGCATGTATAATAACTGCCGTGTTTGGTTATCTTGTCATGGATCTCATATCCGCCCGGATTTGAATAAACTCTGCCGGCCTTAATTGTAAGCGTCTTGGTTGTATATCCCTCAGAGGTTTCACTCTTAGGAATTACGAATCTCCATTGTGTTGTACCGCTTTTCCAGTCATTAGGGAATGTCAGGCTGTAGCTGGCCTTTCCCGCTCCGGATGGCAGCGTAACAGTCTTTTTCGTTGACCAGTTGCCGTTTTTCTTCATCTGCAGACTCGCCTTACGCTTATCCGGCGATGTGATGCTCAGCCTTACCGTAAATGTCGTTCCCGGTGTGAGCGTCTTTGATGTAGGCCAGCCTGAAACAGATGTAGGTCTGCGTTTTATTACAGCTTTCTGATTGACAACGTTGGAATTGGAGCTTTCCTTTGTATATCCGTGATTGTCATTTACAGAGGTAACATAGAACGTGTATCTGTGACCCTTTGTCAGACCCGTTACCTTCTTCGATGTGTCGTTTACCTTTACAGGATCCAGCCAGTGCAGTCCGTCATTTGATCTGTACAGATAGTAATATGACGCTCTCTTTGCTGAATTCCATTTGAGAGTGATACTGCTGTTGCTTGCAACATCTACAGACAGCTTAGGCTCAGACGGTGTATAAGCCCAGACAACATGTACCTTGCACTTTACATCCTTTCCGCACACCAATCTGCAGCGGATATATGTAGTTCCCGCACCCTTTGCAGTCACCTTGCCGCTCTGGTTAACTGTAGCAACTGATTTATCGTCAGTAAGCCAGCGGAATTTATTTGATCCCTTTGCGCCATATGTCGATTCAGGTTTAGCGTATTTGACCGACAGCGTTGTCGACTCTTTATACTGCAGCTTTGCCGATTTCTTATTGATTGTTGCCTTATATACGCTCTTGAGTTTGCTCGAAGTGGTCTGTCCCGCAGCCCAATCGGAAATTCTCGAAATATATGTGTTTTCGTCAGCGCCGTTATAATATGCTGCAACAACATATGAGTACGGTGTGTTTTTCTTGCTTGCAGTCTTATCGGCATAGCTGTCCGTCGGCTCCCATACCGGCACCTGATCTATAGACCAGAATGGTATACGGTCTATCTCCGAATATGTTTTACCCTTTCCCGGTCCGCCTGCACGGAAAATGATGATTCCTGAATTCTCAGGATAGTTAGACTTTTTAGGCATAGACCAATTTACCGTCATTCTGCTGCTGCCGGCCTTGATCCATACATGATCTATCGCCGCATTTTTGAGTTCCGGAGGAATCATATTCTCTATTACAGGTTCTTTTAATTTAAGCTTGTAGCCGTCACGTTCAATCAATGTTGCCGGTTCAGGCGTCCCGGCTTGAATATCGTATACGGGTTCCTCGGATACCTCAGCGCCTTCTTCAGAATCCTCTGCTATGGCAGCCTGTCCGTCTGTTTCATACGATTCAGCCGGAACATCTTCACCGACATTCTCTGTATCGGTATCCTGTTGAACGAGCACCGGCTCCTCATTTGTCTGCGCTCCTGCTTCAGGCAGCTCTTCTGCAAATACTCCCATAGGTATGAGAGCCATGCAGAGCCACATCGCAAGGAACACGGATCCGATTCTTTTGATTCCAGTTCCTTTTTTCTTCATAACAATACCTCTCTGTGATTCAGCCACCATATGTGCAATCAATTCAGATTGTCTCCATATACAAATACATAATAAGTATCTCATATTCATCATTTAAATAACAGTTCTTTTTTTGCACATTGCATACTAAATTTATTGCAAACCAAAAGAGACGGCGAACCGTCTCTCTGTATGTGAGGTTTTATCAGCCTTATCACAGCTGTATGATACGCATCGTATTTGTTTCGGATCTCTGATGTCCGTGTCTTCCGGTAACAACGCCTGCTATGAATACGAATATGTCACCCTCTTCTGCCAGCCCGGCATTGTCGATAATATCAATGCAGTCCTCAAGCAGCTCATCTGTCGAATGCGCCCTTTCTGCAAGCGACGGTCTGACTCCCCAGAGCAGCATCATCTGTCTGACCGAAACAGGATCCGGTGAGAATGCATATATATCCGATGTCGGACGGCATTTTGATACTTCGAGAGCTGTCACTCCTGAGGTTGTCGGCGCCAGTATCGCTTTTGCCCTCAGTTCTTCCGACGCGGCAACAGCTGCTATGCATGTGGTATTGGAAATGGATTTGATGTCAGCATACCTGCCCCGCAGATCAAGGAATTTGTTAGGAACGAAGCCTTCGGTGTATTCCACTATGGAAACCATCATATTGAGCGCTTCGACAGGATAGTCTCCGCTTGCAGTCTCACCCGAAAGCATTACAGCATCCGAGCCTTCGTATACAGCATTTGCGACATCCGTTACCTCTGCTCTCGTCGGACGGGGATTTCTCATCATCGAATCAAGCATCTGTGTCGCCGTGATGACTGTTTTACCCTTTTTATTGCACATTGAAATTATCTCACGCTGCAGCTGAGGTATTTTCTGCGCCTCAATCTCAACGCCGAGATCTCCGCGCGCAACCATGATACCATCTGCCGCATCGATGATCTCTTTGAGATTGTCTATGCCTTCGCCGGACTCTATCTTGGCTATTATCTTGGTTCTCTTTCCTGCCTCCTCGATCAGACTTCTGATCTTGTTGACAGCCTCTGCACTGCGTATAAATGACGCCGCAATAAAGTCATAATCATTCTCAAGTCCGAACGCTATGTCTTCGTAATCCTTTTCAGTAAGATCCGGAAGACCTACGCTGACTCCCGGCAGATTCACACCTTTTCTCTCAGACAGCATTCCGCCTGCGACCACTGTGCATTTCAGCTCGTTGCCGACTATCTCATTGACCCTGAGTTCCATGACTCCGTCATCTATCAGTACGATGTTTCCCTCAGAAAGGTCTGCTGCGATATCCTTGTATGTGACATAAATATGCCCGGCGTTGCCCTCTTCATCGCCTGTGATCTGCGGAGAGATCAGCACTTCACTGTCCTTGACCAGCATAACAGGCTCGTGTCCTTCGAGAAGCCCCGTGCGTATCTCCGGTCCTTTGGTATCGAGCAGCATTGCTATCGGCCGTCCGGCTTCTTCTGCCGCCGCGCGTACTCTCTGCAGCATTTCGAGATGGCTCTCATGCGTGCCATGCGAGAAATTGAATCTCGCAACATCCATCTCCTTTACGAGCTCTTTTAGGATGGCATCGTCATTTTCTTTCGGTCCCATCGTGCATACTATCTTAGTCTTTCTCATGCTGTATTCCTTTCCGGCTCAATCCCGGTTTTACTGCGGATCGCAGTATTCACCATATTCGCAGCCTATACCCTCAGCGTATACTTCATCAATAAGTTCTTCTCTGCGGCCGAACAGGGATCTCCTGTACAGTTTGAGAGTTCCCGTTCCATTGCCGCCGTTCCAAAGTCTGTTGTGCTTTTTGTATCCTGTCGGAGCCTCATATCTTATATTGAGCATGTCCTTCTTTGCGCATCTGATTCGTGTATCGAGCTTTGCATCCTTAGTCGTCTGAAGAACATGCCAGTGTATCTCGTCCTCAGTCTCCCAGCAATCGAACTTAGTACGTGAGAGTGTCCAGAATTTGGAGAAATTGAATTCATAATCCTTTCCCTCATAGTAGAATTCGCCCAGCAGCTTGCGGTCAAGTGCAAAGAAGAATATCTTCGGTCTGCCGCCGCCGATATTGAAAACGCTGTTCATAAGCTTTTTCCCGGAGATCACGCTGGTGAGATTGTTCGATGACAGCCATACCCACGGGCTGGTAAAATCACCGCCCCAGTTTTTGTCGGAATAACCGTTGCAGGTTTCCGGCTTAAGGAGATATCTGACCCCGTTCAGAATTATCTCGCCTGTGAATACAGACTTCATTCCTTCTGCGTGCCAGAACATCTCAAAGGAATTGATTGCTCTGAAGAATTTGCTCGCACCGTATCCCACATGGAATGCGATCTCTTTCTTTATATCGAAATTCCAGCTCATAGAACCGGCATCGCTCATCCATTCCGGATGCTGTTCCGCCTCTTCAGGCGTTACGCTGATGCTTCCCTCGCAATGTGTCTCGCTGCAGCTGCAGTCAGCTGCGGAAATGCTGAACGGAGCATTGGCATGGATCTCAACATCCCTGAGCGAAAAGAATCTGTGGAGCTGTCCGTGATCCTCGCCCCAGAATCCCGCATTGACCATAAGATATGACGGGCGAATCCCTGCCTTTTGTTTTTCCGGGTCGTTCCATACTATAACCGGCTCGTCTTCGGCAAGCGCCGGATTGCATGTAAAGAATTCGACGTAAAACGGTTTCTGCTCACCTGTCTCGGCGTTTTCCGCTGTCATTGAATGCCACCACCAGTCATAGCCTTTCTTTGCGAGCGGCCCTCTCAGCATCCATTGATTTCTCGTAATATCATGAATATTTGCCATCCCCGGACTCCTTTCACATTTTTTGTGATTATTGCCTCATCTATATATATTCTGAATAATCGTAATGATAGTTTATATTATGTATTACAATGTATCAAGTTGTCAGAAGGGATGGTTTTGCCGGCAAATCAATACGCTAGAATTCAATAAACAGCCAGAGTCATTTAAAAGCGAAATACTCTGCTTCCCGTACGGTCCGGGACAGATAACGGATTACCTGATCCGGGTATTCCCCTGCGGCTGTCTCTCCTGTAACCATCACCGATGCTGCTCCATCGAGCACTGCATTGAAAATATCGCTTACCTCGGCTCTTGTCGGTACCTGTCTATGCATCATTGAGTCAAGCATCTGCGTAACTACCATAAAATCCCTGCCGGCTGCGCGGCAGGCTGCGGCTATGCGTTTCTGTGCAGCAGGCAGCTTCCACAGATCCATAGAGTTTCCGAGATCGCCTCTCGCGATGACTATCTCGTCGCAGTGAGGTATGAGTTCGTCGAGCTTTTCCAGGCCTCTCAGATTCTCGATTTTTGCAAAAATTCTTATCTTGCTGCATCCCGCGTCATCGAGGGCTTTTCGGACAGCAATAAGGTCTTCTTTGCTTCGTACAAACGGCTGCATAACAGCAGTTACTCCGTATTTACCTGCATTCCGGATGTTCTGCAGATCAGCTTCTGTCATTGCCGGAGTTTCTATGCTGCAGCCGGGAAGCGCAATACTCTTGCGGCTCTGAAGCAGTCCTCCGCGTATTACACGGAGCATTGTGCAGCATGATTCGTTCTGTTCAGTTCTCAGCATTATCCTGCCGTCGTCAAGCAGTATCTCCTGCTGCATCTGCCCTGAACGGCGCAATTCATCGAGAACTGCTTCGGGAAACGGAATGGCTGATGCATCTATCAATTCTCCTTCCCTCAGCTGCAGCGCTTCTCCCAAATTGCCGATCCTGAGTTCCGGACCCTGCATATCTATCATAAATTCGTGACTGATCCCGTAGCTTCGGGCGGCTTCCGAACATGCCTCTATGATATCCGCCGATCCGTCAAGGCTGGTGTGCGACAGATTGAGCCTGACCCCGTCCATTCCTTCCTCAAACATTTTTTTCAGAACACCCGCATCACTGCATGACGGTCCCAGAGTTCCGTATATCTTTACTTTCTTCATAATTGTTTCAATTACTCTGCATACAAAGGAATCACTCCACTGCAGCCTTATCCCTCTCTATTTGTAATCCTCAAATGCGTGAAATTTCACAATGTTTTCTTTATTCTTATCATCCGGTTTGGTCCGGAGAGTCTGCCCTTCAATTGAAAGTCTGCCCTTCAATAATATACTATTGCATTTATCGTTTCAATTCAGTATGCGCTCACGACACATCGGCCGCGCGGCTGTTCACTGAATTGTAATGGATTGAGGGTTGCAATTTCGTGCACAATTGAATCTTGACGGTGATAGTGCTATATTGACATTTGGATATATTGAATTTAGAAAGGAGAATGTTATTATGAAAATCACATCGTTTAATCCGCTTATCGTTTCACCTGATGCAGCATCACTCATTAAGTTATTCGAAGATCTCGGATTTGAAAGGATGCATACCAGTGATGTCCCTACAACAAACGAAATCACTAACTATACTTTCAAAGATGCTGACGGTCACTGTGTTGATATTGCTGATGCGGCAAATATGGAAAAGGATATGACTATCATCAGAATGAATGTTGATGATTTTGATGAGGCATATGACATGCTTACAGCCCGCGGATTCAAAAATCCAAAGGGAGGTAAGGAACATGCTATTGTAACAGATACCAATATTTCTATTCTCATGGTATCCCCGTCCGGATTTATATATATTTATCAGTGCCGTTTCAATAGCTGAAAAAGGAGATGAAGTGCTACGCAGCAACATGGCGGCGCAGCAGCATATCCCGGAAGTGCGGCACAGCAGCATGACGATATGTCGTCGTGACAACGTGACATCGAAATGCGGTGCGGCAGCATGGCGTAATGGCACAAAAACACGATATGGCATGGCAGTGATATGGAATGGTATTCTGTCTGATCTATCTCAGATAGAAGGCTTTCATGCTTTCCATGTCAGTGACTCCGTAATCAGGCAGCATGAGTTTATCATTTATGAGTGCTATTCCGTCGTACCAGTCGAGTAAACGATTTATGTACGGAGTTTCCACACCGGCAATTTCTGCGATCTGCCTTATCACCGTCAGGCCGTAAGGAAAATCAGCTGTGAAATATCTTGAGTGCAGATCAGGGATCAGCCCCTGCTTTGAAGGTTCTTCTCTCTTTCGCTTATCGATCATACTTATGAATTCTTCGTGTCTGCGATTGGCTTTTTCCCTCCATCCTACACGCCTCTGCATGTGAGATTCTATTGCTTCTCTTTTCTGTTTTCTCCTGGTCCGGAATCCGTCGGTTCCCCTTGCACCGACTTCAGAGCCTTCGGCATTTACAGAAGGAGTGGTCAGTCCGAGCAGCGATTCTTCGGTGCTTATGGCCCTTGTCATTTCTTCGACTGTATCCGCATTATAAAACTCGCGCTCCGAGACCACGTATTCCAGCCCGAATTCCGGCAGCGCCCTGCATATATCCTGTATTTCATCGTCGCATTTCATAAGCAGTTCTGACGATTCGTCATTCCATTCCTCGTAGAACAGCGGGATCCTATCGTATGTAACACCCGGCTCGTAATCTTTGAACAGCGAATACAGCCTCGAAGTATGCAGTATAGGATTTGAAGGAGTGAGCGTCAGCGCCATAAATCCCGGCAGCCTCACACACGGAATATCATAAATGCTCTCTATCAGCTGACTGCAGATTTCAACCTTTGATGACGGTATAGCTCCGATATAAAGCTTATCCTTGTATCCTGAGCAGCATACCGCTTTTCCTCTCTCGGTGATCCTTGCAATCGCAGGAACACGATCTATGCCGAAAAACACATTTCCTCTCTCTATGCATTTGCTGAACGCAAATTCGAAACCGCCGTTGCCCGGAACAAACCCGATTATCGTATTTTCATCAGTGTTCTCGTAGATCATCTCAGCCAGAGGAATCATCATAGTCGGCGGCATCGTTATCATTATCATATCCGCACCGCTCAGGACTTCGGCAGGATCGTTGCTTGCACGGCAGATATCCCCTTCGTGGATTACGACGCCATTCTTATCTACGATCGACAGGTGTTTGTCGAAGTGCGCGGGATTAGACGTAAAAAGGCTGACTTCATGCCCTTTCTCTGCACTGTGTACAGCAAACTGCGTACCGATATTTCCCCCGCCAATTACTGTTATCTTCATCTTTTCAGCCTCCCATGAAAACAATCTGCCCCAGACCCCTATGTGTTAAACATCCATACCCCTAATTTATGCTTCCGATCTTACGGCAACGCCGCTTGATCCAGAGGAAGCATTTACAGACGCCGGGAACTTCAGCTCCTGAGAGCGTCGATCGGGGATTGATACCCGCCACCGACGTCTGTTATGTTTAACATCCTCGGCAGTATAGTTCTATTATGTATACAAATCACATATTGTGTTCAAACGCAATAATGTATATAATATCAAAACACAATACATAATTTCAAGAATTGATTCGATCCATGGCCAAAAAGATTCGCATTTCTGTATTTTATTCTCTTATCACCATATTTTTCTGCATAAATAAAGGCGCTCCCGAACGAGAGCGCCCGATAACTGTATACCATTTTGCTGTTTTAACGCGAAACTATACTGCTTCACCTCTCACAATTGCCTCTACCTGATCCCTTTTTGCATGAAGAACGCATCCTCCGATGTGATCGCCGGCGAGTATGCCTCCTTCACGAAGGGCAGTAAACAGGCCTGAATTAAGAGCTTCTCTTACTGATGTATCTCTGACATTTATATCTGAGTATGCCGAGAATGGGCAAGGCTCCGCTCCGCCGTGCGAGTTGATATGGAAGAATCCCCTGCCTGCAGCGAGGCATCCGCCTGAGCTCTTTTCATCGCCCGGGAATGCAACATACATCATATCCTGACGATTTGCTCTGAGCAGATCCATACGTTCGTTCATATACGCGCGGTCATCATCATCCGGAGCAAGCTCCTGACTCTCGTCAGTTACAGGAACGTATTCTATGTAGAACACCGCCTTGCAGCCGCGCTCTCTCATCAGATCCAGGAAGTCATCCGAATATACCTCGCCCAGATTTTCCTTTGTTACTGTTACTGAGACTCCGTATATGAGGCCTCTTTTGTGCAGTTCATCCATCTTCGAAACGACTGTGTCGTAGACGCCTTCACCTCTTCGGCTGTCGGTCTCCTCGCGTCCGCCTTCGATGCTGATGACCGGAACGAGATTCCGGCATTTGTCGAGCAGCTCCATATATTTTTCGCTCATAAACGTCCCGTTTGTGAATATCGGAAACAGTATATTATGTACGCTGCCCGCAATCTGAAGCACATCCCATCTCAGCATCGGCTCACCGCCCGCAAGCAGGATAAAACTTATGCCCAATTCCTCGGCCTCTTTAAAAATACGCAGCCATTCTTCTTCCGAAAGCTGTCGCTCCGGCTCGCAGTCTACAGTCGCATTGTTGGATCTCGAGTAGCAGCCGGCGCAGTGCAGATTACAGCTTGATGTGATGCTTGCGATGAGATAGGACGGCACATGCAGACCGTTCTTTTCCTCCCTGATCCTCTTTTTGTTTGCCTTTGCGCTGGCAACAGCAAACTTCGCGAGAAATGCGCTTTCGCGCGGATCCTTCAGAGTTGCCCTGACAGCATCCTTTACGACCTGTTCGACCCCCTCGGACAGGTATTCCTGAATATCAAATTCCCTGTATGTATTGTCCATATATTATTTTACACCCCTGTTCCGATGCTGATTTCAGTGCTTTTTATTCATATCCCCAGCTGACGAGCTCCCAGTCGCCGCCGTCTGTGCGGGCGAGCCACCACTGGTAGTCTGTATATTCCTTGTCCGGCTCCCAGGCAGTGTCCTTAAGCTGCTCCTCGTCTGTCGGCGAGTGGAAATCCGCAAAGAATTCTATGCACTGTGTATAGTTTTTGCCTTCCTTCTGCTCATTCATCCATTTTATGTTTTCTTCGCTGTTGCATTCATCTCCGGCATATCTGATGCTGTGGAGCTCACAGCCATCCCAGTTTTCGAATTCCTTCTTGAATTCTGTAATAGCTTTATCCATCTCTTCCTGCGAATACAGATCGGATGAAGCGTAATCCACCTTTGCTGCGTGTGAAGGGATCTTTCCGAGGTATTCTTCGAAGGTGATGCCTTTATCCATTATTTCCTTTGCGGCATCGACATCTCCGATGTAACGGATGTGCCACGGCTCATATGCATAGCCGGTTATGTCCTTTTTGCCCGGCAGATATCTGAGGATGAATCCGTGGTCAGCCAGTTTCTCATGGATCTTAGCCCAAACTTCAGGATATTTGACCATTTCCTCGTTCAGATATACGTCTTCTCCGTCGATGTTTAGATAGAGGTCGAGCGCAAGCCCGGTATGGTGCTCCGAATAACCCGGAACTGCTACATATTTCTTTACATAATCCTCGCCGTATTTCTCCGTAAACTCGTCCACGATCTTTTGCTGAGCTTCGATGCTGCGATATGCTGAATCGAGGTCGACATGGACATCTTCTGCTTCGAGATCCTCTTTGAGTTCAAGATAAGCATCATATGCCTTGCTCTCCACCTCTACATCCCAGTCCTGTGAATCCTTGATCTTTACTATGTCAAGTGCCTCTTCCCAGCCGTCCGGCAGCGGGTTTTCCTTGTTTACCAGTACCATATAATCGATCACCGATTGCTCTTCAGAAGCAGCCTCTTCCTCCTGTGCGCTGTCATTCTGCGAGCTGCATGCGCACAGCCCGAATGTCACAGCAAAAGCTGTGATAAGCAATACTACGAACAATTTCTTTTTCATTTTAAATGCCTCCATTCTATCTTATTCGTTTTCAGGATCAGTCGTTTTCAAGTCAGCAGTTTTCGAACACGTTCCTTATCAATCGTGAGCAAATCTTCTACAGGACGTTAGCATGGCTGCTCACATGCTGAGCGTGAGTTCCTCCTGATAACAGACACCGGATGTCCCCCGCCTCTTAGGCGGCGGGTTCCATTTTCGACCATCAGTGGTGGGTAACAATCCCCCACTGATGCTCTCAGGAGCTGACTGTTGACGGCGTCGCTCGCTCCAATCAAGCGAGCTTGTTGGAGCTTTGCTCCTGGTTGAACCGGTTTGCCGGAGCATTTAGCCCCGCGCGCATTCGCCTGTCCTGCCCAGCATTATCTCAAGCCCATGCTCAAGCGGATGCATCAGGAATTCCAGACATTCTCTTACTGCCTTCGGGCTGCCCGGAAGATTGATTATCAGAGTCTGATTTCTCATTCCCGCGGCTGCTCTTGACAGCATTGCCGTCGGAGTCTTTGTCATCGAATATGCCCTGATGGCTTCCGCGATCCCGGGTGTCATGCGGTCACACACTTCAATCGTTGCTTCAGGCGTTCTGTCTCTCGGTGAGAAGCCTGTCCCGCCTGTTGTAAATATTACATTTACCTGTCTCTGATCCGCAAGTCTGATGAGCTGGCTCTTAAGCATTTCAGGCTCGTCGGGTATTAGCAGTCCCTCTATCACATTATATCCTGCCTTTGTCAGCATCTCAGCGATCAGGGGTCCGCTCTTATCTTCACGTTCCCCTGCCGCTCCCTTATCCGAAAGTGTTATCCATGCGGCAGTAAATGCTCTTTGAGGGTCTGCTTCTATCAATTCTATAGCGTCGCCGGCCTTTACGACTCCGCCCTCTAATACTACAGTAAAAACGCCTTCTCTCGGCATTATGCAGTCGCCTACCTGATGATATATCGCGCAGTGCGAATGGCATTCCTTGCCGATCTGAGTAAGCTCAAGCAGGGCATCACCGATCCTGAATCTCGTGCCTACAGGCAAAGTCCTGAAATCGAATCCCTCCGCAATAATATTTTCACCAAACGCACCGTAATCGACATCAGCACCTCTTTCACGAAACGCTTCAATCTTTTCAAGTGCGAGGAAGCTCACCTGCCTGTGCCATTTGCCGGCGTGAGCATCTCCCTCGATCCCCCATTCCGGAACGAGCTTTATCGATGGAACCTCTGTCTTTTGTGTACCTTTTTTTTCACTTATGCAAACAGCAATCACCTTGCCGGTCTTTCCCATTTTGCTATCCTCCCAGCTGAGACATTAATCTGTGTTCTGTATGATCATTATCACTATTGACTGCTTCGCCGAAACAATGAGCAGCAGGCTTTTCGACTATCGCATCACGGAGCGCTTTTTTCAGTTCTGCATCCGTTCCGGCGAGGAATGGTACGAGATCAGTCTGCGTATCATAGCAGAGACAAGGCTTAAGCTGCCCCTGCGATGTCAGCCTCACTCTGTTGCAATACTCGCAGAACTTGCCGTGCATGGCGCTTATCAGACCTATCCCGCCTTTTATCCCCGGTCTCTTGTAGTATACAGCCGGGCCGTTGCCATGGACGCTTTCATCAGGTTCAAGGTCCGGCCATCTCTCTTTAAGTCTCTGCAGTATATCCGTATTTGAAATGCCCGTATCAGCATCTGCCGCTCCGACCGGCATCATCTCGATAAACCGCACATCTATGCCTTCTTTGAAAGCTATTTCCGCGATATCTTCTATCTCGTCTTCGTTGAATCCCTTCTGAGGAATAAAGTTGATCTTTGTCTTAATACCAGAATCCACCGCGGCCCTGATTCCTCGCAGGGTTTTATCGAGAGCCCCTCTGCCCGTGATATACGCAAAGCGTTCCGCATTGAGAGTATCCAGACTTATGTTTATTCCATCGACTCTGATATTCCTGAGTTCATCGATATATCGTTCAAGGGTCTGCCCGTTTGTAGTGACCGTGACCTCGCTTATACCTTCAACAGACTTGATCATCCTGATCAGATCGGTGCATCCGAGTCTTACAAAGGGTTCACCTCCCGTGATCTTGATGCGGCTGATACCAAGCTCTGCCGCGGCTCTGCAGATCCGCAGGATTTCCTCATAGCTGAGGATATGACTCATCGGCACCTTTTCGCAGCCCTCCGGCATGCAGTATCTGCAGCGCAGATCGCATCTGTCGGTGATAGAGACACGCATATATTCAATTTTACGTCCAAATCTATCGGTCATATTGAAATCTATCGGTCATGGCAGCTAATAATTGGCTATACTTCAACTGGCTATGCTTCGGATGCGCAGGCTCCAGGCAGGAGCGAACGATGCCGGATCATGTGCATTTTACCGTGTGCAGCCTCAAGCAATTGCAATTAATCAAATATAACAGACATCGGATGTCCCCGCCTCTTAGGCGGCGGGTTCCATTTTCGACCATCAGTGGGTAACAATCCCCCACTGATGCTCTCAGGAGCTGAAGCTCCCGGTGTCTGTTGACGGCGTCGCTCGCTCCAATCAAGCGAGCTTGTTGGAGCTTTGTGATATTACCTATTATAAATGAAGCACTGATATGAACACAAATAAAGTTTAATAAAGAATCAAGGGCACCCGGACTTCCGTCTTTTTTGCGATTTTCCACGATTTGGACGGAAGTTTTCGCGTGAGGTGCCTGCGGACTTCCGTCTTTTTTGCGATTTTTCACGTTTTGGACGGAAGTTTTCTTTATTGCCGGAAACAAAATACCCCGGCCTTTTTCGACCGGGGTTTGATTTGCAGTATGATCAATTACGCAGTATATCCGTTGTGTTACAGGGTTCTGTTACAGCGGAAGCTCGCGGCCTTCCTTCTGCCATGTGTAGAATTCGGCTGTTGCCGTGAAGATTGCATCTCCGGATGAGTTCAGAGCTGTCTCTACTGAATCCTGGATAACGCTGATGATGAATCCAATACCTACCATCTGCATCGCGATGTCTACAGGGATACCGAACATCGAGCATCCGAGCGGTACGAGCAGCAGCGATCCTCCGGCTACTCCGGAAGTTCCGCATGCGGAAAGTGTTGCAACGATACTCAGCAGTATTGCCATCGGGAAGGAAACGTCAACGCCTGTTGTCCAGCATGCTACAAGAGTCAGAGTAGTGATTGTTACAGCGGCGCCGTCCATGTTGATTGTTGATCCCAGAGGGATGGATACGGAATACATGTCCTCATCAAGACCGAGATCCTTGCAGAGTTCCATATTTACAGGGATATTCGCAGCCGAGCTTCTTGTGAAGAAAGCTGTGAGCGCGCTTCTCCTGATGCAGTACCACATAAGCGGATACGGATTGCGCTTGAGTGTAATACCTACTATGATCGCGTTTATGCCGAGAGATGTAATGAGCATCGTGCAGACCAGCAGAGCAACCAGCTGTCCGTAGTTCTTGAAAATTGCGAGTCCGCTTGTCGAAACAGCGTTGAACACGAGACCCATGATACCGAACGGTGCGCAGTTGATGACCCAGCGAACTGCAACGGAAAGAGCATCTGCCATATCAGCAAAGAATGCCTTTGTTCCAGGACCGGCAGCCTTGAGAGCAAGACCTACTATAACTGCCCAGAACAGGATAGCGATATAGTTTGCATTCGCAATCGCATCCACCGGATTGGCTACAAAGCTGAGGCACAGATTCTTGAGAACCTCGAACACTGATCCCGGAGGAGTCAGATCGTCAGCTACATTCTCAACACCTGTCAGAGGTACCTTGACCTTGAAGATGAAGTTCATGCATACAGCAACGAACGCAGCGATGAGAGTACTGAGCATGTACAGGAAGATAACGATCTTGAACCTGTCAGCATTTCCTCCCTTTGCATTGGCCAGCGATGAGGTGACCAGAACGAAAACCAGTATCGGCGCGATACCCTTGAGCGCTCCTACGAACATGTCTCCGAATATGGAGATCCATGACATCTGCGGAAGAGCAAAACCGAGAATAGCTCCGATTACAAGACCGATGAATATCCTCAGAACGAGACTGATATTCATCCATTTCTGAAATAAGTTCATAACACTTCTTCTCCTTAAAAAACCTTAAACTATACCTTACATTAAAAGCGGGAGATCATTGATCCCCCTGCCGATAATGTTATTAAAAAATATCACAAATCTTTATGATTTACAATTGTTTTAGTTAACAATAATTCAGGTTAATATGACAGGCTTCGCGGATAGAAATTCGCTGTTAAGCTCCGTTTTATCTGCTTGTTAGAGAAGTATAAAATGCGACGCCGATTATTATCGAGCAGCCGAGCAGTTCGCGCGGCGTCGGAATCTCTCCGAGCAGCAGCATAGCGTATATTATTCCGTATACCGTTTCCATGCCTGTGATGATGCCGGCTGTTTGTGCCTTGACTCTCTTCTGAGCGGTCACATAGAGGCTGTACGCAAGTGCGGTGCAGAAAACTCCGACAAAACAGATCAGCGCTATGTCGAGAGCATTCCAGCTTGCGTGAACGAAGAAAAGTGACGGCAGCAGTACTATTGCGGCAGTTCCCTGCTCATAAAAACAGACTAACATGCCTTCGTATTTTTCGGCAAAATATCTGTTGCCGACTGTCATTATCGCATATGTAAGGCTTGCCAGAACTCCCCAGGCTATCCCTTTCGTCATGTTATTGGAAAGAGAAAATTCCGGGATAGTGATGAACACGCCGAATATGAGTATCAGCGAAGTCAGTACGCTCCGTGCTCTGAGTTTTTCTCTGAATACTACAGGCTCAATAAATGTCACGAACATAGGGAAGGTTACGCTCATCATTGTTCCTATGGCGACTGTCGATACCTGGACGGAGTGGAAAAAGCTTGTCCAGTGTACTGCGAGGATGCAGCCTACAAACATAATAAGCAGGTAATCCCGCCTGCATTCCAGCCTGATATCTTTGTTCCTGATCTTAAGAATAAGGAACAAAAACAGCGATGAGCTGACGACCCTTCCAAGCGCGATCAGTATCGAAGGAATCTCGATATACTGTGCAACTACACCGGCAAGGCCGAACAGCATCACCGCAATATTCAGAAATAATACATCCTTTGTGCTTGTTTTCATGAGCTGTCAATCAGGCCATTGTAAATACATACGAGCTGTATCTGTCAGCCTTGAATTCGAATCTTCCGTCTTTTACCCGGCCCGCAGTCACACTACTGTCGTCATAGCCTTTTTCGTCAGTCCTGAATATACGGAGCACTTCGCTCCCGTCCTTTACACCGAGTTCAGCCAGCGGCAGGCTTACTGTTATCGCATGCGCATTATTGTTTACGGCTGTCATGATAATGCTGTTCTCATCGAACCTCGCATATGATATGTATCCGTCTCCGCTGCCGAGAGGTTTGATACTGCCCTTCCGCAACATCGGGTGTTCCTTGCGCAGACGCGCAAGCGATCTGTGCATTTCTATCATGTTCTTATCCTCGCGGCCCCACGGATAAGTTCTTCTGTTGTCGGGATCTGTCCAGCCTGCGACGCCGGCCTCATCGCCGTAGTATACAGTCGGCGCACCCGGCCATGTCATCTGCACGACGACCGCTTCTCTGAAGATTCCCGGCCTGATATTTTCGCTTGCCGCCTTGCTGCCCGCAGTCTGCAGGCGGCCGACTGTGCTGTTCGTTCTTGTCAGGAATCTGCTGTGGTCATGGTTGCTCAGCTGATTCATAGCGCTGTAGATCGACTCGTTCGGCATGTGCGCCATGCTGTCATTCATCATATTGAAAAAAGCCGTACCATTCTGATAAACATCAGGTCTGAATATATCCGAATGCTTTTCCATGCCTGTCAGGAAGAACGAAAGCGGATCCATAAACGCATCATAGTTCATGACGGTATCCCACTCATCCCCCTCGAGCCACGGTGACGGATCGCCGTAGTGCTCTGCGATGATCAGCACATCAGGGTTTACCTTGCGGACTCTCTGCCTGAATTCCTTCCATATCCTGTGGTTTACAGACGGGTCGTGTCCGAGATCGGCTCCTACATCGAGTCTCCAGCCGTCGATACAGTACGGCTCGCCGGCCCATTTCTCACCGATGCGCATGATCTCCTCGATCACTTCCGGCGACTCATCATAATTGAGTTTCGGCAGAGTCTCGATATCATACCAGGCCTCGAAGCGGCCTTTTTTGTCGAACGAAAAATACTTTCTGTATTTGCTTTCCGGATTTCTGAAAGCGCCGCCTCTGATCCCGGCCTCTTCATATATTCCTTCGCAGTCCATCCATCTGTGGAACGAGCCGCAGTGGTTGAAGACTCCGTCCAGAATTATGCGGATACCGCGGTCGTGCAGCTGTTTGCAGAACCATGCGAAATAGTCATTGCTTGCCTTAAGGTTCTCCTCATCCGTCGTGCGTTTGATGTACTGCAGCGCGGTTCTGTTGTTCCTGTTCTGTACAGGCGTCGGCGGAATGTCATTCTTTATCACAGTCAGATGCGGATTGACGTGATCGTAATCCTGCGTGTCATATCCGTGGCTGGACGGAGAAATAAATATTGGATTCAGATAGACCGCTTCGATACCCAGAGATTCCAGATAGTCGAGTTTTTCGATTATGCCGCCGAGATCGCCGCCGTAGAATACGCGGTAGTCTCCTATTTTAGGCAGGCTTTTCCACGAGCGGGCCTTCGATATATTGCCGTGCGCATAAAAATACTCTTTCGAGTTTACATCATTAGTCGTGTCACTGTTGTAAAAACGGTCAGGCATTATCTGGTACTGAAGAGCTCCCAGTGACCATTCAGGCACATGAAATCCCGGGATGATCGTAAAACACATTTCCCAGAGTTTGTCAGGAATCCCGTTCGAAAGGAAGCAGCCTTTTTTCGTAAAGAAGATAGCACAGTCATCAAGCGGTATCCTGAAGCAGTATTCTATCGTATTGCTGCCGCACACTACCGTTCCTTCATACCAGTCAAAATAATCCTCACTGCGGATCTTCGACATATGCGTGAGCATTTCACCTTTTTCCGAAATAACGTATATATTAAGGTCTGTTCCCTTAACGACACGCAGTCTGATGCTAACTTTATCTCCTGCTCTGACTTCAGCCGGGCTCCTGAACATTTCAGTCTCATCACTGAACATCGAAGCCATTACGATTCCCAGATTTTCTGAATTTGAATGCATATTATGTTTATTATCTCCTGTGTATGTTTAAGTGTAAATCTTTATATTCCGGCATGCTGCATCACGGTATTGCAAAGATCACAGATTCAAACGGTCTGAGATCATATGTCAGCATGTGAGTATATCCGTCGCAGTCGTGCCATTCCGCTGTAAGAGGCGCTATGCCGTCCGCCGGATTGCCCTGTCCCGGCAGGCTGTCATAGGTGCTGAACACTCTGTTATACAATCCTTCATGCGGTACTCCGACTGTATATCCGTAGTGCTGCACCGGCGAGAAGCTGATCACGACAAGCAGTGCTCCGTCGTAATTCCACGGATTTCTGCGTATATAGCTCAGAATATTTCTGCTGGCGTCATTTCTGTTTACCCACTCGAATGTTGCCGGATTCTGGCTGTCTGTATACAGCGAAGAATACATTTTGTAGAGTCCGTTGAGGTTGCGTACGCACTGCATAACATCTCTGTGCGCAAAGTCATCCGCATTCCACCAGTCGATCTCGCGTTTCTCAGACCACTCTCTGTCCATCGCAAATTCCTGTCCCATGAACAGCAGCTTTTTACCCGGATGCGTATACTGATATGTGTACAGCGATTTGAGGCCTCCGAGTCTGTCCTGCTGGCTTCCCGGAGCTTTTTGCGACATGGTGCGCTTCATATGCACCACCTCGTCGTGAGAAAGCACCAGCACCCAGTTCTCCGCGAAAGCGTAGTCGACCGTGTGCGTCAGTTCTCCATGATGATACTGACGGTAAATCGGGTCATTGGCCAGATAGCGCAGCGAATCGTTCATCCAGCCCATGTTCCATTTGAAGGTAAATCCGACTCCGTCGTATCTGACATCCCTGGTTATCCCGTCCTCTGCGGTGGAATCCTCAGCGATCAGGAATCCGCTCGTCCTGCCGCAGACAGTGTAATTGAGCTGTTTGAGGAATTCACGGCTCTCTGTGTTGATGCGTCCGCCTCCTGCCGAAGGGCGCCATTCACTGCGGCTGTAATCGGCATACAGAAGAGCGGCAACAGCATCAGCTCTCAGAGCATCAATGTGGAATTCGTTGATCCAGTAGCATGCGCTGGAAATCATGAATGATCTGACCTCCGGCTTGGAATAGTCGAAGGCAAGCGTGGTCCATTCCGGGAACTCGCGGCGAAGAGGATCTTCTGATTCGTACAAATACGTTCCGTCGAACTCCACCAGTCCGAAATAGTCCTTAGGAAAGTGCGCAGGTACCCAGTCGAGTATTACACCGATCCCTGAAGTGTGCATTTTGTCGACAAAATATCTGAAATCGTCAGGCGTGCCGTATCTTGCAGTCGGTGCAAAGAAACCCGTTACCTGATAGCCCCACGAACCATCGAAAGGATATTCGCATATGCCCATCAGTTCTACATGAGTATATCCCATATAATTGACATATTCTGCAAGCTGATCCGCCAGTTCTCTGTAATTGAGGTATCCGTCTTCATCCTCCGGTCCCATATATCTCTTCTTCCAGGTTCCCAGATGAACTTCATATATTGACATAGGCTTGTTCAGCACCTGAGTATTGTCACGTGCAGCCTGATACTCATCATCATGCCATTCATATGATTCAAGCGATTCAACTATGGAAGCGTTCGCCGGTCTCAATTCCATCCTCAGCGAATACGGATCTGATTTTATCCTTCTGACTCCGTCAGGTCCGAATATGATGAATCTGTACGCATCTCCCGGACCTACGCCCGGCAGGAAGCATTCCCAGACAGTCGGATCGTTCTCGGACTGATGCATCCATTTCTCATCCTCCCAGCCTGTCTTAGCTGTAATGACACAGCAGAATCCGGCATGCGGCGCCCATACCGCAAATCTCGTTCCTTCAATGCCGTCAACTACATCAGGATGTGCGCCCAGCTTCTTATACACCGAGCTGTGTGTGCCCTGATGGAACAGATAGCTGTCATAATCCGTATACTTTGCCATAACGAATGCCTCCCCTCCCAAGCTTCCGGATCAGCCTTTCGAATCCGAATATCAAATACTCGAATCCGAATATCAAATCCGGCATGCAGATTTAAAAATTAGTTGCTTGATTATATCAATAACCCAATTCCTTTAGCAATCCTCTACAGCCATCTGTCACATCTGTCCATGTTGCATCAAAATTGCCCGTGTACCACGGATCCGCAACCTGCTGTCCTGTCCTGCCGCAATGATCGAGCATCAGGCTGATCTTATTATCAGGATCGCCGCCTGCAATGCGCCTTATATTCCGCAGATTGTTGCTGTCCATGCAGATTATCATGTCATAGTAATCATAGTCCGCCTTCGTCATCTGTCTGGCACTGTGTCCGCTGCAGCCTATTCCGTGTTCTGCAAGCTTTCTCCTCGCAGGCGGATACACAGGATTGCCTATCTCCTCACGGCTGGTCGCCGCCGAAGCTATCTCAAACTCACTCTCTATCCCGGACTTACGAACCATATCTTTAAGTACAAACTCGCCCATTGGCGATCGGCAAATATTGCCGTGGCAAACAAATAGTATTTTTTTCACCTTTTCTATACCTCTGCTTTTCTCGGATTTTCCTGATATTATATCAGCTAACGCCCTATTTGCAAGGCTTTCAGCGTTTTTCGGAGACTCACGCTTCTCGGCATATCTGATCTGTGCCCTGTTCCCGTTCCACAACACATACTCCTCATCGGAATGCTCCTGTACAAATTTGCTCAGTTTCTTATATCCGATGCCAAAATATGCAGATGCTTCGTTCAGTGTCAGAGGATATTTCGCCGTTATTTTTTTGAGCATTTACCGCAAAAAAATAAAAAAAACCGGGCATCATCCGAAAAACGGACAACACCCGGACATTCATCTTACACGACACCCTCGCATAATCACCTTATGCAGCGCCGCATCATTTATTTCTTTGCTTTAATCTTCTTAGCCTTCGACCACTTGCCGTATACGTTCACTTTCTTTTCCTTTGCAGGATCGTATATCTTGTTGTATGAACGTACCTTTACATAGTACCGTTTGCCGGCCTTGAGT
>CACYHR010000028.1 GCA_902774265.1 uncultured Eubacteriales bacterium
AATTATATTTGCGGCACCGATAGTATCAGGACCAATGATGGCATCTGCAGGTAAAGTGGCACCAAAGCTTGGAAAAGCATTGAAGTATTCACCGAGGGTCATAAATGGTATAACTATTATAAAAGACCGGATTTTATAGGTATAGTGCAGCGCATATTCAGCAATCGGGAACGCCTTCTACGGGAGGCGTTTTTTGGTATGACGGGTATCCAGCCTGAGCAGAACCTCAGTGCGGTCATGCTTGATCTCAATGGACTCAAGCTTGCCAACGACACATACGGGCATGAGGCAGGCGATGAACTGATAAATATAGCAGCCGACTGCATGCGTAAAGCTTTTTACGTGACCGACAGGATTTACCGCATAGGCGGGGATGAATTTGCTGTGATACTCGACGGAACAGCAGTGGACGCGGAACCGTTTCTCAAAGAACTTGACAGGATATGTGCCGGCGCAAAGGGTCAGTATATCGAAGGCGTTTCCATCGCGTACGGTGTTGCCGGCTCGGAAGAAACGGGCAATATAGACCCGGTCGTCAATCTGTGGTGAAAGTCTACAAGGGTACATTTCCTATCAACGGAGTGACTAAGACGGGTCATGTGGAAGATGCAGTATAGGCGGCAGGGTTTTTCATCCGAGAATCCGCATCGGATTTCTCCCAAGCATCAGATCGATCTCGTCTTCTGTGATTCCCCGGTCTTGCAGAAGTGGCAGGAAGCTTGTGAACAGATGAGTATAGCCAAAGCCGCCGCATTGCCGGAGGTCCTGCTGTTCGCACAGATCCATTGAAAGCGTCACCTGTGAAAGAAATCCCCGATCCCGGAGCATGGCGACCATATCCGCGCGGTATTCGTCCCGATCCTGTCCGTTTTGACCGATCATGTCAATGCCGATATTCACCCCAAGTTCCAAAAGCGCAAAAAGAGCCGTTTCATTGGGGAAAAACTCCGCATGACCTATTATGATCTTTTCAGGCTTTATTCCCCGCTTTATGAGGAATTCTGCCTGCGGAATCTGCTCGGGTCCTATACTCGGGTGGGTAGAGATCACCGCGCCAGTCTTCGCGGCCGCGATACTCATGGACTCCCATACCTTGCATTCAAGTATTCCCGGCTTCGGCGCGGACCAGGCGATCTCGCCGATGACGCCGGCCGTATACCCTTCTTCATCGATCCCCCACGTCAGCTCCCGCACAGACTCTTCGACCAGTTCTTCTATCGTACGCGTCCGGATATCCGGCGGCATATATGTTTCAAGATAATATCCGGTGGAGGGGATCAGATTGATGCCTGTGGCAGATGCGAGGGCGCGAAGCACATCCGGTTTCCTTCCCATGCCCTGATTGGTGAGATCTACGATATTCCGTACCCCAAAGGTATACAGTTCCGTAAGCTCACGATAAAGGATGTCGATATCCGTCCCGCCCAGATCTCCGGGCGAGAGATCAATGGTGAGATGCTCATGCATCAACGTATACCCGTCTTTTAATCTGATCATTTGACATTTCCTTTTCTGCTGCTGTTTAGTGTAACTGTGAAAAGAGAACCGGCTCTGTTTCATGGAGAGAATTATATCCTCGCCCGGGGATTACCGTCAATCTTTACAGATTATACTCCGGGGATCAGGGCGCTTCCGGCTGACTCTCCGCCGGGGACAAAGGCCTTTGGATCATTCCGCCCAGCCGGCGAAAAGCCACGGTCCAGGAGTTGACATCTATATAGTTATTAGGTAAATTATGTGCAGTATTTGCCAGACTGCAGTATTTGCCAAACCATTGAAAAATGCGACATAGCGACATGATACATGACAAAATACAGAAACATGTGATATGACAAAATACGGCAGCATGCATGAACAAGATAGTGGAAATTGAAAATGAATAATGGAAAAACACAGAGAGCGACTGTATACGCATCCGATTCCAAAATGCTTACAGTGCTCCTTTTTCGCCTTCTGCCTGTTCAGATCCTCATTGCGGCAGTCGGCACGGTGAACGGTATTGTATCCGGTCTTTTTGCAGGCAACTTTGTCGGAGAGGCTGCCATGAGCGCTATTGCGCTTTATAGTCCCATCAAATTACTGATGAACGCATTGAGTGCCCTGCTTTTCGGCGGCTCTACAATTCTATGCGGCAGATATCTGGGCCGAAACCAGCAGAACAAAATACAGAGTTTATTTTCACTGGATATTTTTCTGGCAGCTGCAGCCGGGACGGTCTTCTGCCTTGTCATGATCATGATCGGTTCCTTTGATCTCAACACAGTTCTGATCCGTGACGATTCTGTTCGTGTGGTTTTTAAACAGTATCTGCTGGGACAGGCTGTTGGCGTTTTGCCGTTTTTTCTCGGAAGACAGCTTTCGGTTTTCCTGACCATGAGAAATCAAATCAATCAGACAACGATTGCAAGTCTGATTATGATAGCCGTAAATGCGCTGCTGAACATCCTTTTTGTCATGGTTATGCATTGGGGCGCATTCGGTGTCGCACTGGCATTCTCATTGGGCAATTGGGCCTTCTTTGCTGTTCAGGCGTACTATCTTATGCGCAGCAGCTACGCTCCCCGTTTTGACCTCCGTCAGGCTTCGTGGCGGGATTGCGGACAAGTGATAAAAATCGGTCTGCCGGGGGCGGCTTCTGCCATCTATCAAAGCTTGCTCGGGATCATTGTAAATAGCCTGATCACTGTATATGTCGGGAGCGCCGGCCTCTCGGCCTTTGCCGCAGCTGATTCCATTCTCTGCTTCTTCTGGTCGATCCCGGCCGGTATGCTCGCAGTCTCACGCATGCTGCTCAGCATCAGTATAGGGGAAGAGGACCGGCAGACGCTGACGGACGTGATGCGCAACATGTTCCGCTGTTTTGTGCCATTGATGTGCGTGGTTTCCGTGGTCATTACCCTCCTGGCGGAGCCTTTCACACATCAGTTTTTCCGCGACCCATCTGCGCCGGTCTATATGATGACAGTCAGGGCTTTTCAGATCCTGCCGCTCAGCATGCCGCTCAGTGTTATTTGTATGCATTTTGTCTGCTATGGGCAGGTATCTGATAAACAGGCGTTGATCCATATTCTTTCTGTCCTCGACGGCGTTATATGCATTGCCGCTTTTTCGGCGCTGCTGATTCCAAACCTAGGTATGAACGGCGTTTACATTGCCAACGTCCTTAATGGTGTGGTCACGCTGCTTACGGTTTTCCTCTATTCCGTACTGAAAAATCATCGCATCCCGGGAAACATGGAGGAGTTGATGGTAATTCCGGACAGTTTCGGCGTTTCGGAGAATGACCGGATGGATCTGACGATCAGGAGTATGGATGAGGTCGTGCATGTCGCTGAAAAGGTTCAGCAATTTTGCCTGGAGAAGGGTCTGGATGCGCGCCGCGCTGCTCTGGCGGGGCTTGCCATGGAAGAAATGGCAGGCAATGTGGTAAGCCATGGATTTCGGAAGGATAATAAAAAGCACAGCGTGGATATCCGCGTTGTGTACAAAAATAATGGAGTGGTGCTGCGCATCAAGGACGACTGCAAACCTTTTGATCCGGGCGAACGGAAGAAGTCGACAGTTCCGTCAGATCCTGTCAGCAACATCGGGATCCGGCTTGTTTTTAAAATCGCTGAAAGCGTTGAATATCAGTCTGTTCTCGGATTGAATGTCCTGTCTGTGCGGATATAACAGAGGAAAAGCATAATGAGCAAGAAAATCATATTCACGGAAGACGACCGGATCGCCATCATTGCCCCGCACCCTGACGACGAATGTATGTATGCGGCGGGGGTACTTCTGCTTGCTTCCGACAAAACAGATATTTTTGTGCTTACAGACGGGAGTCACGGCAATGAAGAACGTTCCATAAAAGAAGAGGCTGCCATTAGGAAGAAACAGTTCGATGCTGAAATGGCGTATATCAAACCACATGCCGTAACCTGGTTTGGGGTAGAGGATACAAAACTTTTAGAAAACGCCGGGATCATACGCGAAATTGACTTTACCCCCTATACAAGGATTTTTCTTCCATGGATCGAAAGCCTGCATCCGGATCACAGAGCGGCGGCATCAATGTGTATAGACGAGATCAGGAAACAGGGCTGCCATGCCGAATGCTACAGCGGAGAAATCTTTAAACCTTTTCCTGCTCCGAGCCATTATATCGATATTACTTCTCTGGAGGAGGAAAAACGCAAGCTCATCCGCTTTCATGAAGATCAGGCAGCGTTGGAGGAGGTTGTCCTTTCTCTGAATGCGTTCAGGGCTGCTCAGATGATGTATATGCCGGAATGCAGGTTCGCGGAATGTTTTGATAAAGTCAGGATATGGGAAAATGACAATGCCGATCATAAGAGATGATGAAATGTATGCATCCGCTTTGGCGGAATGCTCAGAGAATATAAAACAGTTCCTTGCGCTTCTCAACCGGAAAACTTCCGATATCGACTGGGACAGACTGGAATACGACGGATGCGTTCAACCGGACGGTTCTCTTTTTTGTGTCCTTTCTACAATGCGTACTGCGGAGGAACAAATTGAGTGTTTTAAGATGGGAAGAAAAGGGGTGGAATATAATCAGAGAATTCTGTCAACGCCAAATCCCTTTTGTTCACAAACCCCGGCGATCCAATATGAGTTGATTTCATGCGGTACGATCGAAGATGAAGACGAACTTGCTACCTATGCCTGGGCAGGGCAGAGTTATCACAATTGGGGGCTCGCGATCGATCTGATCCTGATAAAGTTCGGCGATCCGCTTTATCTGGAATTGCAGGATAAAACGATTTCGATACAGGATTACTATGCCCTTACCGGTCTATCTCAGCTTGCCTCAGCCTGCAGCCTTCAATGGGGCGGAACCTGGACAGATTTCCCGGATATTCCGCATTTTCAGGATACAGTCTGCAAAATTCCTCCGAAGGCATATCATTACGACAAAAACATGAACTTTTCCTTTATACAAAGCTTATATAACTGCACACTTTCAACTGATAAGATCGAAAAATAGAAGATGATAAAAAGAATACGAACGATGACCAAATGATATTAGCGATAATTATTGTATGCATGGTATTTTTCCTGGGCGTCTATGTATTTGCTGCATTTCATAAAGCTCAGGATCTTACCAAAAAAAGACCTGTTGAATACTTGCTGAATGAGCGAAATCGTTCTCCGGATTATTGCCCGTGGGATCAGATATCGGAAGAACTGAAAAAGTATTTTGTACTGATCGAAGACCCCGGCTTTTTTAAGCGCAGCAGAACACCTCTCAAAAGCTTCATAATAAGAGGGTATTCCTATTATTTCGAGAAGGACCAGATCATCCACGGCAGTACTATTTCACAGCAGCTTGCTAAAAATCTGTATCTTCGTTTTGACAGAACCTTATTCCGAAAAATCACAGAATATTTTATCTGCCTGAAAATAGAACGCCGTCTCACGAAAGAAGAAATATTCACTTTCTATTTGAATATTATTTATTTCGGAAATAATATCTATGGAATCTCAAACGCCAGTGAATACTATTTTTCAAAAAAGCCGGCTGAACTGACTGCAAATCAGGCAATCTTTATTTCCTGTTTAATTGCCGCCCCAAACGCTGCCGACCCTGTTCATTATCCGGATACGTTTTACAACTTCAAGATAAGAAAACTGGAAAAATGCTTTCAGGAAGGTCTGATATCAGAAAAAGAACTCCGTTATTTCTGCTCTTTCCCGGAAGATTGTCCGGATCCGGAATTTGCACCGTATTTTAGCAGAACCGAAAAAACTCCTGTTGTGCGTATGGAAAACGAATGCTTCGGGCCATTTCATTCACACGAAACGGAGCAGAAAGCATCAGGGGAAACACCGGAGTTCCGGGAATGATGTATATTATGACTGCTTTGATTCTGTCGTAAGAATGTCAGTTCGAAATGAAAGCAAGAGAAAAGCCCACAATCCTTTGGAATCACGGGCTTTCAGCTTTGTTATTATTTGGTGCGCCAGGCGAGGATCGAACTCGCGGCCCCTTCATTCGGAGTGAAGTACTCTATCCACTGAGCTACTGGCGCATAGATGTGATCAACTGAAGTGTCTGATCCTTTTAAGACGAACACTATATTACTTTACACTCGGAACAATCCATAGTCAAGGAATAACCGGACTCATTCATCAGAAGACTTATCGCAGCTGTCATATTTATCACAGCCTTCGCACCCGCCGCGGTCATCATGCTTATTGCTGTTATCATATAAATAGAGGCCGTCAAAATTAACGCTGTCATCGGAATTCAGCTCTTTGACGAATGCCGCCGTAATTATACATGAAGGCAATGCGACGATAGCTATACCTACAAAAGAAGAAATCATTGATATGAGCCTGCCGGCTACAGTCACGGAATAAATATCCCCGTAGCCAACAGTCGTGAGCGAAACGGTTGCCCAGTAGACAGCATCGAAGAAGGTGTCAAATGTCTGGGGCTCTACATTGAACATTATGAGCGCAGTTGAAAGAATATATCCGACGGCCAGGGCGGTAACGATTATAAGAGCGTCCCTGGAGTCGCGCAGTACTTTTGCAAGTACAGCGGTTGATCGAGTATATCTTACAACTTTGAATATCCTGAGCGTCTGGGCGATACGAAAAACACGCGTATAACGATGCATCCTTACTACTCTCAGCACTTTAAAAGACTCATGAATGAAACCAAGCGACGGAAGGATCGATAAGAGGTCTATTATAGCTATAGCCGAGAAAGGATATTTTATAAACGACTTGAAGCCCATTTCATATTTGAGGTCGGCAGTGATAAGACGCAGACCATAATCGGCGATAAACACCCAGACAATAATAGAATCCAACTTTATCATAGCAGGAGTAATCTCCTTGAAAAGCAGAGGAATAATGCTGACCGCAATACAGCAAAGCATAAAAACAGAATAAGCTTTGTTCAGCGCCGGATACTTTTCACCAGTTTCAATAATATCGTAAATCGCTCTTCTCATATCGGTATTTTAGCATAAGCACGGATAATTGTACCATTACTTGTTAAGCAGCAGGAGCAGCGGAGATTACACCGTGTAACTACCGGCCAACCGGCGTAAATAATACAAAAGCCTTGAAGATATAAGTCTCCAAGGCTCAGATTCAATTCAGTTCTCAGTTCGATACAGCGCGGCGGTCAATTCAACCGGAAGCGCGTTATATCTCCGATTTTCTCGGTCTGCCCATCAAGGCTTCAAGCGCGTCGGATACGTTCAGTTTGCCGTTGATTACATTGTATATCGCTTCGGTGATAGGCATCTCAACGCCGAACTTCTTTGACAGCTGATAAGCAGCTTCTGCGGTGAACATACCCTCAACGACCATTCCGATGGATTTACGTGCTTCTTCCGGATCCATTCCCTGACCGATCAGTCTGCCGCAGCGGAAATTTCTCGAATGCATGCTGGTGCATGTAACGATCATGTCGCCTACTCCGGAAAGACCCGCAAAAGTTTCGGACCTTGCGCCCATAGCGAGCCCGAGACGAGTCATTTCTGCAATACCTCTTGTCATCATTGCAGCACGTGAATTATCACCGAATCCCAATCCGTCTATGATTCCGGAGCCGACGGCCATAACGTTCTTGACAGATCCTGCCAGCTCCATGCCGAGCATGTCCTCATTTATGTAGATCCTGAAACGGTTGGTGGTGAAGAGATCCGCGAGTGCATTCGCAGTCTCTGTCTTGCGCGAAGAAACGGAAACTGCGGTCGGGACGCCGATGCCGACCTCCTCTGCATGTGAAGGGCCGGATATGCATACATATCTGTCCATGTCGAAATATTCTTCGGCGACTTCGGACATCCTCTTGAGAGTCTTCTGTTCTATGCCCTTGGCGATATTCATGACCAGAGCATCATCCCTGATGAAAGGAGCTGCTGCGCTTATAGCGCTTCTGAAATGCTGAGCCGGAAGAGCGAAAACCACATAATCCGCATCCTTAAGTGCAGCCTCGTTATCAGTATAGAAATGATAATCGCCTTCAAGCTTGACACCCTTGAGATAATCAGTATTCTCCATCGCCTCTTCCATGCGTTTCAGATGAGGCTGATCGATATCAAAGATGTTGACCCTGCAGCCCTTTGCTGCGACTATCGTTGAAAGAGCAGTTCCGAAACTGCCCGCACCTATAAATGTTACAGTTGCCATATATGATCTCCTTATAATTTATTAATGATTAGCTTCCCCGGTGTTTGCATTCTTCAAATACCCTCTTTTCCGTGTTCTTTTAATTATACTTATTTTTCAGAAAAAATAAAGACAGCCGGTTCGTCCATATATCGGCTTGGCTATATATGTCTGCTGTCTGCCAAAAGTCAATTTGAAAATAACAGACACCTGACTCATATTGAGTATGCACGAAGTGCCGATTCGGGGCCGGAAGCATACCTTTTACTCCGATGTTGTGTTACAATACAAGGCAGAATGTATACGATAAATGATATTGTAAGATATTGATGTAATACCGGGGAGGAACAGGAATGGCGAGCAGAAATTACAGAGAATTACACTTCCAGCTCAATGATGATGATTACAAGGCTTTTGGCCGCTACCGCATATTGTACACATCAGGCGGACGGAAAATGGTCAGAAGGACTATGCTCTCATATGTCGTGATAGGTGTCGGCATGGCGGTGCTTTTCACACTGTTTCCTGTTGACCCGAATTTCAGAAAACTGATGTATCTTGTGTCGGCGCTGTGCGTTTTGTACGGAGTGTTCTTTTCGGAGCGCAATATGCTGAAACAGCAGGACAGAGCTATCGAAAACGGAAAGATGGATATCGAAAGAGTTCATCCTGCGATGAATGTAATAAATTTCGGTGATGAAAGTTTCACCACATCATCAGGTGAGGAATCTGCTGAGTTCAGATATGATGAGATCCGGCTGATAGACCTTGCCGAAACGGCCATTTATATGTGGATGAGCGATACCATGATAATGACAATACCTCTCCATGCGTTTAGGAATATGGATGAAATGAAAGAACTGTATAAATGGCTCAAGGCAAAGAAAGAAGGCGGGGAGCAGAAAACCGGCGAAAAGGAAGCAGATGCAAAGAAAACTGACGAAGAGGACGCCGGCAAAAAAGAATCCGAATAAACGAATCAAGCACGTACTTTGTTTAAAACAACAAAAAATTATAAAAAACCGGTTGACATTGACAACAAAGATTGTTATATTAACAAACGAACCGGAGAACAGGGCAAAAAGATGGACAGATCCTGACATTCTCCGGATGATCAAACCTTATTCTATGAAAGGAGCACATTCACATGACATACAGAAAAATGATGATGGAAATGGGAATGATGGGCATGTGCATGTGCAGAGCCGGTAATAGCATAGGATAGGGTCATAACGAAGCCGATACTATGAGTTTTCTCATGTTGCATAGTCAGAGGGCAGGTCGTTAGAAGAGTATGACAGAAAACATAATCAGTCTTCAAGGGGTCACAAAGGAATTCGAGACCAGAAACGGTAAAGTGGTCGCCCTTAAAGACATCAACCTTGACATCGCGCCGGGCGATGCATACGGAATAATCGGACTGTCCGGTGCCGGCAAATCAACACTGGTCAGGACGATCAATCTGCTAGAACAGCCTACAGAAGGCAAGGTCATATTTGACGGGAGCCTGCTGACGGGACTGAACAGCCGCGAACTTAACCTGCACAGGCGCAAAATCTCAATGATATTTCAGCAGTTCAATCTGCTGATGCAGAGAGACGCGATAGGCAATATCTGCTTCCCGCTTGAGATCGCAGGAGTACCGAAGAGCGAAGCAAGAGCCAAGGCGGAAGAACTTCTCAAAGTCGTAGACCTCGAGGACAGAGCGCATTCATATCCTTCGCAACTGTCCGGAGGACAGAAACAGAGAGTCGCAATAGCAAGAGCTCTCGCGTCGGACCCGGATGTGATTCTCTGCGATGAAGCGACATCGGCCCTCGACCCTAAGACGACGAGATCGATACTCAAGCTTCTCAAAAAAATCAATGAAGAACGCGGGATCACCCTGGTAGTGATCACCCACGAGATGGACGTCATCAGACAGATATGTACGAAGGTGGCTGTCATCGAAAACGGTGAAATCGTAGAGAGAGGCGATGTCGGGGAAGTGTTCGCAAAACCTAAATCCAAGGCAGCCCGCAGGCTCTTCTTCCCGGACGGACGCGACAGAGAAACTGCCGTAGGCAGGACTTCAACGAGAAACCGTGTCAGACTCGTTTTCGACGAATCGAATGCATACAAGCCAATCATCGCGAACATGATCACAGAACTCGGCGCACCGGTCAATTTCTTTTACGCAGACCTGGATGTACTCGGCAACAAACAAAAAGGTCAGATGGTCATATGTCTGTCGGAGGACAGGGCTATGGCCGAGAAACAAAAAGAGTATCTTCGCAGAGAACGCGTTGAGGTAACTGAACTGACAGATGATATTGATGATCTTTTGCAGGAGGAGGGAGAAGCGTAATGGATACACATACACTGGTAAGCCTCCTCTGGGAGGGAACACTGCAGACCCTGTATATGACTCTGGTCGCTACACTGGTGTCATATCTGATAGGACTTCCGGTAGGAGTTTCGCTCATAGTTACAGGTCCTAACGGTATCAGGCCGGTCGGCATATACAACAAGATCATGGGCTTCATCGTGAATGTGGTCAGATCGGTACCATTCCTCATACTCATGATTGCATGCATGCCTTATATACGTAAGATCATCGGCACGGGTATAGGAACATCGGCAACTACAGCCGCACTGATCATAGCAGCATGGCCGTTCGTAGCAAGAATGGTGGAACAGTCACTTCTCGAAGTCGACCCGGGAGTCATCGAAGCGGCACAGGCAATGGGAGCAAGCAATATGCAGATAGTATTGAAAGTACTTCTCCTTGAAGCCAGACCTTCATTGATGAACGGCGCTGCAGTCGCTACAATCACCATACTCGGCTACTCGGCGATGGCCGGAACGCTCGGAGGCGGCGGACTCGGAGACATAGCCATCAGATACGGGCACTACAGATTCCAGCCGACAATAATGTGGATAACAATAGTCGTGCTGGTGATACTGGTCCAGATAATGCAGGAAATAGGTATCAAGGCTGCAGCAAAGCTTGACAACAGGATCAGCTAATACTGTGACAGGTCAAGTGTGACAAGATTAGAACTGATTCCGGTTCGCGGACAGTCTCACATGTCACATACAAAGAATAGTTATCAATATAGGATTTGGATGTTAATATACCGCCGGACAGGAATTGCTTCGGACCTTTGACATCCACACCAATATATCCAATGATAAAGCAAAAAGGTATTAATGGAAAAGGAAAGGAGATTTCAACATGAAGAACATCAAAAAGACAGGAATCATCGCATTGCTTCTCGTACTCGTACTCGGTATACTGACCGCATGCGGCGGCGGATCTGACAGCGGAGAAAGCGCAGACACTGAAGACAGCGCAGATAAGACGATCAAGGTGGCAGCATCGCCTACACCGCACGCAGAGATCCTCAATTCTATCGCTGATGCTCTCGCAGCAGACGGATGGACACTCGAAGTAGTTGAATTCGATGACTATGTACAGCCGAACGTAGCTACAACAGACGGAGATGTAGATGCCAACTATTTCCAGCACGTTCCATATCTCGATCAGTACAATGATGAGAACGGCACAGATCTCGTAGCAGTAGGAAATGTACACTATGAGGCAATGGGCGCATATAAAGGAACAAAGGATTCATTCGACGCTCTCGAGGAAGGCGACCAGATCGGAGTTCCTAACGATGTTACAAACGAGGCAAGAGCTCTGCAGCTGCTCGCAGCAAACGGAGTAATCACACTCAAGGACGGCGTCGGACTCGAAGCAACAAAGACAGATATCGTAGACAATCCAAAGGGCATTGAAATCGTAGAACTCGAAGCTGCATCAATCCCTGGAGCACTTCCTGACCTCGCAGTAGGCGTAATCAATGCAAACTATGCACTCGGAGCAGAGCTGACAGTTGACGATGCTATCGCATATGAAGCAGAGGATTCAGAAGCTGCTGAAACATATGTAAACGTTATCGTTGTAAATGCAGGCAACGAGGAAAGCGAAAAAACACAGGCTCTGGTAAAGGCTATCCAGACAGATGAAGTCAAGAAATTCATCGAAGATCAGTACAAGGGCGCAGTTCAGGCTAAATTCTAAACAGAAACAATAAAATGCAATTGATACAATTGATGCAATAAGCAGACGGCTTCCGGTCATATTCTGGCAGGAAGCCGTTTTATCAGCCGGCACATTAAATGATGGTAGGCCGGTGTATGAACTTGAGAGAAAGCCGGAATATTACACCCGAACGGCTTGCTGTGAGGTTAAATAGGGCCATTTGACGGTCATCGGGTGTAAAAAACAACTGATTTGTGCTGGCCATACACCGTATTTTAGGAAAAACGGTGTATGAGATCTGGAAGAATAGAGCTGTTATAGAAATGGTATATTTGCCTGTATGAAATCATGTATGATAGGATTGACGTCGGGCTAAGCATCGGGAGGCGCCGGTATCACGTATGATATTCCCGGAATTATTATGCAAATGGCTGCGATGTTCCTGCTGAATAATTAATGAATAAATGATAAGGTATAGGGACGAAACAGCTTAGGACGGTATATAATATGTGGGAGTGGATTTTCTGAATAAAAAAACTGCAGAATGCGGGGAGTCAGTAGATTGCCCGAGACTGCTGCCGCTTTATTGCCCGGTCTCGGCTGACTGCGACGAGCAGATCAGATTCCAGTATTCGGATGATGAAGGGAAGAGAGCAAGGATCGACGAGATCTTCGATCCTGAGATTTCAGCAGGTACACGTGATTTTTTCATATACTGTAATTCACTCTCCGGAGCTTTTGACTTTGACAGCTATGCAGAGGAAAAATCAGTCAGGATTTATACGCCACTTCAGATATACAGAAAGATAGGAAGTCAGTTCAGCCGCATTGGTGTATTAGCGGCGAATAATATTTCGGCTCATGGAATTGAAAAATCTCTCATGTCGGATAACGAAGATCTGTATGTGATCGGAAACGGGAACATGTCCATTGTCCGCGAGATAGAGAATGGTCTGCCGCCGGCAGAAATAGTTGACAGATGCGGACTGAGAAATCTTGCGCTGTATATGGAGGCGTGCGGAGCTGAAGCTATATTACTCGGATGCACTCATTTCCCTTATTTTAAAGAAGAATTCAGGATGTGCTGCAATGTTCCGGTCATTGATCCTGCCGTCATGATGTATGAAGCACTTATATCGGACGGCAACCGGTTCAACCAGGAGCAAAGCTCCAACAAGCTCGCTTGATTGGAGCGAGCGACGCCGTACTTATCGGAGGAGCTCAGCCTCCGGAGATCAATGCTTCCGACAAGCATTTACAGACACCGGCGCAGGCTGCACAGATAGCAAAACTCATGCAGCCAAAGACAGACAAACACGGACTCATAGACAGTGTGATAGAGCTGTCATATAGAGTTAGCCGGAAAATTGGCTTTATGTGATGAAATTATTAATAAAATGTAAGAATTTTCGGAAATCCGCGCGTGTTCCTTCAAATCACGCGCGGATTGTTATATAATGCACTATGTATATTTGTGTTGCTGATTTTGGCGTGAAAGCAGCACACCGCACAAAAATCATAAGATAAGGATTGGACTATGGACAAAAATTTTATCAAGGTGGACAAATGGGGCACCTGCCTGTGGGGTATTGACGATACCGGCAGGCTGTTTATCAACGGAGGCGAGGCAGAGAGCGTCTCCGACTCAGGGGTGCCATGGGAAAACTACAGACAGGTGATCACCGAAGCCGTAGCGATTGGCAAGGTGAACTTCCCTGACGGTGCGTCTCTTGCAAAACTTTTCAAAGGATGCAAGGGTCTTGAAAAGGCAGATCTCAGCGACTTTGTCACGGACAATGTCACGGATATGCATTCTATGTTTGAGGGCTGTATCAGACTCAAGGATCTTGACATATGCAATTTCAATACATACAGATGCAGCAATATGAACAAGATGTTTGCGAAGTGTGGCAAGCTGACGAATATGATCATCGGAAAGGAATTCAGCATCACCGGTGACGGCACCACATCCTGTGAAAGACTGGCAATCAAGGAGACCGGTAAATACAAAAGAGCCAAGACTATCTCTGCCGAAGGTTCTATCATAAGTTATCACCAGAACGGCGGCAACGATGATGTGCAGGAAAGAAAGACTCTGCCGGAGTATAGCTACCTGCTCGAGGAAGTCATGTTTGAGGCACCGGACAACAGGTCTGTGTTTATAGGATGGAACACAGAGGCGGATGGTAAGGGCACACTGTATAAAGCAGGTGATGAACTTCTCATGGTCGATGAGGATATCGATCTGTATGCGACCTGGGCAAAGGCACCGGAGATCGGAGAAGTGCGTCCGATCAAAGCTTTTACATTCGGTGAGACAATACCGTTTGAGCTGCCGCAGATCGTTTCTGTCAACGATCCTACGGTAATGGGCTATCTTGAGATCAGTCCGGACGGATATGAGGATAACTGGAAGGCAATTTCTCACGATGCGATACTTCCGGTCTCTTTTGACGGCTATTATCTCAGACTGCACGCCACTAACAAAGTCGGCGAAACAACATCCAATCCTGTAAGGCTTCATATCAGAAAAGCCAATATAGATATGTCCGGAGTCCTCTGGGCCGAGGATCCTGACATGACATACGACGGCACCACCAAACATGTATGGATAGAAGGACTGCCAAAGGGAGTCACTCCGATATATACGAACAACGAAGCTGTCAGCGCAGGCCGCTACACTGCGACTGTAAGACTCGAATATGATCAGGAGAATTTCAACGAACCTATCATAGTCAAGGAGCATGACTGGTCCATCAAAAAGGCATCGATCGACACATCCAGCATGCACTGGAACTACAACAGGGCATTCGAATATAACGGCAGCGAACACGAGGTCAAGCTGAACAACGTGCCTGCCGGTGTCGAGGTATCATACAGCGGGAACAGAGCCAAGGACGTCGGAGTATATACGGCGGTCGCTACTTTCTCGTACGATGAAATGAATTTCGAAAGACCACTTGATCCGGTTCCTCGTGTATGGGAGATAACCAAGGCGCCGGTAGAGCCGGGCAGCCTCAAATGGTCGAGCTACAAGGATTTCGTCTATGACGGAGAACCGAAGAGCGTGTATATTACCAATCTGCCTGCCGATGCGATCGTAGAATATGAGGGCTGCGAGGAGACTCCTGCCGGTAAATACCTGGCAAGAGCCAATCTGTTCGGCAACTACTATTCAACAGGACCGATCGAATACGAGTGGGAGATCGACAAGGCAAGATATGACCTTTCGAGGGCTGCATGGGATTACGAAGGACCGTTCACATATACAGGCGAGCCTTATTCCGTAGAACTCACAGGCCTCCCTGCTGAACTGGGCGTAAAATACGAAAACAACACAGCGGTCGATTCCGGCGATTATATCGCAAGAGCAAGATTTATCAACCCGAATACACATAACTACTATACTCCGCAGGATGTCGGCATCAGATGGTCCATCACCAAGAACGCTCTTGATATGTCAGGCGTAAGATGGGACTACAGCGGTCCGTTCACATATGACGGCGAGATCAAGCGTATCAGCCTGGTGGGACTGCCTGACGGTGTATATGCAGAATATGAAAACAATGCCGCATACAATGCGGGAATATATGTTGCTCACGCAACGCTCAAATACGACGCCGCAAACGTGGAGGTTTCGCAGCCTTCGGACTGCCAGTGGAAAATCAATAAGGAAAAGATTGATGTTGCAGGAGTTTACTGGGATTACACGGCAGCATTCGTATATGACGGTGCCGATCACGGCGTATATCTGTCGAACCTGCCTGCAAACCTCAATGTAGAGTACACAGACAACCTTAAGGTTGATGCCGGCAAGTACGTTGCTACTGCAACACTGATTCCTGTCGATCCTGCGAACTACGAAACGCCTGAGATAAACGGCTGCACCTGGGCGATCAACAAAGCGCAGATCGAAAAAGACGAGTTCGAGTGGACCGATTTCACCGACTTTGTATATGACGGAACGGAAAAGGAAGTAAAGATCATCAGCGATATCGGTGATGACCTGACTGTCGATTATGTATTCAATGTGCAGAAGAACGCCGGCAGATACTATGCAAAGGCGATATTCATGAAGGGTGTAGTCTGGGATTACACTTCGGAATTCACATATGACGGCAACCGTAAATCCGTAAGGCTGATCAATGTGCCTGAAGGACTGCAGGTCAGCTACACAAATGCAGACCAGACAACAGCCGGCGAATATGTTGCTGTTGCGAGATTCATAGTGACCGATACAGACAATTACAGTGTAAATATTCCGGATATGACATTGTTCTGGAAGGTCGCGAAGGCATCATATGACCTGAGTGCGGTCAAGTGGCCGGACGATAAGTCATATCTTTATGACGGTTTCGAAAAAACTATCAGACTGCAGGGGCTGCCTGACGGACTTGAACCGGTTTATACCGGAAACAGCGCTGTCTATGCCGGCGAATACACTGCAAGAGTTCGTTTTGAATACGATACTGAAAACTATGAAGAGACTATAATTCCTGAATGCCGCTGGAAGATAGAAAAAGCGCCTGTGGATCTTACAGGTATCTCCTGGGATTATGAGTCGGCGTTCGTATATGACGGCTCCGAAAAATCCGTAGAACTCAAGAGATTGCCTGATGATTCATATGCCGAATACAGCAACTCAAAGGCAACACAGGCAGGAACATATGTAGCCTCGGCAGATGTCATTTCAAATGATCCGGACAACCGCCTCGCCAGCAGGATGGACAATCTCGTATGGCGTATTGAAAAAGGCGATTACGATATGAGCCATGTTTACTGGGATTACGATTCACCGTTCACTTATGACGGAGAAGAGCACACAGTTGTCCTCAAGGGTCTTCCTGCGGGAGTGACGCCGCTCTACAGATATAACTCCGCTATCGATGCAGGAGTGTACGAGGCGACAGTATCGTTCAGGATAGCCGATGAGCGCAACTACAAGGTGCCTGAATTCGACAGCTGCAGATGGGTCATCAACAAGGCTGATTACGATATGTCCACTGTACAGTGGAATTACGGCGGTGAATATAAGTACACCGGCAGGATGTACGAGGTCGTTCTGAGGGGACTTCCTAAAGAGGTCAGGGTCGTTTATGAAGGCAATGTTGCCGCTCTTACCGGCAAATATGAAGCAAGCGCCGACATCATTCCTTATGATCCGGATAACTACAACAAGCCGTATGTAAACAACTGCAGCTGGGAGATCATCAAGGCTGATTATGAGATGTCAGCAGTCAGATGGGACTACACCTTGCCAAAGGTATTCAACGGAAGACCGCAGAACATCATGCTCGAGCATCTGCCTACCGGAGTACTGGCTGAGTATGTTGAGAACGAGGCTGTAGATGTAGGCGAATACACGGCAAGAGCAATACTCAAAGTCACGGATGAGGCAAACTACAACATCCCTCATATCGATGACTGCGTATGGGAAATAGTCAAGGCTGACTATAATATGTCTGCCGTGGCATGGAACTACATGCCGGGAGATTTCGTATATAACGGACACAGACACAGGATAGAGCTTGAAAATCTGCCTGACAGTGTAGTCGCAAGCTACGACGGCAATACAGGCGTACACGCGGGAGACTATCTGGCAACAGCCACATTCCGCACAACCGACACCAATTTCAACGCTCCTGAGACCGCAACTTTCCCATGGAGCATCGGAAAGACGGAATACGATATGAGCAGAGTCAGATGGGACTACACTAGCGAGTTCACATATGACAAGACTCCAAAGAGAGTCGAATTGCTCGGGCTGCCTGAGGGCGTCAGCGTAGAATACGAAAACAACACTGCCATAGACGCAGGCACTTACATAGCTGTAGCCAGATTCAGTTCGGCATCAGAGGACTATATCGTGCCTGAGGACATGGTATGCAGATGGACTATCAACAGAGCGGATGCGGATATACGCAGAGTAAGATGGGATTACTCACAGCCGTTCGTATACGACGGAACTGTCAAAGCAGTTGAGCTTGCCGGCGTTCCTTCGACACTCAGAGTTGAGTACACGGGTAATACAGCTGAGAGAGTCGGCAGATACAATGCGCATGCGGACCTCATTCCTGTCGATCGCGCCAACTATAATGTACCTACTATAGGCGACTGCCAGTGGGATATTACAAAGGCAGATTACGATATGTCGGATGTCAGATGGTTCGGTGACATGCAGTACACATATGACGGTTCTGCAAAGACCATCACTCTGATCGGACTGCCTGAGGGCGTAGAGCCTGTATATACGAATAATGTTGCTACCGAGGTAGGCACATACACCGCAAAGGCAAAGGCTATCTATGACGAAGTCAATTACAATAAGCCGGAGATAGAAGAGCAGGTATGGTGCATCACCAAGGCGTCCTACGATATGAGCCAGGTATACTGGGATTATGATGACAACTATGTCTATGACGGCGGAGTCAAGACCGTGACCCTGCGCAATCTGCCTGCGGGAGTGGTTCCTGTATACAGCGGAAACAAGGGCGTCGACGCCGGAGACTATGAAGCGTATGTATCGTTCTCATCATATGATGACCGCAACTACTATAAGCCTGAATTCCCTGGATGCGGCTGGACTATAGAGCTGGCCGAGAATCCTGCTGTGATAGGCGATATAAAATGGAATTACAGGGGACCTTTCGTTTACGACGGCAAGCAGAAAGGCGTTGCGCTGACAGAGAGAGTTATCGAACAGGGCTTCATGGACAGACTGCGCGGACGCAGCGAGATCATAGAGATAGAAGGCGTTCCTGAAGGCTTCGATGTAATCTACGAGAACAATGTTGCGACCAAGGCCGGCGTATACTATGCTACTGCCAGACTCGTCAACAGGGATAATCCGAACTACAAGGATTTCATCGTAGACGAGTGCAGATGGGAAATAGTCAAGGCTGTGCCTGACATGTCCTCCGTCAGATGGGATTACAGAGGCGCGTTCGTTTATGATGGCGGTGAGAAGAGAGTCGAACTGCTCGGCCTGCCTGATTCCGTGACTGCTACATACACAAACAATACAGCCACAAATGCAGGCGAATACGAAGCTCTTGCGGTCGTGATGGCAAAGGACCCTGAGAACTGGGAGATGCCGAAACCTGTCAGAGGATGCTGGTGGCAGATCGACAAGGCGAGATACGATATGTCTCATGCCGAATGGGATTATGAGGATAACATCATATACAACGGCAAGGAAAAGACAGTCAGAGTCGTCGGACTGCCTGAAGGCGTCAGAGTCGAGGCGTACAGAGGCAACAAGGGTCTCGAAGCCGGCAACTATCTGGCAGAAGCCGTGCTGGGATACAGGAATGCAGAGAACTATGAGGAACCTTCACTGCCGAACCTCAAGTGGCGTATCCACAAGATGAAGATCAGCACGGAAAACGTCAGATGGAATTATGACGAGAGTTCTGCTCAGGTATACGACGGCAAGCCAAAGGAAGTAAGGCTGGTCGGTGTGCCTAGCGAAGTCGAAGTATCCTATATCGACAATATCAAGAGCAATGCCGGAGTCTACACTGCAAGGGCGAGACTTTCATACGATGTCCGCAACTGCGAGGTAGAGGATATTGCAGACCTGAGATGGAGGATAGACAGAGCTACATACGATACAAGCAGAGTACGCTGGAGTTATGAGGGACCGTTCACATATGACGGCTACGAGAAGAACATAGCTCTCCTCAATGTACCGGGAGGAATCGATGTAAGATACCGTGACAACAAGGCTTCATCGCCTGGTACATACACGGCAAAGGCTTACCTCACTTACGACAGCGAAAACTACAATACACCTGATATCGATACGACCATCGACTGGGAGATCGTTGTCAGAGACTGATTTATCAAAAAATAACTTTGATGCGGTGCACGGGGAAACACTTCCCCGTGTGCTGCCGGAGGTTACATGAACGGCTATCTGATAGCAATTATAGCGCTTGTCCTGTGTTCGACATTTTTCTCGGGTACGGAGACGGCGTTTTCGTCGGTTAACAAGATCAAAATAAAAAATCTTGCGGCGAACGATAATAAAAGAGCGGAAACGGTACTCGAGCTGACCGAAAATTTCGACAAGCTCATCACGACCATACTGGTCGGCAACACCATTTCCAACATAGTAATGACGACCGTTGCAACGGTCTACGGAATCATGACATGGGGACCGAAGATCGGACCTACGATCGCGACCGTCATGGTGACCATACTGGTTCTGGTACTGGGAGAGATTTCTCCTAAGATAATAGCAAGAGAGTACGCGGAAGAGGTCGCGCTGATGCTGGCTCCGTTTGTCAAAGGTCTCATCGTGATACTGACACCGCTGACCTTTATCTTTAACGGGCTCAAGATCCTGCTCAAAAAAATATTCGGCAAGAATACAGAACCTGAATTTTCGGAAGACGAACTGCTCACGATAGTTGAGGAAGCCGAGGCCGGAGGTGCCATAGGCGAGGAGCAGAGTGAACTGATCGCAAATGCGATCGAATTCAACGATGTCGAGGCGATAGACATACTGACACCGAGAGTAGATATAGTTGCTATCGAAAAAGGCGCTCCTGTCGACGAGATACGGCAGGTGTTCAGAGATTCCGGCCTTTCGAGACTGCCGGTATATGAGGATGACCTCGACAACATCATAGGAGTGCTCAACCAGAAGGATTTCTACAATAAAGATGTACGCAGCGTTGAAGATACGGAAAAGATAATCAAGCCGGTTGCATATGTGGCCGAGACACTGAAGGCTGCTGTCCTGCTCAAAAAGATGCAGGCCAAGAAAACGCATATTGCGATCGTTGTGGACGAGTACGGCGGAACGACCGGGCTTGTCACGCTTGAAGATATAATAGAAGAGATAGTCGGAGACATCTACGACGAGCACGATACAGTCGCGTCAAAGGATGTCAGACCGGCAGGTCCGGATACTTATCTGGTATCCGGCAGCGCCGACCTTGAGGATTTCTTTGAGATGTTCGGCGAAGAGATAGACGCCAATGCCAATACGATCAACGGATGGGTGATGATCGAGCTTGACAGGATCGCTAAGACAGGCGATCATTTCGACTATACTTCGAGACATAAGATCTTCCATGTCAAGGTCACAAGGACCGACGGACGGAGGGCGCTGATGACGCGTATCCACGTCGAGGACAGACCGGATGAGGAGGATTAAGTTAAATAAGCTAATACTGCTCTCTATGAGCCTGAATATAGAAAAGAGGACATAAACTATGGGATTATTGCAAGTGATCTTTGGCGACCTCAATAAGAAAGAAGTCAAAAAGATTGAAAAGACAGTAGACATAATCGAATCGTACGATGAGGCTATGCAGGCTCTCAGTGATGAAGAACTGAGAGGCAAGACTGCCGAATTCAAGGCCAGGCTGGCAGAGGGAGAGACTCTCGATGACATCCTGCCTGAGGCTTTTGCGGTATGCCGTGAAGGTGCCTGGAGAAGCCTGGGAATGAAGCATTTCAGAGTTCAGCTCATCGGCGGCGTTGTACTGCATCAGGGCAGGATCGCCGAGATGAAGACCGGTGAAGGTAAGACACTCGTTGCGACTCTTGCAGCTTATCTGAATGCTCTCGACGGACACGGAGTGCATGTTGTCACAGTCAACGACTATCTGGCAAAGCGTGACGCCGAGTGGATGGGAAGGCTGTACAATTTCCTCGGACTCACCGTCGGATGTGTTATCCATGCGGTCGAGGGCGAAAAGAGACATCAGCAGTACATGGCCGATATCACATACGGCACAAACAACGAGTTCGGTTTCGACTACCTCAGGGACAACATGGTCACCTACAAGGAGCAGCTGACTCAGAGAGAACTGAATTTCGCCATCGTCGACGAGGTCGACTCAATCCTCATCGATGAGGCCAGAACGCCGCTCATCATTTCCGGAAGAGGCGTCGATTCCAGTTCCATGTACCGCAATGCGAATTCCTTTGTCAAGACGCTCACTGAGGAAGCGGATTACAAGATCGACGAAAAAGACAATCAGATCGCGCTTACGGATGACGGTGTCAAGATCTGCGAACAGTATTTCGGCATAGACAATTTCTCGGATCCTGACAACATGGAGCTGAACCACTACGTTCAGCAGGCTCTGCGCGCCAACTACCTCATGAAGAGGGATGTTGACTACATCGTCAAGGACGGCGAGATCCTGATCGTAGACGAATTTACCGGACGTCTGATGTACGGCCGCCGTTTCTCGAACGGTCTGCACCAGGCAATCGAAGCCAAGGAAGGCGTAAAGGTCAGAAACGAGTCCAAGACGCTTGCAACAATTACGCTGCAGAACTATTTCAGAATGTATCAGAAGCTGTCCGGAATGACAGGTACAGCCAAGACAGAGGAAGACGAGTTCCGCGATATCTACAATATGGACGTAGTCGTTATCCCGACCAACAAGCCTGTAGTCAGGGTGGATAACGAGGATTCCGTATATGCGCATCAGAAGGGCAAGTACAAGGCTATCGTTGACAAGGTAGTTGCGGCTCATGAGACAGGACAGCCTGTTCTGGTCGGTACTATTTCGATCGAGATATCCGAACTCATAAGCAGCATGCTCAAAAAGCGCGGCGTTAAGCACAATGTGCTGAATGCGAAGCATCACGAGCAGGAAGCTGAGATCGTAGCTGAGGCAGGCCGTCTCGGTGCAGTTACAATCGCGACCAACATGGCCGGCCGTGGTACCGATATCATACTGGGCGGAAATCCGGACTTTGAGGCAAGGCGTGAGATGCGCAAGGAGGAATATACTCCTGAGCAGATTGCATTTGCGACCGGATTTGAGAAATCCGATGATCCTGAGCTGCTTGCAGCCCGTAAGAGATACGAAGAGCTGCACGATGCCATCAAGGCTGAGCGCGCGGAGGAACAGCAGAAAGTCGTCGAGCTGGGAGGTCTCTGCATAGTCGGTACAGAGAGACACGAATCCAGACGTATAGACAACCAGCTGAGAGGACGTTCCGGACGTCAGGGCGACCCGGGTTCAACACAGTTCTTCATTTCCCTTGAGGACGACCTGATGAGACTGTTCGGCGGAGAGCGTATGCAGAGCATCATGTCGAGAGTAGGTATCGATGAGGATCAGCCGCTCGAGGCGGGAATGCTTTCACGTTCCATCGAGAGTGCACAGAAAAAGGTCGAGGGCAAGAACTTCTCCATACGTAAATATGTACTGCAGTACGACAATGTAATGAACAAGCAGCGTGAGATCATTTACGATCAGAGACGCATGGTTCTTGACGGAGAGGATGTCAGCGATTACATCCGCAATATGACGCACGAGATCATCGACGGCATAATCGATCCTGTCGTTCTCGAATCCAAGTATCCTGAGGAATGGGATCTGAAGAGAGTCACAGACGGACTTGAGCAGATCACACCTGCATTCAGGGGCAGATTCGAGATAAATGACGAGTATCTGAACGGTCTGGATGATCAGAAGCTCAGAGAAGACATAAAGGCTGTTTTCGATCAGATCTATGACGAAAAGGTTGATGAGATCGGCGAAGAGCAGATGAGAGAAGTCGAGAGAATGATACTGCTGCGTGTCGTAGACAACCGCTGGATGGATCACATCGACGCGATGGATCAGCTCAAAGACGGTATCGGACTCAGAGGAATCGGCCAGCAGGATCCTGCAGTTGCTTATGCTCAGGAAGGCTTTGCGATGTTCGATGAGATGATCGCCGACATCAGAGAAGAAACTGTCAAGTTCTGTTACAATGTAACCGTAACTACAAGGACTCAGAGAAGGAATGTAATTACCGGAAGCACTTCGGCAGCTAAAGAAGAATACAGAGACGACAGCGCTTCTGCAGGACGCGGCAACATGCCCGGAGCAGCCCCAAAGGCTGAGAAGACCGGCAAGCAGGAGACAATCAGGCGCGACATGCCTAAGGTCGGCCGTAACGATCCGTGTCCATGCGGTTCGGGCAAGAAATACAAGAACTGCTGCGGCCGTAATGCATAGGGGCAGCTAATGCGTAAACTGCAGGATCCGCCGGCATTATGGACCTGAAAAAGAGGCAGAGATGCCTGAAATCTTAAGGAGGGTGAAATGGTCAAAATCATTATAGTTATTTTAGTGATAGCTGCGGTTTTCGTACTTATCTCTTATAACTCGCTCACTAAGGAGAAGAACCGCATCGAGCTTGCGGAGCAGGAACTCCGAAAATACGAAGCGACCGGTTCCGATCAGGATATAGACAATGCGCGCAAGTATTATACAGCTGTGCTGAGAGACTACAATAACAAGGTAGAGAGCTTCCCTACCAGTCTTGTCGCGGATATGTTCAATTTCCCTAAGATGCATACCGATGATTTCGACGAGGGACTGTAGGGACTTTAGACCTGCCGCTTAAACGATGCAATGCGAAGGCGGCCGGTGTTTGATAAATTTAGATTAACTCCTGAACAATAGAGGAGGTTATCAAAATGAGAAATAAAAAAGTATACCGGACGGGTAAGATCGGAAAAGCGCGGAGCCTGCCGCAGAGGCTGGCTGCCGTGTTTGCGATCGCAGCACTGATCGTACTTTCGACACCGATCGGAATAGTAACAGATTATGTAAAGGAAACGGGTCTAAAAGATATCGGCGGTCCGGTCTATGCGGCGGACACCACGATGGAGGCGCTTGAGTATAATGTCGATGTAAAAGTGGCCGAGGACAATTCCTATGACTATCACGAATATATCGACATCAATTACATAACGCCTCATCACGGCATTTACAGATATCTGCCGATGCAGGGACAGAAGCTTTCAAATGTGAAGGTTCCGGACTACGATTTCGACACCTATACGGAGAGCGGCAATCTGGTCGTCAAGATCGGAAGCGGCAGCTATACGCTGACCGGCGAGAATCCTTATGACATTTACTATAATATAGCGATGTACGAGGATGAAAACAGCGAAAAAGATATGCTCCTTCTCAACCTCATCCCGACAGACTGGCAGACCGGGATAGATAAGGCGACCTGCACGGTCACACTGCCAAAGGAAACTGATCTCAGCACTCTGACGATCTACTCCGGAACATACGGAGCAGAAGGGAACGAGGACGGCGCGAAATATAAGGTGTCCGATGACGGGCTGACGATAACTGTCAGTGCAAAGGATCTGCCTGCATATCACGGGATCACGCTGGCACTTGAACTTCCTCAGGGCTACTGGGTCGGAGCTCAGCAGTTCGGACAGATAGGCGTACTTCCGCTGCTGCTTTGTGCGCTCGGACCTATCGGAGCATTTGTGCTCTGGTATCTGTACGGACGGGACGATCACATGGTCAAAACGCTTGAATTTTATCCTCCGGATAATCTGACGCCGGGCGAGATAGGTTACATCATCGACGCAAGCGTTGACAAAGAGGATCTGATTTCCACTATCGTCTATATGGCCGACAAGGGATATATCGATATCGAGGAAAAAGACCGCAAAGAGTTTATTTTCCACAAGGTTTCTGAGCCGGGAGATGACGAACCGAAATATGTACATACCATATGGAAGGGCCTTTTCAGCAAAAATCGCACCTCGGTCAGCAGCAAAAAGCTCGGTTCATCGTTCGGAACCAAATATCAGACAGCAAAGGAACAGCTTGTCGAAATGTTCGAAGGCAGCAACTCGATGTTCAAAAATGGAGCACTCATGGCAAGAATGGGCTGTACGATCGCTGCTGTCATGCCGTCGATCGCTTTTGCTACATGGGCTAAGGCAAATGGCGAAGCTGAATCGGGAATGCTCATGGGATGGGCGGCTTTCCACATTGTGGTAGCAACATCTTTCCTGTGTTCAGCTTATGACAAAGTACGCCGCAGCTCCAAGGTAAAGACCGTTCTTAAATGCCTTGCCGCAATGTGGTTCTTTGCTGCAGGCGTTGCTCTGCTGCCGATCATGACAGATGCAATGACATACATAAGCGATAAAAAGGCATTGGTGATCACTGTCGTTCTGTACATCTTTACGCTGATTTCGATGTTCTTCAGCGTAATATCGATAGCGAAGAAGAGTGAGTACACTGCATTGCTCGGCAGGATACTCGGGTTCAGAGACTTCATAAGAACTGCGGAACTGGACAAATTAAATGAGCTGATAGAGAGCGATCCGGAATACTTCTATCACATCATTCCTTACGCATATGTGTTCGGTCTGACAAATAAATGGATCAAAAAGTTCGAGGATATCCCTATCTGCATGCCGCGCTGGTACAGAGGCGGATACAGGAGCTACGGTGCATTTGACTATTATATGATGGGCAGAATGATGAGCGATTGTTCGGCCAGTGTAAGCAGTCATATAGTGATACCGTCTTCAGGCGGAGGCGGCGGTTCCGGCGGCGGATCAAGCTGGAGCGGCGGAGGCGGCTTCAGTGGAGGCGGATTCAGCGGCGGCGGTTCCGGAGGCGGCGGAGGCGGCGGCTGGTAAAACAGCGCTGCACATTACCGGTGCAAAACAGCCATGATTCAACGCAGAATACCCGCCTGTTATCAGACTGCAGGCATGCGCCGAATTGAAACTGATATCAACAATCTAAAGGAGGTTCAGGATAATTATGTGGACAAGACAGGAATTAAAAGCAAAAGGTAAAGAGGCATTCAAGGCCAACTACTGGCCGAATGTACTGGCAGCATTTCTTCTTATGCTGCTGTCAACAGGAACAAGTGTAGCAACAAGGTCACAGACCAGTGATCAGAATATGCAGAATCAGCTGAACGGTATTCCGGAAGATCAGAAGGCATTAGTTGTGCTGACAGTGATCGGAACATTGAGCATGATAATCATTGTATCAGTATTGCTCGACATCTTCCTCTTCAATCCTCTTAAGATAGGATGCTATGCATTCTTTAAGACGAATGTTCAGGATAACGGACGTGCGGAACTGGGTCTGCTCAAAGAGGGATTTTCCGACTATGGTCATAAATTCATTACCATGTTCATCTCAAGTCTTTTCATAGCATTGGGCGCGATATGCTTTATTATACCGGGCGTAGTGCTGGCACTTTCATACAGAATGGTACCGTTTATCGTTAGGGATAATCCTGAACTGTCACCTATGGAAGTTCTTAAGAAATCTTCGGAGATGATGAAAGGACACAAATGGAACGCATTTGTTCTCGATCTGTCATTCATCGGATGGGATCTTCTCGCTGCAGTGACACTCGGACTTGTAGGTCTGTTCTGGTCAAACCCTTATCAGTACAATACAAACGCAGCACTCTATCTCAGACTCTCCGGGCAGGAATAAAAGAATCCGGAATCCGGGATCAGATTACAAACTGACAAATGTCTTTAAAGCCGGAGAAGCAAACTGAACTGCCACTCCGGCATTTTTAACGGCACTTTCATGTAGGGGACGATTGCTTTGCATTGACCGCCCGACGCCGGCTGGTGTAAGATAAAGTTCATGAAAAAGAAATACATCATATTTGATTTTGACGGCACTCTCGTCAATACCAATGACCTGATCGTGGAATCGTGGCAGGCGACATTCGAGCGATATCTGGGACACAGGCTGGATGAAGATGAAATAATCGCTACATTCGGTGAGATCCTTGTCGAAACGATTGCCCGCCTGATACCGGACGAAGACGTCATTGAGGTCCGGAATTTCTACAGTGTTTATCAGGACGAGTACTGCAGCAGCAAAGTCCGTGTATTCGACGGGGTCAGAGAGCTGCTTGACGAGCTTAGGACACAAGGCTGCAGGATAGGTATGGCGACCTCCCGTACGGGAGAGACCTACAGAAAATACATGGAGGAGCTGGGACTGGCAGACTGCATAGATGAAACTGTCGTTCTGGAGGATGTCAGCGCACATAAGCCTGATCCGGAATCGGCTCTCAGGGTGATGGAAAAACTCGGGGCAGTTCCGGCGGAAACTATATTTATAGGCGATACGAAATATGACGCAGGCTGCGCGAAAGCTGCCGGAATCGACTGCGGTCTTGCGGGGTGGAGCCACAAAATAGATAATGAGCAGCTCGAACGTGAAGGATGCATGCCGCAATACATTTTTGACAGACCGGAAGACATTCTGGAACTGGTTTGAAAGAACGTATAATAAATAATAAAACCGGATGCGTTCATCGTCGGGCGCTGACGGGATCGGAGGGAAAATGCTTCAATTAGACGAAATAAAAAGTCAACTTCCCGTTCTTAAGGAACAGATAGAGGAAGTGGGAGGTTATCTTTGACCCGGAAGGGTTGAAGAAACGCGTACAGGACCTGGAGGATGAAAGCCTCAAGCCGGGATTCTGGGATGACCAGAGAAATGCCCAGAAGGTACTCAAGGAGAAGAAATCACTCGAGGACAGACTCAGCGAATATGAAAAGCTGTCAGACGGGCTGGAGGAAATGCCTGATCTGATCGAGATAGCTGAGGAACTTGATGATGAGGAAGAGGCAAAGTCCATCATCAGATCTTTTGATAAGCTTACTGACGATCTTGAAGATCTTAAGACCAGGATGCTGCTGAGCGGTAAATATGATGCAAAGGATGCGATACTCAGCATCCATTCGGGTACAGGCGGAGTCGATGCAAACGACTGGGCTGAGATGCTCGAGCGGATGTATCTCAGATACTGCGAAAAGAAAGGCTTTAAGACTAAGATACTCGACAGACAGGACGATGTGGATTACGGAATCAAGAGTTCCACAATACAGGTCGAGGGCGATAATGCATACGGCCTGCTGAAGAGTGAGACCGGCGTGCACAGACTTGTCAGGATTTCTCCTTTCAATGCGATGGGCAAGAGGCAGACTTCCTTCGCCGCAGTCGAAGTAGTACCGGACATCGGTGACGATATCGAGGTAAATATCGACCCGCAGGATCTCAAGATAGATACATACAGATCCGGAGGAGCAGGCGGACAGCATGTCAACACGACCGATTCCGCCGTCAGGATAACGCATCTGCCGACGGGCATAGTGGTCACATGCCAGAATGAAAGATCTCAGATCATGAACCGCGAAGTGGCGATGAAGATACTTGTTTCCAAGCTGACGAGAATAGCTGAGGAAGCACACAAGGAGAACCTGAACGAGATCAAGGGCGACCAGTCGATGGCTACATGGGGTTCGCAGATACGCAATTATGTTTTCCAGCCTTATACCATGGTAAAGGACACCAGGACCGGAGCTGAGGTCGGCAATGTAGATGCCGTTATGGACGGAGATATAGACATTTTCGTCAGGGCAAAGCTGTCTCAGGACGCTGCGAACAGAGAATAAGAAATTTTTCAGCGCTTTCTATGCTGTGCAGACAGCACGACGCACGGAAAGCGCTTTTATGCATTCTGCTTATGAGAGCGTCGGTCGGGGATTGATACCCATCAACGACGGTAAAATATGAAACATACAGATATTTCGGTATTGTGAAAAACTGAGGATAGCAGATATGGAAGGAGTAAGTACTGAAAATGACAGATAAATCGACCGCACTTACAACCGAAGAAATGTGGGCAATGCTGTTTTCGTCGCCTGACATCGACAGCTTTATGTCAGCTGTCACGGAAAGAGTTGTTCTGCCCGGACTGAGCGAGTACATCAACGAGCTATGCTCCTCGAGGGATATAAAGCCGGTCACTGTGATAAAACGTGCCAACATTGAAAGCTCTTACGGACACCGCCTGTTCAGAGGCAGCAGAAATCCGTCGAGAGATACTGTGCTGCAGCTGGCTTTCGGATTCGGGATGGACACTGCGGAAACACAGCAGCTTCTTAAGGTTGCGAGACATGCCGCGCTGCATCCAAAGGTCAAGCGTGATGCGATAATCGCATTTTGCCTTGAAAACGGCAGAACTGTAATAGACGCGCAGAATTATCTGTATGATAATGATATGCCGCTGCTCGGAGGTGCCAGCCATGTTTGAAAAACTCGCAGAAAGGATATATGAGATCCAGAGTGCCATGCAGACTGCCGAACATGGTCACGAAATTATGGGGCTTGATGGGACGGAACAGTTTGTACTCCCGGGCGGATACGATGCGCTCCCGGCCGAAGAGGGCGAAATGCTTGCCGATTTGCTGGCAACATACGATTATTCGGCTTATCCTGACAGATTTACAAGAAAATATGTAATAACAGAATGTCTTGCCGAACGCAACGGGATCGACACCTTTGTCGTGCAGGATAATGAAGGTGAGAAATATGTTGCGAAATGCTATGACCGCAGTATCTGGTCGTTTGAGAACGACGACAGTATTCTTCGTGAGCTCAGCGGCAGTAGAGCGGACGTACAGCTAAACGGACAGGCAGATGGAATGTCGGACGGGCAGACTTACAGCCGGACAGACGGGCTGCCGAAATACATCGGGACATATTCAAATGACCGTATGATAGTCAGGGTGCGCGAATACATCGAAGGCATCTCCCTCGATAAATACGCGGCCGCGCATGAACTGAGCCGTGAGCAGATCACGGATATCTGCATGCAGCTTTGTGACATACTGGCCAGGCTGCATCACAGAGAAGAACCGGTCATACACAGAGACATCAAGCCGCAGAATATAATAGTGAGGCTTGCGGAGACCGAAAGCTGGGCCGAAGAAGAGGAAGATCTTCCGGAAGGGACCGAAGGCGCGGTGTTCTGTGAAGAGGCTGAAGAACATGTTACTTTTGATGAAGGAGGGACTCGGAATGCAGACGACCCTGCTGATGAAGCCGGGTCAAAGAACGAGGAGCAGAACCCGGCGGCCGGTAACGCAGGCAAGGCGTTCGATGCCGCCGAAGAAGCCGGGCCGGAAGCGGAATCGCCGGCACGCGCAGTTGAAAAGATCCACATAGCACTGATAGATTTCGACATAGCCAGAGTCTACAACAAAGAAAATGACACGGATACCAGGTTTTTTGGCACGGTAGCATACGCGCCGCCTGAACAATACGGATTTTCGCAGACCGACGCACGTGCCGATATATACTCGCTCGGCGTATTGCTCAGATTTCTGCTTACCGGAAGCAGCCGGGAAAACAAAAATGTCAGCGTTTACAAACCGCTCGCGAAGATAATCGACAAATGTACGGCTTTCTCACCTGAAGACAGATACAGCGATATCGATCAGGTTAAAAAGGCTCTTTCAAAGGCCAATCCGGGAGCGCAGAGGATCAGGCTTGTGAAGATCATCGCTTGCTGCCTGCTCGCCGCCATTTTGTTCGGATTAACGGCATTCCAGATATACAAGGCCGTGACCTGGTCACCGTTTAATGACGATGCGATACCTGCATTTACATCCGACAGCGAGAGAGTTGATGATGCCGTCGAGTATATGAACAATAAATTCAACACGGATCTTTTCAGCGGGGTCACAGGTACACTTGGCGAAACTGAGGGATCGGATTCCGTTGCGACTATCGGCCTTCTAAAAAAAGTGCTGATCGATTGCTACGGACTGGATGCGGATTACGTAAATGCTCCGAATACTGAAATGCCGCATGAGAGCGATGAATTCTTCCTGCCGTGGACCTGGGATGATTCTCAGACCATAGGCAGAGGATCGATGGTCTATGTTGCTGTCAAGCTCTACGATCCGAAGCTCGTTGCCGACTGGTCGAGTCTGGAGGATGACAACGGAGAATATCCGGGCGAAAGAGTTGCAATTGCATTTGCCGAAGAGACCGGGATAATGACGGGCGTCAACAGACCGGACGATTTGACCGTCGGCGAAATGGCGCTGATCCTGGCCAACACGGACAGAGTATTCGCAGCAGCGGAAGACTCCTAACACAAAAGGCATCGGAAATAGCCGTTCCGATGCCTTTTATCGTGCTGGTTACTACTTAGTTATCTATGTCCAGCCACTTGCAAATGTAGTAGCCGGCTACACTTGCTGCGACAGCGATTAAAAACGAGATACAAACTGTCATATGACTAACACCTCCTTCCTGCGCTACAGTATAGGAGAGTAGCAACGGAATAAGTATAATGCTGCGCAATGCTATTGAAGACGTTCCGTTTGTTCTGTGGCGACGTTATCGAAACATTTGCTTCTTCAAATAAGATGGTTTAAGTGTGGTCTCGCAGACCACCTTTTTTGTGCGAGAATTCTCTAAAATAGAATTTAACAAATAGCCGCATATGAAGCGTTTGAAAACCTGATGCAATAAAGTGGGAGAATATGCGGACAGTGGTGCAAAATCAAAGAAAGGAGAATAGTATGAAAAGAAAAATATTCGCAGTATTACTCACAGCGGTGATGGTGCTGACGCTTATGCCTGCAATGGCATTTGCTGATGAGTCTGGGCCCAAGGATCTGAGTAATTACGAAATTAAATGCCTGGATCAAAAGGATGGTGACTGGAGAATATTCACCGATACGACTGAAAACATTACACTCAATTTTGAGGTGCGTCATGGTGATTATGTACTGCCGGCAGACAAATATGATTTGAAGATAGAAATGGAATACTGGGACGATAATGATAAGCAGTATTTCGTTCCTGTTGAGAACGGAAAGATCAAGCTCGGAGAAAACGGAACCCTGGGTGTTATCGCGTATGCAGTGGCCAAAGAGGGTTCGGGATATACGGGACATACATTCAAAGAATGTTATTTCGATCTTTTTTATAAATACACCATAATGGGATGCAATGTCGACTTTCAGGGAGGACGCATCAGAACAGATATTAATACACCGATGAGTGAAATGTACTACTTTATAGAAGGATCGGAGATACAGGATCCTGTTGTAAGAATAGATGGTCAGACGCTCATAGCCGGAACTGATTATAAGATAAGCTATGTCGAAGGATATCTTAACAGGGTTCATGTTAAAGATGCTGAGCGTGGTGATTTTGATGTATACTGGGTGCTGCCTAAGGAAGGCGGAATGACATATGATTCCATACCAACTGAAAAGGGTGTGTATCAATGCAAAGTTGAAGCATTGGGTAAATATGTCGGAGTTTATGATCAGACAAATCTGCAGATATGTGATGAGAATAAAATGAAGGTAACTGCTTCAGCCAAAACTGTAAAATACAGCAAGCTGAAGAAAAAGGCACAGACTGTATCACCGCTCAAGGTCAGCAATGCGGCAGGCTATGTAACATATACCGGAAAAGGCACAGATGCCAAATCAAAGAAAGCTCTTAAGATAAATCCTAAGAACGGAAAGGTAACAGTAAAGAAAGGTACGAAAAAAGGAACCTATAAGATGAAGGTTACCGTATCGGACTCCGGAGACGAAACAACGAATGGAAAAATCGTAACAAAGACAATTAGTATTAAAGTGAAATAGGAATAGCTGCAAATAGCTGCGAAACAATCCGCTTCGTTGACTTTCGCCGAACGGCTATATTATAATCTTACCGGGTTAAATATAGTCGTTCGGCTATTTTTAATTGAATAATGAAAAATATAGCCGAATGGCTATGTATTATGCCCGGCATGAGCAGTTAATTAAGCAAAAGCGTGTGAAAAGTCTTTTGAAGAATTTGAAGCTTTGGTGTGGAATAAAATCATGAAGACAGTAAGAAATGCGGCCGAACTGGGCGCGGAGATAAGACGCAGAAGGAAGGAACTCGGATATACTCAGGCTTTTCTTGCAGAATATGCCGGGATCAGCGCCAGCTTTCTGTCGGATCTTGAAAATGGCAAAGAGACAGTGCAGATAAACAAGCTGATGCGTGTTGTCAGCCTGCTTGGTATGGATCTGATGATCGCGGCGAGAGGAGAATGAAATGCGAAGACTCGATGTTTCCATAGAAATAAACGGTCGTATGAGAGAGGTGGGCAGCATTAGCGGTGATAACGAATACAATGCCAGCTTCACTTATTCGGAGGATTATCTTTCTTCAGATACAGCAAGACCGATTTCGATAGCGCTGCCGTTGCGCGAAGAATCCTACGGACCCTTCGAGACGGGTATTTTTTTCGAAGGTCTGCTTCCGGAAGGCTTTCTGAGACGCAAGATAAGCGAGAACAACAGAGCGGACAGCAACGACTACCTGACTCTGCTCGAAATGCTCGGAGCCGAATGCCTGGGAGCGGTGCAGATCAAGGGAGAGGGATTTGTCGCCGTACAGCCGGAGTACAGAGAACTCAGCTCCAGTCTGCTGCATGATATCGCAGCTGAGGGCGCGAGTATTTCTGCAGACCTTGTGGTCGAATCGCATTTGTCGCTGACCGGCGCATCGGGAAAGATAGGAGTATACCGGGATGAAGGCGGCAGATGGTTTCTGCCTGTAGGAAGCGCGCCGAGCACCCATATAATGAAGCAGAGCCATATAAGATACGATCACATAGTGCAGAACGAACAGCTGGCCATGCGGACGGCTGAACTGGTCGGGATAGATGTCCCGCGCACGATCATTGTGGAGACCGGCAGAACATCTGCAGGGGATAATCTGCTTTTTGCAGCCGAAAGGTATGACCGGACTATGGATGGCAGCGTGACTGAGATATCCGGAATGCCGGCGCCGAGAAGGCTGCACCAGGAGGATTTCGGGCAGGCTCTCGGTATACCGTCAGCGGACAAATACGAGCATTCGGGCGGTGCCTACATGAAAAGAATGTTTGATCTTCTCGCCGAACGATCAGTTTCGCCGATCGAAGACCAGATGAAGCTCTGGGATATAATAGTGTTCCATTATCTGATCGGAAATACGGACGGGCACATCAAGAATCTGTCGCTGCTGTACGACAGCAGGCTGAGATCGGTCAGGCTCGCGCCGGCCTACGATATAATCAGCACCATCGTTTATAAAAAGCATTCATCGGAAATGGCGTTTTCCATAGGCGGTGAGATCGAGTGGAGCCGCATCGGAAGAGAGAATTTCATCAAAGCGGCAGAAGATATAGGGCTGAACAGCAGGATCCTCATGACAAGATTTGATGAAATGAAGAGCAGATTCAATGATGCGCTCAGCCGGGCGGCAGAGGAGCTTGCGGAAACGGGCTATGAAGAAGTCAACGCTATCGCAGCGAAAATCAGAGAACTGAGTGCTGATAAGTGAACAGCGGACCGGTCAAACATCGATCAGACGCAGAGCTGCGTCCGGACATCGGGTGTCTGTTATATTAGTGATGATTTTCTTGTTTTTATGTCAGGAAAGGAAGCTTGAATGCTCAGACTGTATGCAGGAAGAGAGAATATAGATAAGGAATGCTTCATCTACGACCGTATTGCGGAAGAGGGCGGAGAGACTTTTGTTCTGGTGCCTAATCAGTATACGCTGGTGGCGGAGGAGCAGGCGCTGAAATATCTGGAAACGGACTGCCTGTTTAATGTTGAAGTACTGTCGATGAACAGGCTTGGTCTGAGGCTTCTGACAGAGCAGGGGCTGGAATCGGTTCCTATGCTCGACAAATACGGCCGTTTCATGCTGCTCACAAGGCTGATCCGCGAGCACATGGATGATTTTGACATTTTCAGACGCTCCGCCGGAAGGCTTACATTCACGAATATGCTGAGCGATTTCATTTCCGAATTCAAACAGCAGAACTGCAGCCATTACGATTTTGAGAAAATGCTTGCAGTAAGCGGCGAAACCGCAGGCACGGAAGCCTCTCGCGCAGGAGCCGGGCTGGCGATTACAGCCAAGCACACAGAGGCCGGACCGATGAATGACACAGAGTATTCCGCAGAAGTAGTGAAAGCAGATTTCGGCAGAATAAGCAGACCCGATCCGCTGCTTCGTGCGAAGCTTGCAGAACTGCAGGGGGCAGTGCGCGCCTATGAAGAGGCGATAGCAGGCAAATATACGGATTCAGAGGATTACATCGCATCATATATCGAAGCGATCGGGAAATCGCAGATGATAAAGGATAAGACCATCTGGATCTACGGCTATGACAGCATAACGCCGAAATTCACTGATGCCATGTTTGAGCTCGCAGCCGTCTGCAGGTCGGTAAATTTCATCGTAAACAGGTCGGATTTTGATCTGGACGAGCAGATGATCGGTATGCTGTATGCCAAAAGTAAAGAACCGGAGTGGGAAGCGCGCGGACTGAGAATAGGACTAGAGGAAATCAGCCCTGCATATGAACTGCCGAGATCGGAAACGATCAGAAGGATAGAGCGCGGATTGTGGAACAGAGAACTAAGTGCGAAGGAAAAATCCGCAAACGAAACTTTTGTACCCGAAGATCTGACTCTTGTGAAAGCAGTTGATCCTTATGCAGAGGCTGAGACTGCGGCTGCTTATATATGGCATCTGATCAGGGATCTCGGATACAGGATGAGGGATATACAGATAATAGCAAATGATGAAGGCGGTATGCAGCCTGTCATCAGACGGGTGTTTGAGGAATACGGACTGCCTGTTTTTGCTGATTCCACAAGAGATATAACCGATACTCCGGCAGTTGCATTTATAGTCAATCTGCTGTGGTTTGCCCGGTACCGGGGCTCATCACAGTACCTCTTTGCGATGCTCAAGACCGGCCTTGCACCGTACAGCGAGGAACTGACGGAGGATATGGAAAACTACGCAAACTCCTATAATATCAAAGGATCGATGTGGGAGCGCGACTTTAAATACGGAGTGGAAAACATCGGACCTGAGAGATTTGCAGCGCTGAATGAGATGCGCGCAGACATCTCAAAAAGGATAGGATTGCTGGATGAAATTCTCAGCAGTAAAAAAGCATCTTATGCAGAGCCGGGTACAGTTGAAAGATTTGTGAAATGGTTCAGGGAATACCTGAGAGATGTATGGCAGCTGGATCAGGCAGTAGAGGATGCGGCCAATGCCGATGAAGAGGCAGGTCTTCATGATGAAGCTCAGCGACTGGTTCAAAGTTACCGTAAGGCATTGGAATTGCTGAATCAGATCGTTGAAATAATGGGAGATTCAGAAATGGATCTTGCAGATTTTACGGATATTTATGTGGCGGGACTGACAGGTGTGGAAGTAGGGGTTATCCCTCCGGCGGCCGACGGGCTGTCCATGGGAACCATGATAAGGACACGCCCGCGGCCGGTTCGCGCCGCGGTCATCCTCGGCGCGAACGAAGGCACGCTGCCGCTGTCGCCTTCGCCGGAGGGATTATTCTCAGTAGATGAAAAAGCGTGGTTCAGGCAGGCAGGATTTCCACTGGGAGCACTTGATGATATTAAGTTGAATGAAGAAAAAGCCGCCATGTACCGCATGATGACAAAACCGTCGGAAAAGCTATATGTCAGCTGGTCGATGACAGATGTGGACGGTGCAGATAAAGCTCCGTCAGAGCTGATCGAATCTCTCAGGACGCTCTTCCCGAGTATAGACAGCGACGGACTTATACTAAACGACATAGTGACCGCCGGCTGGAATTCTCATGAGATTTGCGGATCGTCAGACAACAAGGCATATGAAAAAGCTTACAACGCTGACAGGATGATGAATATCACGGATCCGGAATCAGTGGATAGTAAGGCGCATAGCACAGAAACGAAATCAACGGAGACAAAGGAATCCCTTACTTATAAAGAGATAAAGAATGCAGAAACGGGATCACCGGAGGAAAATGCCCCCCGCATTGATAGAGAGTTATACTATGCAGAATCAGGATCGCCGGATTCACTGAAAAAAATGGTTGTTGGGGATTTGTTCAACACTGCGGATGAATCCCTGCGCCACCTGACCGATCACATCAAGGATAAAAATGTTTCAGACTACAGCGATGCCCAGACTAAGGCGTTGCTGAAATGGTTTGACGACAACAGGCACGAACAGCTGCAGACGATGCTCCGAGCGGCCGCCGACAACAACGACCCGCGGCCGCTCGCGGGCGGCATACCTGCCGCCCTCTTCGGACGCAGGGACGGGTCCCTGGTCCTCAGCGCATCGTCTATAAACAGCTACTTTGAATGCCCCTTCAAATACTATATAGACAAAGGACTGAGACCAAAGGAGGACAGAAATTTCCGAAGTGATCCCCGTTCAATCGGAGATGCATACCATGAATGCCTGATGGCCGTTGCCCGCCGTCTGATGGGAAGCGACAAAGAGATACTTGCCCGCATAAGGGATTCCAAAGCGGCAACCGATTCCTCATCGGATTTTGACGGTAAAGCAGATGATACCGGCAGCTACTCCGACTCCGGTGCAGCATATGATATGCACAAATCCACTGACTCCGGCTCATCAGATGGGTCAGCAATCGGAAAACCGGAATACGCCGATATCGAACGACTTGTATCAGAGGAACTGGATAAAATAGCGGCCGGCTACAACGAAGGACTCTTTATTTCTGCGGGAAGCGAGCAATTCCGCATGTCCAGAATAAGAGAAATATGTTCCGCCGCCGCCAAAGCCATGGCAGAGCAGCTGGCGGCAGATTCCCTCGAAAATGCTGAATTTGAGGAATCATTCAGGCGCGGAGGGAGATTCAGACCGATAACCATGGAAATCAACGGCACTAAAGTTTATGTTGAAGGCAAGATCGACCGTGCCGATTACCTGACTGTTCGTAATGAGGACTCTTCTGAGCGCATTCGAGTGATAGATTACAAGACAGGCAGCGACAAGCTCGATGTCTGGAAAATGCGAAACGGCTATAAAATGCAGCTCATGATATACATGATCTCCGCGTCGAACGGAGGGCCTGAACCTGCCGGCATATTCTATTTCAACATCAAAGATCCGATAGAATCAGCCGACAGACTGAGTGACAAAAGACTGGCTGAAGTCAAAAAATCTGATCTGTCCGATTCATTCAGGCTGAAAGGAAGCTATATAGATGAACCGGGAGTCCTCAGCGCAATGCCTGCGGAGGTTCTGGCAGGCAGCAGATATGCCCATAGCAGCATGACGCGTGAGGAATACGAATCACTCAGAAATGATGTACTCGACCGCATCAAAGAAACGGCATCGGGAATAATGAGCGGCAATATTAGGATCAGGCCATTCAAGGACGGCAAAAGACTTGTATGCAATAACTGCAGTTACAAACCGATCTGCAAGCGCGACCGGGAATACGTCCGCAACACAGGCTGGGAACTTCCGCCCGAACCAAAACCGGAACCTGATACCAAACCCTGACCTTGAATCAATCCCCGGCACCGGGCAGTCAAAGTAGTTCCTGAATCAAAAAAGTCACATACAGGAACTACTGCAAGCATACATGTACGCTGATTCTGACCGGCAGAGTAGTTCCTGGAGCAAAAAAATCACGTACAGGAACTACTGCAAGCATACATGCACGCTGATCCTGACCGGCAGAGTAGTTCCTGGAGCAAAAAAATCACGTACAGGAACTACTGCAAGCATACATGTACGCTGATTCTGATCGGCAGAGTAGTTCCTGAAGCAAGAAAAAGTCATACAGGAACTACTGCAAGCATACATGCACGCTGATTCTGACCGGCAGAGTAGTTCCTGAAGCAAGAAAAAGTCATACAGGAACTACTGCAAGCATACATGCACGTTGATTCTGACCGGCAGAGTAGTTCCTGAAGCAAGAAAAAGTCATACAGGAACTACTGCAAGCATACATGCACGTTGATCCTGACCGGCAGAGTAGTTCCTGAATCAAAAAAGTCACGCGCAGGAACTACCCTCCGCTCTTGAATACTATATTCAATAACAAAAGTCAACTACCCCCGCTTAGATGCTGATGCATCTTGAAGCGGGGGCTTGAAAGAGCCTTCGTTTCAAGATCTCAGTCATCCGAAAAGGAGTAGTTGAGCA
>CACYHR010000029.1 GCA_902774265.1 uncultured Eubacteriales bacterium
GGACACACGGGGATAGCTCGTTGATACTGGCAGGGTCACCTGCCTTGAGCGAGAAGCCCCCACTTCTAAGCGAAAGCAAAAGTGGTGGGAGTATGTCACGCTCCTGATACCTGACCCTGTACTGGGCGTCAGACCATTTGCCGGACAGTATATAGCGTATGCATCTCTGGTTGTACAGATCCAGTTCATGCAAAGAATCTGTCTTTGTGATAACAGGAAAGGCCCAGCGGTTCCAGCACAGTTCGGATGAATTCTTCCTTCCGAAAAAGGTCTGACGGTTAAGGCGTATCAGCAGCAGGGGGTTCTTCAAAGCATTAGCTAAAAGTTCTCCTTTGCTTTTTTTATTACCTTATCTTATTTCACCGCACGGATACCTTCCGTGATGCGGCTGATATGCTTTTCGTAGCGGCGGAGAGATACTTCCCAGCTGATCAGTGCCTGTTTCCCGAAATCTGTTATGGTGAAAGTCTTGCGGGCCTTCGGTCCGTGTCCTTCCGACTCGGAGGTAAGGTAACCTTCCTTTTCCATCTTGCGCAGATTGCGGTAAAATCCGGCCGGGTCAAGATTATCCTCGATATATCCGTCATCTTTAAGCCGCTGCAGCAGCAGGAAACCGTGGCAGGGTTCCTTTGACAGCTCAATCAGTATGCATGGCTGTATCAGTTTATCCAGATAGAGGCCTTTGCATGAGAAATTGGCGTCGCTCGTGTGCATATCAAGAGAAAGCCAGCTTGAATAGAAAAGCTCCTGTATCTCTATACGGCTCCGGGCTGTAGGAATATTTATTATATTATTTGCCGCATCAGCCGGACACGGATGCAGGAAACCGCTCTCCCCTATCTCTTTTTCATTTATGAAGCATGGTGTCATGTGGTCTGTAAATTTCTCAGGATGATTGATATACGCTGCGGCGACTGCATCCCAGCAGTATGAGCTGTCAGCACCGTAAACTACTTCTTTGGTCTTGAACCTGTAGCCGCATTTCTGCGCTATATACATTCCGGCAGGGTTATCGGCCGTGCACAGCTTGTCGAGAAATTCATCCTTAGGAAGCGCGGAGATAGGCAGACAGTTGTTGCCTGTAATTACAGAAATATTTCGCCCTTTGCTGAGCACGGTCGCGGAAGCCTTAGCATTTACCGAGAAATTCAGTTCATCCAGCGGCTGTCCGTCGTGTATGAGAAGAGGCTCGGTGATACCGCCCATCAGAACGATCTGGCCGATCTTTTCGAATATATCATTATCTATGAGGTATGCGCCGTATAGATTTCCGAGAGAACCAATTCCGAGATAGACCAGCTCCCCTTTGTATTTCTCAGCCATTTCGGCAATGAATCGTGAACTTTCACAGTCTGTGTCCTCTCCCTGTTCGAATCCGTGCAGTACCGGGATATGCTCATAGCCTGTCTCGGTGAGAAGTGCGGAATTGCTCTGATAGGATTCTGCAGCGGTGCCGTTTCCATAGTTGCAGGTTAGACCGAGCAATTCGATATCATCGGAACTTCCCAGCAGATAAAGGATCGCGAGGGCATCATCCATCGGCCTTCCCGGAAAATTGGCAGTATTATCACAGTCGCAAATAACGTGTTTTATCTTCTTCATAACATAATCCTCAGTCTGTTTCATCCAGAAGCAAAGTTCCAACAAGCTCGCTTTAGCATTCGATCTGTCAGATGTTCAGCAGCTATAAATCGCTTTTGCAGTTGCTTATTCTTTAAGCGGCCGGATGATAAGTGATTTTTAACAGTTGCATTATCAGCCAGGAACTGAAACAGCAATCTCAGGCTTACTGAGCAGTCCTTAAGAAGGAACAATTCCGCACAGAAACTGCTATTTCTGTTGGAGATGAGTAAATTGTACCAAGATGACAGTTCCCGGTCAAACCCGGCAGCGCAAGCGGTGTAAAAACAGCGCCGGTCAGTAATTATTTACACCCGAAGGCCATCAAATGAGCTAATTCGGCCTCATGAAGTGGTAATCGGGTGTATTATTCTGCGTTTCTGCCGAACTCATACACCACTTTTCTTAAAAATGGGTGTATAGCCAGCACAAATCAGTTATTTTTTACACCCGATGGATGTCAAACAGCAATATTTAGCCTCATAATGAGGCTGTCGGGTGTAATATTCTGCGTTTCTGCCGAATTCATACACCGCTTTTAGCAAATCGGGTGTAAAACCAGCGCCGGTCAGTAATTATTTACACCCCAGGAGCATCTCGCAGAAACACCGCGGCGTGTTGTATAGAAAAATTGAATTAGACCGGATCCAATTATAGTTTTGCTCACTTGGACACAGATATATATTTGACTTAGTCTAATAATCAGAATCAGAATAAAAATCGGAATCGAAAGCATTCGGATAATTCTGTCTGCCCGAGTGCTGATCTCAGATTTGAAATTGCTGAATGAGAATAAAATCTAAACAGCGTGTGGATTTGTCACGGAGCTATGAGCCGTGGCATATGACTGATTCGAATTACGTTTAATGCAAAGAGAAGATTCTATAGAATCAAGTGGAGAATTAGAACAGGATGGAGAGAATGAAGAAAATGAAAAAACTGGTAGCTGTTCTGATGGCTGCATTGATGGTGTTCGCGCTTGCGGCATGCGGCAGTCAGGAAAAAGCGGAGGAAAGTACAGAGCCTGCAAGTCTTGCGGATATGAGCTGGGACGAGATCGTTGAACAGGCTAAAGGCACCAAGGTAGCATTTTACGGCTGGGGCGGAGATGAGAACCGCAATAACTGGCTGAACGGTACTGTAGCTGATTACATGAAGGAAAACTACGATATCGATTTCGAGTATGTCGGAATGGATATCAATGATATCCTGTCAAAGCTGACCAGTGAGAAGGAAGCAGGCGAGGAGAGCGGATCCATCGACATGATCTGGATCAACGGAGAGAATTTCTACACAGCAAAAGAGAACGGACTGCTGTACGGACCATTTACCGATCAGCTGCCTAACACAGAGAAATACATTGACACAGAGGATCCTGAGACCCTCAATGATTTCTGCAAACCTATCGAAGGCTTTGAGTCGCCTTACGCAAAAGCGCAGATGGTTATGTACAACGACAGCGCAGTCACTCCTGAGACCCCGAAGAATGCTGACGAGCTGATGGAATATGCAAAGGCTAATAAGGGCAAGGTTACTTACCCGGCTCTTCCTGATTTCACCGGCAGCGCATTCGTCCGCAACCTGATCTATGAGAAATGCGGATGGGAGCAGTTCCAGGATATGGAAGCAGACAAGGAAACAGTTAAAAAGGCAATCGAACCTGCTCTCGAATATCTGAGAGAACTCAACCCGTATCTCTGGAATGAGGGCAAGACATTCCCTGCTGATTCAACAGCACTCGATAAGATGTTCCAGGACGGCGAGGTCGTTATGAACATGAGCTATGGTCCGTTCACGGTTGCATCGGGGATTGCGGACGGCACACTGCCGGAAACATGTCAGACATTCGTATTTGACAACGGAACCATCGGCAACACAAACTACATGGCTATCGCATTTGACGCGCCTAACAAGGCCGGAGCGCTGGTTGCAATCAACGCGATCATTTCCGCAGATCTGCAGCTGACACAGTATTCAGAGCTGAGAGATCTTCCTGTAGTTGATCAGGACAAGCTGTCAGATGAGGAAAAAGAAGCATTCGATTCAGTAGATCTCGGAAAGGGCGTACTGACTCAGGCCGATCTGCTTGAGCACAGACTGCCTGAAATGCCTGCAGATCTCGTGCCTGTTATCGAGGAGATCTGGGAAGAGGAAGTAGTAGGCAAATAACATCATAGAAAGCATATATAACCCTATAACTATCAACACGGAAACGCGCAGCCCTTGTGCTGCGCTGTTTCCATAATATACAATGTACAGATATGAAAAGAGAACACATTGTGCCGCTGCTCCTGATAACACCGTTTGCTCTGATAACGGTGCTGGTGCTGGCGGCAATAATCAATATTATGGTCCAGAGCCTGGGATATATGCCGGTGTTCGGACTGTATGATATCAGTCTGAAATATTATCTGGAGGAACTCAGCCGTCCTGAAGTCCTGCAGTCTCTTGGCGTGTCTGTCAGGGTAGCTCTTTTCTCGGCTGTGCTGGCCGCTGTTATCGGGACGATTATCTGTGCGGCTCTTGTCCGTACAGGCAGGACACGCGGTGTGATGCTTTATACTGTGAGGCTGCCTATTCTTGTACCTCACACTGTAGTGGCTGTATTCACAGTCGCTCTGCTTGCACAGACCGGGCTGTTTGCCAGGATCGCATTTGCACTGGGAATGATAGGCGATTATACTGAATTTCCCATGCTGCTCTTCGGAAAAGACTACTGGGGAGTCATACTCGCATATGTATGGAAGGAAGCGCCTTTCATTGCGTATTTTTCACTGGCGCTGATGGCAAATGTGAGCGCGACTCTGGGCGAGGCTGCGGAAAATCTCGGCGCATCACCGATGCGAAGCTTCTTTCACATAACTCTGCCGATGAGTCTGCCTGCTATAGCACGCGGATTTATCATCGTGTTTATTTTTGCGTTTGGCGGCTACGAGCTGCCGATGCTGCTTGGATCAACGGTGCCGAAAGCATTTCCGGTATATACATATATCGAGTTTATTAAGCCGGATTTTAAGCTGAGACCGTATGCAATGGCAATGAATGGGATAACCCTAATTATGTCACTGGTCATGGCTCTGATCTATGCTTTGCTGATGCAGAGGCTGATGAAGAAGATCGGAGGGGGATATGAAGGATAGAGAATACATGCGGGATCCGGATTCTTCGACCTCCGGAACTCATATACATGAAAAAACTGAGGATCGGGCTGATGTTCGGAGCGTGAGCCGGAATGAAGAGCGAACCGAAAGCCGGACCGAGAAAGGGAGCGGGAGCCGGAACCGCTGCATGCGCGCAGTGCTGGCGCTGACCGTCTTTTTTATTTTTCTGCCGGTCATCGTTACGATGCTCTGGACTGTGACCGGGCGCTGGCCGTGGCCTTCGCTGCTGCCGGAATCATATACGACACGTACCCTGCAGGAACTTTTCAGCGGGTCATCTTCGCTTCACGAGATACTGAGGGGAAGCGTGCTGATCGCTACGATCGTTGCGCTGCTCGGAACAGTTATCGCGATGATGACTGCACGGGCGACGGAAATATACCGTATCAGGGGCCGGCAGATTATCAGCTGGTCGGCTATGCTGCCGCTGATCGTACCCGGAACTGTATTTGCAATGGGGATACAGGTAATACTGATACGGATGGGACTTGGTGATACGGTGGCCGGAGTAATACTTGTCCACCTTGTAGCGGCTCTGCCTTATTGTGTGTTCATAATGACAGATATAACTGCAGCGGTAGGCAGCAACCTCGAGGAACAGGCGCAGATACTGGGAGCAGGCCCGGTCAGATCATTCTTCGATGTCAGCGTACCGCAGCTGCTGCCGGGAATTCTTTCATCTGCCAGCATGGCCTACATCATCTCCTACAGCCAGTATTTCACAACTCTGCTTGCGGGCGGAGGCAAGGTAAAAACGCTGGCGCTGGTGATGGTCCCGTACATACAGAGCGGAGACAGGGCGCTGTCATCGGTTTACGCCGTGACATTTGTCGGCTCGGCGCTGATAGTATTCTTCATATTTGAAGCCCTGATACATCGCATTATGAGGAGCGAAGAAAGCTGATCCGCTGCTTTGAATTTGAGCGTACTTTGATAATATTCTGAGTAAACAGGTAAAGAAAACTGCAATGGAAAAAACTGCAATAGAAAAAGCTGCAATAGAAAAAACTGAAAAAGCAGCAATAACACGATCTGTGAGCGGCGATTCTTATGCAAAACTGATCATAGACAGGCTTTCTGTAGAGCTGAACAGATCGGTCATTCTCGATGATCTTACGCTGCAGGTAAAGGAGCATGAGTTTCTAAGTCTGCTCGGCCCGAGCGGCTGCGGCAAATCCACGCTGCTCAAGTCCATAGGGGGAATAGTCCCTGTGAAAAGCGGAGCGATACGGCTGGATGGTGAACTTATAAACGATAAGCCGTCGTACAGAAGGGGAACTGTCATCGTATTCCAGGACATGAGGCTGTTTCCGAATATGAGTGTTGCCGAGAATGTGGCCTATCCCCTGCGGATCAAAGGAATAAAAAAGAGCGACAGACTCGGAAAAGCCGAAGAATACCTCGAACACGTTCAGCTCAGCGGCCTCGGAAACAGACGCATTTCTCAGCTGTCCGGAGGTCAGCAGCAGAGAGTTGCACTTGCAAGAGCGCTTGCTGCGGAGCCAAAACTGCTGCTGCTCGATGAGCCTTTCTCATCACTTGACGAAAACCTGCGCGGAGATATGCGGCAGCTGGTAAAGAAGCTTCACCGCGAATTCGGCATGACGACTGTAATGGTAACGCATGACAGGCAGGAAGCCCTTTCGATGGCAGACCGTGTTGCGATAATGTTCAGCGGAAAGATCGTTCAGACAGGAACACCTGAGATGATCCTTTCGTCACCTGCAGATGAGCGCGTTTCCGGGTATTTCGGCGGAAACAGATATGTACACGGGATCGTTAAGGGCGGAGTCTTCACGGCACTGGACGGAAGCGGTCAGAGCTGGTGCGTCAGTCTGGAGGACGGAGAGTATGATCTCATGATACGCGCCGAGGTATTATCATCCGGAACTGATTCATGAGCAGAGCGGCAGAGTAGCAGTGCACTGAACGCAGCTCATGATGATAAGCAGAGTATTTCGCTTATGTATGACTCCGGCTGCATAGTGAATTGTACCTAAAAATCAAAAAATTTAAAAAATTGTATACCCCATTGTGTTCAAAATTTCGCTTAAATGTATTATTATTGGCACATGAAAATCAACATCCCACGCAAAAGAATTCTGTGTCTCATGCTGGTATTTGCAATGATGCCTTTCTCTTTTTATGCCTGCTCATCGCAGGGCGGCAAGTCATCGGATTCAGATATCGATACATCCGGATTCATAGTTTCTATCTGGGATGAACCTGACAATACTGATTTTCAGTGTACTACTCTGTATTACAATACTGCGTACTGCGCCTTCGACCGTCTGGTTAAGATGGAAAGAAGAAATGATATTTCGGAAATAAAGCCTTCGCTTGCTGAGTCATGGGATGTCTCAGATGACGGACGCAGCTACAGCTTTCATCTGCGCGAAGGAGTGAAATTCAGTAACGGATCCCCTCTCACATCATCAGATGTCCAATATACTCTGACGAGACTTCTGACTCATCCGGATTCCACCAACCGGGATCTGGTTGAAAACATAATCGGAGCCGAAGCTCTGGAAGAAGGCCGCACGGATACCCTTGAAGGTTTCACCATAATAGACGATCTGAATTTTATAATTAAGCTCGAGGAGCCTTTCGAGGCTTTTCTCGCCTGTCTTACCATGCCGGGAGCATCCATAATGGATGCGGAGACAACGGAAGCAGCCGGTGACAGATTCGGGCTTGATGTGGATTCAATGATAGGAACAGGTTCTTTTATACTCCGCAAATGGGAAAAGGGAAAGGGCATGCTGTTTGAGGCTAATCCTGACTGCTGGGCAGGTCCGCCTGAGTGTAAAGGTCTGGATGTCCGTTTCATGCAGGATTCGGAAGAAATCAGAAGAATGTTCGACACCGGCAAACTCGACATAATGGATCTGGATGATCTGGACAGCACCGCGGAGTACTATATTCACGGTGATATTTATAACGAAAGACTGTATGAGGCCCAGCAGGTCGGCATCAATTATATAGCTCTCAATGAATCTATAAAGCCGCTCGATGATGTAAGAGTCAGAAAAGCTCTTCAGCTCGTTCTTGACAGAGAACTCATTCTGGATTCGGTATACTGCGGCAGGGGACAGATCGAGAACGGTATTTTTCCGCACGGCCTGTACGGATATAACGAAAAACTGGCAGCGATTCCGTATGATACAGAGGCGGCGGCATCACTTCTGCGCGAAGCAGGATATCCGAACGGCTTCGGTCTGACTTTTACTGTCCGCTCGACATCTTCACAGAGTGAGGTAGCAATGGTGAAAATGATCGCCGACATGTGGAAAGATATAGGAGTCAGAACAGATATTGAAGTAATTGATGAAAGCGAGTTCATGAGCCTCAGGAAGCAGGGAAAGATAGCCTGTTATCAGGCGACATGGATAGCGGATTATAATGATCCGGACAATTTTATTTATACATTCTTCGGAAACAAGGCGAATACTGTTTCCCGCAGTCTCTGCTATCCGGATGAGGATGTCATGAAGAGAGTCCGTAAGGCCAGAACTATACTGAACTCCGAAGACAGAATAAAAGAATACAGGAAGCTCGAAAAGCTGATAGTGCAGGATGACTGCGCATGGGTACCTCTCTTTTCACAGACCAGATACTATGTAACATCCGAGCGCCTTAATGGGTTCCGTGTTGCATGGACCGGAAGATATTTCTCAAATTACCGCGAAATGTCGGTAACAGATGCAAAGTAAGGATCAGAACATGAATATCCACTCGATACGTGCAAAAATTACCGCAATTACCATTGCAGCGATACTCACTACCGTAGTGGCTATTTTTGTTGCCGGTTATTCTACAGTAGAGGTCGAAAACGAGCGCAGAGCTGCCGAGCTTATGAATCATTTAGCCGGCAACACGGCAGCTACTGTTGAGCAATACCTTGATACTGTTCAGCACTGCGTGGAGGCGGTAGCGAGCATGGCCGATAAGAGCCTCGACAGCGTAGTGCTGATAAAAAACGGCGCAGCCGGACGGCAGTATGTAAAGCCCGTGAACAGAACAGCTGCGCAGAACGAAGCTATCGATTCGTATCTCAGAGAGTACTGTGAAGATCTTCAGAAATCTTTCGAAAGCTTTGCCGGCAGAACGTACGGCACTGAATCGTATTTCTACTGTATCAATCCGGAGATAAGCAAAAATGTCCACGGTTTTTACTATACCAAGACCGGAAAGACCGGCTATGTAAGGCAGACTCCGCTGGATGCATCAAAACTCGATCCTTCCGATCAGGAACACAATGCCTGGTATTATGCGATCCTCCAGAAAGGACGGCCTGCCTGGGTAGGACCGTATTTATCCAATGATAAGAATAAATGGATCTGCTCATATGTCATCCCGGTCTATAAAGCCGGCATGCTGATAGGTGTTCTGGGACTGGATATCCCTGTCGATGTGATCGTCTCACAGCTGAGCGATGTTCGTGTATACGATACAGGCTATGCCTGCCTTTTCAGCGAAGACGGACATGTCATCTATCATCCGGAAGCTGAGACCGGATTCATCCCGGGAGAGGATGACAGAGTCATTTCCGAAGAGCAGCTGACACATGACAGCAACGGAGAAGAGCTGATTTCATATAATTTCAAAGATATGAAGTATCAGATGGCTTACTGCCGGCTTTCAAGCGGCATGACTCTGATAGTAACGGCACCGGAAAAAGAGATCGCTGCCTCATGGAACAATCTGTTTCACATGCTCATAATAATCACAGTGCTGGTCGTGGCTATTTTTGCATTTCTGGTGTTCTTTGCCATGGGGCTGATCACACAGCCTCTTAAGGATCTGACAGATGCGTCAACGCGTCTTGCCGGCGGGGATTATGAAGTTGAACTCAATTATAATAAGAACGACGAGCTGGGCGTGCTTACCCGCGCGTTCACAACGATGAGAGACAAGCTCAAAAAGTCTATCGATGATCTCAACCACCGGCTGTTCAGCGATTCGCTGACGGATCTGCCTAATATGAGGTTTTTCTTCAGTCTTGCGGAAATCGAGAAAAAGCGTCTGGCTGCAAACGGCCGCGAACCGGTGCTGCTCTATATAGACCTGATAGGGATGAAGCACTACAATGTGCGCTTTGGCTTTGAAGAGGGCGATCGTCTGCTGTGTGAAATCGGAAGCATAATCGAGACGCAGTTCGGAAGGAAGTGTATGTGCCGTTACGGTGACGATCATTTTGCAGTGATCACCGATGCCGACGGCCTGAATGTAGAACTGGATCTGCTCCTTGAAAACTGCCGTTATGCTAATAACAGAAAGTCGCTCCCGGTCAGCATCGGAATATATCCTTACAGTCTCGGGGATGTCAGCGTCAGTGTAGCATGCGATCGTGCTAAATACGCATGCGATTCGCACAGAGGCGTCTTTGAATCCGGATATTACAAATTTGACAGATCCATGCTCAGGCAGGCGGAAAACACCCGCTATATTATCAGCCATCTCGACGAGGCGATAAGAAGGCGTTGGATCAAGGTATATTATCAGCCGATAGTCAGCGCGGAGAGCGGAAAGGTGTGCGATGAAGAGGCCCTCTCGAGATGGATAGATCCAGAGATGGGATTTATGTCTCCTGAAGATTTCATTCCGATCCTTGAGACTGCAAGGCTGATATACAAGCTCGACCTTTTCGTGCTTGACCGTATTATAGAAAAGATCAGGGATCAGGAAAAAAAGGGCATACCTATGGTTCCGCATTCGCTGAATCTCTCGAGGTCGGATTTTGAATCCTGCGATATAGTTGAAGAGATCCGAAAGCGCATCGATAAGGCCGGGATCCCGCATGAAATGCTTACTATCGAAGTTACGGAGAGCATGATCGGAAGCGATTTCGATTTCATGAAAAAACAGATCGAGCGCTTCAGAGCTCTGGGCTTCGAGGTATGGATGGACGATTTCGGAAGCGGTTATTCATCTCTCGATGTACTGCAGAATATACATTTCGATCTGCTCAAATTCGATATGAGTTTTCTCAAACGGGATGATGGAGGAGAAAAAAGCAGGATAATACTCAGAGAACTGACCGTCATGGCTCACGAGCTGGGCATAGAAACACTTTGTGAAGGCGTTGAAACCGAAGAACAGGCAGATTTCCTGAAGGGCATCGGCTGCAGCAAGCTGCAGGGCTACCTCTACAGCAAGCCTGTACCATATGATGAGATCGTCAGGCTGTTCAGAGACGGCAGTCATTTCGGATATGAGTAGGATATGAGGGATATGAGTAATATGCGGAATTGCAAAAATAATGCTTGCAAATACATTCGCAATAAGTATAATTATATGGCGCGTCGATTCAGGCGCGTCTATACAATATAACCACTGCGCCGTGTGATTCGGCGCCAATCAAGACCACAGGAGGTGTCAACATGAGAGATTATGAACTTCTATTCGTGCTTGATCCGGACCTGGACGAGGAGCAGAAGGCAACGCTCGTTGAGACAGTTAAGTCTGTTATCAACAACGGCGGCGAAGCCGGTGAAGCTGATGTATGGGGAGACAGAAGACTCGCTTATGCAATCAACAAGAAGAACACCGGATACTATGTCGTACTGCCGTTCAAGGCTGATGCAGATCTGCCTAAGGAACTCGACAGAAGACTCAGGATCAATGAGAACGTAATGAGACATATCATCGTATGTCAGGACGAACAGTAGCAGAAAGGTAAGGTCTGATCATGAATCATGTTATATTAACAGGGAGATTAGTCAGAGATCCTGAATTGAGCTATACGCCTAATACTCAGGCTGCAATGTGCAGATTTACAATTGCTGTAGACAGGCCGAGAAGACAGGGTGAGGATGCCGGTGCTGATTTCATACGTATCACAGTATGGGATCGACAGGCAGAGAACTGTGATCGTTATCTGTCAAAGGGCAGTCAGGTGGCTATACATGGAAGAATTCAGACCGGAAGCTACAAAAACAGAGAAGGTGTCACCGTTTATACTACTGATGTAGTCGCTGACAGATATGGAGGCGTTGAGTTCCTTGGTGGAAGAGGTCAGGGCAATGGCCAGGGCGGCGGTTCATATCAGAACAACTATCAGGGCGGCTCGTATGGCGGACAGCAGGGCGGTTACGGCAATTCCGGCAACGGCGGATACGGCCAGGGCGGCAATGCACAGTTCCAGAACAACGCACCGAGAGAAAATTTTGGCGGCAGCCAGAATTTCGGCGGACAGGACACCGCATTCGGCGGACAGGATAATTTCGGAGATAACGACGGATCGCAGAACCAGAGCGTGTTCGGCGGATTCGATGATCTTCCGGATTCATTCCAGGCGGCCGAAGATGATATTCCATTCTAAGAAAGGGGAAGGCACGAATTATGATGAACAACAGACCTAAGCGTCCGAACACAGGCATGAGAAGACGTAAAGTATGCCAGTTCTGCGCTGACAAGGACAAGAAGATCGACTATAAGGATGCTGAAACTCTGAAGAAGTACATCACTGAGAGAGGCAAGATCCTCCCTAGAAGAGTGACAGGTACTTGCGCTATGCACCAGAGAGCTGTTGCAAAGGCAATCAAGAGAGCAAGAGTAGTCGCTATACTGCCGTTCGACGCTGATCAATAAAATACAGAATCAGCCGATTTCGGATCGATACGAAATATATAAACGGCAAAACGCGTTAATAAATGCAAACAATAAGACCGGTTCTGCGCAGGAACCGGTTTTTTAGTTACAATTCAGTAAACAGCCAGAGCCTTATACTGTAAGGCAGTGCCATCCAGAGAAGGTTTCCGTCACCGAGAGTGCTTGGCTCGTCGGCTTTGCCTCGCGGAGGACCTAGTCTGACGCTTCGCTTGCGACGGCCGGTCCTTAGCCGCTCGCCTGCAGTCGCCTGCAGCCTTCTCGCAGCACTCTTAGCGGTTCCTCCAAATTCTCTGTCTGTCGCTGCCTTACAGTTCGTAAATTGTAATTGCTCAGCCGATGGCTGAATTGTAGTGTTTTAGTGGTAAACCTAAAGGTTTATAAAATCCACTTGACCTCTTGTTTGACCATCTCTATACTTTGAACAGCGGAAATAATTACGCAATTGCGGCTGCTTTAAGAAGAATAATTACAGTTGTTTCAGGAAAAACGGAGAATAATAGTGCACATAAATCGTATCAGAAGAAAATGGATTGAGTTAACAGTAATATTTGCTTTGTGCATAATCGCGTGTTTCTCTTTTACAGCGGCAGGAGACAATGTATATGCGGCAAGCATCACGGCAAAAGCTGTGGTATCGGCGACGGGTGGCACATATGTTCGTAGCTCATACAATACTTCTGCAAAAAAAGTTACCCATATCAAAAAAGGCACTAAGGTGACTCTGATCAAAGAAGTATTCACAAAAGCTGACAGTACCGCTAAATCGTCAAGATGGTACTATGTCAGTTACGGCAGCAAAAAAGGATATGTGCGTTCGGATTACCTGAGCAGCTTCAAATATAATTCTGTTTCTGCGACCGCAAAATCATCAAATGCAGTTTACCGCAAAGGTCCGTCAGATGAGATGAAAAAAGTCGGAACACTCTCTAAAGGCAAGCGGGTAAATGTCAGACTTCAGGCTGTGCTCAAAGGCAGCAATGAGAAATGGTACAGAATCAAAACAGGAAGCAAGACCGGATATATCAGATCGGATCTGATAAAGATTAAAAAAACATCATCCGGTGACAGCGGTTCGGCATCATCCCCAAATACTGAAAAAGCAAAAGAACCGACAAAGTGGGATATTAAAGCAAAAGGTGTTACTAAGCCGGGCAAACTGACCACAGGCCAGGAGTTTGAACTGAAAGGTACGCTCAGTTATGACGGAACCATCGACAGAGTGGTTGTCGGAATAAAAAACAGCGATAATGAATGGGTCGCAAGAAAGAGTACAAATGTCGGAGCAGACAGTTATGACATTCAGAATGCAGACAGCAGTATAAAATTCAGTAATCTCAGATCCGGGATCTACAGATACAGGGTCAATGTCGTTATAGGAAACTATGTTATTGCCCGTGTTGACCGGAAATTTGAGGTCGTTAGATGCAAACAGGCTGCAAAACTGCTAAAAAAAGAAACCCTGGGCGGCGAAGTCAGAATTGTCGGAACCTTTGACAGCAGCAACTGCAGCACTATTTTTTCAGTCAAAGGTGACGCTGCAGCAAGAGTCCCGCAGGGGATGACATATGCTAACGGCAAGTATTATCTGGTATACGGACTTGAGCAGGATCAGGCTATAGTGACATATTCCGCCAAGGGGGAAAAGCTGGGTGTAGTTCATTTTCCGGACAACATATTACATCCTAACGGCATAGCATGGAATCCGAAGACCAAAAAATGTTATGTTTTCATTGCTTACACCAATAACTGCTATTCATGGGATCCGGCGACAGACGAATTTGTTAATGTTAATATGCCGTTTTATGCATCCGGTGTCGCATATGATACATCCACTAAGTACATGTATGCAACATCCAAAAAATCCATAAGGATATGCAGCAGAGACGGAAAATTTACCAAGATTCATGCGATTCAAAGATGCGAACGCACCGGGATAAAATATGCACAGGACTGCGGCGCAGCACGAGGATTTATATTTCATTGTGTAAGCGGAGAGGGTAAGCACGGAACAAATTATATCGATGTATACAGAGCTTCAACCCGCAGGTACATGGGAACGATCAAGACTGAACTGGATGAACTGGAAGGCGTAATAATAGACGACAACGGATTTATTCAACTGCTCAGCAATACAACAACAACGACGGATTATATCTGGAAGACGCCTCTTAATATTTACGATCTGAAATAACAGATGCCGATGGCCAAAGGATCGTAATAGGCAGCAATTCAGACATATTTATTTCTGAGAATCAGATTTCTGAATATTGATGTTCTGAATTTTTAATTTTTGATTGTCGGAATCTGCAGATTTGAGTTTAAGAGAATCCCATAGGGTGATTGCCGAAGCTTCGAGAAGAAGTATGATTCCGATTACAGTGTTCCAGTATATGTCCTCGCTCAGTACGATTACGGCAAGAAACGGCGCTATCGCAGGCTTGATAAAGAACGCAACTCCGCCTGTAGTGGCATCCGAATAACGGATAGCAAGGAAATAGAACATGTAGCCGAGACCGGTCACGACGATTCCGCAGTAGGCAACGATCTTCCAGTTGGAGATGACACCTTCAAGAACCGGATGGCCGGTCGGGATCATTATGATCAGCAATACGAGCGAACCGAGAATAAAGTTGAGACTCGTCTGTGTGAAAGTGCCTATACGCGCAATGGACTGCTTGCCCATAACGCTGTAAACCGAGAATGTGACAGCAGCTGTAAGGATGAGAATGATACCTGCAGTAGAATTACCTTCCTGCATATCCCATACGCGTATCATAAGAAAAGCAGCGAAAAGGCCGATAATAAAAGCGATCGTTTTGAGCCTGTCCATTTTTTCGCTGGTGAAAAAATGTGCGATAACCATGGTAAACAAAGGATTAAGGCAGAACAGCGCAGCTGCCGTTGCAGCATTGCATCTCTGCACGGCCAGCTGGAAGCAAAGCATGCTGACAGGAATTCCCATAATGCCGACAAGAGTCAGCCATCCAAGATCATACTTATTGAGATGATATCCGCTCTTTCGCGTCTCATCGATTGCAAGAGGAACCAGCATCAGACCGCCGATCAGAAATCTTAAAAAAGTCATCTGCAGAGGATCGAGGCTGCTGCCCGCAAGCTTGAGCGCAACCTCCATCGTAGCAAAAAGAAAAGCCGTTGCACCGACAAAAAATACTACTCTTTTCATAATATATTTACTTGAATAAACCTTTCCGATAAATAATCATTCTTAGAACCGCAGAATATAATACACCTCCGTATGAATCGATTCAAGCGCTACAATTCAGCAAACAGTCGGAGTAACAAAAAGCGAAATACTCTGCTTATCATCATGAGCTGCGTTCAGTGCACTGCTACACCGCCGCTCTGTTCTCACGAGGAGTTTGCAGACTCCGCTCGCTACGCCAGGCTTCGGGCTGCCGGGCTCCATGCGTTCGAATTGCCGCGTACTCATGCATTGCATCTTCACTACGCCGAATGCTGATGCGCAGATGCATTTCGCTCTCAGCACACATCGGAATCTGCCGATGGCTGAAGTGTAAATTCTCTGTCTGTCGCTGCCATACAGTCTGTAAATTGTAATTGATAATTTGTTGAATTTGTACTAAAATTCACTAGAAATCAAAAAAATTCAACATATTTGTACAACAAACGAAAGTGAAGCATAATAAGCTAAAGGCAGAGGTGTTTTGGATGAGAGAAATGAAAAAAAGGATCATATTCAATATCTTAGTCGCGATGGCCATATTATTGTGTGCGATACCTGCAGCAGCGCAGGGTGCGTATGCAGCAGTAGATTATGTTGCCGTTAATACTGATACTAATCGTTCTTACATCAACTTCAAAGACGCTTATGAGAAAGCCGGAGATGGAAACACGATCAAGCTTCTGAAAGATATTGGTATTTCTGGACATGACTGGTTTTATATTAAAAAACCTGTAACGTTTGACCTTAACGGCCATACAATTACAGGCGATACTGATGAAGCAACGATAGCGGTCAATTCCGATCAGTCACGTAAAAAGTCCCGTATTTATACGAACAGTGGGATTCTTACTATAACTGACAGCTCTTCAGGAAAAACCGGTGCTATCATCAATAACAGTGAAAACGCTGAAGCAAGTGCTATCAGGATCTATAACAACAGTAATGCACCCCGACCGGAATTGATAATAAATGCCGGAAGAATAGAAGGAAGGAATTACGGTATTAGTGCACTTGGAGCCAGGGGCTGCGATATCACAATTAACGGAGGCGTTATCAAGGGTGATAAAAAAAGCGTCTATATCAAAACCTGGGGAAACTTTAATATAAATGGCGGGTATTTCAGTGATGATGCAGGCAATAGCAGTTTTACTCTACCTGATAATAAGATACTTGGCAGGATTGGTGGCGAGGGCGCATATAAAGATTATTATGAATTAAAGGAAATAACAGCAAAGAACGACGGTCCGGGAAGTAAAAAGGATAAGCTTTATGCATCTCTTGAAGAGGCCGTAAACGATGCTGAAGAGGGAGACACGATAAAACTAATGCGTGACCTCGATTTCGAAAACAGCGGTTTTGTATCCTCCGGAACATATACTCTGGATCTGAACGGTCATAAGATCAGCGGCGATGGGATACAGGGGAAGAGCGGATACTCTTTCCGCGCGGTATTATTTGTTACAGATGGAACCCTGACGGTTACGGACGGATCCGCAGAAGGTAAAGGGGAAATAGATTGTACTTACTCCGGATCTCCGGGATTCGCTTCCTGTATCGCATGCGGATTTGATGAGAATACGACAGCAAAGGTGATTTTAAAGAAAGGCCTGCTGACATCAGATAGCGGCTGCGGCATATACTCCTCACGCGGTGAAGTAAGTATTGAAGGCGGAACGATAGGATCATCAGCATATGCTGCTGTTGAAACTTATAACGCTAAGTTAACGATTCTTGTAGATAGTACTGTAATAAAGGGAGCACCGGATGCCATTATAAGCGATGGAACGACTGTTATTAAAGGCGGTACCGTAAAATCAGAAGGCCAATCAGCTGATACAGCAATCAGAGTTAAAGGCGGAGAACTAAGCATCAGCGGCGGTACTATGAGCGGACCGCATGGCATTGAAGTGATAGAAGGTGAAGTTGAATTTACAAATGATTCGACATCGACTCTGATCGGCAGCGTAAATAAGTTCAGTACATTCAAAAAGACAGGAGGCACTGTAAAAATCAACGGAGGAAGATTCTCTGATGATGCAGGTAACGGCGAAGGATTCATTCTGCCGGCGCATAAGAGTCTGCAGCCGGAAGGCGAATATTATGTACTTAAAGACAAGGATCCGGTGATTACTGTAGATATGGGTGAGGGACATGCTGAATTCGCCCGGAGATGGGCTGCTACTTTAGAAAAGAATATCCCGGACTGTGAAGTCGTAACTGAAGGTAACGCGGTTAAGTTCTATTATACAACCAGCGGAGACAGATCTGTCGGAACCATTCAGGGAGAATTGAACAGCAATCTGTATGAATATTACAAGTCGGCAGGCGGAAAAGATAACGATCAGATTCTTGGCGAATACACTTTAGGTCAGAAAACGATCAATAATTATGAAAGCTTTGATGATGTAAATAATGAAATGTCGGCTTCGACAGAAAAGATTTCGGACCGGCAAACCTATTATGTGCTCTGGGAGAAACCGATCAAAAACATTGAATATTCAGTAAAAAAGCCTGTATGCGGACAATCGGCCGGAGAATATGCTCCTGAACTCAGTATAAAAGGTAAAATGGTCAGTCATCTTAATTCCTCATGGCTGAAAAGTGATGGAAGCGGATCTTTTACGGCGACTTTTGAAGGCGAGAAAGAATATTGGTTGTCCTCAAAGCTTCAGGCAAAGTTTGGTTATTATTGTGATCCGGATATGACTGTTGCAGTAAGCGGCGGATCATTGGTAAATAAGGATAGTATACCTGAAGTACAGAATAATCCTCTTATTGAGACTCATACAGTTACTGTTTATACAAGTGTGACCGCTGATCACAACTGGGCAGGCAATAGTTGTTCGGCCTGCGAAAAGACAAGAGAAAGCGGAAGTGGCGGCGGCAGCGGAAATGACGGCGGCAGCGGCTCTGCCGATGACAGTACTGACACCGATGTTCAGCAGGTCGTAGATAAGATCGGTGAATTAAGGGCACCATATGACGAAGCTAAGGTCAGGGAGGCTCGCGAGGCATATGACAAGCTGACTGCTGAGCAGAAGGATGACAGCAAAGTTAAGGAAGCACTGAAGAAGCTTGAAGAAGCTGAAGCAGCAATCGAGAGCGAAAAAGATCAGAAGGCTGCAAATGCGGTATCCGGAATGATCGCGGCTCTGCCGGATGATCCATCACAGGCTAAAGCTGATGATGTAGCGAATGCAGTTTCCGCATACAAAGCACTTTCCGATAATGCGAAGGCCCTGATAACGGAGGACGAGCTTGCCAAACTTCAGGAAGCATTGGATTATCCTGCTTCTATAAGTAAAACAGGTTTCAGGTCCGTTAAGACTAAAAAGGGCAAAAAAGCTGTAATTACATGGAAAAAGAAGGCTTCTGCAGACGGATATCAGATATACTGTAAAGCTAAGGGCGTTAAGGCTAAGAAGGTCAATATCAATAGTGTCAAAACACTGAAGAAGACAGTTAAGAATCTTAAATCCGGTAAGGTGTACAGCTTCAGGATCTGTCCGTATACGAAGGTAGAGAATCTGTCAACAGGAAAGATGAAGACTGTATACGGCAAGTGGTCAGAGACAAAGAAGGTTAAAGCGAAAAAATGAGCTTCCGGACAGGAAAACACTCAAACCGCTGTACGGTCATTAAAGGTATCTCCAGACAGAGGTACCTTTTTTCATGAAAGGAAATGTTAACATAAGATTGATATTTTGGTGAATTCCATCTGTTTATCACAAAGCCGCCGTAAAGCTGTTGTAATATACTGTCGCAAAAAGAGTCAGCAAGCGAAAAGGTCAACAGACGCAATTGCAAAGCATACTGTCTGAGCGATACCGGACTGTTGTTCGAGCAGCTGCGGCAGGGACTGAAAACACATTGCGGGAGATTCAGAATCAAATACGGAATGATCACACTAAAATATACCCATGAAAATGGACATGCGCACACAGGAAGATAGATTGAACGGATAATAAGAAAAAGAAACATAACAGAGGTAGAAAGCTATGAAAGAATTGATTTATCAGATCATATACTATGTAGCAAGAGTACATGATCAAATACTGAGTATAAACGATGACGGCGGATATTATTTCAACGACAAACAGCTGCATTTTCAAGCTTCTGGCAAAGTACGGGCATACTATGGTGATTGCATGGCTGTATGTATTCACCCTGGTGCTGGTTATCTGCTTCGCTATTGAGATAGGTCAGTGGTATTCGGGCACGGGGAGACCGGAGGCTGCTGATATAATGTACGGAATCGGAGGATTCCTGTTTATGTTCGCTGTATTTGCGATAATCAGAGGCTTATTCCTTGCCATCATCAATCTGATCAAAGGGGATAAGAGAAAAGACAGGTACAGATCAACAGGTGACGATACATATTACTACAAGCATTGAATTGCGGTTGCTGATTTTTGTATCACGGAACCTGAATCAGTCAAATTGAATCAAAGGGCGCGCTTACGGACTGCCAATCGGCCGGCTACGGGCGCGTTCAACCAGGAGCAAAGCTCCAACAAGCTCGCTTGATTGGAGCGAGCGACGCCGTCAACAGACACCGGGAGCTTCAGCTCCTGAGAGCATCAGTGGGTCGAAAATGGAACCCGCCGCCTAAGAGGCGGGGGACATCCGGTGTCTGTTATTTTATTGAGTATGCGGAAATGGCGGTTCTGTCACGAGATACATACTTTAGGCCGACGAGGTATGGCGAAGTCGGTTGCCATTTCCAAAAGACCGGCGTTTTGGCCGACGAGGTATGGCGAAGTCGGTTGCCATTTCCAAAAGACCGGCGTTTAGGCCGACGAGGTATGGCGAAGTCGGTTGCCATTTCTAAAAAACCATCGTTTAGGCCGACGAGGTATGGCGAAATACCCCAAAATACGAACGAAGAAACAAATGATCAAACCAATATGCGCCACAATGCCGAACAAATACAGGCACGAATATAAAAACAATTGAGAAAATGGTTAAATCATTTGAATCAGTGAGGACAAAGTGAGAAAATACCACAGTGATTTTGTACTGCAAAAAAACATAAAGTGTATATTGCCCGCTCAGATATAAAAAATGTTAATAAACCGTCAACTACTGAAAAGACTGAAAAGATAGTATTCAGAATTTGCGGACGGATTACACAGAGGAAGTACAGAAGAGAGGAAACAGAGAGGACAGGAGCATGAAAAAAGTCGGACTTATCATGGGGAGCGACAGCGATCTGCCTGTAGTAAAGAAGGCTGCAGGGGTGCTTGTTGAGCTGGGGATCCCATTTGAAGCGCATGTTTATTCGGCACACAGAACGCCTGCTGAGGCAAGAGACTGGAGCCTTGCTGCAAGAGAAAACGGATTTGGTGTGATCATAGCATTCGCAGGCATGGCGGCACACCTTGCAGGAGCGATAGCTGCAAATACAACACTTCCGGTTATCGGAGTGCCTTGTAAGAGCGCTGCTCTTGAGGGCATGGATGCGCTGCTTTCAACAGTTATGATGCCAGGCGGTATTCCGGTTGCGACGGTTGCGATTGACGGGGGCAAAAACGCGGCGCTTCTTGCTGCTGAGATACTGGCGCTTTCGGATGACGATCTGGCTGCCGGGCTTGATGCCCGCAGAGCTGCCGAAGCAAAGACGGTACTCGAAAAGGATGTGGCTATAGAGGAAAGACTGTAATTATTCCGCTGAATCTTGAAATTGATCATAAAACAATAGTTAACATATAAAGGAGAGGACTATGAAACTTGTTTACACCGGAAAGACAAAGAACGTATTTGAACTCGAGAACGGCAACTATCTGCTGAAATTCAAGGATGACTGCACCGGCAAGGACGGCGTTTTCGATCCGGGTGAGAACTCGGTCGGACTGACTATCGAGGGCGTTGGCGATTTCAACCTGCGCATGACTGATTATTTCTTTAAGAAGATCAATGAGGCCGGCATCAGGACTCACTTCGTAAAGGTCAACCTCGACGATACAACTATGGAAGTCAAGCCTGCAAAGGTATTCGGCCACGGTCTTGAGGTCATCTGCAGACTGAGAGCAGTAGGAAGCTTTATCAGAAGATATGGCGAATACATGGAATCCGGTACAAAGCTGCCTTCATATGTAGAGACAACATTCAAGAACGATGAACTGGGAGATCCGCTGGTAACAAAGGACGGTCTCGTCGTACTCGGAATCATGACAGAAGAGCAGTATGATGAGCTCAGGGAAATGACACAGCAGATCACAAAGATCGTAGCTGATGACCTCTGTGAAAAGGGCCTCGAGCTGTATGATATCAAATTTGAATTCGGATACGATGCTGACGGCAAGGTAATGCTGATAGACGAGATCGCATCCGGCAACATGAGAGTATACAAGGACGGCGAGTACATCGATCCGCTGACACTCAACAAACTGTTCTTTGCGTAATATCGCCGGGATCAGAGCAAAGGAGATATTATGGGAGGATATTTTGGAATAAGCTCTGAGCAGGACTGCATACTTGACGTGTATTTCGGAGTGGACTACCATTCCCACCTCGGTACGCGCAGAGGCGGACTTGCGGCATATGACCCTGAATTCGGGTTTCAGAGAGAGATCCATAATATAGAAAACGCTCCGTTCAGGACAAAATTCGAGGGTATTACAAATAAAATGCATGGAACGTCAGCGATCGGATGCATCAGCGACATGGACCCCCAGCCGCTGCTCTTCCGTTCTGCCGGCGGCACATATGCGATCACGACGGTCGGGATCGTAAACAATCTTGACGAGATCATAGAAATGATTCTCAAGGAATCGCATGGACATCTTGAAGCCAAGTCGGGCGGCCAGGTCAATCAGACTGAGCTGGTCGCGGCTCTTATATCCGAAAAGGAAGACCTGATTGAGGGGATCTGCTATGCCCGTGAAATTATAGACGGCACGACGAACATCCTCATTCTAAAAGAGGGCGGCAATATCATCGCTGCACGCGATACGGTCGGCAGACTTCCTATGACAGTCGGGGTCGGTGAGAAATCCACTGCGGTCGCTTTCGAATCTTTCACACTCTCAAAGATGGGATATGAGGATATGCGTGATCTCGGACCGGGAGAAATCGTAGAATTGACCCCGCGAGGGATCACGACTCTGCGCGAGCCGGGCGACAAAATGAAGATATGCGCATTTCTCTGGAGCTACTACGGATACCCGACCACGACCTACGAGGGCGTCAACGTGGAAATGATGAGATACAGAAACGGCCGCATCATGGCAAGAAACGACATGAAGAACGGCTTCGATATCTCTGAAATCGATTATGTCGGCGGTATGCCTGACAGCGGAACGCCGCACGGCATCGGCTATTCGAACGAAACGCATCTGCCTTTTGCGAGGGCTTTCATAAAATACACACCGACCTGGGCGCGCAGCTTCATGCCTACCACACAGGATGAGCGCAACAAGGTCGCCAAGATGAAACAGATCCCGGTGAAGGAGCTGATAAAGGATCAGAGGCTGCTCTTTGTCGATGACTCTATCGTCAGGGGAACGCAGCTCCGCGAGACTGTGGAGTTCCTGTACGATAACGGGGCCAAAGCGGTACACATGAGGTCGGCGTGTCCGCCGCTAATGTACGCATGCAAATACCTGAATTTCTCGAGAAACAGGAGCGATATGGATCTCCTGTCGAGAAGAGTTGTAATGCAGCTTGAAGGTGAGAAAGGTCTGGAACATCTCGACGAGTACGCAGACGCATCCACAGAAAGGGGCAGACTGCTCAGAAAGACCATCGCCGACATGATGGGATTTGAATCACTTGAATTCCAGACCCTTGACGGAGTGATCGAAGCGATAGGAATAGATAAGTGCAAGCTTTGCACGTATTGCTGGACAGGCGAGGAGTGATCCGTCCGGTACCGGCATTAATATTTCAGCATCACTGTATGGCTGCAGCCGGCAGCTGCAGGTTAAAAGTTAAGAGAGGAAAATATGAACACTAAATCCAGATCCGACAGCTATGCCGCTGCGGGAGTAGATATCACAGCGGGTTACAGAGCCGTAGAACTGATGAAAAGCCATATCGCAAGGACTGCCGTTCCCGGTGTCATGTCGGATATCGGAGGCTTCGGCGGACTCTTCGAACTCGACCTGACCGGAATCAGCAAACCTGTGCTGGTCAGCGGCACCGATGGCGTGGGAACAAAGCTGAAACTGGCATTTCTGCTCGACAAACACGATACGATAGGTATCGACTGCGTAGCTATGTGCGTGAATGATGTGATCTGTGTCGGTGCAAAACCTCTTTTTTTCCTTGACTATATCGCCTGCGGTAAAAATGTGCCGGAAAGGATAGAGCAGATCGTCGCCGGAGTATGCGAGGGCTGCGTTCAGGCCGGAGCAGCACTGATAGGCGGGGAAACGGCAGAGATGCCGGGCTTTTATCCGGAAGACGAATACGATCTGGCAGGATACACGACAGCTGTGGTCGATAAGGATAAAATCATAGATAATTCAAAAATGACGGCGGGAGATCTGGTGATCGCCCTGCCTTCGAGCGGAGTGCACTCCAACGGATTCTCGCTGGTACGCAAGGTATTCAGCCTGGACAAACTGTCTAAACTAGACAGGCTTGCTCTGACCGCTGCAAACACACAGCTTGGAGGAAGATCACTTGCCGAAGCGCTGATCGAGCCGACAAAAATATACGTAAAGCCGGTGCTTGCACTTCTCGAAGAAGTCCCTGTCAAAGGCATCTCACACATCACAGGCGGCGGTTTCTACGAGAACATTCCGAGAAGCATCCCGGACGGCCTCGGTGCGAGAATAGACAGAACTGCGGTACGGGTTCTTCCGATATTCGACATGATAGCCGAAGTCGGCAATATTAGCGAACACGACATGTTCAATACATTCAACATGGGTGTAGGAATGTCGATCATAGTTTCACCGGAATATGCAGCAAGAGCCATCGACATACTTCACGCAAACGGTGAGGACGCATATATCATCGGCGAGATAACGGAATCCGCGGATAAGATACAGATCATATGATCGCTTTACAATTCAGTAAACAGCCAGAACCATATACTGCAAGGCAGCGCCCTTCAGAGAAGGTTTACGTCACCGAGAGTGCTTGGCTCGTCGGCTTCTCCAAATGCTCTGTCTGTCGCTGCCTTACAGTCCTTAAATTGTAATTGCCCGACCGATGACTGAATTTTAACCTAATTGCAACTAATTTGGTGCGGGCTTGTATGCCGGACTTGAAATCTCCGCCCATATATCGGATAATAGATATATATTGGAGGTTCGCGGAAATGGACAAAAAAGCAAGAGTAGCGGTGCTTGTAAGCGGCGGCGGAACCAATCTGCAGGCGCTGATCGATGCGCAGCGGTCAGGGCTGATAGAAAAGGGAGAAATCGTTCTTGTTATCAGCAACAGACCGGGCGCTTTTGCGCTTGAACGCGCAAAAAAAGCAAACATTGAGACCTGTGTAGTGACACGAAAGGAATGTGGCGGTCAGGAAGGTTTTGAAGCAAAGGTCATGGAGATCATTGACTCTCATGATATCGACCTTATAGTGCTTGCAGGTTTCCTTATGATACTCAGCAGCGAGTTTGTAAGACACTATGACCACAGGATAATCAATATTCACCCTTCTCTTATACCTTCATTCTGCGGGGACGGGTTTTACGGACTCAAACCTCATCAGGCTGCATTGGAGCGCGGCGTCAAGGTTACGGGAGCAACGGTTCACTATGTCAATGAGGTCGCTGACGGCGGCGAGATAATTGCGCAGAAGGCCGTAAACGTTGAACCGGGTGACACACCGGAGATACTGCAGAGGCGGGTTATGGAGCAGGCCGAATGGCTGATACTGCCTGTCGCGGTAGCAAAAATCTGCCGGAGGATAGTCAAAGAGCGCGGCTGATCGACAAACAGCAGTAATTGGAACAGCGGAACAGAGACAATATCGCAGTGTCCCCTGTTCCGTTTTTTAAAAGCAGCAGGAGCGGCAGGAATAAAAAACAGATATTAAAGGAGATATAATGGAGACCTATCAGGTAAAAAGATTCAGCGAAGCTGTAAAAGGCAACAGCTATCCGGGACGCGGTATCGTCGTGGGAGAGTCAGAGGACGGATCCAGGGCGGTGATCGCGTATTTCATTATGGGGAGATCTGAAAATTCCCGCAACAGAGTGTTCGTATGCAAGAACGGAGCCGTTCTGACTGAACCATATGATATTTCAAAACTCACAGATCCTAGTCTCATAATTTATGCCGCAGTAAAGTCATATAATAATCATCTTATAGTGACGAACGGCAATCAGACCGATACAGTCTGTGACGGCCTTGTAAACGGCGTACCTTTCTTCGAATCACTGAAATCAAGGAAGTTCGAGCCGGATGCGCCGAACCTCACGCCGAGGATAAGCGCAGAGCTCGTTTTTGACGAGAAGGCCGATTTTGAATACAGAATGAGCATACTCAAGAGTGCGGACTCAGAAGGAACAGCCTGCAACAGATACGGATATGAATACAGTCCTCTTCCGGGAATAGGTCATTTCATACATACATACGAATGTGACGGCAGCCCGCTGCCGACATTTACAGGCGAACCGAGGAGAATTGCTGTCCCTGATGATATAGATGAATTCACAAACGAAATCTGGGAAGCGCTTGACGAGAACAACAGGATCTCTCTTTATGTACGCTACACTGATCTGGTAAACGGCGAGACAGAGAGCAGACTTATCAATAAGAATGAATAAATAATCAGGCGAAGGGCTGCCGCACGCATTAGCATATACGACTGCGGCGGTGATAATTCGCCGGAAAGACGGACAATAAACAATGAAAGAATTTGAACTCAAATACGGATGCAATCCCAATCAGAAACCGGCCCGCATTTTCATGGATGACGGCAGTGAACTGCCGCTGGAGATACTGAACGGAAAACCGGGATATATAAATTTCCTTGACGCGCTCAACTCATGGCAGCTGGTCAGGGAACTCAAAGAAGCGCTCGGACTGCCTGCAGCAGCTTCGTTTAAGCATGTCAGTCCTACAAGCGCAGCAGTAGGCACGGTGCTGCCGGACAAACTTAAAAAGGCTTGTTTTGTCGACGATATAGAAGGACTCGATGATTCACCGCTGGCCTGCGCGTATGCCAGAGCGAGAGGGACAGACAGGATGTGTTCTTTCGGCGACTGGATCGCGCTGTCTGATGAGTGCGACAAGGCGACTGCCTTACTGATCAAAAGAGAGGTCTCGGACGGCATAATCGCTCCGGGTTATACCGACGAGGCTCTGGAGATACTCAAAATGAAGAAAAAGGGCGGATACAATATAGTCAGGATCGATCCTTCTTATGTACCGCCTGAAAAAGAACACAAGCAGGTCTTCGGCGTGACCTTCGAGCAGGGACATAATTTTTTCAGAATAGACCGCGAGCTTTTGAGCAATGTGGTTACGGAAAAGAAGGAACTGCCTGAAGAAGCGGTGCGCGACCTTATCGTGGCACTGATAACACTCAAATACACCCAGTCCAATTCCGTATGCTTTGCATATGACGGACAGGCTATCGGAGTCGGCGCCGGTCAGCAGTCAAGAGTACACTGCACAAGACTTGCGGGCGGAAAGGCAGACACATGGTTCCTGCGTCAGCATGACAAGGTACTCGGCCTTCCGTTCAAAGCGGAGATAAAACGCCCGGACAGAGATAATGTGATCGATGCGTATATCAATAAGAACGAAGAGGACTGCTGCGCAGACGGAGTTTGGCAGAAATATTTCACGGAGCAGCCTGAGAGATTCACTGAAGAGGAGCAGAGAGCGTATCTCGACAGCATAAGCGGCGTGAGCTGCGGATCGGATGCTTTTTTTCCGTTCTATGATAATGTTCAGAGAGCGGCGGCATCCGGTACGAGCTATATTGCGCAGCCGGGCGGGTCGATCAGAGACGATGCAGTCATCGAATGCTGCAATGAACTCGGTATAGTCATGGCCTTTACAGGTATGAGACTGTTCCATCATTAGAGCGCATGGCCCGGTAACAGGCATGATGTGCGCTGTATGCATATCCGGTCCGGCCGGGCAGAGAGCAGCATTGTGACATGGTAAGACAGTGTGAATGTGACAGGGGACCGTCCCGTGTCGCATAATAACGGGCTCAGGGATGCAGACTGAAGAGTCCGGATGAGCAGTGGAAGGAGGCCATTTATGAATATCCTGGTAGTCGGCGGAGGCGGACGTGAACACGCGATAATCAAAAAGCTCAGAGAAAACAGTACGGTCGGAACCATCTGGGCCCTGCCGGGAAACGGCGGAATAGCGAGAGATGCTGAGTGTGTGGATATCAAGGCTACTGACATAGACGGCATAGTCGGTTTCGCGAAACAGGCAAAACCGGACTACGCTGTGGTTGCGCCGGATGATCCGCTTGTGATGGGCTGCGTTGACGCGCTGACCAGCATAGGCATACCATGCTTCGGACCGGATTCAAAGGCTGCAGTTATAGAGGGCAGCAAGGTCTTCTCCAAAAACCTTATGAAGAAATACGGCATACCGACGGCGCGCTATCAGACCTTTGATAACATGGATGATGCGCTCTACTATCTTGAGAGTGCGCCGATACCGACAGTCATAAAGGCTGACGGTCTGGCACTCGGTAAGGGAGTCATAATAGCGGATACCAGGGAAGCCGCAAGGGAAGCGGTAACGGAAATGATGGCCGGTCATAAATTCGGAGCCAGCGGAGACCGTATAGTTATAGAGGAATTCCTTGAGGGGCCTGAGGTTTCGGTCCTGAGCTTTACGGACGGAAAGACGATCGTGCCTATGATAAGCTCGATGGATCACAAGAGGGCCGGCGACGGAGATACCGGACTCAACACTGGCGGAATGGGAACAGTCGCGCCGAATCCGTACTATACCGAAGAAGCAGCAGCGCGATGCATGGAAGAGATCTTTCTGCCTACCATAAGGGCTATGAATGAGGAAGGCCGCACATTCAAGGGCTGTCTGTATTTCGGTCTGATGATCACAAAGGACGGGCCGAAGGTCATCGAATACAACTGCCGTTTCGGCGATCCGGAGACACAGGTGGTGCTGCCTCTTCTGGATACCGACCTGCTGACCATCATGCAGGCCGTCACAGAAGAGAGACTGGACGAAATAGACGTAAAATGGTCGGAAGACAGCGCATGCTGCGTAGTCGCGGCATCGGAAGGCTATCCGGTAAGTTATGAGAAGGGCTATGAAATAAGCATTCCGGATGAGGTCTGGCCGAATGTATATATAGCAGGAGCTGCAGATGAAGACGGCAGACTCATAACATCGGGAGGCAGAGTGCTCGGGGTCACAGCAGTGAGACCGGAGCTTGCGGACGCCATCGAGGCATCCTACGGGATACTCGATAAGATAGATTTTGCCAACAAGTATTACAGGGCGGATATAGGGCAGAAAGCCCTTAAGGCTTTCAACCAGGAGCAAAGCTCCAACAAGCTCGCTTGATTGGAGCGAGCGACGCCGTCAACAGACACCGGGAGCTTCAGCTCCTGAGAGCATCAGTGGGTTGTTACCCACCACTGATGGTCGAAAATGGAACCCGCCGCCTAAGAGGCGGGGGACATCCGGTGTCTGTTATAACATATATATTTCAAAACTGGCAGGAGATAGAAATGGTTAACAGAATTTACGTTGAAAAGAAACCGGGGCTTGCAAACGAGGCTGCAGCGCTGCTGAATGACGCGAGAACACTGCTCGGCATAGGCGGTCTCAAAAAAGTCCGCATAATAAACAGATATGATGCGGAGAATATAGACTCGCAGCTTTTTGAGGACTGCATCTATAAGGTATTTGCAGAGCCGCAGCTCGATAATACCGAGAGCTCGCTGTATCTGATTCTCGGAAGCGCGATCGATGTCAATACCGGAGAATTGCCGAAAACCGACGGAAATAACGCCAATGATCCGAAGTGCGTATTCGCAGTCGAAGCTCTGCCGGGACAGTTTGACCAGAGAGCAGACTCCGCGGAGCAGTGCATACAGATCATTTCTCAGGGAGAAAGACCGATTATAAGGTTTGCGAGGGTGTTTGCACTCTATGGGGATCTTTCAGAGGAAGATATTACGGCTATCAAAAAATACGTGATCAATTCTGTTGAATCAAGAGAAACAGGTCTCGGAAAGCCTGCCAGTCTTACGGTCAAATACGATATACCGACGGAGGTCGAAATACTGAGCGGATTCACGCGCATGACCGCAGAACAGCTCGCTCCGTATATAAAGGAAAAAGGTCTTGCGATGGACGAGGCGGATCTTGACCTGGTAGTCCACTATTTCAGGAACGAGGAAAAAAGGGATCCTACGGTCACAGAGCTGAAAATGATCGACACATACTGGTCCGATCACTGCAGACATACGACCTTCGGGACGATTATAGACTCGGTATATTTTGAGGATGAACTGCTGGGCAAGGCCTTCAAGGATTATATCGCTGTGCGTAAGATACTGGGCCGGAACAAACCTGTCTGCTTTATGGATATTGCGACAATAGCAGTCAGATACCTCAGGAAGGCGGGCAGGCTTGAAAAGCTCGATCAGTCTGAGGAGATAAACGCCTGCACCGTAAAGATCGATGTTGAGGTGAACGGCGAGAAAGAGCCGTGGCTGCTTCTTTTTAAGAACGAGACACATAATCATCCTACAGAGATAGAGCCGTTCGGCGGAGCCGCCACATGTCTCGGCGGATGCATCAGAGACCCGCTCAGCGGCAGAGCTTATGCATATTCTGCAATGAGAATCACGGGAGCTGCAGATCCGCTGCAGCCTGTAAGCGAGACACTGCCGGGCAAACTGCCTCAGAGATCCATAACTACAGCCGCTGCACGCGGATATTCGAGCTACGGCAATCAGATAGGGCTTGCCACAGGCATTGTAGATGAAATATATCATCCGGGTTATGCTGCCAAGAGGATGGAGGTCGGAGCCGTCATGGCGGCCGCTCCTTCTTTCAATGTCAGGAGAGAGCGGCCGGCGCCGGGCGATGTCGTGCTGCTGCTCGGCGGCTCGACCGGGCGCGACGGGATAGGCGGTGCAACAGGTTCGTCCAAAGCGCATGACGCGCACTCGGTCGAGACATGCGGCGCCGAAGTTCAGAAGGGAAATGCTCCTGAGGAGAGAAAGATACAGAGACTTTTCCGCAACGGAGATGCAACGCGCCTCATCAAAAGATGCAACGATTTCGGCGCGGGCGGAGTCAGCGTAGCCATTGGCGAGCTGGCTGACGGACTCGAGATCGATCTCGATGCAGTGCCTAAGAAATATGACGGACTCGACGGTACAGAACTTGCCATTTCCGAATCGCAGGAGAGAATGGCGATAGTAGTCGCCGCAGAGGATAAATATCTGTTTATGAATCTGGCTGCTGACGAAAACCTGCAGTGCGTGCAGGTCGCGACTGTAACTGAAGAGCCGCGTCTTGTAATGAAATGGAACGGCAGCAAAATAGTCGATGTTTCCAGAGAATTCCTCAATTCAAACGGAGCGGAAAAACATATAGATGTTACGCTGAAGGCTGCCGGAGACTGGGAAGAGACATCCATGTATGAAAAGGGCAGATCTTTTGCTGAGCTGTATACAAAGATCGCTTCGGATCTCAACACATGCTCTAAGAGAGGCCTTTCCGAGAAGTTCGACTCCACTATAGGATGCGGAACTGTTCTGATGCCTTTCGGCGGACGCAACCAGCTGACTCCTATACAGGCAATGGTTCACAAGATCCCGCTTGAAAACGGCGTTACGGACGACTGCTCACTGATGTCATGGGGCTACAACCCTTACATTTCATCGGTATCGCCTTATCACGGCGCTTATCTTGCAGTCATCGAATCAGTGGCAAAACTGATCGCGACCGGAGCGAGCTTTGAGGATGTATATCTTACATTCCAGGAATACTTCGAGTCCCCGAGGCAGGAGCCTGAGAGATGGGGCAAGCCGCTGTCGGCACTGCTCGGAGCATTTGAAGCTCAGCTGGGACTCGGCATCGGGGCTATCGGAGGCAAGGATTCGATGAGCGGATCCTTTGAGGATCTGGATGTGCCTCCGACACTGATCTCGTTTGCCGTGACCATGGGCAAGACGGGAAATATCATTTCGCCTGAATTCAAAAAGCACGGACATAATGTATATATGCTGATACCTGAACGCGAAGAGGATGAGGAAGGTGTCGGACAGGGATTGCCAAAGCCGGCATCGCTTGTAAGAGTCTGGGAAAAAGCGGCTTCACTCATACAGAGTGGAAGGGTTTCGGCCGCATATACGCCGGTGATCGGAGGCGTTGCAGAGGCGGTCATGAAGATGTGCTACGGCAACGGTGTCGGATTCCGATTCAGCGATGAAGCGGACGGTGGTCTGAGCGACAGGGAGATATTCGGATATAATTACGGAAGCATAATCCTCGAGATGAGTGATGAGATAGAGCTCAGAGCAAGAGGCCTCAATGTTATAAAACTGGGTGAGACTACAGTTTCGAGGAGGATCGCAAAGGGCGAGGAATACGTCGATATAGGCGACATGCTGCTGTATTACGAGGGCAAGCTTGAAAATGTTTTCCCAACAACGGTGGATAATAAAGCGGGCATCATAGAAAATATCAGCTACAGGGCACGAAGCTGGAACACGCCTCTGTACAAGAGATCAGATCCGAAGGTACTTATCCCTGTATTCCCCGGCACAAACTGCGAATATGACAGTGCACGCGCTATCAGAGATGCCGGCGCAACGCCGGAGATCATGGTGATACGAAACAGAACGTCTGAGGATATAAAGGAATCGGTCGAGAAATTTGCAGCATCTCTCAGAGAATCGCAGATGGTATTTATTCCGGGAGGATTCTCCGGCGGCGACGAACCGGACGGCTCGGCAAAATTCATTACGGCGTTCTTCCGCAATGCGGAAATAACGGAAGCTGTGACGGATCTGCTTGAGAAAAGAGACGGCCTCATGTGCGGCATATGCAACGGCTTCCAGGCGCTGATCAAACTGGGACTGGTACCTTACGGCAGGATCATGGATACAGATGAGAACTGCCCGACTCTGACATACAACACGATAGGAACACATCAGTCTAGGATAGTCAGGGTCAGGGTTGCTTCGAACAAATCGCCATGGCTAAGGGGGCAGGAAGTAGGCTCGATCTTCTCCGCGCCGATATCCCACGGTGAGGGGAAATTCCTTGCATCCGAAGAAATGGTAAAACAGCTGGCTTCAAAAGGTCAGATCGCAACACAGTATGTTGATCTTGAAGGCAACGCAACAGGTGATAACAAATTCAATCCGAACGGATCCGTATACGCAATAGAGGGAATCACATCCCCTGACGGCAGGGTGTTCGGTAAGATGGCCCATTCGGAGAGAGTAGGAATAGATCTATACAAAAATGTCGAAGGCAATTACTATATCAATATGTTCGAGAACGCAATCAAATATTTTAAGTAGTTGGCAGGGATGCGGAGTAAAGCTCCGCATCTTTGCTGCAGGCCGGAAAAGTAGTTCCTGAGAAGGAAAATGCTCCGTTAGGAACTACTCAGGCCGAAGAAAAAGGCATGATAAATGAAGCACCGGCAGAAAAAGTAGTTCCTGAGAGAGAAAATAATCCGAGGGGAACTACTGAGGCCGAAGAAAAAGCTGAGGCCGAAGAAAAAGGCATGATAAATGAAGCACCGGCAGAAAAAGTAGTTCCTGAGAAGGAAAATGCTCCGTGAGGAACTACTCAGAGCGATGGAAAATGCGTGACAAGCAGAAATAAATGGAAATAGGAGAAACTGGATGAAGGACAGGAAGGAAATTAAAGATATTGGGAGCGGCGGACTCGCGGATTTGAGCGTAGGGGAGTTTCTGGGGCGGCTCGGGTCGGGGGACCCGACCCCGGGCGGCGGAGCCGCCGCATCGCTGTCGGCAGCGATGGGAGCCGCCCTCCTCATGATGGTTGCCAATCACACAATAGGGAAAAGCAGATATTCGGAATTTGAAGAGCTCAATATTGAAATCAGAGACAAAGCTGCAGAATTGCTTGCCCGTTTTATTGAAGGAATAGACCGTGATGCTGTAGCTTTCCTCAAGGTGAGCACAGCATTCGGGATGCCGCGCAGTCTCTCCGACATTGAAATGGATAAAGTATCGGCAAAGATAGCAGAACTCAGCAGAAATGATGCAGAGCTTGCTGCAGCCGACATGTCCGAAGGCCTTACGGAAGAGAACATGGATCTGATAGACAGGGCACTCAAAACTGCCAGGTCGGCGGCTATCGGCGAAGCTTCTATAGCGGCCGCAGAGGCTCCGCTGGCTGTTATGGAAGACTGCGTCGAGGCACTTAAACTGGCAGAGAGGCAGCTTGGAAATTCCAATCCGAATCTCGAAAGCGATATCATGGTAGCAGCACATTCTCTTCAGGCAGCTCTCACATCTGCCGGATATAATGTGGACGCTAATATTCCGGCAATTGAGCGCAGGGAGCCTCAGACATCAGTTCGTCTGATGACCCGTGCAGCCGAACTCAGGGAAACGGCTGCAGCACTCACCGCATCCATCACTGCAGCGCAGTAACAGTGCACTGAACGCAGCTCATGATAATAGGCGGAGTATTTCGCTTTATGTGGTTCCGGCTGTTTTCTAAATTGTAAAGGCGTTTGTTATTTTTTTTGACTCGGGCATTTGACTACTTGAACTTTTGCCCGATAATTTGATATTATAAATGGAATTATTTTAATAAAAATTATATATGCGATGCCGGGCGCGTCCCGGAACCGCCTCCAGGAGGTAAAGAAAATGCAAAAGCTTAAAAAATCACCTGTTTCTATAGTATGTTATGTCATCGCAGCACTGGCACTTATCTATTGCTTCTATGTGCTTGGTACTGCGTATAAGACGGTCGCAGATTATTATGCAGCATATAATATGCAGCCTCAGCTGAAAGAGGTTGTCACATATGTACTGCAGACAGGGCTTGCACCGCTCACTTCAGCGATCACACTGTTCATGGCAGCATACATCCTTGACTCAGTAAGAAAGCTCGATCCTAACAATTATGTTACGGTAGAGGACAAAGCAGTTAAGGCAGAAACAGCTGTTGCAGCTGATGCAGCTGATACAGACAGCGAAGATGTTGCAGCTGCAGAGGATATGCCTGAATATGAAGATGGTGTAGTTGAATTCGAAGGAACCGCAGCAGAGAAAGCTGAAGACGGTGAGTTTGAAGGAAAAGAAACTCGCGAATTCACAGAATTTGTGGAATCGTCTGCTCCTGAAACTGACGAGGACATGAAGGTTGAAGGCGAAACTGCCGGATTCTCAAGACTGGCAGAAGATCTTGCCGGTGATTATACCGACAGTGCTGAGGCAGAGGAGACTAAAGTGGCAGAAGAGGCTGCAGTAGCAGAAGAGACTGCTAAAGCAGATACTGAAGCAGCTGAAGCCGAAGAGACGGCTAAGGAGCCGGACAAATCAGAAGAAAAGGCTGCTGAAGAAGCCGGACAAGGCAAAGACGCAGATAAAGCAGATAAAAAAGAGGGATCTCAGGATCAAAAACAAAAGTCGAAGAAAAGGAATAATCGCAAGCCGGCAGCAAAAAAAGAAGAGAATAAATAATTAATGGCGACGGGCTGAATCTTCGACTCATATAGAATACTCTCACTTCGTCTTATACATGTGGCAATCATAGCAGCAATGATCCTGATTAACGGCTGCTGAACAGATGCATGCGACAAGGGAAAAAGGTGACCGTATGGAAAAACAGGACGTATTAATGGTAAGAACTCTGGGTGATTTCGCCATGACATGGAACGGCAGACAGATCGGAGCCGGTGTCAAAGCGAAGGACTCTCAGTTCACGCGCCTAATGGAAATCCTTCTCCACAATCGTGAAGAAGGTGTAGAACGCAGCCGCCTCGAAGACCTGGTATTCAGGGAGAGCAATTCTGATGATCTGCATCACATGTTCCGCAGCGTCATCTATAACACCAAGAAAAAACTCGCTTCGGAAGGTCTGCCTAAATCGGATTATATAGTTTACGAAAACGGCAGCTATTTCTGGACAAAGGATATTCCGGTCATAGAAGATTCGACAGTGTTCGAGGAAATGTGTACAGCGGCAGATGCAGAACCGGATCCGCATCTCAGGGCGCAGCTCTACAAGGATGCGATACTGTTTTACGGCGGAGATTTTCTCCCTAATCAGACAAGCCTGATCTGGGTCATTCGCGAAGGCCGCAGATATCGCGATCTCTTCGGTGAATGCATGGAAAAAGCTGTTGACCTGATGCGTGAAAGCGGCGATTTCACATCGATGGAGGAGATCGGCCGGCATGCAACAATGATCAATCCGCTGTCAGAGTGGGAATTCGTGACGATGGAAGCTCTTATTTCCATGGAACACTATGAAGAAGCGAGACTGCTGTACGAGCGAACTGTCGATTATTACATGAAAGAGCTCGGTGCCAGACCGTCCGCCGACATGATCAACATGCTTGACAGACTCGGCGGCCGGCTTGAGTACAAATTTTCACTTATAGACGAAGTTCAGAAAAGGCTGTCCGAAGGCAAAATGCATGAGACCGGAGGATTCTTCTGCACATACCCTGTGTTTCAGGGAATATACAGATTCATGGAAAGAGTCATGGACAGAAGCGGGCAGTCCGCATTTCTGATGCTCTGCACTATACTTGACGGCAGCGGCAAACCTATGAAAGAAGGCGCTGTGCTGACAAGACTTGCAGAAAGACTCGGTGATTCCATCGCGGTGTCGATAAGGCGAAGCGATGTAGCATGCCGTTATGGCAAAGGTCAGTTCCTCATACTGCTCCTCAATACGACAGTTGAAAACTGCGATATCGTAGAGAAGAGGATCAACAAAGCGTTCAGTTCTGAGGGACAGAGGACAAAGGTAAGTTACCATGTAAATGTCGTAACATACGAACCGTTCGACGAATAATAGCAGGGAGGACGGCTTATGGAAAGGACCAGTCAGGTATATTTGGGAGTGCCGAACGGCGTAGTGCTGTGTATAGATTCTGCAGAATCAGAGCAGAACATTTCTGCGCGTCTTTATCATGCGTATCGCAGCGATGCAGTAAATATCACATCGCCCGAAGAGATACTTCCCGAGATGGAGAAACTGTTTGAAAGCCTGAGATTTCCTTTCAGGACGACAAATTACCGCAGCTTCAGAGGTGAAAGGGAAGATTATACAGCAGAACCGGGCGTGCGGCCGGGCAGGGAATTCGCAGAAGCGGCAAGCAGACGCATGATGAGTGATGAAGAACTGCTGGATCTTGAGGGAGAACTTGCGACATTTATAATCAGAGTGCAGCAGCGGCAGAACAGTGACTGGCAGGGCCGCATAACATGGGCGGAGCATGACCGGACACTGAGTTTCAAGACAGTTACGGAAATGCTGCAGTTAATTGAAAAAGCATTGAGTGATTTGCTGGTCTGAAACTGCTGATACTGTTTGATCAGTAACCTCAGATATCGATGCAGAGCACAGAGCGAAGTTCAGGTTTTACAGGTGATGACTATGGCTGAGACCGTCAAAAGAAAGAAACACAGTGAGCTGGGCACATTCGTTGTACGAGTACAGCAAAGCCAGCACAACAATTTCCAGGGAGAGATCACCTGGGTAGAGGAAGACAAGACTACGCATTTCCGTTCTATGTGGGAAATGCTCAAATTGATGGAGGAAGGACTGTTAAGTACAGGCGAGGTCGAAAAGGAAAAGCTGCCTGACTGGCAGTAATTGCCTGCCTGAATCAGTTAAATGTCAATTAAGTGAGTGAAACAGAGGAATGTCCTATGTTTCACTCGTTTCACAAGTAAAAAAATATTTAATAATAAGGAGCATGAGCGAAAAATGACAAAGGTTGATATTTTTTCAGGCTTTCTCGGAGCCGGTAAGACAACTCTGATCAAAAAACTGATTTCAGAGGGTTATGAAAACAAAAATATAGTACTGATAGAGAACGAGTTCGGCGAGATCGGAGTTGATACGGGATTTCTCAGAGATTCCGGCATAAAGATCAATGAAATGGTTGCCGGATGCATTTGCTGTACACTCGTAGGAGATTTCGGCAAGGCGCTGAATGAGGTCATCGAGCAGTATGATCCTGACAGGATACTTATCGAGCCGTCCGGCGTAGGCAAGCTTTCAGACGTTATCATTGCCGTGCAGGACATCAAAAATGACAAGATCGAGCTCAACGGTTTTACCACAGTCGTAGATGCAAAGAGATTTGACTTGTATATGAATAATTTCGGCGAATTCTACAAGAATCAGGTAGAGCATGCCAGCTCGATTTTCCTTTCGCACCAGCAGGGAATGGATCCGGCGAAGATCGACGCAATAGTAAGTGCAATAAGAGAGCTCAATGCGGAAGCAACCATAGTGACAACGGACTGGCATGAGCTGAGCGGAGCAAGGATTCTCGAGGTCATGGAGTCAAAGAAGACACTCAACGCAGAGCTTGATAAGCTGAGAGAAGAGGCGTACGAGGAGCTCGAGGCGCATGAGCATGAACATGAGCACGAGCACCACCATCACGACCACGACCACGATGATGATGACGACGAACATGAGCACCATCACCACCATCACGACCACGACCATGACGATGATGATGACGACGAACATGAGCATCACCACCACCATCATCACCATCACCACCACCATGGACACGATGCTGACGAGGTGTTTGATGAGGTCGGAGTGCAGACAAGCAATAAATACACAAAGGCAGAGCTTGAGAATATCGTAGACAGTCTCGACGAATGCGGAGAGGTTCTCAGATCCAAGGGAATCGTAGAGAATTCCGAAGGCGGCTGGCTTGAATTCGATTATGTACCGGGCGAAGGTGAGATCAGAGAAACAGAGGCAGAAGCAACAGGAATGATAGTAGTTATCGGAACACGCCTCAACAAGGATAAGATACATGATCTCTTCAGACTCGCTTAATACGGATGCAGGCGATTTTACTTCAGGCGGATATCGCAGCAGTGAAAAGCGCATGCATAGAAGCTGTCTTTTGAAATCAACAGGAATATAGAAATAAAAGATCAGGGAAATAATAATGACAGATAAACCCGTATATTTATTCACCGGTTTTCTCGGAGCCGGTAAGACAACATTTATAAAAGAGACTCTTGAGAATCACGAATTCGGCGATGACGGCCGCACACTCCTGCTTATTTGCGAGCGCGGCGAGACCGAATATGAGCCGGAAAAATTCGTCGGGCCAGGAGTCAGGACGGCAATCATCAAATCAGAAGAAGAACTGAACGAGGCGAATCTCAGGATGATCGCTGCGGAGGGAGCTTTTGACAGAGTCGTTGTCGAGTACAATGGAATGTGGGAGAATCAGAAGCTCTTTGCGGCAATGCCCCGCAACTGGGTGATCGCACAGGAAATGGCTTTGTTTGATGCAAGCCTGTTCATGATGTACAACCGCAACATGAGACAGTTATGCTTCAATAAACTGCAGACAGCAGATATGGTCGTTTTCAACCGCTGCGAAAAAGGCTTTGACAAAATGCCGTTCCACAAGGAGGTCAGGATCGCCAATCGCAGAAATCTCATAGTATATGAGTATGGCCCTGATGATATCGAGCCGGACGACATTGAAGATCCGCTGCCTTATGACATGACACAGTCACGCATCGAGATCGACGATGAATGGTACGCAGAATGGTACAGGGACATCAACGAAAACGAAGATAACTACGACGGCAAAACATTTGTGATCAAAGGCAGAGTGGCGCTGTCAGATGAGCTGCCGGAAGGACAGTTTGCTTTCGGAAGACATGTGATGACCTGCTGTGAGGCGGATATTCAGTTCGCCGGCCTGCTTGCATACTACTCAGGTCAGGAGGAACTCAAAGTAGGAGACTGGGTGAAGATCACTGCCAAGGTCAGGGTCGAATACACCGAAGCCTATAAGGAGAAAGGACCGGTGCTCTACATCCGCAGCCTCGAGAGGTGCGAACAGTGCAATCCGGAGGTTGCAACCTTCTGAGAATGAGGAAATTCAACGCCGTATCGTAAATAACTGCGGAAGAAATGCCGGCGGCAGTGCGTAATGATGCGGTGCGCAGCGGTGCAGTATGCAGTACTCACCGGAAAAATAATCTTATTATTTATAAAGAAACAGTCAGGAGACGGCGCAAATGCGCTAAAATCTTACATACATGATGGGGTAATCTCCGTCTGAATAAAAAAGATTGATCAATGGCTGTTTTTTGGAAGGTGGAAGAATGAAAATCGCAAAGGAAATATTGGGATCCAGGATAAGTAATATGCTTTTGACTTCTGCATTGACGGTGTTTCTTATAGGAGGAATACTGCCGCAGCTCGGATCAATTGAGGTGTTCGGAGCAAGCAGCCCGCTCAAAAGCGGCACATACAACCATGCTTCCAGATTTGACGGTAATCTGATTGTGAACGGAGTGGATGTTTCGTACTGGCAGGGTACAGCGTCCAACTGGAATGTAGCCAAACAGAAGGGCGTTGAATACGCCATTATGAGAGTCACCTGGACCAGCTATGCAAAAGGTTCACACAACTACAAAAACAAGGACAGCCATTTTACGACACATTACAAAAAGGCAAAGAATGCCGGAATCATGACAGGGGCCTATGTCTTCTCGCAGGCAAAAAGCGTGACAGAGGCGAAGAACGAAGCAAAATACGCAGTCAGCACTCTCAAAGAATACGGAATCACACCGGGAGATATGCAGCTGCCTGTATACATGGATTATGAATACAGCGGAGGCAGTGCCGGCAGACTGAACGGACTCAAGGCCGCCACAGCGAAAAAATGCGCGAAAGCTTTCTGCGATATAATCAGAAACGCAGGATATCAGCCGGGCATATATGCGAATACAAATTTCTTCAAGAGCATGCTTGGAAACGGAACAAGTCTGGATTCCGACATAGATCTCTGGTGTGCTCAGTACTACAACAAGAACCAGTCTGCATCGAAATACAGCAAATGGCAGTATTCAAGCTCAGCGGCAATAGGAAGCGGTAAAAAGGGACTGCTGTTCACCACAACAGATAAAGTCGGCAGCACCGATGTCAATTTCTGGTATATTCCGAGAAAACCAAAGGCAATCGGCAGCAAGGATATAGCAGGCATGAAGATATACGGTGCCACAGCATTTAACTATACCGGCAAACTTATCAAGCCTGATTATCAGATCTATGACGGCAGTACCCGCCTCAAAGAGGGGAAGGATTACGCTATAGGATATATAAATAATGTTCAGAAGGGCAGTATGCAGGCGTACGCATATATCAAGGGCGTGGGCGATTATAATGGCTATGCCCTGATACCGTTCACGATCGGATCGGGATACATCAAGCATATGGATCTGATTTCAGACGGAAAAGACGGATACATCCTGGCCAATGCAGGCGAAAAGAACACATATAAGTTAAGTGTTTCAATAAGCGAAGATGAGAATGAAGACTGCCCGGAAAATGTCGTAGTCGAAGAGATTGCTGATATGCAGGGAGACGAATCAGGAGAAAAGGCGGGAGAAACACCTGCCTACGCAGAGAATGCCGGCGCACAGAATGCCGATGCACAGAATGCCGATGCACAGAATGCCGACGCACAGAATTCAGGCGCAAAGACTGATACCGCTGTTTCAGTTAAGACAGAGTCTGACACATCCGGCTATCAGTCAGCGGCCGATGCCGAAGAAACCGGAAGTGTTTCTCAGAATGCTGCAGATACAGATACTGCGGAGCTAAGTGCGGAAAAAACAGCTGATGCGGAAAAAGCAGATACGAGTTCAGACGGATCTGCAGAAGCAGCGGTCAGCGATGATATGGCATCACTGAGTATCAGCAGCGCTGAGGTACAGGCTTCGGAATCATCGTCAAGTGACAGTCTCAAACTCACGATAGGAAATAACAAAAACGGCGGATACATCCGCAACATCCCTTCAGGCACAACAGCAAAGAAACTGCTGAACGGACTTGCTATAAGGAAAGGGTTCCAGAATAAATACACTGTTGCCGTCATAAACAGTAAGGGTGTCAGACAGGATTCATCGGCTAAGGTCAAAACCGGAATGATGATCGGTATATATGACAGTAAAGGAAGCCTTGCCGGGACTGCAGATCTGGCTGTCAAGGGAGACAATATCAAGGACAAAAAAGGCAAGGATCCGATTTGGGGATATGCTGACGCACTCTCGGTCAAAAAAACTTCGATCGCATCGATTGCAGGCGGTTCCGGATCATTTACGGTTACTGCAAAAAAACTGACGCAGGCAGCTTCGAACGGCTACCAGCTGAGATACAGCCTCAAGTCCGATATGTCCGGATCGACCGGCGGTACGATCAGCAGCAGTTACAGCAAAGTCACCAGACAGGTAACCGGCCTGAAGCAAGGCAAAACGTATTATGTACAGGTAAGAAATATAAAAGTCGTCAATGGCAATAAATATTATTCATCCTGGAGTTCAGCAAAATCAGTATCAGTTCAGTAATGTAAGAGACATCGGATGTTCCCGCCGCCTTTAAGACGACGGGACATCCGTTTTCGATCATCATCGTAAGATCTCTGTTTCAATTAATGCCTTGACGAATAATGATTATCAGCAAATCAAAATCGGAAAAACTGAATTTAAGAGTAAAAAACGGTAATGAGGTATCTGTTCATCCGGTGTCTGTTATAATGCAGGCAGCAGCAATGATTATTATATTGCTGTTGTCTTTTGCTGTGATAACAGCGCCTGCCTTTGCCGCATCGGACAATGGCGCGGATGCGCATGCCAGATCGATGTCGGCAGGTTCCGGCGACAAACCCATAGACGATGATTCAACAACCTGGGATTACGGCCAGTCTGATGAGGATACAGATAATGACCGTCTGTCGGATGAAGCGGAAATGTTCGATGAAGAGGCAGCTGATCATGCAGCTGACGAAACAGCAGATGTAGCTGAACAGAATAACACAGCTGCAGCTGATGATCTGTCCGGAAAAGTCATGAGCACACTTATCGCGGCCGCGGCTATTGCAGCAGCTGCTCTGGCGGCTATCCTGATAATAAGGTCAGTGAAAAAGCGGCAGTAAATACGGCAATAGCGTCACAAAAAAGGATGAAAAGCTAATAAAGGTAAAAAAATGATAATATAATTACAATAAAAAACTGCAATGAAAAAACGACTTTGAACAAGCTGAACCCCAATCAGCGTGCACATAGCCGTTCTTTCAAAGCACTATCTCATATCGAGTAAACCAGGTTTCTCCCCGTAGACCGGAGAAACCATTTTTGTTTTCAGCAAACATACTCCGAAGAGTTGAACTGACAGCCTGCAAAAACAACTCGGTTTGCAATTTGATTGTATTATAATACGTTTGTTTATGTTATAATCCTGTTGCGAATACTGTAATTTATTTATGAATAATGTACTTCGCCTAATCAAATACTCTGCTTATCATCATGAGCTGCGTTCGGTGTACTGCTGCTGCGCTGCTCTGTTCCATCGTAAAGTAATATTCCCGCAAGAGGGCTTCATAAGCTCACATGAAGTTTGCAGACTATGCTCGCTACGTCGGGCATCGGACTTCCGGATTGACCGGACGTACGATTCGGAATATTCACAAGCATTGATTAAGAAAGGCAGTTGACGATAATGAGCGACAGGAAAACCGCTAATATGATCCTGAGCCGTACGCGCAGAAATCAGATTTATCTGCCGTATTCGCGCAAGAAAAAATATTTTGATGCTATAGCGACAGGCAACACGGAACGAATCGCCGAGCTCTCGCAGGAAAATTATGAGTATCCGACAGCGCTCTATAATAGATGCGGTTCATACAGCGAAGCGATGAACAAAATGTACTATGAGGCAGTGGGTGCTGCAAATGAGATGTGTCTGATTGCAATACAGTCAGGCCTTCTTGATATGGTCGCATATGATATACGCGATGAATTTATTGCGGAATTCGACAATGCAGTTTCTCTCCCCGATCTGTACGATCTGGTGCACGGAATGGCGCACAACTTTGCCCAGAAAATGGGATATATAATAAAAGAAAAAAAGCGTTCTCCGAGACTTGCCAAGATGATGACTTATATAGAGGAACATCTGACGGAAAAGATAGAGCTGCAGGATATTGCCGACCATGTAAATCTGAGCCGCACATATGCATCTGCTATCTTCAAAGAGGAGCTGGGTATAAACATCAGCGAGTTTATCATGAAAGAAAGGATGCTTGAGGCAAAGCGCATGCTGAGAGATACCGACCTGCCGGTCTCCGCTATAGCCGACAGACTGGCTTTCTGCTCGCAGAGCTATTTCACGAAGAATTTCACACGCATGGAAGGAATGACACCTGTGGAATACCGCCGCAACACCCTGTAGACTGCAGGACCCGGATATATGATCTGAAACAGGACGGATGGCGTTGATTGTCCGGAATTTCCGAAAAGTTTTGAGTAATGTACGAATCACAATAATTAATACTGATGAAAGAGAGCACAGCAAACCGCACATATTTATGCATAGATCTGAAATCTTTTTATGCATCGGTTGAATGCGTCGAACGCGGACTTGACCCGATGACGACTGATCTTGTAGTGGCTGATCCGACCAGATCCGACAAGACGATATGCCTTGCGGTCTCGCCTTCTCTCAGGGCCAGGGGCGTCAGCAGCCGCGCAAGAGTCTTTGAGATCCCGAAATCGTATGAATACATTATGGCGCCTCCGCGGATGGCGCTGTACATCGAATATGCCGCTGCAATATACAAGGTATACCTCGATTACATTTCTGCTGACGACATGCATGTGTATTCGATAGATGAAGTGTTTCTCGATGTAACACACTATCTTAAGAGATACAACTGCACTCCGAAGCAGATGGCGAATCTGCTGATGGGCGAGGTCGAGCGGAGAGTAGGAGTCAGGGCGACGGCCGGCATCGGGCCGAATCTGTACCTTTGCAAAATAGCACTTGATATACTGGCAAAGCATGCACCGGATTTTATCGGTGTGCTGGATGAGCAGAGCTACAGAAAAAAACTGTGGGATCACAGACCTCTTAAGGACTTCTGGAGGATAGGTTCGGGAACTGCACGCAGACTGGAGCGGATAGGCATAACGACGATGCGGGGCATCGCAGAACAGGCGGAGAGAGATGAGGAGCTGCTTTACCGGATGTTCGGGATAGATGCCGAGCTGCTGATCGATCACGCATACGGCATAGAGCCGACGACAATAGCGGACATAAAAGGCTATAAAAACAAGAGTCATTCTCTGTCGCACGGGCAGGTGCTTATGCGCGATTATACTAATGCGGAGGCCGAGCTTATAGTCAAGGAAATGACTGAGCAGCTCTGCCACGAGATGAGCGGTGTCGGGATGCTGACAAAGAATATTTCAATAGCCGTCGGTTATTCGAATGCGCTTAAGGCTCCGATGTCTCACGGCTCTGTATCATTCAGTGTACCTATAGAAGCCGCTTCGATCATAATACCGAAGGTGGCTGCGCTGTACCGCAGGATCAGCGAACCCGGATATCCGGTGAGACGAATTTTTGTAAATTTCAACGATCTGCAAAAGAAAGGCGCAGACGGACAGATTACGCTGTTCGACCTGATGGACAGCGAATCCGAGGAAGAGGGCAAGACCAAAGGTCAGATGCGCCGCGACGATATGAATGATCCTGTTGCGGAGATACATGCAAAGCTGAGACGCGATGCTGCACTGCAGGAAACAGTAAACTCCATAAGAGCAAAATTCGGCAAGGATGCAATGTTCCGCGGTATGGACCTTGAGGATGCCGCAACAACGCTTGAACGAAACCACCAGGTCGGCGGTCATAAGGAATAGATACCGCGAACAAATGTAACAGGGGAATGTGACCGACGAAGCATATACGGATAAAGGCTGAAATATGAATAACAGAACCACAAATAAAAAGCCGCGAAGCAGGATGCCTGCGTCGCAGCGTGCCAAACAGTTTGCACCGTTCAAATCGCTCGGAGGCGATCTGGACATTGCTCTGAAAAGAGCCGAGGAAGAACACCGGCTGGAGACAGAATCGAAAAATGTGATACATGTGAGTCTCGAGGACGAAATGCAGTAAGGAATTCTGCCGTAATGACCTCGTGCAGATCAGCCATTATTTAAAGAACTCAAGCGCGTAGCCGATGAACTTGCGTGCAGCGCTTGTCATGTGCTCTGAAGATGTGATGGCAATGCCAAAGGTGACATTCTCAGGCGGATCAAGCGGCAGCTTGACAAGATGCTCATTCCAGACGCGCGAACTGAGTTCGTTTACAAGGCTGATCCCGAGTCCCATCCTGACCATAGCCAGCGTGGCCGGAGTATCGTAAGTCGTATATCTTATAGACGGGTGAAGGTCATATTTATCAAAGATGTTGAGTATCTCCTGCTCTTTGCCCCATGATCCGATGATCAGATCATAGTTCTCGCATTCGGCAATCGGGAATTCCGAAAGGCCGGCCAGCTCGTGATCCTCGGGAAGAACGGCAACGACGGATGTATCGCATAGCGGCGTCCATTCATACGGCATAGGATCGCAATATGTAAGAATAGCAAGATCCGCCTTGTTCTGGTTGAGATTCGAATAGATATCCGAACGGATTCCTTCCATTATATCTATATGAATACCGGGATAATCGTTTTTGAAGCTGCGCACTATCTCAGGCAGCCAGGTGATAGCGACACTCGGATATACAGCAAGCGAAAGACTGCCCGAAACAACACCTCTCAGTTCATCCGCAGTCTGGTATATCTCTTTTTCTCTGGCAAGGAAATTACGCACCTTCGGCATGATTGCCTGACCTTCCGCCGTAAGTCTTACGCCCTTGCTGGATCTGATAAGGAGTTTGAGTCCCAGCTCATCCTCGAGTCCGGATATAAGCTGGCTTACAGCTGAAGGAGTGTAGCCGAGAGCTTCGGCGGCGGCTGTGACACTGCCGCGGTCAGCACATTCCACAAGTGCTTTACATCTTGAATTATCCACGATCTTCTCCTTTCCCGCCGCGTTGGCCGATCACAGTAGCTGCGAATATGATCGTACTGCCGGTGATCTCACGCACAGACATCATCTCACCCAGTATCAATGATCCGAATATAGCTGCAAAAACTGCTTCTGTACTCATTATAAGCGCTGCAGTTGACGGATCGGTGTATTTTTGACCGATAATCTGAAAAGTATAACCAAGTGTAGTCGGAACGATAGTCTGGTAAAGCAGTACCGGCATGGCAAGCCATACTGCTTTCAGGCCGGGATCTTCAAGAATAAGAGCCGGTATAAGTCCGAAAGCACCGGCAAAAAACATCTGAAGCGCCGAGATAAGCACAGCGTTGTCTTTATCGAGGAAATAATTTACAGCAACTATCTGCGCAGCAAATCCAGCTGCGCTGATGAGTGTGAGCCAGTCTCCGACAGTAGCCCCTCCAAGACCGCCCTTAAGGCTCATGACAGCAAATCCGAACATTGCGAGAATAACACAGAATACAGCCCGTCTGCTGACAGAATCGCCAAGAATGATGCTGAAAACAGGAACAAGCACTATATACACAGCAGAAATAAACCCGGATTTGCCGGCGCTCACAGTGATCAGACCTATCTGTTGTGTAGCTGAACCGGCAAACAGGCAAAACCCGCATATAAAACCGGCGAGAAGCAGCCGGAATTTTTTGCGCCTTAGCTGTGATCTCAGATTCTGCTTAGCTGACAGATAGCCGCTTTTTCCAAGCCCGCTTAGCGCAAGCGGAGCCAGAACGACAAAAGCCATAAGCTGTCGTATCGAATTAAACGACAGCGGAGGCAGATAATCAAGGCCGATTTTTTGTGAAATAAAGCCGGTGCCCCAAAGCACAGCCGTCAGCAGCAAACACAGATTTCCCTTAGTCCTGTCAGTCATGCATCCCCTTTAACCGAAGTTAATTCCTACATATCGAATTATATTCGAAAAATCGCTTGACTTCAATGATGCGCGAGAATATACTAAATAAGCCTGTGCGCGGGATTGTACATATATATACGCATTTGTACGCATATTTGCACAGGAACTGAAGCAGGTATCATTTACCGGCAGCTTCGACACTAATAATTTATTACTAGTTATGCCGAACAAGCAGGCGCGGCAGCGTAGAATCACGGCCCGTCTTCCCAGTAGGCAGACCGAAAAAGCTCGGGAACATGTGCGCTATGTACGGCTCACTCTGACCATAAGAGGCAGGAAAGAGCCCAAAGCAAAAGGCAGTGTTTCGGAACTGAGTAGGTAGAAAGGATTCAAGGAATGAAGTCTTACATCGCTAAGCCATCCGATATCGACCGCAAGTGGTACGTTATCGATGCAGAAGGCAAGACTCTCGGAAAGCTCGCAGTTGAGGCAGCTATGATCCTGAGAGGAAAGAAAAAGCCTATCTACACACCTCACATCGACACAGGCGACTATGTAGTCGTTATCAATGCTGAGAAGGTTGCTGTAACAGGCAAGAAGGAAACTGACAAGATCTACAAGAGACACAGCGGTTATCCGGGTGGACTCAAAGAGACAACTCTCGGTGAGATGAGAGCGAAGAAGCCGGAAGAGGTTATCCTCCACGCAGTCAGAGGAATGATGCCAAAGGGCAGACTCGGACGTCAGATGTTCAAAAAGCTCAAAGTTTACGCAGGTCCTGAGCATCCACATGCAGCTCAGAAGCCTGAGGTATGGAATTTCTAGGAAGGGAGGATTAAGAAATGGCTAAGACTATGTATCAGGCAACAGGCAGAAGAAAGTCATCCGTAGCTAGAGTCAGACTTCTCCCGGGTGCCGGAAATATCATCATCAACAAGAGAGACATCGACACATATTTCGGTGCTAAAGACATCGTTAAGAACGAGGTAAGAAGACCTCTCGAGCTGACAGGAACACTGGGCAGCTACGATGTTATCGCTACAGTAAACGGCGGCGGATTCACAGGTCAGGCAGGCGCACTCAGACACGGTATCGCAAGAGCACTGTGCGAAGTTGACGCTGAGGCTTACAGACCTGCACTCAAGGCTGCAGGCTTCCTGACAAGAGACCCGAGAATGAAGGAAAGAAAGAAACCAGGTCTCAAAAAAGCGAGAAGAGCAAGCCAGTTCTCAAAGAGATAATTTTTATCGCTTCGCAGGACTTCTCAGAACTGCTGAGAGCTTGCAATCACTGGGTTTCAGAAACGCTCCGTTGTTATGCGGAGGCGTGAGACGGGACTTACTTGCAACAAATCCAGAATTCAGAAAGAGATGTTTTTATTAGAGAAAGACATCTCTTTTTGTTTTGTCCAGATCCTATATCTTGTTGATTGCATCGAGTAACTCCTTTATATCAGGATGGGTATAGACTTTCTAGGTAAGGCTCATGACTCCGCTGTGACCGATAGAATCTATTGGGGCAAGGCTGCCATGTGCTGCCATCTATTTGTTGCAAAATTGCTGCAAAAATGTGCTACAATCATGTTAATTATTGCTGATTGAGTTTTGAGATTTACTATTACTTTACAATATATAACCTAAAACGATATGGCGATTCGGCGTTCATAACAGCTGAACAGGATGCAGGATTCATTCTGACGATGGTACAGATGGTCTGCATTCAATACAGGGAAACTAAGGAGTAAAATGCATGTATATCGTTGTATATGACTTCGGTACAAGCAGCGTGAAAACCTGTCTGTTTGAGATCGATACTGAAATACGGCTCGTAACGGGTGCCACGGCAGGGTACGGACTGTACATATCCGACGATGGTGGTGCGGAACAGGATACGGAAGAATGGTGGTCGGCACTGTGTAAGACTACACGTGAGCTGTTCAGGAAATCGGATGTCCGGCCTGAAGAAATCGAAGGAATGGCTTTTTGTTCACAGATGCAGGGTGCTGTTTTCGTAGATGAGAACGGCAATGCTGTCAGACCTCCAATGAACTATCTGGATCAGAAGGGTGTCAAAGAGTACAGGAATTGCATGGGCAGAGGGATAATCAAGGTCTCCGGCTGCAGCCTGTACAAGCTGGTACGGAATCTGATCGTGAATTATGCCGGTTCGACAAGCGCCAAGGATCCTGTATGGAAGTACAAGTGGGTGGAGAACAACGAGCCCGAAACATATAAGAAAATATATAAATGGCTGGATATCGGCGACTACCTACTTGCGCGCTGTACGGGCAGGATTGTGAGGACTGCTGATTCAGCATTTGCGACCTTCCTGTATGATACCAGAAAGGGAAAGGAAGGCTGGAACCGTGGCCTGCTGAAGATGTATAAGGTAAATCCCGACCATATGCCGGAAATAATCGACTGCACGGATAAGGCCGGCGAACTGACGGAGAAGGCTGCTGAAGACCTGGGTCTCGTTAAGGGGATCCCTGTATTCGGAGGAGGTGGCGACACGACATTCGTCAATATCGGAGCCGGATGCACAAGGCCTGGAGACACACATATATATGTCGGAACATCCGGATGGGTATCGACATATCTTGATTATCAGACTGTTGATATCAATGCAATGATAACAGGAGTTCTGTCGGCAAAGAAAGGATACTTCAATTATTACGCGGAACTGGAAACAGCCGGCAAGTGCTTTGAATGGGTCATGAATCATCTCGCACTGGATGAAATCGGTGTGTACCTGGACAGTATCAAGGTGACGGATGATTATGAGAAAAAGCATATAAACCTTTATGATTATCTTTCTGAAGAGGTCAGCAAAGTGCCGCCGGGTGCGAACGGCGTGATATTCACCCCGTGGCTGCACGGCAACCGATGTCCGTTTGAGGACGCCAATGCAGGAGGGATGTTCTTCAACATCAGGATCGAAAACGGCAAGAGGGATATGATACGCGCTGTTCTTGAGGGTATCTGTTATCATCTGCGCTGGCTGCTTGAAAGCGAGGCGAAAAAGGTAAAAACGTCTGATAAGGTCAGGTTCGTTGGCGGCGGCGCGCTGTCGCCTGTTACATGCCAGATGCTCGCAGACATTACAGGAAGACCGATAGAGACAGTAAGGAATGTCCAGGAGGCGGGCGCGGTCGGAACGGCGCTCGTTGTCGCGGCAGGCATCAGAGGCGTAGATGTACTGGATCTGTCGCGTCAGCTTGTAAAAGCTGATCATGTATATATCCCGAATCGCGAAAACAGGGATGTATATGAACGAAACTATGATGTGTTTAAGAAATTATATAAATCCAATGTATCGAACTTCAGGGATCTGAATGCAAAATAATATAACAGACGCCAACAAGCATGCCCGGCGGATGCAATGACAATTTCCGGTGGAAACAAGGAGGAAATATAATGAATGTATATGATTTTGACGGGACTATTTTCTATTCGGACTGCACTATAGGTTTTGCTCTCTGGTGTATGAAGCGTCAACCCGGGCTGTGGTTCACTTTTTTCCCGGGCATGATGAAGACCCTGGTACTGCACAAAATGGGTAAGCTGCCGAATTATAAGCTGCAGCGCAAGATGTTCAGTGTTCTGACAATGGTAGATGATCTGGATGAACAGATCGAGCGCTACTGGGACAAATATGAGAAAAGGATCTCTTCGTGGTATCTGGCTCAGAAGAAACCTGACGATCTCATTATCAGCGCGTCCCCGGAATGTCTCATCGGGCCAATAGCAAAGAGGCTGGGCGTGAACTATATGGCTACGGAATACGACCCTGAATTCGGGATTTTTCTCAACAATCTGATGTACGCGAAGGAGAAGGCGAAGTATATATTTGATCACGGTTTCCCGATGATCGATAATTTCTACTCTGATTCTCTTGCCGATACGCCGCTCGCACTCTGTGCCGAAAAGGCGCATCTGGTGACCAATCATGCCAGCACGGTGATCGACTGGCCTGAGCTGGATGAGACGACCATGAGTAAGGTCAAGGAGAAAATCGACACAGGCTGGAACATACATCTGAAGGAGTAAGAGGAAACAAAGAAATGAATGGTTTTTGCGAGAAAAAATTCAGATCAATGCTGATATCAGGTACATTCACCAAGGCAGTCATGTACCTGATGCTGCTTAGCGACAGCATAATTGCAGGTTACTTTATAGGAGAAGCGGGTGTTGCCGGGATCAATGCGATCACACCGGTCACAGCAATCGTCACATTCTTCGGAGATCTGGTATCGACAGGCGTCGGGATTGCTTTCACACGCGAGGTCGGCGCGATGAGAAAGGACAGGGCCGATGAGATATACGGTCAGGGACTAATCATCAGCGTTGGCATGGGACTTATCTCAGCACTTCTGATATTTGTGTTCCGTGACGCTTATTTCGGTATAAGCGGGGTCACGGGAGATATCCTGGATAGCGCGCTGCAGTATTACCGCTGGATCCCGATCAACGCGTTTCTGACCATTGTTATCTTCTATCTGGAGCAGATGGTCTACAGTGACGGAGATGAGCTATGCAATAATATCTGCTACGGATTCCAGATCGGCGGTAACATTCTCTGTTCAGTCATACTGGCCAGGCACCTTGGTATGACTGGCATCATCCTGGGTTCCGTGACAGGCAACAGTCTCGGCATCCTTACATGCCTCTGGCACTATTTCCGCAAGGAGAATACGCTGCACTTCGTGTGGCATCTGTCATTCAGGGATTTCCTGATGACGTCGCGGTACAGCATCGTGGATTCTTCCGTATATATCTGCTGGGGCCTGATGGACTATGTAATGATAGGATTTGTCTCAAATCACTATGGCGGATCCGGCCTGATCACTCTGGCAGTTGTCGTCAGCCTGATCGAGTTCGGCGTCGTGATGGATGGCGTGGGAATGGCGATGCAGCCGCTGATAGGTACATATTTCGGAGAGAAGAATCATCAGCTCATCAGGAGGGTCATGAGATCCGGCATCAAGGCTGCAATCGTTGAAGGCATTATCGCTACGATCTTTATCTGGATATTTGCGAGACAGTTCTGCGGTCTGTTCGGGATCACCGGCGGAGATTCTCTTGCACCGTCGATAACAGCGCTTCGGATCGTATCGCTCGGGTTCGTGTTCTGCAGCCTGGTGTCGCTCACGACTTCGTATTATATGCTGATCGACCGTATAGGCATGGCAACATGTATCGCGTGCTTCCAGAACGGTCTCCTGTACATTCTGCTGCCGATACTGGGATCATACATTTTTGGGTTCAATGGAATGTGGGCCGGATTTGCCGTTGCTCCTATGCTGACACTGGCAGCAGCTATGCTATATGTGTATATGCGATTCGGCAAAGATAATTTCCCGTTCCTGTTAAACTATATGGAGACAGAAATAATCGTGATGGACGATACTCTGTCGGCTGAGATCGTTTCAGAACTGTCTGAAAAGGTCGAAAGCTGCATGGAGTCCCATCAGTATTCTAAGGCAGATGCAAACCGCGCAGCGCTCTTCGTAGAGGAAATCTTTCTGACCATACTGGAAAAGAATAAAAAGAGCAGGAAGGCTATTCTGATCGAGATCTCTCTGTTCTTTGAATCTGATTCTGTTCTCATCATTGCGCGTGATTCCGGGGATTTATTCGATCTGACTGACCCTGATCTTCATATCAGTGGATTAAGCGGATTCATACTCAGCGGATTGATGGAATCGCATAATGAAAAAGCTTATCTTGTGACCACTGGTTACAACAGAAATATGATACGCTTCAGACGCCATCAGGAGAGCTGACGGCGAAATGGCATATGTTGATATTGAGACGCTGTACTGGTTTTACAAAGGAGGGGAAAATGTATTATATTCTGGAAGAAGGTATCAAGCTCAAAAAATGGGCGAACGGCTGGGCCTGCTGTATTACGGAAGAAATGCGTCATCCGTTTCCGTTAAGGCCGAAGGATTACGCGCTTTTGAAAAGCTGCGACGGCATAACGGATCTGACCGGGAGTGACGCGCTGCGCGCATGGGAAGCGATGGGCGTGATACGGCAGTGTCGCAAGGGCGATGCATGTCTCGCGGAAGGGCAGATCAGGGAATTCCCGAACAAGCTGAATTGCGTCCTCGACTGGACGATCACCGACCGCTGTAATTACAACTGCCTGCACTGCTTCCATGCGGCGGACAACACGACACAGAAAAATGAGTTTACCCGCGAAGAGGCGTTTCGCCTTCTGGAGGAAGCGGAAGCCTGTGGCATTACCAGCGTTGAGTTGACGGGTGGAGAACCGACCATATATCCGTATTTCCGCGATGTAGTTCAGGAAATCCACGACCGTGGCATGCAGCTGGGATGCGTTGTCACTAACGGCTCGATGATGGACGAGGATCTTGCGGCCTTCATCAAGAAGCTGCACCCGAATGCGCTGATCGCAATCTCTTTTGACGGCATCGGTGTTCACGACTGGCTGCGCCAGCATGAGGGCAGTGAGGAGAGCGCCAAGCGGGCCATCCGTAACTGCGTTGCCGCAGGGCTGAAGGTCGTGAGCAACATGAACGTGAACCGAAGGAATAAGGACGTGCTCTTTGGTTCGATCAAAATGATGGCGGATCTGGGAGTGGATCATCTTCGCGTCATCAAGACAACGGAAGTGCCGCGGTGGGAACTGAATGCCGAGGACTTCTCCATGACGCCGGAGGAATACTACGACTATTCTATCGAATTCGCCAAATGGTACCGCGACAGCGGCATGACTATTCCTGTAAGGCTATGGCAGGTCCTGGCTCTGAACGGAAGGGAACAGATCTACCATGTTGTGCCGGTGAAGGCGTCCCAAAGTACTTACTGCGAATACGAAATGACCTGTCCGGATATGCTGAAAAAGCTCTCCGTCCAGCCTAACGGGGAGATCATCCCATGTGCTCCGATGGCCGGTATCCTCTCATCGAGGAACATCCACCTGGGCAATGTGAAGCAGGAGGGGCTGGCAAAGCTGCTCTCTGAAGGACCTCTGTATGATCAGGTAACGTACACGGTGAAGGATAAGCGGCAGGCCAATCCAAAATGCGCCGGATGCCGGTATTTCACATACTGCCAGGGCGGCTGTCCTGCAGTGGGACTGCTTTTCAATGGCAGTCCTCTTGGCACAGACGATTATAAGTGTTTATTCTTCGAAAAAGGTTATTACAGGAAAATCAGCGATGTCATGAAAGGGTGGAAGAATCTGCTCCCATTGACGGAAGCGGAAGAGAAATTACTCTCAGGAGAGGATTGATGATGAGATCCGGATTATTGGCTCATCATTGAACAGATGTAAAATGGAGGAGAACGCTATGAAAGATGCGAAACAGTTTTTTTCGGATTTCACTGACAGCGAATTACTGCGCAGCCGGATTTGTGAGGAGATGAACCGCCTGATCGATGACGAAGCTCCGGAAGCCTGGCAGGCAGGACAGAAAGCTGCGCACATCCTGGGGTATGATATACCGGATGAGGTCGCTAAGACGATCGTTGTGCGCGTACAGGGAATCAGTGAGGATGAACTGAAGGAGCTGTCGGAAGATGAGGCTAAAGCGATAGCCAGCGGAGATCCGCGTCTTCCGGCATGCTGCTGATACATGTGCGCCTGACCGCGAAATGACGACACCTCTTCGGAGGTGTTTTTTTTTAGACAAAACAGATGCCCGGATTGAGATCTATTGCAATATTATGTGAGACGCAGAACAATAGAAACAAAACGACGATCCGTTATGGATCGCCGCTTTGTGTAGGTAATAATAAAGAATATTTTTTAAGAAATCATGCTGTAGGTTAACAATTTATTCTATTTGTGAGCGTTGTAGTGTTTTGAGAAGAAATTCCACTTCATTACGAGAACACCGACGAATGCTGCTGTGATTACGATGTTGATCATGACTCTTACCCCCTTTTCCATGACCCGGACATTGCCGGTAAGTGGATATATCTTTCTTTTACAATTACAGTATAAGGCATAAATGATATTAAGGAAATTTAAAAATATTTATTACAGTCTGAAGTTGCACTTAAATAAATACAATCTGTTCACAGTATTAAGCTGGACTAAAAAGGAAGTATCAGCGACCGGGGGGCATAGTGTGCCGGTGTCCAGTGTGCCGGTGCCGCATTTTTCAGAAAATCACTTTGTTGCAGCATAAGGATCCGCAAAATACCAGCTGAGCATTAGAGTGGTAAGCTGGCCATAGCTATCGATGCCTTCATCCACTCCGTTTGATTTGAGATATGCGTCATTGACTTTGTTCTGCACTTCGGAAGCGCGCGTTTCATGTTCGGCCCAGAACTCATTATTTGCAGTGATCTCTGCAATGGCGGCTTCTGGCAGTCTGCTTCGGATCTCATCAAATCTCTCAGGATCGACCCGGCGAAGAGAACTTCCCGCATAAATCCAGGCGATAAGCCAGCCGCTTCGGTTAAAATCCGCATCTTCTGACCCGATGCAGGCGAGCCAGCCTATATAATTGGCTTCGCCCTCATTCATATATCCTCTGAGATGTGAGAGTTCGTGACAGGCTGTGAAAGGCTTTTCCATACCTTCCATCTGACCGTTTACATTAGCCTCTATAGTAAAAGGGGAATATATTCCGCTCACTCCCATACCGGAAAACAATCCCGACAATATGGATAACTTTTTCGGATGCGGATAATATCCGCTTAGCTGCGGGTACTCTGTTCCGAGATACTCCATTGCCTGCACAGCTCCCTCCGCGATACCGCTCCACTCAGGGTAAGGCGGGACAGATATCGAGTTTGCTGACGGCTTGTCTTTATCATCTGTATATGCGTCAGACACATCGTTATCAGCGTCATCCACGGCTGCAAGCGAACCATCAGGAGCCGGGCTGTCCGGATATACAGCGTAGATTTCCTGCAGCTTATCACTTGTATATTCGCAGAACTCCGCAAGCTGATCGATGGTAAATGACGCGGATTCATAGACATCCGGAGAAACAAAAGGCTGACTGTGGTAATTTACACCGCAGCAGGCTTCATACAGAAAGAACAGAAGTGCCGCAAGGAGCAATAAGCGCTTTAAAAATCCGCCAAAGCGATTGCGGGCATTATTCAGTTCGGCTTCATCTGAATTGCTGTCATCCTGCGTCCATGTTGTACCGTTGCTGATATGTTTTGCTTCACGCACCCTGGCACTATACTTTCTCCACGTCTTAAGAATGTCATAAAGATCA
>CACYHR010000030.1 GCA_902774265.1 uncultured Eubacteriales bacterium
GGAGCAAAGCTCCAACAAGCTCGCTTGATTGGAGCGAGCGACGCCGTCAACAGACACCGGGAGCTTCAGCTCCTGAGAGCATCAGTGGGGGATTGTTACTCACCACTGATGGTCGAAAATGGAACCCGCCGCCTAAGAGGCGGGGGACATCCGGTGTCTGTTATTAAAGGTATTAGTTCGGGAGTATTATGGAGAAATCGTTGTAGTCTCTCTGTTGACAGGTATAGGATACTGCCAGTGCCTTAAAGGAAACTTAAGCGGGGGAGGAATATATATATAAATATATATACGGTGAATACAAAAGCCGTCCCGGAAGGACGGGAATGGACTGAGATACCGGGCGCAGCCGGTGTCTCAGTCCATCTGTACATGAATAAAAAAGACACTGCGAAGCGGTGTCTACCGCTTAGGATGTAGCCGCGGGGTGTGACAGTTTGTCTGTCTCTCCTCGCGGCTGCATATATGATCGAAGGCTCTGGCGCAGACAGAGGCTACCCTAAGTCATGATGTTGTGATGCGGTTTTAATGTTTGCGGAGCATCACAATATCATGTACTCACCAATCAAAAGACTCCGGCCGCTGCCGGAGTCAACCGCTTATGCTCATCAGGATCCGCGGAGCGGCAGGGCAGGAGCGGCATGAGCGAAGCTAATGCCGCTGGGGATAAGTCAGGAGATGTTGCGAAGCAATATCTGAAATGGAGAAGGGAAGCGGCGCTTGCGAAGCATGGGCCGCCTGGATAAGTCAAGGGACGCTGCGAAGCAGGGTCTGAAGGGAGAGTCAGTAGCGGCATGAGCGGAGCTGATGCCGCAAGGGGTAATGCAGGAGATGTTGCGAAGCAATATCTGAAAGGGGTAAGGGAAGCGGCGCTTGCGAAGCATGGGCCGCCGGGGATAAGTTAAGGGACGCTGCGTAGCAGGGTCCGAAGGGAGAATCAGTAGCGGCATGAGCGGAGCTGATGCCGCAAGGGTTAAAGCAGGAGATGTTGCGAAGCAAGATCTGAAAGGGGGAAGGGAAGCGGCGCTTGCGGAGCATGTAAGTCATGATGTTGTGATGCGGTTTATTGTCTGCAGGGCATCACAAGATCATGTACTGGCCGATAAAAAGGCTCCGGCCGAGGCCGGAGGCTACCGCTTATCAATTGTCTTTTTGGTAGTAGGGGCATTCATATCCGTCTCCTCTGATGAGGATGTCAGGCATCCAGTCCGGAGATCTGCTCATTATGTCTGTGATGCTTTTCACTGATGTTTCTTCGGGGCATTCTATTATGACTTCATCATGGACATGGCCGACTATTCTATATGATGAGAGATTTTTCATGGCGAAGCAGAGCAGATCGCGGGATATGGCCTGGACTATGTTCTCGACGAATTTGGGACCGTATGATTCTATGCGTTCCCATTTTTTTGTGGGTCCGATACCTTCGTAGGTGACGGATTCGCCGCCGAAGCGGTTCTCTCCTATGCGGGGCTTGATGTATGTGAGCCTGCGGCCGGACGGGAGGATGATGAAGAGCATGCCGCTTTGGTATCTGAATCCGATGCCCTGCACTTCGGCCTGTGTGTGCTGCCGGATCACGGTCTTGACCGCCGTGTCTACGTCCCACCATAAGCTGACTATGTTCGGGTTGGATCCTCTCCAGGCATCTACAAGAGGCTGGAGTTCATCTTCACTGAGGCCCATTTCGAGGGCTCCCATGGACCTGAGTGCACCGACGGATCCGCCATATCCGAGGGCGAGTTCTGCTAGTTTGCCTTTTTGCCTGAGGTGGCCGTTGATTCCGTGCTTCACTACGGGGACGCCGAACATCTGGCTGGCTGATGCGCAGTATATGTCTTTGCCGGCTGCGAATACGTCATTCCTCCATTTCTCCCCGGCTATGTGGGCGAGTACGCGGGCCTCTATGGCTGAGTAGTCGCTGACGATGAATTTGTATCCGGGCTGGGGTATGAATGCTGTCCGTATGAGCTGTGAGAGGGTGTCCGGGATGTCGTCATATAGTAGCTGCATGCTCCCATAGTCGCCGGATCTGACGAGTGCTCTGGCCTCTGCGAGGTCGCTGATGTGGTTCTGCGGGAGATTCTGGAGCTGTATGAGGCGGCCTGCCCATCTGCCGCTGCGGCTGGCTCCGTAGAACTGGAACATGCCGTGTGCCCGCATATCGCTACACATCGCGTTCTGCATCGCCTGATATTTCTTTACAGAAGATTTTGCGAGCTGCAGACGGAGCCTGAGGACCTTTGATGCTGTGCTGCCCGGGTCTGTATTTGGATCTTTGAGATAGGCGGTCACTTCTTTTCTGCCGAGGGAGTCTATCTCTATTCCGTTATCTGTTAGCCAGTTTTTTAGCTGGATCACGCTGCCGGGGTTATCGAGGTTTGTGAGTTCTTTCATATTCTCTGTTATTGTGAGCTTTGAGAGATGGTCGAAGCTGATGGCATTCTCTGCGAGGGTCTTGTCTATCATTATGCCGCGGTCGTTTATCTCCTGATCGAGGTGGTATTCGTCCCATACGAAGTCCGGGACGGGGAAGCGGGAGAGCCGCTTTTTTATCTGCAGTTCTACCTCGACGTCTCTTTTGTTGTACTGTTTGAAGGTCTGCCATGCGGCGGGGTCGTGCCCGGGAAGGTTGCGTGTGCGGCCGCCATTTACCCTGGTGGGTTTGCATGGTTTGCAGAAATAGCGGATGAGGTCTTTGCCTTCTTTCATCTTCTGATCCTGAAGCTTCAGGACTGCACCGGTTCCGGCGAGTGAGAGGGGAAGTCCCATATAGGCTGACCATATCATGCTGCAACGCCATGAGCTGGGGTCGAGATATATACCGGCGGGGTCGCCGGGCGTCCTGTTGCCTGTAAAGTATTCGGGATGACGGCGCCTGAGCCAGTAAGAGAGGCAGACGCGTTCGAAGGCGGCGTTGAATGCCCATTTAGTAACTGAAGGGTCTGTGAGTGCTGAAAGGATCTCGGGCGGCAGTTCGTCGCCGCATGCGAGGTCGTATACTGTGACAGGACCGTTATTTATGGATACTCCGAAGAGGAGTATTTCGAAGCTGCCTGAGTCTGCGTATCTGTAGGCACCGCATTTGCTGATGTCTATGTCGCTGTATGTCTCGAGGTCTATGGATAGTTCTGTTATCTTTTCGGTTGTCTTCATTGTCTTTCACTTCCTTTGTATTAATGAAGGCGGCAGCCATCATGGTGACTGCCGCCGCATATAGTACTGTATTCTTACTGTTCTTTGTTATCCGAGGAAATCGTCGTCATCGTCATCATCGAAGCCAAAGTCGTCCTCTGCTCTTGATCTGCCTCCGAGAGGTTCACCATCGCGGAGTTTCTGCAGATTATTGAGGCCGCAGGCTATGCCTTTGTTTCCGTTTGAGTTGAAGGCATAGAAGTTGATGCTGGCGCGGCCGTATACGCCTGAGTAGACTTCGGATCTCTCGATTATCTGCTGCAGATCTGCGTCGACTATGCCGGGCGCTGTGCCTGAGTTGGCATTGATGAAATACGCGTTTTCGTATGCCGGGTCATCCGGACGCTCGAGGTCTCCGTCGCGGAGAGGGGTCTTGAGCGCGGAGAGGGCAGGGACTGATCTGCTGTTCCCTTTGAGTTTGCTCTGGCCTTCGTCATATGCGGCCTTGATGGCTGCTTTGATCCTGTTTACCGTGACGGTGTCGGATTTGGGGATTATGAGGCTGACGCTGTATTTTGGCGTGCCGCCGTTGATGCTCTTAGGATCCCAGACATTTGCATATGACCATCTGGTGTCCGGTCCGGTAATAACTTTAGTCGGATTTATGAATTTTGACATTTCTTTGCTCCTTTATCTGTTCATCTGTGAATTATCGTCGAAATCTTCTTTTGCCGTGTTTATAGGCGGACGCTTGTCTGTTTCAGGTACGAGCGCGGGTTTGCCGGGAGGTTTGGTGATGAGGCCTCCGAGCAGTTCATCGAACTGTTTCCTGCCGAGCAGCTGGGTCATAGCTGTGATGCCGAGCAGCTTGCGTTCATAAGGATCATAGCCGTGAAGGGAGACTGTCTCTGCTACTGCAGCTTCATCTGTGAAGCGGCGTGTCGATCTGCCTTCGACGACTTTGAAGCCGGGGTAGTGCGTGCCGCTCAGTGCTGACTGCAGGGCGTAGTCTTTGATGTCTTCGGCCCACGAGATGAGTTCATCTATGCGGGGCAGTATCTCTGCTATCTCTTCAGTGTCAAGTTCTGCCGGCGGGGCGAAGTCGAAGAGTGTCAGCTCGAGGTTATGCTCTGCGCGTTTGCGGCATGTTGCTTTGACTGCGCAGAAGCGGCAGTGGTCGCCGGCTTTGAATTCGCCTTTGCCTCTGATGGCGAGTTCTGCGGCGGGCCTGAGTGTGGTCTCTGCCCAGCTGAGCAGGTCCTCTTTGCTTACTGTCCAGGTGCTGATGTTGGCGCGGCGCGGCTGGAATATGGTGAGACGGATCTCTGTTATGTCGTAGATGCCGTCGTAGGTGCCGAGGGCGCCGAGGGCGTAGCACATCATCTGCGGGTTATGGTCGGCTTCGACTATGACGCCGAGGCCGTATTTGAAGTCGATTATGTGAAGCACCCGGTCTGCTATGATGAGGCAGTCGCCGGTGCCGAAGCCCTGCGGTACCCATTCTGAGAAGTCGAGGCGCTGCTCGATCTGTATCTGAGGATCCGCGCAGAGGGCGCGGGCTTCCTGCAGCTGCTCGATGACGTACTGGCAGTACTGATCTGTGCAGTCGTCCATCTCTGCGTCGAAGTAGTCGAGGTCTTCGGTCGGGTCTTTGGCATCGCGGCCTAGGGCTCTCAGGACTTTGTATTCGCAGAGGGCGTGTGCGTCTGTTCCCTGTTTTGCGTAGGGGCTTGACTGGTTCTCTGCCCGGGAGCATAGAAGTGCGCTCGGCGGGCATTCTATCCAGCGGTGGCTGGATGATGCTGAGAGTATCGCGTGTTTGTCAGGCATTTCCCATTGCCTCCACTTCTGCAGCGAGTGCTGCGTAGTCTTTTGGATTTACGTCGGTGAGTGATCCGCCGCCTGCGTAGCTCTTGACGAGGGCTCTGATCTTCGATTTGTATATGCCGTCCGATTCGCAGGCCTTGGCGGAGAGGATGGCGCGGACGTCTTCTTTGGTGAGAGGCTTTTGCGCTTCCGGCTGCTCTGCCTGTGCCGGCTCTGCTGCGGCTTCGGTCAGGGTCTGCTTTTCGGATGCTTTCCCTGCTGCAGGCTTTCTCTTCTTTGCGGCTGTCGCTGCAGCATCCGGCTGCGTTTCGCTGCCCGGCTGTTCTGCAGGGAGCAGGCCGGCGAGATATGCCGTGATGTCGCTCATGGTGAGCAGTATTTTGCGGATATCTGCATCCGGCGGTAACTGCCTTTTGGTTGTGTTTTGTTTTTGCATTTTTTCTTTCCTCACTTTCCGGGCGGATATATACCGTCCTACTACCGTAGGATGTTTGAGAGCGGAATTTTTGAGGTTTTTTGAGAAAAAATGAAAAATTTTTCTTTGATGTAGATAAATGAATTTGATTTGGTTTCTGTATGGTATTATTGAAAAAGAATGCGGTAGGTATAATAGATATACACGAAAAGGAATAGTAAAAGATGAGAGTGCAACATAGAACTGTATTAGTCGAGCTTTTATTTGTCTCAGTATTTATAGCAATATCATTGTTGTCATCCTGCGCTGATAGTAAACTGATACCCTCTATTGTGAAGAGTTTATAACTTTGAACAGGGACACGACACAATTTGATATTACATCTGAAGGAGCGAGACTCCTTTGTTTGTCGTACGTGGAGGGTAGAAATGAAACGGAGATTCAAGTTCGATGACTATGAGATCAGGATCCTGATCCTGGCACTTAATGAACTGAGGAATCAGTTGATCCGGGAAGAACGGTATACAGATGCAGTCGATGAGCTGCTGATCAAATTATTTGGATGAAAAAGAAGCATAGGTAGCATAGTGATTGTTCTTGGGGAGTGTTTTTGCAAAAAAGATCCCACTAGACATACTTTTTTGCAGTAGCAATCATATTTAGGATAAACCTATCATCATATCTGCACTTATCATCGCGGGAGGATTTGCTATCAGAAGTTTAGGCTATCATTATAGCCCGCCTGGATCAGGACTCGTGACCGGAACTGTCTCTTACGAAGGGGGCGCCGGTTTTATAGGTGTGATTATCATTTGGATAGGTTTTATATCACTATTTATATCGGTTATAAATCTACTATTAGATATATTTAATAGTAGCAAATAGAACACAAGATACATTATGTTCCATTTGTGATTATCCTGGAATTTTTAAGCTCCGGTTAAGGAAAGTGAATTAGTATATCAGTGTCAACAGAACACAATACTTTTCTTCATATAAAACTCCATATAAAACCTAACACAAATATCCCTGCCTGGAAATGGATTCCGGTGGGGATATTTTGACTTGGTTTAGTTACTCCTTTTTCATTTTCGAATAGAAACGTAAATTAGTAAGAGCGTCTGGTTGTTAGAGTCGGGAGAAAATAGCCGCCCAGAGTCAATCGATTTTGACCAGTGGCAGTCAATCAATATAAACCACTGAAGTATTCAACAGTTATGCATTTCCCTGCTTAAAAGGATCTTTCAAATGCTCTGACAAGCTGTCAAGGCTGCGAATGCACCGTTTCACGGCTATGGCCTTGACAGGTGGCAGATTATTTGAACAATTCCTAACAGCAGGAAAATAAAAAGAATGGCTAAAATCAATTGACTATTATTGGCTTTTTTCGCCTGACTCAGAGTGGCTAAAATCTCCCGACTCTAACATGGTTAAATATAGCTATCATGTCAGCGATTTGGTATAATATCTATCAAAAGGGAATTTGAGACAGTAAGTAATACTATTTCTTATACGATTTTATGGAAGGAGAAGGAAATGAATCGGAAAGGACTATTAGCTGTATTTCTGTCTCTGATAATGATGCTCTCGCTGATCCCGGCAACATCATTTGCTGATACAGTTGTCGACTCAGGGATACAGTTTGAGGGAGGAAAGGATCACTTTTCTTATACCTTTAAGAAAGCGGATGCGGACAATAATGGTTATATAACAGTTACTGCACCTGCGGTCGAAGGCGCGAAAGGTAACATTACATACAGCTGGCAGGTATCAAGGTACTCTGCCGAAATAGGTGCGTCTTTTGCTCCGGTTGCAATTGACAACACAGGGAACAGCTGCACAGTCCCGATCTCATCTGCTACAGGGGCCTATTATGTTGTTGCTAAAGATAGCACTGGGGACGAAGCACAATGCCAGATAGATGTTCACGTGGATACAGGATTTCAATCACCTGAAGGAAATCAGATCGTCAGCATCAAACCGGGAGATAATGTCATATTAGATGCTCAGACCTCAAATAATGGAGATGCAAAACTCCACTATATATGGTACAGGACTGTTTACAGCGATAATGATGAACCGAATATTATAGAAATGGAGAATGAAAAATCCTCAACATTATCGATTTCATCAGTCACCGAAGCTGGATTTTATACATGCCATGTATGGGATGAATATCAGAATAGCAGTTATATCTATTTCATTATCGAAGTCAATTGCGATTTTGAACTGGAAATGCCGCGATCTGTAAATGTTCGTCCAAATGACAGTGTGACACTGACGGCAACGGTCAAAAGCAAATCTGATCCACAAATAAGATTCGTATGGTACGATTTGAATAATGAAACACATAACATTGAGAAGATCTCAGGTGCAACAGGAAACACTGTTACTATAAAGAATGTTACATACAGCCGCAGTATTGACTGCTGGGCAATCGATGAATTTGGGAACAGAAAGAGCGCAGGAACATGGCTCAATGTGGATGCTGATGCAGCAGACAGAGATGTCGCAAATGAAGTGGCAAATGCTATCCAGAATCTGTCAGATAATATCACTCTTGAAAGAGAGTCCGAGGTGCAGGCTGCAAGAGCCGCATTTGAGAAACTGACCGAGAAACAGAAATCTTTTGTCTGGAATCTGGAGATTCTCATCAATGCCGAGAAAATCATTTCAGACTTAAAAAACCCATCATCTCAGGGAGGTTCCTCCTCTGAAGGTCAGACAAATGATGAAAATCATACTGGATCTGCAGAGATCCCTTTAGGAGTTGGCGACAGCAGTCTCTCTGTATCCGCTTCCATTATCGGCGGAGAGGCAAAGATAGCCACAATATCCAAAGAGCAGTTATCTCAGCTCGATAAAAACAAAGATCTGACTATTGATCTGACCGGTCCGCAGATCAGTTCAGCTCCGATCAGTGTTGCTACCCTGACAAAGGAAACCGTTGAAAATCTTGCCAATTCGACTGTAAGCAGTGTGAAAATCAAGCTTGCTAACGGAACTGCCTCAATCGATAAAACCACACTGGCAGCAGTAGCAGCTCAGGCGAATGGTGAAACAGTACAGCTTGCTATCAGCAATGATGCTGTTGCACAGCAGACTATGACGGCCGAACAAAAAGAGACAGTAAAAAATATGTCGTCACCTGCAGTGATAGATGCCAAGTTCCTTTCCGGCGGACAGCCAATCAGAAATTTTCAAGGAGGCACGGTGACGCTTGAAGTTCCTTACGCTAGTGAGAAGCCTGTCCGCGCATGGTTTGTCGATGAAAGCGGTAATAAGGAAAGGATTCCATGTGAACATAGAGATGGTGTGGCCTATCTGACAATGAGACATTTTTCTCACTATGTCGTTGAGGAGTACACACTGTTAAAAAATCCTATTACAGTCAAGGCCAGGAATATTTCAGTCAAATACTCAAAAGTCAGGACCGCAAAGAGATTTCTTGCAGTGAAGAAAATCATGACTATAAAGAACGCTCAGGGAAGTCTGAACTTCAGGAAAATCTCTGGTAATAAAAATTTCAAGATTGATGCAACGACCGGCAAGATATCTATAAAGAAAGGGACAAAAAAAGGCACTTATAAATTAAAAGTCAAAGTAACTGCTGGTGGCAATGATGATTATAAATCTGGAACTAACACCGTGACAGCAAAAATCAAAATCAATTAAACAGCTATCGGAATACACTTCCAATTTAAAAAACCAAAATAAGCTAAAGTCAGACGTTATTACGAAAAGGAGCAGTAACCCACTATGAAGAAAAGAATTCTGACGCTGTTCGTTATTATCTCGATGTTTGCAACATTGATGCCTGCCACAGCAGTATATGCAGAAAGTGATGAAAGCCCGGAAGCAACTTACCAGTTTGAAACGAAAAATATAGTTGGAAATGGTAATGGTTGTGAAGATATTATATTTGTTATAGCCGGTGACGGATTTACAAGTAGTGAACAGCAATTGTTCGAATCTAAGGCAGAAGAACTTGCGGATTACATATTAGATACAGAACCTTTTTCTGACTTGAAGGAGAATATCAGTTTCTATTGTATTGATGTTATTTCTGAAGAGAGCGGTTCTGGAAATGGTGCGAATGATCTAAAGAATACTTTCTTTAAAACCTACTATAATATCGGTCGCATAGATAGATTAATATCTAGTAAAAAGAGCTTCTTTGAAATAAAAAAATTATTTAGTAATTATGTTCCATATTATGACTATGGGTTACTGCTTGTAAATGATACTCGTTATGGTGGGTCAGGTGGTAGTATTTCTATTGCTTCGATTAATAGCAAATCTTATGAAATCATGTTACATGAAATGGGACACTCTATAGCTAATCTCGCAGATGAATATTGGTATGCTGACGCGGCATACGAACATATAAACATGACAAAAGAAAGTGACCCGGAGAAAGTACCTTGGGCTGATTTGATCGGTGAAGATGGTATTGGAGTATATCCTTATGATGGAAACTCTGAGTGGTATCGCCCATCCTTAAATTGTAAAATGGAATATTTAGGGAAAAACCATCCATTTTGTGCTGTTTGCAAAAGAGCTATTAAAAAAAGTTTAGAAAGCAAAATGGAGCATGATTTGCATACAGACAAAGAGGTTGCTCCGACATGCACTGCTACGGGCATAACTGAAGGCAGTCACTGCGATGTATGCGGCAAGATCATCAAAGCACAGGAGACAATCCCTGCAACTGGTCATAGCATGACTGCGCATCCGGAAGTGCCTGCAACTTATACCGCTAATGGTACGGCACTATACTGGACATGCTTAAATTGCGGAAAGATGTTCAGCGATGAACAGGGAGAGAACGAAATCTCCGATCCGGTATTGATCCCGAAGCTGGCAAAGAAGACTCAGCCGGTCAAAGTAATCACTTCCACGAAGTCAGTGAAGGCAAAGAAACTGAAGAAAAAGGCCCGAACCGTAAAGCCGCTCACCGTGAAGGGATACAAAGGAACTGTCTCGTATAAAATCACTGGAGGCAACGCGAAAGCGAAGAAAGCGCTGTCGATCAACAAAAAGACTGGGAAGATCACAGTCAAAAAGAAGACTGCAAAAGGTACTTATACAGTGAAAGTCAAAGTGTCCGTGACTGGTACTGATATGTACAAAACATTCAGCAAAACTGTATCAGTAACAGTAAAGGTAAAGTAAAAAGTAACACAATGGATATTTAGTTATTTTTACAAAAAGCGGCGTAGATACTGATATTTCAACACTTACGCCGCATTTTTGTTTGCCGGATCCCGATTTACATGATAAAATATAACATATCGTATGATGCTGTTATGTTTTTTTCGAGGTGAACAATGAAAAAAGTTGAGCCGATCAGGGACCCGAAAACGATAGAAGCAATCAAAGATTATCTGTACAACTGGAATCCGAAGTACTGGATGCTGTGGGTGATAGGAACAAACACGGGACTTCGCATATCTGATATTCTGGATCTAAAAGTGAGAGATGTGAAAGATGCAGATCATACATGGGTGAATGAGCAGAAGACGACAAAGGTTCGCCGGCTGTATTTCAACCGCCAACTCAAACAGGCTCTCTCGGAGTACATCCGTGAAAATGATCTTAAGGATGACGATTATCTGATACCGTCTCAAAAGAAAAGGTCTGACAAAGGTATGTCCCGTGAATGGGCATACACTGTCCTGAACACTGCAGCATCCGCCTGCGGCATCGATACCGACAAATATCCGATTGGAACACACACTATGCGGAAGACTTTCGGATACTGGCACTATCAGAGACATCATGATGTGGCTCTGCTGCAGAGCATATTCAATCATTCGGCTCCAAGCATAACGCTTCGTTATATAGGAGTGAATGACGATCTTGTGGATCAGTCTCTGGAAGATTTCTTCATATAGATTACAGTAATTGAATTATCAAACTTGATAGAAAACAATATAGAGATCTCTGAGGATGAACATAGAACGATGTAGGTTTGGATTATTTTTGAATTTGCTTCCTGCAGATTACATGCCGGTGCTTACCGATTGGTGACACCGGTTTTATTATGCCCGAATTACAGGAGAAGGGAGGCAGCGAATATGCCGCGACTAAGCAAGAAGTACAAACAGGAATGGTGTTTCTTCCTCGATCATCGCAATCGAATGAAGTATAACGATCTCTGCAAGAAATGTGCGAGGGAATGCAAGCAGAGTTTCAGAGCAATCATCATCGATTGCCCATTCGAGAGGAAGCCGAAAAAGAGAAAGAATTAATGCGTTGCATTTATTTTTGGATAGGTGTGCAGGAATGTAGCAATAACTCTGCAAAAAGATAGTTCCTGAAAAAATTTTTTTTGGCGTCTCCTCGGAGGCGTTATTTTTTTGAAAATTTTGCGAAAAAGCTCAAAAAATACGGGTCCGAAACTCCGTACGTTAGTAGAAAGGTATTTCTATTTATGAGTTTATGGAGGTTGTGTTTATGACTGTGACTCTATTTACGGCTGATGTGGTGTCTGATGCTAAGAACTGTTTTTATCCGAACAGGGTGACGGCAGGGAGTGCAGAGGTGCTGCATGAGGCGGTTCGGTTCGATCATGTGTGCGCGGAGTTTCGGAATAACTACCGGAGCAACAGCAATTTCGTCAGGTCTGATGTGCTGGTGATGGATTGCGATAATGATCATTCTGATGATCCGGCGGATTGGATCACGGCTGAGAGACTGGATGAGCTGATGCCGGATATTTCGTATGCCGTTGCGTACAGCAGGAATCATATGAAGGAGAAGGACGGCAGAGCGGCAAGGCCGAAGTTCCATGTGTATTTTGAGATCAGCGAGGTCACTGATCCCGTGTACTATGCGGCTTTGAAGTCCGCGGTGCAGAGGAGGTTTCCTTTCTTTGATGATAATGCAGTTGATGCTGCGAGGTTTATTTTTGGCGCGGATGCGGGTGAATGCGTCTGGCATGAGGGATGGATCAATATTGATGAAGAGGTGACTGTGGATGAGTCGTGCAATGAGTGTGATGCGGATATCCCGGGATCAGCGGTTATACCTGAAGGGAGCCGCAACAATTCTATGAGCCGTTTTGCCGGCAGAGTGCTGAAGAAGTACGGGATCTCGGAGAAGGCTAAGGATGCTTTTGTTATGCATGCGAAGAGGTGCGATCCGCCGCTCGATGAAACAGAGCTGAAAACTATCTGGATGAGTGCTGTGAGATTTTACAAGCGTACTGTAATGTCTGAGCCGGGGTATATCCCGCCGGATGAATACAATGCTGAATTCGGCTCTCTTAAGCCGGATGATTATTCGGATATGGGTGAGGCGCGAGTTCTTGCTGATGAGTACAGAGGGGAGCTGCTGTATACGGAGGCTGCGGATTTCCTCAGTTATGACGGTTGCTGCTGGAGGGAGAACAGACAGAAGGCTGTTGGCATTATGCTGGAGTTCCTGGATATGCAGCTGGCTGATGCAAAGGCGCAGCTGTCTGAGTGTATGCGGATGCTTATGGATGCCGGGATCCCTGAAGATGCGGTGAGGACCGGAGGTAAGACTCTGGAAAAACTTATAACGTCAAATCTGCATGATCAGTACAGGGATTATCTGGCTGCGAAGGCTTATCACTCTTTTGTAATGAAGTGCCGGAATTATAAGAACATCATCAATGTGCAGAATACTGCGAAGCCTATATTGCTTGCGGATATCAATAATTTTGATGTACGGGAGAATTATCTGAATACGCCTGATGCTACTTATGATCTGGCGAAGGGGCTGGATGGCGCGAGGGCACATGATCCGGCTGATCTGCTGACTAAGATCACGAATGCGTCGCCGGGTGATGATGGCCGGGAGCTGTGGGAGGCTGCTCTTGAGCTTTTCTTTTGCGGTAAAAGGGAGCTGATCGATTATGTGCAGGAGACTGTCGGGCTGGCTGCCATAGGGAAGGTATATGAGGAGGCTCTTATCATTACTTACGGTGAGGGGCGAAATGGGAAGTCGACATTCTGGAATACTGTGTCGAGGGTGCTGGGGAATTACTCGGGAACTATATCTGCGGATGCGCTGACTACGGGATGCAGGCGGAATGTTAAGCCTGAGATAGCTGAGTTAAAGGGCAAGAGACTGATCATTGCGGCTGAGCTGGAGGAGGGAATAAGGCTGTCGACTTCCATACTTAAACAGCTGTGTTCTACTGATCAGATACGTGGCGAGAAGAAGTTCAGGGATCCGTTCGATTTTACTCCGTCTCATACTGTTGTGCTGTATACGAATCATCTGCCGAAGGTTGGAGCTTCTGATGAGGGTACGTGGCGAAGGCTTATAGTTATCCCGTTCCATGCGAAGATCGAGGGCGGTTCGGATATAAAGAATTATTCGGATTATCTGTTTGAGCATGCTGGGCCGGCGGTTATGAGCTGGATCATCGAAGGAGCCGGGCGTGTGATCAGGAATGAGCACAGGCTGACGAAACCTCAGGTGGTGATGGATGCTATTGCAGCATATCGCGGCATGAATGACTGGCTTGGTATTTTTATGCAGGAGTGCTGCGTTAAGGGTGAAGGGCTTGAGTGCAAGTCCGGTGAACTGTATGAGGAATTCAGGGCGTATTGCCTGAGGACAGGAGAGTATGCGCGGAGCAATGCGGATTTTGTGCAGGAACTGGAGAAGCGCGGGTTTATGCGAAAGAAGAAAAATACCGGGATGTGGGTGCAGGGAGTGCAGCTCAAAAACGAGGATTTTGATATCTGTTAGCTTATTTGCATTTATGTGCAGGGTGCATACATAAGTACTGCTGACTGCATTTATTCAAAAAGTGCAGGGAGTGCAGGACATATACATTAATTGTCTATAGGGAAATTTCTAAGAGAAAAATCTTATATAGCTATTATAGTACGGCTCCTGCACAGCCTGCACTCCCGGATCATTTTGATGGAGGTTTGCATGCGGGAGAGACAGGTAGAGAAGAAGCTCGTCAAAGCGGTGAAGGAGAGAGGCGGGATATGTCCGAAGTTCGTTTCACCGGGCTTTGACGGGATGCCGGACAGGATAGTGCTGCTGCCGGGAAAGAGATTTGCTTTTGTTGAGGTGAAGGCACCGGGAAGGGCAGCAAGGAAGCTGCAGTTATCGCGGCACAGATTGCTGAACAGTCTGGGTTATCGGGTGTATGTGCTTGATGATCCTGAGAGGATAGGAGAGTTGCTTGATGAGATATGAACCACATGATTATCAGGAGTACGCGATCAGGTTTATCAGGGATAATCCTGTTGCGGCGGTGTTCCTGGATATGGGTATGGGGAAAACGAGTATAGTGCTGACGGCTGTTATGCAGCTGATTTATGAGGAGTTCGATGTGTCACGGGTGCTTATCATAGCGCCGCTGCGTGTGGCGGGAACGACCTGGCCGGAGGAGATCAGGAAGTGGGATCATCTGGAAGGACTGGTATATTCCGTTGCTGTTGGTACGGCGGCTGAGAGGACCGAGGCGCTGAAGGCTGATGCAGATGTGTATATCATCAACAGGGAGAATGTACCCTGGCTGGTGGAGAAGAGCGGGATCCCTTTGAGATTCGATATGATCGTGATCGATGAGCTGTCGTCTTTCAAGTCGTGGCAGTCTAAGCGGTTCAGGGCTCTGATGAAGATGCGGCCGAATGTGAGGCGGATCGTCGGGTTGACAGGGACACCGTCGAGCAACGGCCTGATGGATCTGTTTGCTGAGTTCAGGGTATTGGATATGGGAAAACGCCTTGGGCGTTTCATAACGCAGTACCGGAATGCTTTTTTCAGACCTGCGAAGATGAACGGGCCGGTGGTATACAGTTATGAGCTGCTGCCGGGTGCTGAGGAAAAGATATATGAGAGGATATCGGATATCACTATTTCCATGCAGGCGAATGATCATCTTAAGATGCCGGAGCTGATCAGTTCAGAGTGCCGGGTATATATGGATGCTGCGGAAAAGAAAAAGTACCGGGAGCTGAAGGAGCAGCTGGTGATGGAGCTTGCGGGGAGTGAGATCACTGCAGCCAATGCGGCATCACTTACGGGGAAGCTGCTGCAGATGGCAAACGGTGCTGTATATGATGACGATGGATCTGTGACTGTGTTCCATGAAAGGAAGATGGATGCACTTGAGGATCTGATAGAGGCGGCGAACGGGAGACCGGTACTGATCGCCTACTGGTTCAGGCATGATCTTGAGAGGATAGAGGAGAGGCTTGATAAGATCGGGATCGATAACGAGCGTATCTCATCTCCTGAAAGTATCGAAAGATGGAACCGTGGGAGCATTTCTGCTGGGCTTATACATCCGGCGTCGGCGGGACACGGGCTGAATCTGCAGTCCGGCGGGAATATCCTGATCTGGTTCGGTCTGACGTGGAGTCTTGAGCTGTATCAACAGACGGTCGCGAGATTGTGGCGGCAGGGACAGGAATCCGGTGCTGTATCTGTGATCCATATCGTTGCTGAGGGTACGGTTGATGAGCGTGTTATGAAGGCGCTGGAGGCGAAAGAGGATCTGCAGGCGGCGCTGATAGAGGCGGTAAAAGCGGAGGTGGGATAATGGCTGTGACGGTACATCATGATCCGGGCGCTCCATATGAGAATCTGGCGAACGCCATCGTGATACAGGCGGCGAATGATTACAGGGATATCCTGCGAAAGCTGAAGAAATATCCCGGGGACAGCATGGCGGTATCCGCGCTTGCAGAGATAGAGCATTTCTTCAGATCCGAGTGGTACAAGGTACTGACTGATGTTGACGGCGAGCATCTTATGCAGATGCTGAGGGAAGAAATGTGACGAACAGAGTCAATCAGAGTCAATCAGAGTCGATCCGAGTGGAACATACAACTTGATCCGATCGGAGGTAGATTATGAACAAACAGCAGCTTGAAGCGAAAAAAATTCTCTTAGGAGCGAATTGCCTTGATATGAGTATACAGAGCAAGATAGAACAGATAAGGATCCTGAATGAGATGGCGACGAATGCAACGTCGACGCTGTCGGATATGCCGGGAAGTTCAAACAGGAATGTCCGCAGGATGGAGGAGATAGTCGTCAGGATAGTCGATCTGCAGGCGGAGATCACGTCGGATATCGATAAACTGATAGCGAGAAAAAAGCAGATAAAGGACTGCATCGATCAGGTGCAGGATCTTGAAGGACGTACCATCCTGGAAAAAAGATATCTGGCTAATCAGAAATGGGAAGATATCGCGGCGGATACAAGCCTGAGCATGCGCCAGATATTCAGGATCCATGATTCGGCGCTTGGAAGCATCTCGATATCTGAAAGATGGCAGTAAATGCTATAGAATGTCATACAGTTACCGTGATATTGTTAAACTGCAATATATGAAAATGATAGAGCCGCCTGGGAGAGATCCCGGCGGCTTTTGTTACGGCAGGAGATGATATTATGCCAAGGAAACCGAAGAAACCGTGTGCTTTTCCCGGTTGTCCTGAGCTTACTGAAGGGAGATACTGCCCGGAGCATCAGAGGGAAATAAACAGGGACTATGAGAAGTACAGGAGAAGCAAGGCATCAAAGAGACGTTACGGCCGTGCATGGAAGAGAATACGTGACAAGTATGCTGCTGAGCATCCGTATTGTGAGATGTGCTTTGAGCGCGGGATCATCGTGCCGACCGAAGAGATCCATCACAAGCTGCCGCTGAGTGAAGGCGGTACGCATGACAGAAATAATCTGATAGCTCTGTGTAAATCGTGTCATTCAGGTATCCATGCTAAACGTGGAGATTACTGGGGTAAACACGAGGGGTAGGGGCTGTACAAATCTCTATGCTTTTATCAATACGGTGAACGCTTTGCGGTCGCGTGTACAAAATCGCGAAATAGAAGACGGGGGTAAGGAGGATCATATGGCAGGGAGAAAGCCGAAGCCTACAGCTGTGAAGAAGCTGGAAGGCAATCCGGGGAAGAGAAAACTGAATACTAAAGAACCGGATCCCGGCAGAAATATGCCTTCCTGTCCGTCGTGGCTGCTTCCGGCGGCAAAGACAGAGTGGAAGCGTCTTTGCATCAAGCTTAATCAGATGGGTGTATTGACGGAGATCGACAGAACTGCTTTTGCGGCATATTGCCAGTCTTATGCGAGATGGAAAGAGGCGCAGGAGCATATCGATTCTGAGGGTTCGACATTTGAGACGGATAAGGGCTATCAGCAGCAGACACCGTGGGTCGGTATCGCAAACACCAATCAGAAACTGATGATGCAGGCGGCGGCTGAGTTCGGTCTGACTCCATCGGCGAGATCAAGGATCATGGCGGCGTCCGGAGTCGGCAAAGACGAAGAAGATGAGATGGAGGCACTGCTTGGGGGTGAGGTCTGATGGCTGAGATAAGGCCTGCGGATTATCCGAAACTGAGGAATTATGAGCCGTCGAGATTTATGCTTCCGACATCTCATTACGATAAGGCGAAGGCTGACAGGGCTGTGAAGTTCATAGAGAACCTATGCCATACCAAGGGCAAGTGGGCCGGGAAGCGGTTCTGGCTGCTGCCCTGGCAGGAACAGCTGATCCGGGATATTTTCGGGATCGTCAAGCCTGACGGGTACCGTCAGTTCAGGACGGCGTTTATTGAGATCTGCAAGAAGGTAGGTAAGAGCGAGCTGGCAGCGGCCGTCGCTCTTTATCTTTTATACGCAGACAATGAGCCGTCTGCCGAGGTGTATGGCGCTGCTGCTGACAGGCAGCAGGCGAGCATCGTGTTCGATGTAGCGAGGCAGATGGTGGAGATGTCGCCGGCGCTTCTGAAGCGGTCGAAGCTGATGACGGCGACGAAGAGGATAGTCAATTACGGGAATTCAGGGTATTACCAGGTACTGAGCGCTGAGGTCGGTGGTAAACATGGTTTTTCGGTTTCAGGGCTAGTGTTTGATGAGATCCATACTCAGCCGAACAGGCAGCTTTATGATGTGCTGACTAAGGGATCGTCGGATGCGAGGCAGAATCCGCTGCACTTCATTATAACGACAGCAGGGACGGACAGGCATTCTATTGCCTATGAGCTGCATACAAAGGCTGTGGACATCCTGGAGGGCCGGCGCGTGGATCCGACTTTTTATCCGGTGGTCTATGGGCTTAAGGATAATGAGGACTGGGAGGATGAGGCGAACTGGTACAAGGTGAATCCGTCTTTGGGTTATACGGTAGATATTGAACGCTTGCGTGATGCCTACCGGGAAGCAAAACAGAATCCCGCTGATGAGGTCACTTTCAAGTGGCTGAGGCTGAATATGTGGGTATCGAGTACTGTGGCGTGGATCCCTGACTCTGTGTTTATGAAAGGCAGTGAAGAGATCGATCAGGAGGAGCTGCTGGGGCGTGACTGTTATGCCGGTCTGGATCTTTCGAGTACCGGGGACATTACGGCACTGGTGCTGATTTTTCCGCCGAGGAATGAGGACGAGAAGTATTTCCTGCTGCCGTATTTCTGGGTGCCGGAGGAGACGATTCCGCAGAGGGTAAAGGCGGCTTCAGTTCCCTATGATATCTGGGAGAGGCAGGGTTATCTGCTGTCTACGGAGGGAAATGTGGTACATTACGATTTCATCGAGAAGTTTATCAACGATCTTGCTGAGAAGTATCATATCCTTGAGATCGCTGTTGACAGGTGGAATGCTACGCAGATGATACAGAACCTTGAGGGTGATGGGTTTACTATGGTGCCTTTCGGTCAGGGGTTTACTTCGATGTCAGGACCGACGAAAGATTTTTACCGGCTGCTGATGGAGGGGCGGATCGTTCATGGAGGGCATCCGGTGCTGAGATGGATGGCCGGGAATGTGGTGATCGATACGGATCCGGCCGGGAATATCAAGGTGACGAAAGCGAAATCTAAGGAAAAGATAGATGGGATAGTGGCTGCTATCATGGCGCTGGACCGGTGCATAAGGAACCAGAGAGAAACGCAGGGGAGCGTTTATGATGAGAGAGGTCTGCTGGTTTTTTGAGTTGTTCTTTTGCCAGAGGCTTTTTTCAGCACGCACGAGAACACCGCACATTACGCATGACGCTATCTCGTGCGTGCACTACATCGGATCCACGAGAATCTGCGAACGACGATATATAAGATTTCTGCAAGACGAAAAGATGCGAAGTGTCGCTGAGGTGCGAGTTGATGCGATGATTTTTCTGCGTGATGAGCAGGTGGATATATGGGTTTGTTTGATTATTTGTTTGGGTCGAGGGAGAAGGCGGTGGACCGGACGGCGGGGAGCAGTTACAGCTTTTTGCTGGGGGCGAGTGCGAGCGGGAAGTATGTGACGGAGCGGTCTGCGATGCAGATGACGGCGGTTTACTGCTGCGTGAGGATACTTTCTGAGGCGGTGGCGAGTCTGCCGCTGCAGTTTTACAGATATACGGATGACGGGGGCAAGGAGAAGGCGGTGGAGCATCCGCTTTATTTTTTGCTGCATGATGAGCCGAATCCGGAGATGACTTCGTTTATCTTCCGGGAGACGCTGATGACGCATTTGCTGCTGTACGGGAATGGTTACAGCCAGATCATCAGGAACGGGAAGGGCGAGGTGGTTGCGCTGTATCCGCTGATGCCGGACAAGATGACTGTCGACAGGGATGAGCATGGACGGCTGTATTACGAGTATACGGTCGGCGATGCGGATGATGTGAGCGGCAGGAAGGGGACGGATAAGCGGGGCAGGACGGTGAAGCTGAAGCCTTATGATGTGCTGCATATTCCGGGGCTGGGATTTGACGGGCTGGTCGGGTACTCGCCTATTGCGATGGCGAAGAATGCGATCGGGCTGGCTATTGCGACTGAGGAGTACGGGTCTAAGTTCTTTGCGAACGGGGCGGCGCCGAGCGGGGTGCTGGAGCATCCGGGGACGATCAAGGATCCGGCCAGGATACGGGAGAGCTGGCAGGCGACTTTTGGCGGATCGGGGAATGCGAATAAAATTGCCGTTTTGGAAGAGGGCATGAGGTACACGCCGATCAGTATTTCGCCGGAGCAGGCGCAGTTCCTGGAGACGCGGAAGTTCCAGATCGATGAGATCGCGAGGATATTCCGGGTGCCGCCGCATATGATTGGAGATTTGGAGAAGTCCAGCTTCAATAACATTGAGCAGCAGAGTCTGGAGTTCGTGAAGTATACGCTGGATCCGTGGGTCTGTCGGTGGGAGCAGGCGATGATGCGGGCCTTGCTGAGTCCGGAAGAGAAGAAGAGATATTTCTTCAAGTTCAATGTGGACGGATTGCTGAGAGGAGATTATCAGAGCAGAATGGCGGGCTATGCGACAGCGAGGCAGAACGGATGGATGTCGGCGAATGATATACGGGAGCTTGAGAATCTGGATATGATCCCGGCTGAGGAAGGCGGGGATCTGTATCTGATCAATGGAAATATGACGAAGCTGAAGGATGCGGGGATATTTGCGGGAGATGGTTCAGGGACAGACATCTGGGATGGAGCAGTGGAATAATTGATTGAATCAGATGATGAGCTGTGTTAATATAATCATAGAAAACGGCTACCGATAGACGGTCAGCCCTATGAAGTAATTATGTGATAACCGCTTCAGTTGGCGCTAGGGCGGTTATTTTCTTTTGCCAAAGGTGTAACCGGCAACGAGGAACGCAAGCGCGAAGGCTGCGACCTGCATGAACTGGTATACGTCCATAAGCATCGCCCTCCTTTCCGAGGGCAGAATGCCCTCTACTCTAATAGAGGGCTAACCGCCATTTATCGGAGGAGCCAGGCCTCCGTAGATCAATGCTTCCTACATTACGGCAAAGCCGTAAGATAAGTGGAAGCATTTCCGTTATTGGTAGCCTGAGGAATAGTATAACACATGGAGCATCTCTTAGGAGGTGCTTTTTGAATGTCTGAAATGATGATTTGGTGAATGGAGGTAGTTTTATGAGGAAGTTTTGGAGCTGGGGGAGCAGGAAGATCAGGGATCAGGCCGGAGAGGAACATGTTGAGAGGGTGCTTTTCCTGAACGGGACGATCGCGGAGGAGAGCTGGTTCGGGGATGAGGTCACGCCGGAGGTTTTTCGGGAGGAGCTTGAGGCCGGGAGCGGGAATATTACTGTGTGGATCAACAGTCCGGGTGGTGATTGTGTGGCTGCGGCTCAGATCTATAATATGCTGATGGATTATAAGGGCGAGGTTACAGTCAAGATCGACGGGATCGCGGCGAGTGCTGCGAGTGTGATCGCGATGGCGGGAACTGAGGTGCTGATGAGTCCGGTGAGTATGATGATGATCCATAACCCGGCTACTGTTGCATGGGGCGATACGGCTGAGATGCAGAGAGCTATCGAGATGCTTGCGACTGTGAAGGATTCTATCATGAATGCATATGAGATCAGGACGGGGATGAGCAGGGCGAAGCTTTCGGATCTGATGGATGCGGAGACATGGATGGATGCGAATAAGGCTGTGGAGCTTGGGTTTGCAGACGGGATATTGAAGAGGTCTGTTTATGATAGCAGTGATGGTGCCGATGATCTTGCAGGGATGCCGGAAGTACCGAATGTCGCTATGCTGTATTCGAGGGCGGAGGTGAGGAATTCGCTGATGGATAAGCTTGCGGCGAGGTGCATGCTGATGCCGCGGGATGTGGCTGCGGATAAGGGTGATGCCGTCGCTGGCAGGGCTAAAGGAACGGCTGCAGGAGATGAGACCGGTGCCGGAACGGATAAAGGCGCGGCCGGCGGGGATGATGCTGGCAGTGCTGTTAAGGGCAGGTCCTGTGATGAGATCAGGGAAAGGCTGGATATTATGAAGAAATTCATGTGAGGCGTGTTCACTGAATTTATACCGTATCAACACAGATGAATAGTGTTACAGACGTTGACTTTTGATATATTATAAACATATATGAGGGGAAGGAGTCAGATAGTATGCCTGAGGAGTGCATTATGGAAGAAAGATATTTTCCTGTTGTAGTGCAGGCGCTGGCCGGATCGGACTATACTGTTTATGCATATTTTACAGATGGTACGATTATGATCCGTCGAATTGCATTGATATTGATCCTTTTGTGATATATGAATCAGAGAGAGTTGAAGATCCTATAGGGGAGATTGCGTAGTTTCGAGGCATGCGATTGCGGTCGTGTGCTGAGAATGGAATTGTTGTTTGTTTGATGGGCGTGGGTTTATGGCCTGCGCTTTTTTGATGCTGTGATTTAGGGGAGGTTTTGGAGATGACTGTTAAGGATCTGATCGAGAAGAGAGCGAAGGTGTGGGATTCGGCGAAGAAGTTCGTAGATGAACATGAGAATGAGAACGGAGTGCTTTCGGCTGAGGATAATGAGGCTTATGAGAGCATGGAGAAGGAGATAGAGGATCTGACTGCGGCGATCGACCGCCAGCAGAGGGCTGAAGCGAGGGAGGCGGAGCTTAGCAGACCGGTTAATATGCCGCTTACCGAAAGACCTGTGAAGCAGACTGAGGAGAAGACCGGCAGAGCATCGCAGGCATATAAAGAGGATTTATCGATGGCGGATATCTGGTTCCGGAGGAGTTCGAGAGGCAGATCGTTACGGGATTGGATGAAGCGAATGTGGTGAGAGGTCTGGCGAAGGTCATCACTACGAGCGCGGAGAGGAAGATCCCGGTCGCTGCAGGACACTCTACGGCGCAGTGGACGCCGGAAAACGGTGCATATACCGAGAGCGATCCGACTTTCGACCAGAAGACTATCGACGCATACAAGCTGACGGATCTTGTGAAGGTCTCACTTGAACTTTTGCAGGATTCGATGTTCGACCTTGAGTCGTATATCGCGGCCGAATTTGCGAGAGCTTTTGGCATCGCGGAGGAGCAGGCTTTTTGCGTAGGCAGCGGTACGGGACAGCCGACCGGTATTTTTACTGCTAACGGAGGCGATGTCGGTGTGACTGCAGCGAGCCAGACGGCGATCACTACGGACGAGCTTATAAGCCTTGTTTATTCGCTTAAGTCTCCATACAGAAGGAATGCGAAGTTCCTTATGAATGAGATAACTATCTCGGCTATACGCAAACTGAAGGACGGCAACGGAGCGTATCTGTGGCAGCCGAGTCTGCAGGCGGGAGAGCCGGATAAGCTGCTTGGCTACGATCTGTATACGAGCCCTTATGCTCCGCAGGCTGCTGCGGGCGCGTATACTGTTGCTTTCGGTGATTATAAGAATTACTGGATCGCTGACAGGGCGGGCAGGACGGTGCAGAGGCTGAACGAGCTGTATTCGACGAACGGGCAGATCGGTTTTGTGGCTACTGAGAGAGTGGACGGCAAGGTGATACTTTCCGAGGGCATAAAGCTGCTGAAGATGAAGGCATAGTTTAACAGCAGGCAGGAGAGACGCGGGCTGTCATATCTGTGGATATGACGGTCCGCATTATGGAGGCTTTGAGATGAACGGGTATAATGCAAAGAATTATGTTGAGCAGGGCGGTGATATCTGGCGCATCGGAGGGACATTGATCATCGAGGATGATGCCAGAGTTGAGGGGATGCCGGCTGCTTTTACAGCGGCGGAGAATCAGGAAGCGAGCGAAGCAGGTACGATAGCAGATCTGCGATCTGATTTCAATGCACTGCTGGAAAAGTTGAAAGCTGCAGGGCTGATGTCGGCAGATCAGGAAGAAGGCCTGTAGGGATGTTCGGAATCAATCAAGGGGGTTATAGATGAGTGATTACAATGTAAAGAATTACACCGAAATGGGCGGTGAGGTGACACACATCGGAGGATCTCTGATAATAGAGGAAGAGGCTGTTGTTGAAGGCCTTCCGGAGAGTGAGACATACGAATTGCCGGTGGCATCGGATACGGTGCTTGGCGGTGTCATGGTCGGTGAGGGGCTTTCTGTTACAGAAGAAGGTGTGCTGTCGGCGGATGGGGGCGAGACAGAGCTGCCTATTGCAAAGAGTAATAAGCTGGGATGCATAATGCTTGGATCAGGTTTAGAAAGCTACGATGATGGCTTAGTGTATGTTGACTTTATACAAGCAGGAACAGACAGAAAATACATTAATGTAAGTGGTACAACAGAAGATGGAAATGTAACTGTTTCATTTGAGTCCGGTTGTTCAAGATCGGGTCTTCGATATTATATGCCTCGACATGAGTCCTTTGTCGAATACTGGGTTTTGTATAACGGGAATGCGAAACTCCATTTTGTCGGGATCGATGATAACGATTATCGGGCTTTTTTCCGAGGCTTTGAGGTTCGGGAAGGTGGAGTTATCAAAGAAGTCATTGTAGGGATATCGATCAAGTGTGTTCAGGATGAACCTGATGATCTTGTATATGTAAGAGATTTCGCTACGATATGAGTGTATTCGGTATATATAGCATTAACTTCGTATGTTACAGATTGTGTGAGGTTTTTTACGGATGGTTGTTACGGTTGAGGAGATGAAGAGTTATCTCAGGGTGGATCATGATGAGGATGATGCTCTGATCGGGGAGATAGTCAGTGCGGCGAAGAAGCTGTGCATGGATATCCTGAGGACGGATGATGAGGCGGATCTGGATGCGGCGGTCAATGGTAAGATCGCCGTTTTGTTTGCTGCGGCTTATATGTATGAGCATCGGGAGGAGGCAGATCATCATGCGCTGGATCTGACGCTGAGGGCGCTGCTGTTCGGGAGCCGGAAGCCAGGGTTCTGAGGCAGGCTGGGGCTTCGGGACGGAAGAATGCAGATCAGTAAGGCATTCTTCCGTCCGAAATGATGAAAACGTGGCTTCGGGACGGAAGTCTTTGAAGGAAGAGGATAGTATCGGAGGTTTGGGATGGATGTTGCGGCTTTGAGGTCGAGGGTCGTTTTTCAGAAGAATGAGGCTACGGTGGATGAGCACGGTAATCATTTCAATGAGTGGGTAGATTATTACGAGTGCTATGCGACGATCGGGGGCGAGGGTCTGGCCAGTTCCAGGGAGGAGCAGGTGGCCGGGACTACTGTGCAGGATCATTCGATGACTGTAACTGTGAGGTATTGCAGGAAGGCTGCAGTGATGAGTTCGACCGGTTACAGGATCCTGCTTGGCGGTGAGATCTATAACATCGTCAGTATCGATCATCTGGGATATAAGAAGCAGGCACTGAAGTTTATTTGCAGGAAGGAGAGGCGCTGATGGCGCGGACTGTCAGGATCGAGGAGCTTGCGGATGAGGTTATGAAGGGGCTGGAGGAGTATTCGAGGCTGGCTGCGGATGATCTGAAGAAGGATGTAAAGAAGGCGGGCAGGACTGTCAGGGAGAAGGCTCAGGCGGGTGCACCGAGGAGATCCGGGAAGTATGCGAAGAGCTGGGCGGTGAAGACGCTTGGTGAGAGTTCGGATTCTATCCGGATCGTGGTCCATTCGAGGAAGTATCAGCTGACGCATTTGCTGGAAAAGGGGCATGCTAAGCGCGGCGGGGGAAGGACAAGGGCTTTTCCTCATATCGCGCCGGCGGAGAAGGCAGGTGCGGAGCAGCTGATGAGAGATATCGAGCGGGATCTGCAGAAGGGCGGTTAAGGATTTGTTTAGGAAAGGAGCGGGGATGTGTCATGAGGATGTGATGCTGATGATGGAGGAGACGGAGCTGCCTTTTGCGTATGATCATTTCGCGGAGGGCGAGAGTGTGGATCCGCCGTTCATCTGCTTTTTGTTTCCGGGTTCGGAGAATTTTGCGGCGGACGATTCTGTTTATGCGGAGTTCTCGGAGCTGGATGTTGAGCTGTATACGGATAAAAAGGATCCGGAACTGGAGGACATGGTGGAGGCTGTGCTGGACAGGCATGAGGTCTACTGGGACAAGTCCGAGGTATGGATCGAGTCGGAGAGGCTGTATGAGGTGCTGTACCAGATGACGGTATAGGATCTTAGAGATTTAAACACAAATTGGCAGGCGGCGACGCAGTTTTTATACTTGCGGGCTGTCTTGCAGGTAACGATGAAGAAAGAAATAAGCGGGTGATCTAACGCGGATAGAGCGGAGGAGAGCTCGCTGTTTTATTGGAAGAGAGGTGGGGAGTATGCCTAATAACAACAATAAGGTAAAGTTCGGGCTTAAGAATTGTCACTATGCGAAGGCAACGCTGGATGCGGCGACGGGGAGCGTTTCTTTTGAGACTCCGGTGCCGATCCCGGGTGCGGTGAATCTGTCGCTGGATCCTGAGGGAGATAATGATCCGTTCTATGCGGACGATATGGTGTATTACACCAATTATGCGAATAACGGGTATTCGGGGGACCTGGAGGTGGCGCTGATCCCGGAGAGTTTCAGGAAGGATATCCTGAAGGAGACAGAGGATGTAAACGGCGTGATGGTCGAGGATTCTTCTGTTGAGATGGAGCATTTCGCTCTGCTGTTTGAGTTCTCGGGCGATAAGAGGAAGATCAGGCACTGCATGTATTACTGCAGTGCGGCGAGGCCTACTATCGAGGGCAAGACTGTCGAGGGGAGCAAGCAGGTGCAGACCGAGAAGCTGGAGCTGACGGCTACGCCGCTGCCGGGTGGTTTTGTGAAGGTGAAGACGGGATCGAATACTGATGAGACTGTTTACAATAACTGGTATCAGAGCGTTTATATGCCGCCTGCAGATGCGAGCGGAGCCGATGGAGATGATGACGGTGTGGCTGATGGAGATAATAACGGATAGTGCCGGGCAGGGCTGCGGCTCTGCCTGTTTTCGTTATGGATATGATCATATGAATGGAGGAGTGAGTGATGGCGCTTGTTAAGACGGTGAATATCGATGGAAAGGATGTGAAGTTCAGGGCATCGGCTGCTGTGCCGAGGATATACAGGAACAGATTTCACAGGGATATTTATAAGGATCTGAATGATCTGCAGAGGAGTGTGGACGGAGAGGACCCGGAGAGTTCGTCTCTTGACAGTTTTTCGCTTGAGGTGTTTGAGGATATCAGCTATATCATGGCGAAGCATGCGGATCCGAAGGGGGTTCCGGATACGCCGGATGAGTGGCTGGATCAGTTCGGGACTTTTTCGATATATCAGGTGCTGCCGGAGATCATCGAGCTGTGGGGCCTGAATGTACAGACGCAGGTCGAGTCTAAAAAAAACTTCGAGCGACTGACCGCGAAATGACGACTCCGCTGCTGCTTCTGAGGGCGGTGCAGCTGGGTGTGCAGATCGGGGAGATGGATCTTCTTACTATTGGGACCATCAACGATATGTATGCGGAAATGAGTAATGATGAGAACAGCGAGGCATTTTGCACGCTGGCCTCGCAGGAGGATATGGACAGGTTCTGATGCAGAATTGATAGTCTTTTCACACACGGTTTTTTGCATCCATGTTATAATCAATTTGCCATGCAATGACGATATATGATTCGGTGTGGCAAATCGGGATTTGTTGCTGAGATTTCCAGTGTGATGTTTGCATCGACCGGAACAATATGTGGGTAAAAAAATAAAGAGGAAGGATGCGAAATGATGTCAGCTATTTTATATACTATACCGAAGCGAGCATTGTCTGTGTCATCATTTTTGGCATTATGCTTGTTTGGGATCTTTTTAGCATTGACAAGCAGGAAAAGCAGATAAAATATGACCACGCACTGATCGCCTTTATGCTCTATTTCGTGTCCGATGCGTTGTGGGCGGCGGTCATAGCCGGTATGCTGCCTCGAAACAGGTTTATCGTCGTAACAACTAATTTCTTAAACTGCATTCTGATGGCTGCTATCACCTACAGATGGTTGATATATGTCATGGCGGTTGAGCAGATTCCGAAGAGAGATAAACCGTTAACAAGATTTGTCATCTTGATTCCGTTTCTTCTTTCTACGGCTGCGCTGATTTTCATCTTCCTTTTCGCTCCCGATCTGCTTCTGAGCAGCGACCTGGAACTACAGCCGCTATACTCTGTATTCCTGGTCGCGGTACCAATTATTTATATTGTTGCCATACTCGGCTATACGATGAAGCGGGCGATTGCTGCGGAGAGCCTCATCGAAAGGAGGAATCACCTGCTGGTCGGACTTTTCCCGCTCCTGGTCGTCTTCGGCGGTCTGGCTCAGGTAATAGTGATGTCGGAAACACCGATCTTTTGCTTCAGCAGCACGATCCTGATGCTCATTTTCTACATCGGTTCCATGAAAACACAGATTTCAACCGATCCTTTGACCGGACTGAATAACCGGGGACAACTGGCCAATTATGTCGCACAGAAGAGCAACATCCACCATGAAAACCGGTTAACGATCGTAATCATGCTTGATATCAATGACTTTAAACTCATCAACGATACATACGGTCATGCTGAAGGCGACAGAGCTTTGATCCTTGTTTCCAATGCGCTTAAGGAAGTTGTGAGGAATCACAGTATTCCTATGTTTCTCGCCCGATATGGCGGAGATGAATTCATTCTTGTTGCCCATCCAACCAGCGAAAGTGAAATTGATGCAATAATCTGTGAGATTCGCGAAAGGATTGAAGCACGATGTCGGATGGAGGGTACTCCATATACGATATCGATTGGTGCCGGCTACGACAAATTAGCCGGTGAGACGGACACTTTCCAGAAGTGC
>CACYHR010000031.1:0-21081 GCA_902774265.1 uncultured Eubacteriales bacterium
TGAGTTAATACTTGATTCTACATTGATGTAGCGCCGTATACCTGACCGGTACGTACGGTGCAATGGGAGGGTGATGGGAAACCATCACTCTACCCTATTAATTGCAATATCGCAGTGCATTAAGAAAGAATGGGTAAGTAAAAATGTGATTTTGATACAAATTAAATTATTCAAGGGGTACTATTCAATATAGCAATATACGCTGCTGTTGAAATAGGCACAATCAATTGTCAGTTAAATATCATTACTTGTTAAAATAGTTTAGTAAGTTAACGGTAAAAAGTTTAATGGAGGGATAATATGACCAGAAACTCATCAATGATGCGCAAGGTCATGGTACTGATGATGGCAGTAGCTATCATGCTCACTTATTCAGTGGTGCCAATGAACCAGTCCTTTGCGGCATCGGGCAAAAAACCTACCAAAATAACTTTGAATGCAAAGAGCAAGACCCTGACTGTAGGGAAGACATTCAAAGCAAAGGTAAAATCGGTTAAGCCAAAGAAGGCATCAAAGGCTGTAAAATGGAAATCCAGCAACAAGAAGGTTGCTACCGTAAGCAGCAAAGGCGTCATAAAAGCTAAAAAAGCAGGAAAAGCTACCATTACAGCTGTTTCCAAAAAGAACAAGAAAGTTAAAGCTAAAATCAAAATTACAGTTAAAGCTAAGGCGATAAAAGTTAAAACAGCGTCTAAAGAAGAATTTGAGGCAGCAGATTTCAAGGTTGATGCCAGAAATGCCGATTCATATGCAGGCTGGGCACTTGGAAGTGACAAAAACGGCGGTCACCTTGCGGATGCAATCAATATTTCCGCAGACTGGATTACCGGTGTTTACAATTTTGACCCTGCTGAGCAGAAGACCAGAGAAGAAGCTATTGAGATGGAGATAGCTGACAGCAATCTCATAAAAGGCGCCAAGATCGTGGTATATGATACAAACGATAAGGATGCCGATGTAGTTGCTTCTTATCTTATCAATAAGGGTTTCAAGAATACAAAGAAGTATAATGCGTCCGCTGAAATAAATGCAACAGGAGCAAATCTGGTTCAGTACAAGAATTATGGAATGAATGTACCTGCTGAGGTAGTCAAGAGCATTTCGGATTACAAGGTTAGCGGAACAGCACTTACAGAAAATGCAAAGTCGGTCGTAGGTACAAAGGCCGTAGGAAAGATCAAGATCCTCCATGCAGAATATGCTGCAGCTGGAAAATATACTGATGAAGGCTATAAGAAGGATAATCCGATAGACTGGACAAAAGCCGGATATTATACAGAAGGACATGTTCCGGGAGCAGAGCCAATCAGTACGGATGATTTTGAGCCTGAGAGAAATGCAAATAGAGATCCGATCATCACTCCGGGAGTCACATATGGCAACAATCCTACTATCGGCTGGGTAGGTGATTACCTCCTCAGAGACGATGAGGGCATCATCGGACTTGTTAAAAAATACGGAATAAACAAAGATGACTGTGTCGTTGTCGTAGGCAAACAGCCAATGGCTACTACAAAGATTGCTCTTGTACTCAGATATGCAGGAGTGAATGATATCCATGTTATGTCTGCAGGATATTCCGGATGGATTAATAACGGATATGCGCTTGAATCAGAGAAGATCAATGAACCAACAGTCGGGACAAATATTACTGCTATAGGCAATCCTGATCTGATTGATACACAGGAAGAAGTTGCAGCACTTCTGAAAGATACAAAGGCACAGGTTATCGATACACGTACTGTTGAAGAATTTGCAGGAAAGGATTCCGGATACGGATATCATGACATTGCAGGCTGGATCGACGGAACGGTTAATTCACCGTCAGGCGTTGGATATTCAAGCAGCATGTACTACTACAGAAACCCTGATCTGTCCATGAGAAGTCAGGACATCATAGAGGCAATGTGGAAAAAACAGGGAGTGGATACAAGTAAACATATGTCATTCTTCTGCGGATCCGGATGGAGAGCAGCTGAAGAAACATGGGACGCATGGGTACTCGGATATAATGCATCGCTGTACAACGACGGATGGCAGGGCTGGACAAACAATGGATGGCCGTTTAAAGCGGCAGACGGCAAGTCCTATGCGCTCGATTATAATAAAGACACTCTCGTTGAAAGCACTGCCAAAATCGATTCTAATCCTGATTTCCTGAATCTGGACAAGGAAAAGGTATGGCCATACTATGGAGTAAAGGAGATCAGAGATAATGATTTCGTTATTGATGTAAGAAAAGCATCCCTCTTTAAGGAAAGCCACTACCCTGGTTCGGTTTCTGCTCCTGTAATCAAGGAAGACGGATCTGAACCAAGCGCAGCAGAGATAAAGGCAAATCTTGATCCTGCATTTGACAAAGCAGCAGGAAAGAGGATCGTTATCGTATGCAATACCGGTAATTCTCTTGCAAGAAGAGCTATGAATTACTATCAGAAAGCCGGCAAGGATATGGACAATATCGTTTACTTCATCGGCGGAGCAGCTGAGCTTGCAGCAGAAGGCAAGATGGTAAAAATAGAGTTCTTCCCTATGGATGATGCTGAATGGGCAACTTATGGAACAGACAGTATTGCGGCGGCAACTGACTATGTAGTCGATGTAAGAGCAGCTAAGGATTATGATGCCGGTCATATTGAAAATGCAATAAGCGTTCCTACTGATGGAAGTGCTATAGCTGCCGGTAGTGATGCTGCCAAGGGTCTGGATGCAGCTTACAGCAAAGCTAAGAATGAAGGCAAAAGAATCGTCTTCATTTGCTACAGCGGCAACAGATATGCAAGAAGAGCTATGGACTATGTCTACAATACTTATCCGGACGAAGGTGTTACACCAGCCAAGGTAACATACCTCAAGGGCGGATTCAACAACTGGAAGACCGCTAACCCATATGTGATAGGCAAGGTAAAAGTAGATCCTGCAGCTAAGACAGCGACAATCAAGGCTAAGGTCAATGCAGCTTATCTTACAGCAGATGCACCGTTTATCTATCATCTTATAAAATCGGAGGGTGTTGGAGACAAGGATGCTGCATTTGTCAGTGAGGCAGATGTATTTGATTTCCACAGTGCTCTGACTGCAATAGGTTCCAAACCATGGTCTGATACTTCAGTATCACTTGAAACCGGACAGACTCTTTCAGCTGCAGCTGCAGCTGGTGTCGGAAGCAGCACATTCTCACATTATGATGTAACTGTCGGAGAAAAGACACTCGCTGAAGTTCTGAAATATAAGAAGAACGGTACTGATGCTTCTCCAGCAAATGCGCTTGATATGGCATTCAGCGGAAATTATGAGAATCAGCTTTCGTGGAAATCGGGATGCATAGCATGCCTGCAGAGCTGCCCGGCCGGTATTGCCACTAACAATGCGGTTGGATTTATGACAGTAAGCAAGGAAACTGACTATTTCTGCCTTGATTCGACCAAACTTCAGGCAGGTCAGGAAGTGGCAATATCATTCAAACTGAAATAAAAAAATCCAATTAAATTCGGGAGCTGTTTGATAGCATAAAAAATACGACTGGGGAGGCAGGTAAAACATAGATCCTGCTTCCCCAGTCGGCTTTATAGTGAACATTCAGCTTCCATTTGAAAGAAATATCTTATTCTATAATCTACTGTAAAGTCATATAACTGTCTTCCTGTACTTTGTTTTGCCTGGTCTGTACGATGCGCGCTTCAGCTTTTGCGGGCATTATCCATTTCCGCATAAAGCTTGCTTCGAAGTGTTGGATCAAGTACAGCCGCTTTATATTCTTCTAAACGATCAAGATTATCCAAATATATAAAAAGTGTATCCAGTCTGTTTTCACCAATATGTATGCCTTCTTTTCTGCCTTCCTCTCTACCTTCTTCGATGCCTTCTTTTCTGCCTTCCTCTCTACCTTCTTCTCTGCCTTGATTAAGAATTCTTTTGGCCTGGGTATCAAGTATAACACCGCCCATTACATCACCAACTCCTTTCCTGACATGCTCATATTTCCGAGCAAGCGAGTCAACTACATTATTAGACATTTCAATTATCGTCTGCTTTTCAAATTCACTTATACGATCCTCATTTGCCAATTCATCAAGTTCTATTCTGATGGAAGAATAATACGATTTGAGTTGTGCAAGCGACTTTTCATCTGATTCAATGCTTTCAAGTCTGCTTTCAAATGTAAAAATATGAAATGGAATCAGCAATAACAGATTCTTACGGAAAATCTCTTCAATGCTGTATTCTTTGATTTTCAGATTCCGCACTTCATAAGATACATCACCGCCGGGTGTCTCGATCCTGATCACAGATGTGTCAGGTGTATTAGCGGTGCTTCGAAGATAGAGTACAGCTGAATTCGGGTATCTCACAGTAAGAGTGTTCTCTGTTACAGAAGAGTACCTGACAGCAATCTGTGAGTCATATTTGAACATGCGGAGCAGCATCGTGCCATCGGGATTACTCTGGCACTCGATGTGATAATGTCCTATGCGATTTCCATAGATAGTGAATACTGAATCAGTAACGATTTTTCGGTCGCCCGCATCAAGAATGAAAAACTCATTCGGAGACTGAATGATCTTTTCCTGTCCGGTATAGTTCTCACCGAATATTTCATTAATAAGTGGGATAATGAGTCTCGGACAACTGTCTAGCATCGTCCTGTATACATTGTCATAAGGTGTATTTACAATGCTTATTCTGTTAATAGTATTACACATATTCTCTGCTCCTTTCAATAATATGAATAATAAAAACTATGGGAAACAAACATGTAGTGATTCTCAGTTGTTCGTGCTGCGGGTGATCAACCGGGTGAAACCGGGCGAAAGTAAAGCAATATAAAATGATCAATATCAGAGCATGATCCTCAGCCTGATACTGATCATCTTTATTAAAGAAATAATCTTTCGCAGGAATGATAACGCGTTTTGCGAGATCTGTCGAACAATCGATGAATGAAATCCTGCAATCCGTCCACTTTCGTCAAAAATACAAAGAAATACATACATTTAGTTTATGAAGATCTGCTGGATTTTGATTATCATAACTGTGTCAGGAAAACCATGACACTGACAGTTCCTGACAGCTTGACAAAAATCATAATGCGTTATAAAAAAGAAAGAAAACGGAAACAAATTAAATATCAGATAGATTGTATGGATACTATTATCGCGGCGGTAACACATGAAGTGAATATCATGTCTGAGGATGAGCTGTATCTGCCTCTAATGGCAGGAGCGTTTGGAATGTCTGCGCGTGAGACTGTGGATTATGTGCGCGATGATTACGGCGATAATATTTCTGAAAAAAATCCGCAGTATTGCGAACTGACAGGTCTTTACTGGATGTGGAAGAACTGTGATGCGGATAATATCGGACTTTGCCATTACAGGCGATATTTTGCCGGAACACATGATACAGGTATAAAAGCTGCGTTCGGCAGTAAGTTTGGCAGTTTGCCTGGACATACATTTGGCCGTGGGATAAGGAATCTACTGCCGGACAGCCGCAAAATGCGAAAATCAAGCAAAGGATTTATGACGGAATCAGATATTTTTGATGGTATCCTTACTTCCGGTGAGGCGGATAAACTGATGGAGGAGTATGAGATCATACTGCCGAAAGCTCGTAATTATCTAATAGAAACGAATTATTCGCAGTACGCGCATGCTCATAACAAAGAAACGCTCGATGCAGTCAGAGAGATAATTGAGGAGAGATGTCCTGAATATACTGATGCATTTGACGGCAGGATGGCTATGAGAACGGGACACCGGTTCAATATGTTTATCATGCGCAGGGATCTGCTGGATGCTTATTGTGAATGGCTGTTTGACATACTTTTTGAATTGGAAAACAGGCTTACATATTCATATGAGAGTGAAGATCCGAAGAGAAAAAGCAATACTGAAGCAATAAGTTCAGGAGAAGCTCAGGGTTCGGGCGGGCAGAGACGCCTGTACGGTTATATCGGTGAAAGGCTTCTGGATGTCTGGATAGATAATAATGAAATTGAATACTGCGAACTGCCGTATATATTCATAGGCAGAGAGCATATGATACGAAAAGGCGCATCGATGGCGATACGCAAGCTGAAGAGTATACGTACGGAATTATCCGGAAAAAGGATTAACACAAAAATCAAAACCCGGATTAAAGCTCGATAAAAAATACACATACCGAAAATGAAGAAAGATAAAAGGACTGACACAGGAAAATATTATTATCCGGATATAATCAGTAAATCAGCAGCAGAACCCGGAAAAGATGTCCGTGATATTGACGGATATAACGTATCACGGGCACAGGCAGAGACCGGAGCTGCGGATATAAGAACTGAAGAGACCGGAGAAATGAATACCGGAACTGAGGATACCGGAACAGCGTTAGCCGGATCTGTAACGGATATAAGCAGCGGTCTCAGCATAGCTGCAAGACTGGCAGCGGCTCCCGGGCATCTGATGTGTATTATCACGCTCGGTATGCTCGCGGCTGATCTGATGCTGCCGGCAATGGCTAATCTGCAGTACACAGTATATCCGATGCTGTACAGGATACAGACACTGATTGCCGTGCTCTGCTGCCTGATATATATATGGATCAGAAGAGATGCGGCGGGCAACTCTTTTCTGAGCGACGGGCCGGATCTGAGCGCCATGATGTTCATGGCGTTTGCCGTATTTATGATGATTTCAACATGTATAAACGGATTCAGCCGTGAAGCCATGTTCGGAGTGCAGTTCCGATATATCGGGGTATTCGATCTGCTGATATTTATTATTGTGTACATGGGACTCAGCAGCAGAACTGTGATTGAAGGTTCTGCGAATTCTGTGCTATGGAGCATCATTCTGACTGCGGATGCAATCGATATTGCCCTGCTGCTGAGCATACCGACTGAAAATCTTGAGGCTTTCGAAAACAAGGAAGGACTCAGCGCGGTGTTCTTTCACGGTAACCACTTTGGCTACTTCCTCGTTATAGCACTTATCCTCAGCGCAGGATATTATATTTACGGAAATATCCTGCAGATGATCGCGGCTGTCATTTCGATGGGGCTGAATTTTATGATGCTCGTATATAACAGATCACTCGGATGTCTGATAGCAGCGGCTGCTGTGCTGGTAGTGATGCTGCTTGTATCGATGGTGAGGGGTCAGGGAAGACGAAGATCATTCATACTGACAATATGGATAATTGCCGCTGCCGCAGCTGCTTTGGTCTGCAGCTCTCTGCTGAGAGTTGAATTATATTTCACATTCCGTGAAGCAGTCCTGATCCTGCAGGGCAAGGGAAATCAGTATATGGGACACGGCAGATGGAAGTTATGGGAGCTGACAGCAGAATACATAAGGCAGAGACCTTTGTTCGGTTACGGATGTGAGGGTATAAATGAGATGCTGTTTGCCGACAGCACTGCGATAAACGGAGTATCAAATCCGCACTGTGAACCGCTTACATATGCTGCATTCTTCGGTATCCCGGCAGCACTGTTCTATATTGGCGGATGCATTACAGCCATAGCAAAAGGTTTCAGAAGCAGCAATAATGCCGCCGGTACGGCGAATTGCAGCTTTATAGCAGCTTATGCGGCTGCAGCATATTTCATCTCTTCGCTCTTCGGCGTAGCGATGTTCTATACCGCGCCGTTCTTCTTCGTTCTGCTGGGGATATCCGCAGGAGCGGAAAGCAGCGAGGGGTTATTCAGGCGGAAATGAGCGGCGCTGTACTTATCGGAGGAACTCAGCCTCCGGATCAAGGCTTCCCTTCCGACCTTATGGCAGCGCCATTTGATTCGGAGAAAGCATTGCAGAGAAGAGTGACATTGGTGTCTGTTATAGTAAATATTTATAATACTGTCTCAGCAGGTTGAAATGATTGATTTTACATGAATAGAAAATGTAAAATCACAGTGTATGAGATAAGGAATAATGGAGGTAGGAGACATGAAGAAGAGATTAGGTAAGGCATTAACCGCCGTCCTGTCTGTGACTCTTTGTTTTATGCTTGTAATGGGTGTAGTAGAAGTCATAGGTATGGTGGGAGGACCTGCTGTTACTGCACAGGTTCTTGGTTCAGACGGTGGCGGATCAGTGACGCCGACGCCGACACCGGCACCGGTCAAGCCGTCAAAGAAAACCAATACGATAAGCGTAAAACTCAAGAAGAAGACAATAAAGCTCAATGCTGATACTATTGCCAAAAAGAGCAAAAAGTACGCAAGAAAGAAGTATCTGTCTGTAAACAATCCAAAGGGAACAGTCAGATACAAAATCACCAGTGTGAACAAATCCCGCAAGCGTTTCAGCATCAACAGTAAAAACGGCCGCCTGACTATAAAGAAAGGCCTCAAAGCAGGTAACTATAAGGTAAATATCAGAGTAACAGCAAGCGGAAATTCGAGTTATAAATCCGGTAGTGATTCCGTCACTCTGAAGGTTGTGGTTTCAAAGGAAAAGCTCAAAGTAAGCGGAAAGTCTGTGACAGCCGAAGGCACAATTCTTCAGACAGAAGATGTTAGCTTTGCAAAATCGGATATTCTCAAGATCAGCAATTCCGGCGGAAAGCAGAGCTTCAGCATTACCGGTGCTGACAGCAGTGCGGAATTCTTTGCGATAGATGAAAAAGGAAATCTGACTGTTAAGAGCGGTATAGCAGCTGGAACATATAAGGTCAAGGTTCAGGTCAAAACTGCGGGCAACGGCAAGTATAAAGCCGGCAAGAAAACGGCAACTGTTACTGTTACAGTTGCTCCTGCACAGAGTGAAGTGCCGGATCAGACAGATACACCTTCCGACGCTAATGCATAGGTCTTAAAGATAAGATTGAACTGTGTAAATTATCAAAGCGAAAGATAAAACGAATAATAATTGGGCAGCATTCAGATGTTTGCCCAATTTGTTATATCGGGATAAATACGGTTGTATCGCGGGAGAGATGATATGACGCACAGGCTCTTGTACAATGCAGTAAAAAGGACTTTTGATATTACGGCTTCAGCGGCGCTCATAGGTGTTACGGCGCCGCTGATGGCCGCTGTTGCTGTGCTGGTTAAATCAGAAAGCCGGGGTTCGGCTATTTATGTGCATGAACGTTCAGGCCGGGGCGGAAGACGTATCAAAGTCCTCAAATTCAGGAGCATGAAACCGGGCTCTGATGACCTTGAAGGTATACTCAATGACGAAGATCTTGAGGCATATTATCAGGAATATAAACTGAAGGATGATCCGCGTGTTACTGAGATCGGTCATAAAATCAGGCTGACATCTATCGATGAGCTTCCGCAGCTTTTCAATGTGCTGCAGGGAAGCATGAGCCTTGTAGGGCCGAGACCGGTAATGGAGAGTGAGCTTGAGTTTTATACAGAGAATGAAAGAGAGAGATTCCTGTCTGTCAAGCCCGGTATAACGGGATACTGGCAGGTCTGCGGCCGGAACAATGCGACATATCAGAGCGGAAGGAGACAGCAGATGGAGCTGTACTATGCAGATAATGCCTCTCTGATGCTGGATGCATGGATATTGCTGAAAACGCCTTTTGCTGTGCTGAAGAAAAAGGGTGTGTACTGATGGAAAGAATTGCAGCAGTAATAGTCACATTCAACAGAAAAGAAAAACTTAGACGGTGTATCGAGGCGGTACTTAGGCAGATTGTTTCCGCAAGCCCGGATATTATTGTGATAGATAACAACAGCAGCGACGGTACCGGAGAAATGGTCCGAAGCATCTCTGCGGATAATCCGGGAAGGATAATCTATAAAAGACTTAGCTGCAACGGCGGTGGAGCCGGCGGTTTCAGCTATGGCGTGCGTGAGGCCGTCGAAGCGGGATATGAGAAACTGTGGCTTATGGATGACGACTGCATACCTTCGGTAAATGCACTTGAAGAATTCATGAAATTCGACCGTGAATATAATGCACGCATCGGCGGGGATGGTGCCGCATGCAGAGGAGTCAGCTGCGGTTTTCTGACAGGCAGAGTTCTTTGGCGGGATGGAAGCCTGTGCCGCATGAACATACAGAGGGAGACGGTATTTCACAATATCTCTTCTCAAAAGCTGAAAGCTCTTGATTCTCCCTGCAGAGTAGAAATGGCGTCATTCGTCTCGCTGTTTATTTCTGCAGAAATAGTAAAAGATGTCGGACTTCCGCTGAAGGAGTTCTATATATGGACGGATGACTGGGAATACACGCGAAGGATATCGCGCAGATATCCCTGCTGGCTGGTGCCGTCAAGCGAAGTTGTCCACGATACTGAATGCAATACAGGCGCTGATATCGCATCAGCGGATACGGAGCGCACAGGCAGATTCAGATTTCTTTACAGAAATGATGTCTATCTATACAGACGTGAAGGAATAAGAGGCTTTATGTATGAAACTGCAAGACTGGCCCTGCATACTGCGAGGATTGCAATCAGCCGCAACAGTACGGCTGAAAAGTGCAGGCGGCTGGGAATCATGTATAAAGCGACTATGGAGGGACTGTATTTCCGTCCCATTCCGGAAAGAATCACTGAAAAGGGATTCTGATGGAAAGCATTGACAGCAAATCATAGCGGATCGCGGTGTCTGATCCGCAAAATGAGCAGAAAAGGACATCTGATGAAGATATTAGAGGCTTTTGGAGAACCGGTTTCATACGGAGGACAGGAAATATTCGTAATGAATGTACTCGATCACATGGACCGGAGCGGCATGGAGATCGATTTTCTTACGCCTTATTTCTGCGACAACGAGTCGATACGCAGCAGAGTCATGGAGTATGGAGGAATTGTATACGAGCTGGGATGCAGTTTCAGACCCGGACGCAGCCGTATGGACACCGCATTGCCGATACTGGAATTTCTGCGCAAAAGGAATTATGACCTGATACATATACACTCCGGCAGCAGTTCGATGCTGGCCATTTATGCGGCAGCATCGCATACGGCAGGGATAGAGTGCATAATAGCGCATTCCCACTGCACCGGCAGAGATGATATGAGGCATACTGTGAGCAGAGCCGCGACCGTTCCGGTTCTGAAGCGATGTGTAACAGATTTCTGCGCATGTTCCGAAGAATCCGGCAGATGGAGATTTCCCCGGTCTGTATGCGACAGTGAGCTGCATGTGATAAAAAACGGCATTGATACAGCAGCCTTTGCATATGATGAACAAAAGCGTGCGGAGATCAGATCGATGTACGGCATAGTTGATGATACGGTGCTGATAGGAACGGTCGGGAGACTTACATATCAGAAAAACCAGCTGTATATGCTCAGGCTGCTGAGGAAGATGATAAGTGATATTTCTTGTCCGGATTGCGATGATGATCATGAAAAGATCAGGGAAATCCATGAAACAGGAGGCAAGGAAATAGAGACTCCGTGCGGCAGCAAAGCAGTGCGCAAATATATGCTGATGTTTGCCGGCGGCGGGGAGGATCTTGAGATGCTGCAGACATATGCTATGATGATGGGTCTGCAGGACAGAGTTATATTTGCCGGAGTGAGTGGCAGGATAAGTGATTTTTACAGCGCAATAGATGTACTCGCGGTCCCGTCAGAATATGAGGGCTTCCCTTTAGTCGTGCTCGAAGCACAGGCGGCAGGACTGGAGGTTATTGCGTCAGAAGCTGTTCCCCGCATTGCAGAAGAAACAGGACTTGTAAGGATAATCCCTCTGGAAGACAGAGATGAATGGATCGCAGCGCTGACATCAGATCATTGCAGGCACAGCGGGACAGCACGGAAGCTGGAGGAAATGGGTTATTCAGCCGTTAAAACAGCAGAGCTTATAAGAAAGCTCTATTTGCAGAACATAATATTATAAGACCACAGGAAAGCAGCGGATGACAGAGCGAAGACCGTCGATAAAACTGAATATGGCGCTGAATGTGCTGCTTACGATAGCATCGATATTATTTCCGCTGATAACGCTTCCATATGTCACGAGAGTGCTGGAACCGGACGGAATAGGCAAGGTGTATTTTGCGTCGTCCGTCATAGCTTTGTTCTCTATGCTGGCAGAGATGGGTATCCCGGTGTATGGGATCAGGGCGTGCGCCAGGGTGAGAGACGACAGAGCCGCGCTGACAAAGACTGCCCATGAGATACTTGTGATCAATCTGATTACATGTGCTGCGGTCTATGCAGCCTTTGCTGTTTCTGTAGCTGCGGTACCGAGACTGTACAGTGACAAAACGATACTGATCATAATGAGTTCGGGCATGCTGCTGAATGCGGTCGGTGCGGAATGGCTGTTCAAAGCTCTCGAAAAATACAGGTATATCACCATACGTACCATCATTTTCAAGGCTGTTGCTCTGATAGGGATATTTGCCCTGGTAAAAGAAAAAGATGATTACATTATATACGGAGGCCTGACGATTTTTGCAGCGGCAGCATCCAATCTTGTGAATCTGTGCGAACTGCGGCGGCATATCGATCTGCATATCTGCAGCGGCTATTCATTTGTAAGGCATATAAGACCCATGCTTGTCATCTTTATGATGGTCGTAGCGACTGCGGTTTATACAAACATAGATATGCTCTTTCTGGGAATGATGAAAGGCGATGCAGAGGCGGGGCTGTATGGCGTATCGGTGAAGATCAAGCTGGGCATGGTGAATCTTGTGACTGCAGCAAGCGCAGTGCTGCTGCCTCGAATGTCATACTATCTTGACAGGGGGCATTTAAAAGAAGCCGGTACACTGATAGACAAGACACTGACGGCGGTATGCATGGTCTCATTTCCTTCCGTATGCTGCCTGATAATGCTGGCGCCGGAATGTATAGAACTGCTGGCGGGCAGTGAATTTGAAGGCGCGGTACTGCCGATGCGCATAATAATGCCGGCAGTGATATTTATAGGGATATCCAATATTGCAGGCATGCAGAAACTGATACCCATGGGCCATGAATCGAGTGTGACAGGGGCGGCCTGGACCGGAGCTGCTGTCGATATAGTACTGAACACACTGCTGATTCCTGAGTTTGCTTCTGCCGGAGCGGCCGCTGCGACACTGATAACTGAATTGACAGTTATGATATTTCTGCTTCGCGCCGTAAAAAAAGCAGACGGCAAAAGCCTTTTCAGCGGAACCTCAATTGCGGGAATAGCTATTGCTGCAGTACTTGCCATGCCTGCATGTATACCCGCATCGGGAATATCGCCGGCGCTGCCTCTGAGAATATTCGCTTCGGGCTGCTGCTATCTCGCAGTCTATATAATACTGATACTGCTTATCTGGAGACGAAATGGATTACTACGCAGAAACTAATTATTACGATCACGACAAACTGATGATATCGAGCGGAAAGGGACGCGACGATTATTTTGAGATGTTCAGAAGATGCGGACTTAAACGCATTGTGATAAAAATGTTCAAGCACGGCGAAAAGATGAGCATTCCGCAGAGGCTCAAGGTGGAAGCGGGTCTTATGCATGAATGGAATCGTGCGCTGCAGCACCTCGGCAAAGGAGACACATTGTTTATGTCGACTCCTCCAAGCGAAAAATTCACAGCGCTTGCATCTGTGATAAAGAGGGTCAAAAAACGCGGATGCAGAATCGTCATAGTCGTATTCGATCTCGAACAGTTCATAACGCCGTATTACAGCGGTTTTAAATTTCTCAAATATTCGATGAGTCACAGACTCGAATCAGAGCTCTTTGACCTGGCCGATGTTATGATGGTGCACAATGACAGGATGCTGGAACATATAGCCTGTATGGGAGTCGATCCGGAAATTATGGTACCTGTAGGAGTGATGGACTACTTGCACCCGGAAGAGCCCGATGCAGAGGACATCTGTAGCAGGACCGGACGTAAGCACCATATAGTGTTCTGCGGAAATCTGATAAAGGATAAAGCCGGTTTTCTGGGAAAAGTCCCGGACGAGCTGATAATAGATGCATACGGGCCGAATTTTGAATTCCGGGACAGGGAGAATATAAATTACAAAGGCGTTCTGCCGCCGTTCAGACTTATGGACGAGCTTGAGGGGTCATTCGGGCTTGTATGGGACGGCGATTCAGCAGAAACTGCAGAAGGAGTATGCGGTGAATACCTCAAATGCAATAATCCGCACAAGATAGCACTGTATCTTGCGAGCGGCCTGCCTGTTATAGTATGGAACGGATCAGCTATGACTGACTTTGTACTGCACGAAAACTGCGGTTTTGCAGTCGCAGGTCTCGGAGATATCCGTGGCGGGATCGATGCAATGACAGACGCGGAATATGCAGAAATGAGAAAGAATGCGATCCGTGTTGGCGCAGAGATGCGAAGAGGAGACCATATCCGTGCAGCGGTGGAAAAAGTTCTGCAAAAGCTGCAGCAGATTGAGAATTCCGCCGATCCTGACACCGCCGCTTTTGCTGCCGGTGATGTTGCCGCTGAGCCTTCCGTTGATCAGGCAGACAAGAGTAATTCCGCATCCGATCAATCACCGGTAATTGCGGAAAAAAGAAAGAGCTCATCAGAGAATGCCTCAGTTAACGGCAATGCACTGATCATATTTACACGCGAGCCGGAGTCCGGCAAAACAAAGACCAGACTGATGCCGTATTTCAGCCCGGCAGAGTGCGCGGAACTCCATCGCTGCATGCTGAGAGATATTGCCGCGGAATTGTGCAGCAGAGACAGCAGCATATCGGCGGATATAGTCGTTGCATACACAGACAGAAAAACCGAAAAAAAGAGTAATACATATATGTCGAATAAAGAATTGCCGAAGGATGAGCAGAAAACTATCTGCAGTGAGGATCGTTCGGGCAGTCAGAAAAGCGTAGAAATCCCGGAATTCCTGGGTTCAGTATTTGGAGGCAAAGCCCGGATAGGAGAGTCTCATTTCAGGTCAGAAAAAAAGTCCAGCGAAATACGGTTTATCAGTCAGCACGGAGATGATATTGGCGGGAAGATGGAGAATGCCATCGCTGAAACACTCGCAATGGGATATGATAAAGCGGTTCTGATCGGTACTGATATCCCCGAGATCGAAGCCGAAAGCATAGATGCGGCCTTTGCGATGCTGGATGCAGCGGATGTGGTGATCGGACCGACAGAGGACGGCGGCTACTATCTTATAGGTATGAAAGAACCGCATCATGAGGCCTTTGATGTAAAGCTGTACGGTGTTTCAACAGTATATGAGGAAACGGCTGCAGCCATCAGATCAGCCGGCCTGAGTGTGAGTATTATTGACAGCTATGCGGATATAGACATGCCGGAGGATGTTGCCGGATTCAGACAGAGAATGAGAGAAGACACACATCTTCAAAAAACCTATACGGGTCTTTTCCTGGCTGATAAAGCAAAGATCTCTGTCATAATCCCCGTTTATAATGAGGCTCAGCAGATAAGCGGTATGATGCAGCAGCTGATGCCTTACAGAGATGAGTGTGAGATCATATTCGTGGACGGAGGCAGCACTGATGGAACAGCAGAGATAATATGCGGGGAAAAAGCAGATACTGATGCTGCGTCAGATCATGAGATTGAGGCAGGACATGATGCCCGGACCGAGTCTGATGATGAGGCCGTATATACGGATCCGGAAATGAACTTCGCATCAGCTGATAAGGTAAGAACTCCGGATGGCTTTAATTATATAAAGTGTGAAAAAGGCCGCGGTAAACAGCTCAATGCCGGAGCGATGGCCAGCAGCGGTGATATACTTTTCTTCCTTCACTGCGACAGTATACTGCCGCCGGGTTTCCCTGATGAGATACACAGAGTCATGGCACGTCATGAATGGGGCTGCTTCGGCGTGAAATTTCCGTCGCGGAATCTTTTCATGCTGACCAACCGCATAATTTCCAATCATCGTGCTGCATTCAGAAGCCTTCCTTTCGGCGATCAGGGCATATTTATCGACAGAACGTTGTTCTTTGAAGCGGGAATGTTCCCGGAGCAGCCGGTGATGGAGGACTATGAATTCTCCAGACGAATCAGAAGATATGTGGCCGCACCGGGGCTGACGCGAAAACGAATCATTTCTTCGGCACGAAGGTACGGAAACGGAACCGGAAGCATACTAAGGACGGAAATGTACATGTGGTATCTCAGACATCTGTACAGAAAGGGCGTCAGTGCAGAGGAACTCCAGCAGTACTATAGAGATATCCGATAAAGAATAGCAGTTGAAGCTGTACAAATATTGATGATATATATACAAAGAATTCGCGCAATAGATTGCATCAATTTGTTTATGCAGGTACAAGAAAATACAATATCTATGAATGGTATCAGCGGAGGGCATTCTCCGGGACTGATTATCCTGATGCGGGGTGTCGTCTGACGCGACCATAAATTAAAGATTATTACATGAGATTTCAAAAATTTTACAATTAAAAGAGGAGATTCCAATGAAAAAGAAACTGATAGCACTTATGATGATGCTGGCTATGGTGTTCTGCCTTGCTGCATGCGGCGGCGGAAATTCAGAGCCTGCAGAGGAAGAGACAACTGAGCCTGAAACACAGGAAGAAACTGCTGAACCTGAAACAACAGAGGCTCCTGCAGCACCTGAGGACATCGTTGTAGATGCAGAAGCGGGAACAGTTACCATCACGGCACAGGTCAACGGAACATTCTTCGACCAGTCGACAATGCACTGCGTCGTATTCAAGGACGGCGGAGCAGGAGACAAAGCTATGATGGCAGCATACTGTGATTCGCAGGATTTCTATAATGCAATGGTTGAAGCAGGCGGAGAGCCTTGGTGCACTGATGGTTCGCATCTGGAAGACGGTGAATTCACTGACGGACAGAAGGTCGATGTTTCATTCACATGGGACGGCCAGACTGAGCCGGTTGCACTTGCCGACGCACTTAAGACAGACGACGGCAGACCGGATATCGATATGAGATTCTCAGGCAACCAGCAGGGCAACAAGGAAGCAGGTTCCGGCTGCATAGCATGCCTTAACAGCTGCTGGGCAGGTATCACATCCAATGCTGCATACGCATTCGGCGCTATCGACGGCGGCAATCCTCATGTCTATCTTGACGATTCCGTAATGCCTGCTGACGGCACGGATGTCACAGTAACATTCACACTGCAGAAATAATACAATGTGATCTTTCCGGACAGGGATATTGCGCCCTGCCCGGAGTTTTTCATTAATAACAGACAGGAACTGAAGCTCCCGGCGTCTGTAAATGCTTCCTCCGCATCATACAGCGTTGCTCACTTCAATCAAGCGAGTTTGTCGGAGCTTTGTTTCTGGTTAAACACACGCTTAATAAAAGCGAAAAGATTCCCCCGGAGATTGAGGAGATACAATGAGAGAAAAAGATCTGCAAACCAAAGATAACATGTATCCGAACGGAGGCAAGCACGCTGCTCCCGAGGAAAAGAAAAGCAACTGGACCGGAAGGATAATACTTCTGATCCTCGTGCTGATTTTTGTCGGAGCATATTTTGCGATACCGTCAGTGCATTCGTGGATCAACAATGTTGTCGCGATGTTCAAATCCGGCGACTTCGATCAGATGCACGATTTCATCGCAAAATACGGTAAATGGGCTATGGCGGTTTCCGCTCTGCTCATGATATTCCAGTCGCTTGCCGCACCGCTGCCTGCGTTTTTCATCACGCTGACCAATGCCAATCTGTTCGGCTGGTGGCAGGGCTGCATTCTTTCTTGGGCTTCGTCTATGGCAGGAGCAGCGTTATGCTTCTGGATAGCGCGTATACTGGGAAGAGATGTTGTAGAAAAGATCTGTTCGAAAGGCGCTCTTGCTTCAATGGAGGAGTTCTTCGAAAAATACGGCAAGCGCTGCATTCTCATAGCGAGACTGCTGCCTTTCATCTCTTTTGACATAGTTTCATATGCTGCCGGTCTCACATCCATGGGATTCTGGGGATTCTTTGCTGCTACCGGTCTCGGACAGCTCCCGGCATGCATAGTATATTCATATGTCGGCGGAATGCTGACAGGCGGCGCGCAGAAACTGTTTATAGGTCTGCTTTGCCTGTTCGCACTGGCGATGCTTGTTGCCCTCATCAAATCGGTATACGCTGCCAGCGAGAAGAAAAAACAGGAAGCCGCAGAGGCAAGAGGCGAGGTCTATTTCAGAGAACCGTCAAATCCGGCGAGACTGTACAGCAAGCTGTATAATTCGGCATTCTGGGGCATGATCATCGGATTGCTGTGGTCTGGCCTTCCTGTATACGGAGCAAAGGTAAATCCGGGATGGGTGCTGATCGGAGGATGGCTTCTGACCTTTGCGATCGTGCTCTGTATCAGAAAATTCAAATGCGGACCGATCTTTTCCGCAGTCAATGTTGCTGCATGTCTGGGAATAATCTATTATATTTGCGGACCGGCGATAGTGAGAAAACCTGCGGGTATACTCAGAATGGGAATCGGACTCAGAACAGTGCCGTTCAGCACATTCAATATCGGATTTATATGTTTCATTGTTATCGGATACCTCGTTGTATTCCTGCTCTGGAAAAGGCAGAAAGGTGTAGACCTGAGGGCTCTGACAGCGTTTGAAGAGCTGAAGACGGCAAAAGCAGCAGAGAAAAAGGCTGCTGCAGAGAACAAGGCCGCTGCAGAGCAGTAGAGATCGTGCATCAGACAATCAGACATATGGCAGAGTTTGTTTTCCGACAGGGTGGACTCTGCATTTACTGTTAGGATAAGAATCAAAACAAACAGCTAATGACCTGGATCAAAAAGAATTCAAAGCTAATAATATTCATCCTTATCATTGCGGTGATACTGGTTCTCAACCACAAATTCGGCTGGTCAGCCTATCTCAGCAATTCCGAGAACCTCAAATTCCTCTCGGCTATGATACAGGAACATTTCATACTGGCAGCCCTGATATATATAGGGCTGACCATTATTGCGTGCGTGGTTCTGGCGCTGCCGGGAGTGACTTTTGCAATACTGGCCGGAGCGATATTCGGACCGTGGTGGGGAACCCTGTTCTGCCTTATAGCGACAACTCTCGGAGCAATAATAGCATTTATAGTCGGCAGATTCTTTTTAAAGGATTCGATAAAACCAATGGTCGCAAAAAATGCTACTCTCAAACGTGTTCTTTTCGATGATGCCGGACGAAGCGATATTGTACTGCTCGCCATCACGAGACTCGTTCCGATTTTTCCGTATAATATACAGAATTTCGCATATGGCATAACCGATATTTCTCTCGCGCACTATTCGCTGTACACTTTTGTATTTATGATACCCGGCGTTGCGCTGTATACCATAGGGACAGCCGGATTTACATCCGGGGAGAACCGCTGGCTGTATTTCGGAATAGCCGCGGCGCTGCTGGTACTGGTAATGTTCCTCGGATGGTTTATAAAGAAAAAATATCTGGGCGAAGCAGCGAATGAAAATGAGGAAAGCTGTAATTAGGTGAAATCATCTTTGCCATAAGTATTGCGAATCCCGGATCATTGAGATAGATTTTCAACGACAGACGATGGTGGGAGTATAATACGAACTGATGGAAGAAATAATAAAAAAAATAACTGAAAACCCTGAGTACAGGCAGGCGCTCGGTCTTCCTTCAGAAGTGACCGAAGAGTACCGCATGCTGGCGCAGGGCGAATACAACATTAATTATACTTTTACTCATCCGGTTTCCGGGCGCAGGCTGGTGCTTCGCATCAATGCGGGCAGCCAGATGCATCTGGACAGGCAGATAGAGTATGAAGCGCATGCGCTGGGACTGCTGGGAGAGACCGGAAGGACCCCGCGCGTTTATTATGTCGACGGCAGCATGAAATACGCTGATCACGGCTTTCTGGTTATGGAGTATCTGCCGGGAGAATATCCGCACTACGATAATTTAGTCGAGATGAACGGCGTTATGGAGTGTCTGGCGGACATCCATTCACTTAGTATACCTGAGAGCGAGGTAATTTACGGAGAGCCTGAGGGAGTACCGCGCGACACAGTCAGGCTGATTGCGCCGGCCGATCCCGCGGAAGCCATACTCGATGAATGCGAAAACATGGTCAGAACTTATATGGATTCACCGCTCGGAGATGACATCGTGAAGGCAAGGCTGAGAGCACTGCTGGACAGAGCGCATGAGATCGCCGCTGAAACGTCTGTAAATCATTCCCTGAATGCTGAATCTGTGAAATCGGGAACAGATGCTGAAGCTGTGACGCCCGTAAGTATTGATGTGCGTGATGTTAGTAATGTTCCGGCTGCCCCTGACAGCAGCTTGGATGAAGGATATCGCTGCTGCATTAATACGGAACTGAATTCGACAAATTTCCTGGTTGACGACGGCCGGGTAAAGCTTGTGGACTGGGAGAAGCCGCTGTACGGTGATCCGGCTCAGGATCTCGGGCATCTGCTGGCGCCGACTACGACCTTCTGGAAAACAGACCATATTCTTTCTCAAAAAGAAACCGACCGTCTGATAGATGAATACATCAGAGCGGTCGACGGGAGATTCGATACTGCCGGTATTAGAGAACGTACACACAGGCTGATCAGCATAACATGTCTGAGAGGCCTGACCTGGTGTGCAATGGCCTGGGTACAGTATCAGGATCCTGACAAGCTTATCGCCAACGAAAGCACCAGACTCAAGCTGGACGCATATCTCAGCGACAGCTTTCTGAGCGATATAGAGAAAAGGCTGAATATGAAAGACTAGGATTCAGCCTTTTCCATATAGTCATAATAGGCGCGGACAAGACTTTCATAGCCCAGGTCTTTAACATGAATTAGCAAGAAATCCCCTATCCTCTATGAACTGCTACCCGTCAAGAGGACAGTGAAAAATCATAAGTTTTTTGCAACCAGTAACAATATGTTGCTGATTGTTTTATGGCGCCGGTCTGCCCCGGGAAGCCCGCCCATACTCGCGCGCAATTTATCTGCACCTGAATAATAGCTGATGCCGCAGCGGGAGAAAAGAAACAAAACTCTGATCAAAACACTTGTTCAGAACAACTGTTTGTGATAAAATGAAACCATACAAAAGCGATTCGGTCGATGAGGCAAAAAGGCATAAAAATGGGAGAATTTGATCACAATCAGCATTCAGTATATCTCATGTATTATCACCTGATCATGGTGGTCAAATACAGGCGAAAAGTCATAGATGAAGACATCTCCGAGCG
>CACYHR010000031.1:21140-21600 GCA_902774265.1 uncultured Eubacteriales bacterium
AAGAAGCGTTCTGGAGCCAGAGCTACTGCCTGATGACAGCGGGGGGAGCACCGATAGAAGTGATCCGGCAATATATAGAGAGTCAGGGGGAGAAGAAGCGATGAATCGAGCAGTGAAGTGTCGAATAAAACCGAATAAAGAACAACGGAACTTTTTCGAGAAGACCTTCGGCTGCTGCAGATTTATCTATAACAGGATGCTGACAGACAGGATGATGGGAGAGATCAGCGGGGAGAAGGTCAGACCACGGCCGGCGATGTATAAGTCGGAATATCCATGGCTGAAGGAAGTAGATTCACTGGCTCTGTGCAATTCACAGCTGGACCTGGAGAGGGCATTCAGGAATCACAACGAAAGGCATGAAGCGGGATATCCGAGATATAAGTCAAAACACCACAGCCGAAAAAGCTATACGACGAACAAAGTGAAAAACAACATCCGGATCGAGGAAGAAAGCGGC
>CACYHR010000032.1 GCA_902774265.1 uncultured Eubacteriales bacterium
CTTCCGATGATATCGTCGGACTTGACTGTAAGTATCTCCTGCAGAGTGTATGCAGCACCGTAAGCTTCGAGTGCCCATACCTCCATTTCTCCGAATCTCTGTCCGCCGAACTGAGCTTTTCCTCCGAGAGGCTGCTGTGTTACGAGCGAGTAAGGTCCGATCGATCTTGCGTGGATCTTGTCGTCTACAAGATGGTGCAGTTTGAGCATGTACATGTAACCGACTGTTACAGGGCTGTCGAAGAACTCGCCTGTACGTCCGTCTCTGAGTCTCAGCTTTCCTGTTTCAGGATAGCCTTCCTCTCTGAGCATGTTGATTACGTCCTTCTCGCTTGCGCCGTCGAATACAGGTGTGGAAATATACCAGCCCTTCGATTTTGCAGCAAGTCCGAGGTGTACCTCGAGTACCTGTCCTACGTTCATTCGGGACGGTACGCCCAGAGGGTTCAGCATTACCTGCAGAGGTTCACCGTCTTCCTTGAACGGCATATCCTCCTGCGGAAGTATCCTTGAGATAACACCCTTGTTTCCGTGACGTCCGGCCATCTTGTCGCCGACATTGATCTTTCTCTTGGTAGCAACATATACTCTTACGATTTTGTTAACTCCAGGAGGAAGCTCTGTGCTGTTGCTCTTGTCGAATACTCTTACGTCTATTACTATACCTTCTTCGCCGTGAGGCAGCTTGAGTGATGAATCTCTTACCTCTTTTGATTTTTCGCCGAAGATAGCACGGAGCATTCTTGCTTCCGGTGTCAGATCTGTCTCGCTCTTAGGTGTCAGCTTGCCGACCAGGATGTCGTTTGACTTGACCTCTGCACCGATCCTGATGATACCTTCTTCATCCAGTTCCTTGAGCATGTCGCCCGGCAGATTAGGGATGTCTCTTGTGATCTCTTCAGGTCCGAGCTTTGTATCTCTGGCCTCGCACTCGTGTTTCTCGATGTGCAGGGATGTCAGGACGTCATCCATGAGAAGTCTCTCATTAAGTATGATAGCATCTTCATAGTTATAGCCTTCCCACGTCATGAATCCTATCAGAAGGTTCTTTCCGAGGGAGATCTCTCCGAGATTTGTCGAAGGTCCGTCTGCTACTACTTCGCCTACTTCGATATGCTCACCGTACGAAACGATAGGTCTCTGGTTGATACATGTGCCCTGATTGGAACGCTTGAATTTGAGTATCCTGTACTCATCGACTGTTCCGTCGTCGTCTCTTGTGATTTTTACTTTGTTGGCGTCTACATATGAAACCGTACCAGCGTGCTTGCAGAGCACTACAGCGCCGGAGTCGCATGCTGCCTTGTACTCGATACCTGTTCCTACATAAGGAGCTTCGGTAACGAGGAGAGGAACTGCCTGTCTCTGCATGTTCGATCCCATCAGCGCACGGTTAGCATCGTCGTTCTCGAGGAACGGGATCATAGCTGTAGCTACGGATACTACCTGCTTAGGTGAAACGTCCATGTAGTCGACTTCTGTTCTCGGAACCATGGTGATCTCACCCTTGATTCCTCTTACAGCTACCTTGTTGTTGATGAAATGTCCCTCTTCGTCGAGAGGCTCGTTGGCCTGTGCTACGATCATAAGATCTTCGTCTGATGCAGCGAGGTATTCAACATTAGTGGTAACTACACCTGTCTCCTTGTCGACCTTGCGGTAAGGAGTTTCGATAAATCCGTACTCGTTGATTATGCCGTATGTTGTGAGCGATCCGATAAGTCCGATGTTAGGACCTTCAGGCGTCTCGATAGGGCACATTCTGCCGTAGTGCGAATAGTGTACGTCTCTGACCTCCATGCCGGCTCTTTCTCTCGAAAGTCCGCCCGGTCCGAGAGCCGAAAGTCTTCTCTTGTGAGTAAGCTCGGCAAGAGGGTTGTTCTGGTCCATGAACTGTGACAGCTGGGATGATCCGAAGAACTCCTTGATGGCTGCTGTTACAGGTCTGATATTGATGAGCTGCTGAGGTGTTGAATTCTCAGTAGTCATTCTCTCTCTTATAGTCTTTTCCATCCTGGCAAAGCCTATCCTGCACTGGTTCTGCAGCAGCTCGCCTACGGATTTGAGCCTTCTGTTGCTGAGGTGGTCGATGTCATCCGTATCGCCTATGCCGTGGCTCAGATTGAGGAAATAGCTGACCGAAGCGATAATGTCCTCAAGGATGATGTGCTTAGGACTCAGCTCTTTCTTGCGGTTTGCGATGGCAGCTCTCAGCTTGTCCTCATCTCCGGCCGCCTGGTCGATAATATCCTTAAGAACAGGATAAAAGACCTTTTCGGAAAGCTTGTATGGTGTGAGGTCGATATCGATGTACTTGGAAGGATCGACAAAGTTGTTGCCGATGACCTTTGTTACTACATCTTCCTCGTCCTCTGTCTTGCTGTAAACATAAACATGATCTACACCCGCATCCTCGATGACCATTGCCATAGGTCTGTCGATGAATCCATCTTTTTCAACGAGGACCTCTCCTGTGTTAGGATCGATAATGTCCTCTGCTGCGACTGTTTCGACAAGTCTGTTGGCAAGTCCGAGCTTGCGGTTATATTTGAATCTGCCGACCTTGGCCAGATCATAACGTCTCTCATCAAAGAGCAGAGCCATCAGCATGGATCTTGCGTTCTCAACTGTTGGAGGTTCTCCCGGCCTCAGTCTTCTGTAGAGCTCTCTGAGTCCCTCGGCGCTGCTTCTGGTAGTATCTTTTTCGAGAGTGCGCTGCAGCCTTTCGTCCTCGCCGAAGATAGCAATAATGTCCTCGTTGCTGCTCAGTGCAAGTGCATCCGGATCGATGATACCGAGAGCACGCAGGAACGATGTCAGCGGCTGCTTTCTGGTTCTGTCTACTCTTACATACAGGATCTTCTGGGAATCGGTCTCATACTCGAGCCATGCTCCTCTGTTAGGGATAACCTGTGAAGTAAACAGCTTCTGATTGGATTTGTCAGTGGAAACATCAAAATACGGTCCCGGAGAACGTACCATCTGTGTAACGATAGCTCTCTCGGCGCCATTGTATACAAAGGTACCCTTCTCGGTCATGAGAGGGAAGTCGCCCATGAAAACTTCCTGTTCTTTGATTTCGCCGGTCTCGCGGTTGATCAGCTTGACCTTGACGGTCAGCGATGTTGCATATGTTGCGTCTCTCTCCTTGCACTCCTCCTGATCATACTTAGGCGTATCGGAGAAGTGATAGTCCGCAAATTCCAGGCTCAAAGTGTTGGTAGTGTCACGTATAGGCGATACGTCTTCGAGCACCTCGCCGAGGCCCTCTTCGATGAACCACTTGTATGACTTCGTCTGAACGTCGATGAGATTAGGCATCTCGCAGACCTCGTTGATCTTGGCGAAAGTCATACGCTCTTTTCTTCCAACTTTGATTGGTTGTGGCATGTGTGTCTCCTTGTTCTTTAAAAAATGCAGGATTTTACCCGTGAAAAAGGGGTTTATAAACGCACGAAATGAGCCTCGGTGCCGGGGCTCATTTTATTGCGTGGGTCGGGCCGATATCGCACGGTCCAATTTGTGTTTAAAAAATTCTGATGGAATTTTTTGCTGAGCGAGGCCCAGCAAAAGCCGAAGAGAATTTTCGTTACACGAGGCGCGCGAGCAATTCCTGAACGAGCGTACCCGAAGTACGTGAGTGATGGAATTGTGAGCAGCAACAAAGTGTAACGGAAATTGTCAAGGCGTTACTGGAGTTCTACAACAGCTCCTACAGCCTCAAGCGCTTCCTTCAGAGCGTTAGCTTCAGCTGCCTCTACGTTTTCCTTAACAGGAGCAGGTGCTCCGTCTACGAGAGCCTTAGCTTCCTTCAGGCCGAGTCCTGTAGCTTCTCTGACAGCCTTGATAACCTTGATCTTTTCCTGTCCGATCTCTTTGAGGATTACGTTGAATTCACTCTTTTCCTCTGCCTCAGCTGCTGCTGCGCCGCCTGCTGCCGGTGCTGCTACTGCTACTGCGGATACGCCGAATTCTTCCTCGAGAGCCTTAACGAGTTCGTTGATCTCAAGAATGCTCATGCTCTTAAGAGCCTCAATGATCTTATCCTTATCCATTTTTATTTCTCCTTTTTAATCAGATAGTCCTTTGACCTTGTAAAATTCGATTAATTATTGTTCAGGCTGCGGACCGGAAAACTATGCTTCCTGTGCCTCTGCGATTGCCTTGAGTGTGAGAGCCAGCTTTGTCATCGGGCTCTGGATGCTTCCCATGAAGCGTGCGATGAGTTCTTCCTTTGATGGGATCGTTGAGAATTCCTCGATCTGGTTCTTGTCATATACGACGCCCTCTACGATTCCGCCTTTGAATGCCATCTTCTTGTAATCCTTGATGGCCTTTGCGAGAACTCTTGCACCTGCTGTAAGATCCTCACTGCTGAATGCGAGTGCTGTGGATCCTTTCAGAGTTTCGCCTTCGCCGAATGATTCGACATCTGTTCCGGCGATAGCTCTCTTGATGAGTGTGTTCTTATATACAGTGAAGCTTACGCCTTCCTTGCGGAGATCAGCTCTCAGCTTGTCGGCCTCAGCAACTGTAAGTCCAAGATAGTCAACGGCTACAACGGATCCTGCGTTTTCGATTTTTTCCTTGATCTCGTCGATAACCAGCTGCTTTGCTTGCTTTGCTTCTACAGACATTATTTCTCCTTTCCTGAGCGATATCCCTTCGCTCATAGTTTAGTCGTGTAGGTACAAAATGGAGACTTGTCCTACTGCTATTCCAGTCCTGAGTAAGAAAGTCTCCGAATCTTTTAATCTATTCTTTGTACCTCGGCAGGAAATTAAGCTGTTAAGCACCTGCTGTCTCAGGTTGGATATTCTGTTTGATTGTCAGTGCTCAGTTTACTGAGTAACTGTTGCAGGGTTGATCTTGACGCCAGGGCTCATCGTAGCTGCTACGCTGATGCTTCTGAAGTACTGTCCCTTTGCTGCTGCAGGCTTAGCCTTTGCGATAGCCTGGATGAGAGCGTTTGCGTTCTCTATCAGCTGCTGCTCTGTGAAAGACTTCTTTCCGATGATGCAGTGGATGATGTTAGCCTTGTCAAGTCTGTACTCGACCTTACCTGCTTTGATGTCCTCAAGAGCTCTGGTGAGGTCCATAGTAACTGTTCCCGATTTAGGGTTAGGCATGAGTCCCTTAGGTCCCAGGATCTTACCGAGACGTCCGACAACACCCATCATATCAGGTGTAGCGACTACTGCGTCGAACTCGAACCAGTTCTCGTTCTTGATCTTGTCAGCCATGTCTTCTGCGCCTACGAAATCAGCGCCGGCTGCCTGTGCTTCCTCAGCTTTAGGGCCTTTTGCGAATACGAGGACTTTCTTTGTCTTACCTGTTCCGTGAGGAAGAACCATAGCTCCTCTTACCTGCTGGTCTGCGTGTCTTCCGTCAACGCCGAGACGGAAATGCATCTCAACTGTTTCGTCGAACTTTGCGTTTTCAAAGCTCTTGATCTGCTTGATAGCAGATTCTACGTCTACGAGCTCATGCTTATTATATGTCTTAGCGAGCTCTGCATATCTTTTTGATCTTTTCATCAAATCCTCCTTGTGGTACTAACGGCTGTCCGCCTCCCACTTAATTACTCAACTACCGTGATTCCCATGCTGCGAGCTGTTCCCTTGATCATGTCTGTTGCTGCCTCGAGGGATGCTGCGTTGAGATCCGGCATCTTTGTCTTAGCGATCTCTTCTGCCTGTGCGAGTGTGATAGAACCGGCCTTTGTTTTGTTAGGGGTTCCGGATGCATGCTCGATTCCTGCTGCCTTCTTGATAAGTACTGCAGCCGGTGGTGTCTTGCATACGAATGTGAATGATCTGTCTGTGTAAACTGTGATTACTACAGGAATGATCATTCCCTGCTGATCCTGAGTCTTTGCGTTGAACTGCTTGCAGAAGTCCATGATGTTAACGCTCTTCTGTCCGAGTGCAGGTCCGACTGGTGGTGCAGGAGTTGCTCCGCCGGCAGGGATCTGAAGCTTGATATAGCCGTCGATCTTCTTTGCCATTATGTTCTCCTTTCCTGAGATATGATCTGTATCTCATTTTTATATCGCATCAGATCTTTAACGAAATGTAAATCTGTACGAATCCTTTTCAGTCTGCCGCTCTTCTTTTTGCATTATGCGCCGTGCGCTCTGAAGATTTCCATTCTGAATATTTTCACAGCATTCCGGTACATCTGCACTGTTTATGCGGCTATTTCAGTTTGCTTACCTGCGAGAATTCTATTTCTGCAGGTGTGTCTCTTCCGAACATCGAGATCCTGACCTTTACGATCTGTTTCTCAGGGTTTACCGCCTCAACGATACCGAGCTGTCCTTCGAATACTCCTCCGATGATACGGACTGTATCGCCTTCCTCGATATCGAGCTCGATCCTGAGCTTCTCAATGCCCATCCTTACGATTTCCTCTTTTGTCAGAGGGATAGGATCAGAGCCATGGCCGACGAAACCGGTAACGCCTTCTGTGTTACGTACGAGGTACCATGTCTCGTTGTTTACTATCATCTTGATAACGACATATCCCGGGTACAGCTTGCGTGTCTTGACTCTTTTGACGCCGTCCTTGATCTCGATTCTTTCCTCTGTAGGAATGACCACCTCAAGGATGAGGTCCTGCATGCCGCGGTATTCGACCATTCTTTCGATACTGGTCTTGACCTTGTTTTCATATCCGGAATACGTATGGACTACATACCATTTGGCGGTACCGTCGCCTCTGAGGCCTTCGCCTTCAAGCGGTGAAACAGATGTCTTGACCTGATCCCTGCTTTCGACAGCTGCCGCTGTTTCTGTAATTTCTGCCATTTGTAAACTCCTCAGTTAGGATTAGGATAATGTGATGCCGAGGATGCCCTTGAGTGCTGCAAGGAATCCTGTATCGATCAGCCAGAAACCGACTGCGAAGAAGAGTACACAAGCGATAACTACAATAGTATCAGTTGTGAGTTCCTCTCTTGTAGGCCATACGACCTTGCTCATTTCCTGTCTTACGCCTCTGAGATAAGCGATAAGGCCGCCCTTTTTCTTCTTGCCCTGATTAGAGGACTTCTGAGCGTTCTGGCTTGTGTTCTGTGCGGAAGTCTTAGCCATATCCTCAGCGGCTTTGCTGCTTCCATTGTTGTTGTTAGCCATAATGATTCTCCGTTGATCTGCGAATGTGATCGTGTTCTTACTTTGTCTCCTTGTGGAGAGTCTCCTTGTTGCAGAACTTGCAATACTTCATGAGTGCTGCCATTTTTGTTCTCCTTTATGTAATGGTCTTTTTATGGAAAAATGCGTCTTTTCAATCTAAAACTCGAAGCCCGGTCTCCCGTTCTCCGATTAAGCTCACCTTAAAGTCGCCATATAAATATACTCAAGACAGTTCATAATGTCAAGCGGTTTTTTGTGCTATTTTTCGCGCGCTCTGCGTATGCCGTACATGAGTATGGCGGCTGCGTTGGATGCGTTGAGCGAATTTATCTTTCCGTACATAGGGATAGAAAGGATGAAGTCGCATTTTTCTCTGATTAGGCGTCCTACTCCTTTGCCCTCATTACCTATGACTATGGCTATAGGTCCGGTGAGGTTAGCTTTGTAGTATGTCTCTCCATCCATGTCAGCGGCACCGACCCATACGCCTTTGTCCTTTAATTCATCTATGGTTCTGGCAAGATTGGTCACACGGACTACCGGCATGCTTTCAATGGCGCCGGCGGCAGACAGCGCCGCTGTCTGCGTCAAAGAGGCGGCACGCCTCTTTGGGATCACGATCCCGTGAGCGCCGGCGCATTCCGCCGTCCTGATTATCGCTCCCAGATTATGGGGATCACTGATTTCATCCAGTATTACTATGAAAGGATCCTCGCCAGCTGCTTCCGCCCTTGCAAAAACATCCTCCATTTCAGCGTATTTGTATTCACTGACCTTGGCAACCACACCCTGATGCTTGGCACCGGGCGCCATAGCATCTATCCTGTCCTTTGGAACGAAGTCAACTATAACACCCTGTTCCCTTGCAATAGCAACTATTTTAGACACCGATCCCTCGGATCCGTCAGCTATGAATATTCTCTCAACCTCGCGCTCTCCGTTCAGAGCTTCCGTAACCGGATTACGGCCGGCGATCACTTCAAGACCGTCACTGCCTATAAGAGCTTCGTTTTCATAAGGCTCGTTCATATCAAAGCCAAGGACACTGCGGCGGCGTCCGTCAGTGCGCGCACCATTCGTGCGGCCGCCTCTTCCTCCGCGATCAAACCCGCCGTTCCTTCTGTCATCTCCATACGACCGGCTTCTTCCCCCACGCATATCTTCCCTGCGTCCGGAAGATTCGCCGCGCGCGTTGCTTCTGCGGCCCGGCTTGTAGTCATCGCCGTAATCACGGCGGTTCTTACCGCCCCGCTTAGGCGCGGTCTTTCTTTCACTGTCTTTGAATCTTTTATTTTCCTTTTTGCTCATTTGTCTCAGGCTCCACAAAAAAATGTTCACATGCAAACTAACTTTTTAATACATCGTCCCGGCCTGTCCCGATGAAACATCCGTTACTGCGGATGTTTTCTTCCGGCAGCTTCCAGGCGCGAGTCTGCTATTGTAACCGTGCCTGTTACGGTCTCTTCTCCAGTTCTTTATAATCTATCTTTCCTATCGAGCTGACAGGCATAGCATCGATTATCTCATGTGCCTGAGGGACAGAACGTTCTGCCAGTTCCTCCGCACAGATCTTAAGTATCTCGTCCCACGGGTCTGCGCCTGCAGCTGCGTCATTACTGAGCACCATATATGCCTTGGCGATTGCGCCGAGATTTTCATCCATTTTCCTTACTACAGCGCACTGACTCACGGCAGGATGCTTTGTAATCGCCTCCTCAACAGCCTGAGGATAAATTTTGAAGCCGTCGTAACGCACTATCAGTCGCTTGATACGGCCCTGATAGATGAGAAAACCTTCCTCTGTTACATACCCGAGATCTCCTGTATGCACCCATCTGAGTCCATCTTCATGTACCCTGACTGTCTTTGCAGTCAGTTCCTCATCCTTCCAGTATCCGATCATCATTCCCGGACTGTGGATACATATTTCTCCTGTCTCGTTATACCGGCAGTCTTTTCCGGTCTCCGGATCAACAGCCTTTACCATGGTTTTCACAAGCGGCACGCCTATGCTGCCTGTCTTTTTCATTTCTCCAAGGCAGACGGTAGCGACCGATCCGACCTCGGTCATTCCATATCCTGCATTGATCCTGGCAGGCGAACCATGTGAATTCAGGAAGGCATTTATCCCGCTCTCTCTTTCGTATGTGAGACTGTCTCCTCCGCAGACTGCGAATTTGAGGAATGACAGATCTTCATTTTTCATTACCGGATCCTCTGCCATAGCTTCAAAAAAGCTCGGAACACCTACAACGACATTCGAACGATGCTCCACCACCAGCCTTCCAAATCTGGCGCTGTCGAATTTCGGGACCATATCTACAGTAATACCTGCACCGAGTCCGAAATGAAGGGATACACAGAATCCGTAAGAAGCAAACGGAGGTATAATGTCCAGCAGCCTGAAGCCTCTGTTGTACTCCGCATGCTCACGCGCCAGCCACATGCACTCATTTGCTATGGAATTCGCCGCAAAACCTGACAGCATGACCCCCTTAGGCTTACCGGTGCTGCCGCCCGTATGGAGCAGGACCGCAAGCTCACCGCCGTCTTTATCCCTTACACGAATATCTTCATCAGGCTGAGCAGCATTCATGAAATCGTCCAGCCACATATCCCCTTTTCTGCGAAGTTTAGTCTTAGCCTGCTTAAGAGTTGCCAGCTTTGCGAGTATCCGGAGACGCAGCGGTGCGGATCTGAGCGGTGAGATAAGAACGATATTCTCAGGTACCTCCTGCATGCCGGAATCAAGGAATTTGTCATAGCAGCCGTCCATAGTGAAAAGCAGCTTTGCAGGGGCCTCATCCATGCATATCTTAAGCAGTTTCCCGTTATATCTCGGATCCAGCAGATTTGGTATGGCGCCGATATAATCCAGAGCATATACCAGATACGCTACCTCCGGAACTGCCGGCAGGCATACTGCCACTATGTCATTTTTCCTGACTCCATGTGCATACAACGCTCCGGCAAGCTTTCTTATCGTCGCGAACAGCTCATCATAGCTGATACCCTTGCCGTAGAATTCAATGGCTTTATCTCCCGGATAGTTTTTGTTGCGCTCATAAATATAATCATAGAGCGAAGATTCTTTTACTTCAGACTCGATAGCTTCTCTGCTGTAATACTTAAGCCACGGCTTATCAACAGCAGGATAACCCGAAAGTCCGGAGGTTTCCTTTATTTCAGCTTCTTTTGATTCTTTCAGTCCCGCGTTGCCGTTATAATCATTATTCCTACTCATCGCTTAGCAACTCCTCCATCTTTCCGGATTTGATTAACCGGATATTTTAACCTTGCCTGCAGATGCCCATGCCGATACTTTTTTGACGCCGTTCACTTTTTTTACCGTCCTCACTCTGAAATAGTACGTCCTGTTTCTTTTAAGGCCTTTTATCCTGATTGACGTTTTTTTCTTTGATACCGTCCTGCTCTTTACTGCAGATCCGGTGAATTTTTTGTTTGTACTATACTGTATATCAATACTGCCGAATTTAGCAAGCTGTTTTGCTTTGAATTTTTTCCAGCTGACAGCTGCAGCATTTTTATCAGCTTTTGCCTTGGCTTTCTTTGGTTTAGGCATGCTTTTGTCAATTACCGCACCATCTGATCCCGATCTGATATCGATGCTGTAATCAGACGAAGTCAGATCGTATCCGCCGTCTTTCTGCTCAGCAGCAGGAATCTTTACGGTGATCTGATCGCCTTTCTTCACAGCCGTATCAGACCAGTTATACCTGCTGTCTTTTTTGACAGTCCTGATGATCTCACCGTCATAATACGAATAGTCAGCGACGCGAAGGCCCAGCTTCGCAGATGATGCTGCAGTGTATACCACCTTGAAATCCCTGTCAGCCGGAAGTCTGAGCCAGCTGCCGTTGTCTGACTTTGTGATACCTATGCGTGCATCCGTCCTTGACAGCAGCTCATCGCCGGAGAATACAGCTACTGCACTGCCGTTTGTGTCTCTTACACTGCCGCTTATCTTTTTACCGCCCGGACGGCCTATATATACTCTTCTGTATCCCGTGAGAGCCGCAGCTCCGGAAGGATCCATATCGTTATAACGGCTGTCTTCTGTCTTCATCCACGACATCATTACGTCATTGTAGTGATTTGTAAGCAGGCTGGATACATTACCCGCAAAGGTAGCCAGATGTTTGAACTCTTCACTGTCAAAGCTGAAGCCATGCACTTTATCGCTTTGATAGACATCTCCGAGAGCCAGATTTGCCAGCATGTACGACGCCGCGTTTCTGTATTCTCTGCTCGTGAACTGTTTGATGACCACTTCATCAGCATTCATGTTCTTAAGTCCGTCCCTGAGCGTAGCAGCGAACAGCAGTCCTGTCAGTTCTCTGATCTGTCCGGCCAATAATCTGTTATACTTTATACCTTTTCTGAGCTTATATCTGCGGTATGAACCGTCAGTCAGCAGAACTCCTCCGGAACTGTCAGATGCAGAACTGTCCTCTGTAAATAAGGCTTTCAGCAGTTTGTATGCACCGCGGAACTCCTTATATTCGTTCCTCAGCTCTCCGTTCTCATCTTCCATTATATATGCGATCTGATTGAAAGGCTCCTCTAACAGTTTATTCAGATCGCTGCTTCTGATATCGTCATTCTTTTCGGTCTTATACATGATATACAGTGATACGGCCATAGGGATGACTGTCTTGCTGCTCTTGATACCGTCAAACAGGAGATATCTTTCTTCCGGGTTGTCCATTATAAAGGAAATCAGTTTTCCAAGCGGTTCCTGATATTCATTATAGAATCCCTCTCTGCTGTTTCCGGATTCTGAAGCCTTTGCGGATACCTGATTCATTGTCCTTGCCATCGAATCCAGGAATCCCGCCTGATCCACCTGATGATAAGGCTCCGGATCCTCGACGAATTCAAGTTTGAGCTGCTTGAGAGCTTTGGTATCTATCTTAAGATTTTTAAATGCATCCGGATCCTTTTTTTCGATGTAATCGTTATAGAACTGCGGATTGAATCCCTTGAGGAACTGCAGCATGCGTTCTCTGCGTTCAGCCGAATAATCCGCAGCAAAATCATGCTTGTCGCCGTATCTGACAAATCCCATGACCTCGGGAGGAAGATTTGTCATTACATCGCTGTCTCTGTACATATTATGAACATAGGCGCTCTTGCTGAAATCAAAAGAACTGCCCTCGCCGATAACAGTTCTCGGCGCTCCGAAAGCGTAGCAGTAGAAATTGCCCGGTTCGAGCCTTACTGCATTTCCGAGAGAACCGGTGCTGTCTGAAAGTATCGATGCACCGGTGATATCTGCGATCCCGCCTCCGCGGCTGTATCCGGTAAGCCAAAGCTTGATATCACCTTTTATGCCGTATTTCTGAATGTATTCACGGGCATATGACAGGACCTTATCAGCTGCTTCCTGATAGCCGGCGTGATTTCCTTTATCGTCTGCATCCTTGCTGATGATGAAATTACTCATCCACTCAGCCTCATATCCGGCACTTCTCGGCGCGAGAGCTAACAGTGTGTATTTTTTGCCGTTATCCGTGATCGTCTTGTGCGCGCAGGCTACGCCGAGTGTAGTCTCAGTCATCTTGATCCTGTAATCACCGTTCGTATCAAAATCGACAAATCCGTTGTCTTCCAGATATGTCTTTATATTTCTGCATTTATTGTAATAGCCTTCATCCGTCTCAGGCTCGCGCATGCTCGGATTAGAAGATACTGCGAATTCAAGCGACATGATGGCCAGATCGTTATCAAATTCCTTTGAATCCTTCATGAACGGTCTGTCGCTGTAGAGTACCGCATCAGGCAGATCCGCCCTGCTGTATCTGCAGTTAGTGTAATACACACCGAATGTCGAATTAAGATCTGAATAATTTTCTGCAGCAAAAATATCTGCAGGAGCGAAAACGACTGCAGAAAATGCAAGTGCTGCACTGAGCACAAGTGATATAATACGTTTCAACATAAAAAACTCCTAGCTGTAATCTTTCTAATGCAAGCGGCGTCCGAAGCTATCGGATTTCAGCCGGTTTTGCATAATCTTCTGAATTATACTATTTTTTAGCTGTTTTGAGTATAACTTTGAGCATACTTTTTCCAATATGAGTGTTCCATTATGGAACCTGTCCGGATTTTCGGACGAATCCGTACAGCAGATAATTTCACTTTTTATTTACAACGCATATGATATATACTATCTACATGCTCCGCAGTCCGCTTTTGCCGGGCACAATATTTTCGAAGCGGGCTAACATCCGGCGTCTGTTCAACCAGGAGCAAAGCTCCAACAAGCTCGCTTGATTGGAGCGAGCGACGCCGTCAACAGACACCGGGAGCTTCAGCTCCTGAGAGCATCAGTGGACATCCGGTGTCTGTTATTGCCATGAATGAAAGGAAAGAAGGATGAATCTGATAGTTGCCGCAGACAGAAACTGGGGAATAGGATGCAATAACGCTCTGCTCGCATCCATCCCGGGAGATATGAAATATTTCAAAGAACATACAATGGATAAGGTGGTCGTAATGGGGCGCAGGACTCTGGAATCCATGCCCGGCAGGCGCGGTCTGCCAAAGCGCATAAATTACGTTCTGACTTCTGATCCCGGCTTTGAAGCAGAAAGATGCATTATCGTACACTCGGAAAATGAACTCTTCGACGCCCTGTCACAGTATGATACTGATGATGTCTTCCTGATCGGAGGTTCAAGCATCTACAACAGATACTACAGGATGTGCGACAGGCTTTATGTTACGAAGATTGATGCCGATCTCGGAGCAGATACCTTTATCACGAACTTTGACGAAGACAGCGATTACGAAATCGTATCGGAAAGTGAGCCCGTAAGCGAAAACGGAGTCACATACAGATTTCTCATCTACGAAAAAAAACAGGATTAGCATTCCTGTTTTTTGTTTATTATTTCCTCGTATATTAATCACGCAGGCCTGATGATCAGCGTCCTCCAAAGCGGTTGACCATCATTGCAGTCTGCTCGTTTTCCATGTGTCCCGACCTGTAAGAATAAAACATATCAGCATTGCATTTGGTGCAGACATTGGAAACAGCAATATGTTCCTCCGGGATACCCGACCTCAGGAGCGTCAGCAGATTGGCCTCACGCAGATCGAGGTGATATTTCCCGCCGGGTATTTCCCTGCCATCTGCATCCACAGCCGGATACCTGCTCAGTATCCTGTCTGCATCAGCCGTACTCCACTGCTCTGCAAAGGCATCATATATCTCATTTCCCATCTCGTAGCAATCCCTGCAAACTCCCGGCCCGATCGCAGCGTACATATCCTGCGGATCGCAGCCGAACCTCACTGTCATATTGGCGACGGCTACAGCCGGTATCCTGCCGAGAGTGCCTTTCCATCCCGCGTGCACCAGGCCTATCGCTCCGCGTACCGGATCCGCGATATATACGGGAGGACAGTCTCCGCCGAAGACCGTCAGCAGCACATCCGGAATATCCGTCACCATCCCGTCAACATACTGCCTGTGAAGAGGCTTTTCCCCCGGCCAGTCAGGTCCGAGATCCTCAGGTCTCACAACATGTACATAATTTGTATGTTTCTGATCCGTGATGCATTCGCAGTCTATGGACGATCCGAGCTGACGCGCCAGCCTGTCGCGGTTTTTTATTACGAACGGCGCAGCCTCCTCAATATCATCCGTATCCATAACAGCAAGCCTCAGTCCCTTTCTGCCGTCCTTCGCATCACTGTCATAGGATACATATCTGGTAGTAAAAAGATTAGGCACGCCGAGTTCATCGAGCATATCAAACGAAAGGTACGGTACGCCATCTGTATGCTGAGAGAATATCTTTTTATCGCTACTGAATCTTATCTTCATACCCTTCTCCCAAATTTTTCGCATCCCGGCTTTACGCAATCCCTGCTGCAGGCCGGCGTTGCATCAGCCTGTAACCCCTGTTATTTCCCGGCCGGATTCTTTCTTCCCGTAGCTGCATCCACTATCCTGACCGCTTCATTAGCTATTTCCCGAAGCCTTTCCCTCTCATCCATAAGATAGAGGTAGCCGAGCAGCGCCTCAAAACCCGTAGCCAGCTTGTATTCCCTCGGATCGGCATGCTGAGGTCTGGACATGGATCTGTGATTGCGCGCTCTTTTAAGCAGGGCGGCCTCTTCATCGCTGAGAAATCCCGATGCCAGCATCATTCTGGCCGCTGTCGCCTGTCCCGCAGCGGACACATACCTGACCGCCGTATGATGCGCACGGCCGGCATCACCGGGTTTGTCGCTTACGATTTTTTCACGAATAATGACCTCGAAGACAGCGTCTCCGAGGTATGCAAGTGTTGTTGTATTAAGTCTCTTTATTTCTTCAGGCTTCATATCTCTCCATATCAGATCGCGACCGGTATGTTGCGTATCTGCTCTCCGTGCAGATAGTTTTCGACCCTGACGGAATCCGGTGTGAATTGGTAGAAATCCGTTATGTCCGGATCGAGGGTTACCTTTGGCGCAGGGTACTGCGGCCTCGCGATCAGTTCTTTTATTATATCGACATGTCTGTCATATATATGCGCGTCTGAAATGACATGCACAAGCTCGCCGGCCTTAAGCCCCGATACCTGGGCCATCATCATCAGAAGCACTGCATACTGTACGACATTCCAGTTATTGGCCGCAAGTATATCCTGCGACCTCTGGTTGAGTATGGCATTCAGAGTGTCCCCTTTGACATTGAATGTCATGGAGTAAGCGCAGGGTTCCAGCCTCATTTCGCTGAGGTCTTCAAAATTATAAAGATTGGTCATTATGCGACGGCTGTATCTGTCGTTTTTGAGACACCAGAGTACATTGTCGACCTGATCCATCTCGCCCTGCCTGAATCTGTATTTTTTCGCCATCTGATAGCCATACGCTTTGCCGATGGTACCGTTTTCGTCAGCCCACTCATCCCATACGTGCGATTTGAGGTCGCAGAGTCTGTTGGATTTGCGCTGCCATATCCACAGCATCTCGTCGGTCGCCAGCTTAATGGCTGTAGGCCTGAGAGTGAGCGCCGGGAACTCTTCGGAAAGGTCATATCTGTTGACTACACCGAAATTCTTTATCGTATGCGCAGGAGTGCCGTCATCCCAGTGAGGTCTTACCGGCATGCCCTCTGTGCTGAATCCGTGATCCAGTATGTCCTGACACATATTTACGAAAAGCTGATCTGCTTTACTCATATTCCGCCTGATTCTCCGTAACAGGATCTCTTACAGCGATCCCTTCTGAACTAATTTCTGATTACCTGGACTCCCTGAGGCGTATCCTTGAGAGTGATGCCCATTGCCGCAAGCTGATCTCTGATCTCGTCAGCTCTCGCCCAGTTCTTTTCTTTGCGGGCGGCCTGTCTCTCGTCTATCAGAGCCTGTATGTCATCTCCGAGACCTTCCTCTTCATCAGCATCCTTAAAGATACCAAGCACCTCCGTAAGTTCATGTATCCTCTTAAGAGCCTCTCCGGCATATGACTTCGAAGCTCCGTCTTTAACTGTGACATTGATCTCAGAGACCATCTCGAAAATTACCGAAATGGCATCGGCAGTGTTCAGATCGTCATCCATCACCTCGATGAATCTGTCTCTGAATCTGTCGAGATCCGCAAGCTTCTCAGCCTCGCCGTCCATAGCCTCGTCTGTTCCGTTTTTGATCAGGAATTCGAGAGTCTCTATAGCTGTCGCTATCCTGTCATAGCCGACCTTGGATGATTTCATAAGTTCATCGCTGAAATTGATAGGGCTGCGGTAGTGTCCCGACAGCAGGAAGAACCTGATGAAATCTCCGGTGTATTCCTTGCGTATATCCCTGACTGTAAAGAAATTGCCGAGGGACTTGGACATCTTGACATTGTCTACGGTGATGTAGCCGTTATGCATCCAGTAATGAGCGAAAGGCACTCCGTTGCATGCTTCTGATTGGGCTATCTCGTTCTCATGATGCGGGAAAGTCAGATCCTGTCCGCCTCCGTGGATATCGATGGTCTCACCGAGGTGCTTCTTTGCCATAGTCGAGCACTCGATGTGCCAGCCCGGTCTTCCCATGCCCCATGGTGATTCCCATGCGATTTCCGATTCCTCCTTGCGCGCCTTCCAAAGAGCGAAATCCAGAGGATCCTTTTTGACCTCTCCTATCGCAATCCTTGCACCGCTTTCGAGATCGTCTATATTCTGGCCGGACAATTTTCCGTATTCATCGAACTTGCGGGTCGAATAATAAACATCGCCGTCAGCCTCGTATGCGTAGCCCTTGTCGATCAGGGTCTGGACGAAGTCAATAATCTCCGGAATGTGTTCCGATACCTTAGGATGAACATCAGCCTTGATGACATTAAGAGATCCCGCATCCTCGAAATATTCTTTAATGTATTTTTCGGATACTTCAGGCGCCGTGATTCCTTCTTCCTTTGCTCTGTTGATGATCTTGTCATCTACATCGGTGAAATTCTGGACGAATTTGACCTCGTATCCTCTGTATTTGAAATATCTGCGCAGTGTGTCGAACACTACGAAAGGTCTGGCATTGCCTATATGGAAATAGTTATAGACTGTTGGTCCACAGACATACATCCTGACCTTTCCTTCTTCGATAGGCACGAACTCTTCTTTGCGGTTGGTCAGCGTATTATAGACTTGCATGTTTGTTTTCCTCCCTGTTGATAATATTCTCTCTTATGCTTTTCCGGCTAATCTCTTACGATGCCGGTCAGCATTGATTTCTATCTGCATATTCCTATGTATTGTACACCAATGCTGCAGTATTATTCAACGAGCTGCAGAGTTCAAATTTGGCAGCCGAATGCTGATTGAGCAGATGTATTTCGCAATCCAATGCATCATGGAACCGGCCGATGGCTGTTGATTCAATACTGAACTCCGAGTACCGCTCCTATGCATCCCATTAAAAGAAGAACAAATATCGGGCTTTTTTTGAATTTTATGATGAGTACCACCGTTATAAAAAAGATCGTCACAGAAATCAGATCGACGGGTGAATTCATCAGGACTCCTGATATGCCGCCTGTAAGGTCGGCTCCGAGCGCTTTCAGAAGACCCGAGCCAAGCCTGCCTTCTCCGGCAAGCGCCGGCTTTATGAGGGTGACGACGGCTGCCCCGATGAGTCCCATAGTTGCAGGTCTTATGCCGCTGATCGCTCCGTTCACTATTTTGCTGCTCCGGAACTGTTCTATTATACGAACCACTATGCTGACGATTATGAACGCCGGCAGTATTACCCCGAATGTTGCAGCCATGGAACCTCTGATTCCGGCCGCTTCATAGCCCACATATGTCGCTGTATTAACCGCAAGCGGCCCCGGGGTGACCTGTGAAATAGCCACGATGTTTGCGAACATCTCCCGGCTCATATCGAGAAACGGCTGTATGCTGTCATAGATGAGCCGGACTATCGCAAGACCGCCTCCGAATCCGAGCAGCCCGACTTTGAAAAAGCTTATAAAGAGGTTCAGGTATATCATCTGCCTTCACCTCCGTTTCCGTCACAGCAGCCTTCATCAGCTTTTTGACCGCCTTCATCAGCACTTTGGCTGCTGAGTTCTGCCGCATCACTTTCGCCGGACTTGTCCGCCGCACAGTCCTTATCCGCGCTGCAGCCTGCGTTCTCATATCCTGCTTGAGGCAAATCAGTTTCTTTTTCAGATGAAACAGTTGACGATGCAGCTTTGCGTGCGTCTTTTCCGCCGATGAATGCAGCAGCTACTCCGAGCAGCAGGAAAAGAAGTATAACGTATGCGGTGTTGATCCCGGCAACCGCAATGAGCACAAAACTCAGCAGAGCCGCAGCAACAGTCCATACATTTTTGAATACTGCCGAGGACAGCTGTATCAGCGACACGGCTATCAGTCCGAGAGCTGCAGCCCTGAGTCCGGCCATTGCTCCGTTCAGAAATACATTGTCTCCCATGCTGCTTATGAACGTCGCTATAAGCAGGATCATAACAAAAGACGGCAGCACGACTCCGAAGGTCGAAACGACCGATCCCGCCAGACCTTTCTTTTTATAACCCACAAATGTGGCCATATTTATGGCAACGACGCCCGGCAGGCTCTGGCAGACAGCGATTATGTCGACGAACTCATCCTTGTCGAACCATTTTTTCTCTTCTGTCAGAGAGTGCTGCAGCAGAGGCAGCATGGCTATGCCGCCGCCTATCGTAAAGGCTCCGAGTTTAAAGAATACTATGAACAGTTCCAGTAACTCTCCCATTTACTTTCTCTTCTCCTCTGTCTCATGCATGTTTGCAAATGTGTTTGTAACTGTCGACGCTCATCCTGAAGCCGGAAGCCGGCCGGACTTTGAACATCTGCTGTACATAAGCATTGTATATATCAAAAAAACGGGCATCAGTCAATTCCAATGCCCATTGTGTAATTTTTGTAAATATGTTTGGTTCAATTCACTGAAGAGCCGGGATTCTTAAAACGCGAAGGACTCTGCTTATCAGTGCGCGTTCATTGTCTCCTCGGAGAGTCTTGAGAAGAAGTATCTTCCGTCGCCTTCGAGATCAACAAGAGCCTTTGCCTTTGCAACAGCTTCCTCTGCAGTGAGGACTTCATGCTCGTTCTCGCGGCGCAGCTTGTACTCTACCTTTCCTTCACCTGCCAGCTTACCTACCGTGATCCTTACAGGAATACCGATAAGGTCTGCGTCATTGAACTTGACTCCCGGTCTTTCATCACGGTCGTCTACCATGACTTCAACGCCCATAGACTCGAGTTTCTTTTCGATCTCATAAGCGAGAGCAAGCTGTGTCTCGTCCTTGGACTTGACCACTGTTACGATCACGTGATAAGGAGCTGTAGCTACAGGCCAGATTATACCCTTGTCGTCGTGATGCTGTTCTACGATGGCCTGCATCGTCCTTGTGATTCCGATGCCGTAGCATCCCATCCAATACGGATGATCGACGCCGCTCTCGTCCTTGAACATTGCCTTCATAGAGTCAGAATACTTGGTTCCCAGCTTGAATACCTGACCAACCTCGATTCCTCTTCTGAACTTGACCGGCTTGCCGCAGTGCGGACATGGATCGCCTTCCTGAAGAGTCTTGATATCTGTTATGATGTCGCCCTTATAATCTCTGCCGTAGCATACTCCCAGCATGTGGTGGTCTTCCTTGTTTGCGCCGGCACACATGTTGACTGTTCCAACCAGCTCAGAGTCAACAACGATAATGCAGTTCTTGAGTCCTACAGGACCTGTGAATCCGCCTACGATACCTGTAACAGGACCCATAGCATCCTCATCAGCAAATTCGATGTAGTGCTCAGGAATGTTGAGAGCGTTTACGAGCTTGATCATATTGACCTGTCTGTCACCTCTGATAAATGCGGCAACATAGTCCTTTGGCTGCAGATCGTCATCATATGTAACAAACATCAGAGCCTTGATGGATTTCTCTACAGGCAGATTGAGGTAGTTGCAGACATCCTCGATAGTCTTTGTTCCAGGTGTGAAGACTTCCTGCATTGGCTGCATTTCCTCGACAACCGGCTTTTCATCTGTGAACTCAGCTCTTTCCACTGTAGCTGCCATTCCGCAGCTGTCGCAGTAAAGGATATCCGATTCACCCCAGTCGGACAGGGCCGAGAACTCGTGGGACTTGCTTCCGCCGATAGGACCGTTGTCAGCCTCAACTATCCTGTAGTCGAGATCGCAGCGTGTAAATATTTTTTCGTAAGCATGATACTGTCTCATGTAAGCAACATCCATATCCTCAGGTGTTGCATCGAACGAATAAGCATCCTTCATGATGAACTCTCTTGTTCTCAGGAGACCGTATCTAGGACGCGACTCATCTCTGTATTTGAACTGTATGTGATAGAGCGAGAACGGAAGCTCTCTGTATGACGACCATTCCTTGCGGACGAAGTCGGTGAACATTTCTTCGCATGTAGGGTTGAGGATGAAATCGTTGCCGTTTCTGTCCTTGATTCTCCACAGTTCAGGTCCGTATGCATACCATCTGCCTGTCTCCTGCCACAGCTCAGCCGGGTTGACATGAGGCATGTAGATCTCCTGGCAGTCGACATAATCCATTTCTTCTCTTACGATCTGCTCGATCTTTCTGATGGTTCTCCATCCCAGCTTCGGATACATGTAGATGCCGGCAGCTTCCTGCTTGATCATGTTTGCTCTTACGAGCAGCTTATGGCTTTCGAGTACTGCATCTGATGGTGCTTCTCTCAGAGTTTTAAGGTGATTCTTGGATAATCTCATTATATATTCTCCCTTCAGTCTAATAGCTATATCTCTATGCAGCAGGCGGCCATTGCAGCAATGCCTTCGCCCCTGCCTGTGAATCCGAGCCCTTCTTCAGTAGTAGCTTTGACGCTTACCGCTGTCAATGGTATACCGAGTGCATCGGATATCCTGTTTCTCATTTTTTCTATATACGGTGAAAGCTTGGGTGCCTGCGCAATAATGGTGATATCAACATTGTTTATAACAGCTTTTCCGTCCGAAGCAGCTTCATCAAGAAGAATCTTTACTCTTCCGAGAAGCGCTATCGAATCCGCGCCTTTGTATTTGTCATCATTATCCGGAAAATGTCTGCCTATATCTCCCAGCGCCGCCGCTCCGAGAAGAGCGTCCATAAGCGCATGGGTCGCGACATCGGCATCAGAGTGTCCGTCCAGTCCGAGCTCATAGGGGACTGGAGTCCCGCATAGGATCAGAGCCCTTTCCGGGACAAGTCTGTGGACATCATATCCGGTACCCATTCGTGTAGTCATTTATAGTTCCTTTCTATACAATGAATGTTTTCACGAGTCATTCTTCGATATTATATTGCATTGCGCGCTTCGTTTCAATGCAAAATTCTGCGGAATAAAAAAAGACCGGGGTCTTTATATGCACTGCATCGGTGCTATATATTGACCTCGACCATCTCATCAGCTTCTTCCATTGTGTAACCGCCTGAGTAAATCAGTTCGCTCTCCAGTATCTGTTTGGCGGTGCTGAGGAGTTTTTTCTCCCCGGTTGACAGAGGTTTGGTTCTGTCAGCCCTTACCAGATTTCTGACAACTGCCGCAACCTCCATAATGTCTCCGCTCTGCAGTCTCTCTGTGTTCTCGCGGTACCGCTTGTTCCAGTTGGGGTTCATCGGTTCCGTTTCGCCTTTGAGTATAGTCATGACGTCAGGAATCACGCCTTCTTCTATGATAGGTCTCACACCGAGCTTTTCACAGTTGTCAACGGGGACGGAAGCCTCCATACGGCAATACGGGAGCGAAACACTATAATAGAGACGGGTCTCACCCAGAAAATCTTTCTCAACGATATCTGTGATGATCCCTGCCCCATACATAGGATATACTATGTGCGCTCCGATCTCGAACATTAGGGGACTCCTTGTTTTGATTCAAATACATTAACTACAATTTGCATTATATAGAAAACTTTCGGAAAAATCAAGTGAACAAAATGTGAAATTATAACACCTGTCGTATACAATGTCAATAGGGCTGCAAAAATAATCAATATTTGTATTTTTTTGCAATAAATGCTTTTCTGAATTGTCGCAAGTAAATCTGGTTGAAGAATGCTGACTTCCGGCCGCGAGACTTCTTTTCGACGTTTCGGACGGAAGTTTTCATGTTGAAGCGCTTACGGACTTCCGTCTTTTTTGTGATTTTTTCTGTTTTGGACGGAAGTTTTCATGTTGAGGCACATACTGTGCTATAATTACTGTCAGCCGGTCTCCTTCATAAGAGTATCACGAGAATATCACACGAAGGCGGGGGACATCCGGTGTCTGTTATATGACAAATACGTTTTTAGGGGTGATGTAATGAAAAAGATCCTTATTGTAGATGATGAAGACAAGATCCGCGAGGTCATAAAGGAATATGCGGAATTCAGCGGATATGAGGCGGAAGAGGCCGCTGACGGTATGAGCGCCATAGGCATGGTCAAGCTCAACGATTACGACCTCATTATCATGGACATTATGATGCCTAAGCTTGACGGTTTCAGTGCAGTTAAAGAGATACAGAAGATCAAGAATATTCCTGTCATCATGCTTTCCGCAAGAGGAGAAGAGTACGACAAGCTTTTCGGCTTTGAACTCGGAATAGATGACTATGTGGTAAAGCCGTTCAGTCCTAAAGAACTGATGGCAAGAGTCAACGCAGTACTGAACCGTATTGACTCAGCAGGCAAGGTCACTAACAACATCGAGAGATTTGACGGACTCGAGGTAAATTTTGCGGCACGTACGATTACAGTAGACGGCAAGCGTGTTGAGCTTACGCCAAAGGAGTATGATCTGCTGTTTTATATGATTCAGAACAAGAACATCGCACTGTCCAGAGACAGACTGCTTTCGGACATATGGGGATATGATTTCTTCGGCGATGACAGAACTATAGATACTCACGTCAAGAACCTCAGAAACAGCCTCGGTCCTTATAGGAAGTTTATCGTGACGCTTAGAGGTGTGGGATATAAATTTGAATATGAGTGATATTTCGAAGAGGTAAAGCTGTGGCAGGTGACAAACATCATTCAGTTGGCAGCGAAAGCGTCAAAGTTGACACCAACAGTATCAAGATGACGACGATAGCATCCTTTGCGATATTCGCTATCGTCCTCATTACACTGTTCTGGTGTCTTTTTAATTATTTCATAGGATCGTACTATCAGACGCTCCGAACACAGGAAGTCATACGTACAGCGAGCATGCTGGAAACTCAGTATAATGAGAACCGGTCGTCTTTTGACGAGTACGCGCTGCAGACCGCGGACGCAAACGGAATATATATCAGGATCGACAGCGGAGAATCGACCCTTATGTATGACGGTACAAGCGCGCTCAAGAGCAGCAGCGAATTCAGCAACGACATCGACAATATAAAGCGCAAGCTGGACAGGTCTCCTCTCGGCAGTGTGATGCAGACCGAGATAGGCTCGGGCAAAGGAAACGATTCCAGGCTTCTTTACGGTTCTCATCTTAACACTCCGAATGAGTCGAGCGTAATGTACATCATTGCTCCGCTTTATCCGGATCAGGCTACGATAAAAATCCTGAGAAATATGCTCATTTACATTTCTGTAATAGTGATGGCGATTGCATTCATACTCGCATTCGCCCTTTCCCGCAGGATAGCAGCGCCTATCGAGAACATCACAAAATCTGCTACAGAGCTCTCAAAAGGCAATTACAATGTCAAATTTGACGGCGCACAGTTTACCGAAACAAAGGAACTGGCCCGCGCTCTCAACAAGGCATCATACGAGATGGAAAAAACGGATTTCTATCAGCGCGAGATCATCGCAAACGTATCACACGACCTCAAAACACCGCTGACAATGATCCGGTCCTATGCGGAGAAGATCATCGACATTTCCGGTGACAATCCGGAAAAAAGAAACTCAGATCTTCACATAATCATTTCGGAGACCGAGAGACTGAACAGGCTTGTAACAGATATGATGTCAGTTTCCAATCTGCAGTCCAACAATGTTGAACTCCACAAGGAAACCTTTGATCTTGTCAGGGCCGCTGAGGAAGTCTATGAGAGCTTTATGGTGCTGAGCGATTCGGAAGGCTTCGAGATGCTTTTCCATCCGTGCAAAGCATCTTATGTCATCGGAGACAGATCCCGGATCATGCAGGTCATGAGTAATTTCGTATCGAACGCCGTCAAATATTCAGGCGAAAATAAATATATAGATATTCAGCTGGTCCGCCGCGGCAAGATAGTCGCCTTCCACTGTATCGACCACGGCGTCGGCATCCCGTCCGACGAGATAAGTCATGTATGGGATAAATATTACAGGACCTCGGCTAACCACGAACGCGGCATCGAAGGAACAGGACTCGGTCTTGCGATTGCGAAAGGTATATTGAATCTTCACAACGCCGCCTATGGAGCAGACAGCGAAGAAGGCAAGGGTTCCGATTTCTGGTTTGAGATGGAAACAGTCAAAAAACCGTCGTCAAAGAGCAAAGGCCCGAAGGAAACACAGGGCAAGTCCGGCAATACCGATTCAATTCCGGACGAGAAATAATTCCGTAAAATATCGTTATGGCAAAGAAAAACAAAACCCAGACAGTATATATGTGTTCCGAGTGCGGAAATGAGTTTTTGTCCTGGCAGGGACAGTGCTCTTACTGCGGCGCCTGGAACACCATAGCAGAACATAAGATTTCCGCACTGAAAGAGCCTGATACCGACAGCAGGCGGAGGACCGGAACAGAAGGCCGGCCTGTCAGGCTCGGATCTGTCGGAACGGTCGAGCACACACGTATGGATTCAGGTATCGGCGAACTGAACAGAGTTCTTGGAGGCGGGATCGTACCCGGTTCTCTGGTGCTTATCTCAGGAGAGCCGGGAATCGGAAAGTCCACTATCATCGCACAGTCTGCCAACCGGATAGCCCGGCGTTACGGTACTGTTCTGTATGTGAGCGGCGAAGAATCCGAAGAGCAGGTAAAGCTGCGCGCAGACAGAGTATGCGGCGGCAGTCAGACCGCAGGCAGTTCAGGCAGAATGCGTTCTGCAGGTGACACGGGCAGTACAACCAGCATGGACAGCGCGGGCAGCTCAAGCATAAAAGGCAGCACGGACGGCACAGACAGTTCGGATGCTGCGGGCATAAGCGAGAATCTGTATATATATCCCGAGACCAACATAGAACGCATTCTGGCGACATGCGAGGATATCAAACCCTGCTTTCTCATAATCGATTCGATACAGACCATGTATTCCGATGAGGCGGATTCGGTCGCAGGCAGCATAAGCCAGATCAGGGCATGCTCAAACCTGCTCATAAAATTTGCAAAGACAAGCAATGTCCCTGTTTTCATAGTAGCTCATGTCACAAAATCCGGCGAGCTTGCCGGTCCTAAGACCATAGAGCATATGGTTGACTGTGTACTGAGTTTCAGCGGTGAACGCGACAGGGATCTTCGAATTCTCAGATCCTTCAAGAACAGATTCGGCACTACCGATGAGATAGGTGCATTCAGGATGTCGGCTGACGGCATGATCGAAGTGTCGGATCTCAGCGGGAGCCTCATAGAAACAGACAGCTGCGAAGAAGGCTCTGTGATTTCCGCCGTATATGAAGGCAGCCGTCCGGTATTCTTTGAAATTCAGGCGCTGGTGACACAGGCGAATGTCGGCTTTGCCAGAAGGACGGCAGTCGGCATCAATTACAACAGACTCAGCATGATACTCGCAGTTCTCGAAAAGAAAGCAGGTCTGAATCTGCTGAACTATGATGTATACGTAAATGTCGTAGGCGGCATGAATACAGGCAGTACGGCCACCGATCTTGCCGTCGCACTTGCAATCTACAGCTCGTTCAGGGATAAGACAGCGTCAAGACGCATAGTGGCCGTTGGTGAAATAGGTCTTACCGGACAGCTCAGATCGATTTCCAACGCAGACAAGATAATACAGGAAGCTGTCAGACTCGGTTACGAGGCAGTGATACTGCCCGACAGAAACGCCAGACAGGCAGCCGAATCAGGCAGAGTAAACATCTCCGACGGAGGCAGGATGGTAAGAGTCGTGCCTCCCGGCAAGGATAGCGCACAAGGTATACGCCTCATCGGTGCAGCCAATATCTCCGATGCCATACGGGCATATACCGCATGATGCCGTATCAAAGAGCAATACAAAACGCCTCATGCGAGGCGTTTTATAATACGTAATTTTTTGCTTTTGACCGCGTTAAGAATCAGTGTTTAAAGTGCTTACCCTGATAGGATCCGCTGCGTCCGCCGCTCCTGCGCGATGCAGATGACGCCGGGTTTCCTGCTGAAGAGGAGGCGCCGGATGTGCCGGTCTGTGACGATGACGGCGAAGAACTCTCTGCTCCGTATGCACCTGTTTCTGCAGAATCAGCTGTCTGACTGTAATCTGCAGCTTTGCTCTGAACATCGCCGCTGTAGCTCCTGCCTCCTTTGCGCGCCCTCTTCTGCGCCTTTGCCGATCTTTTTGCGTTTATCTTGCTGTTAAATATCTCAGCATCATTCTTCCTGACCTTGTCGAACCAGTGTGTTTTTTTGCTGAGAATGAAGATAATGAGTATATATATACCTTCAATGATAAAGGAGAAGATGACATCCTGTTTCTCAACTTCACCGGATGACGATATCATCCCGAGCATCTCCGTAAGGAAAATTATCAGGTTATTACCTATATGCATTGCGGATGATGCCTCAATTCCTCTTCCTATCCATGCTGCGAGTCCAAAGCCAATTCCCGATAACAATATCGAGATTTTGCCGAGATTATTATATGGATGCAGTACCACAAACGGCAGAGCGGCCAGAATTATCGCAACGATCGGTATCCTGAACCAGGAGCCCAGAGTCTGTGTAAACAACCCGCGGAAAACATATTCTTCGGCAATGCACTGAAGCGGTCCGAATATGAGTATGAGTATAAGCGCGACTCTCGAGAAATTCATATCAGGAGCACTGTAATCATGCATATAGATATGTCTGCCTACGATCGGGCATGAAATAACGATTATTGCTATTAACTGGCATTTTATGTACAGCCCCATATCCCAGCCGCCGCGTGATGATGAATATGACGCCCAGGTACGGTCTCTGACTATGGCTCTTGCAAGCATCAGGGCAGGTATCATGACTGAGACAGCTACGAGATTGATCAATATACCCGTGATCGAGCTCAGATCCATGGAATCGTAACCGCCCTTTGCCAGTTTTATAAATTCCTCAGTAGATAATCCAAGCTCAATCCTACCCATCATACTTCCGCCGACAACTATAAGTATCAGCAGAGCCAGGGTAAAAATCATCATAAGCAGGGTCGTTATGAGCGGCTTGTACCATCTGTATGTGACAAACTGCCGCGGGTATGTAATATAGTCATATTGCTTTTTTTCGTCTGCCGGAACGTAATACATATTCCTTCTCCTTGTAGTTACATATGCTTTACCGGTCTCATTCTACTACTTTGCTTCTGCATTTGCAAAAATTGCGCCTTCAGCTGCTTACTGAATTGTAAGGCTGCGGATGAATTCTCTGATTGCTTCGAGTACCTCTTCAAGGTGATAGTTGTAGCAGTGATCATCGCCTTTTATAACGACCAGTCTGCAGTCATTGTATCTCTCAGCCGCTTCAGCTGAGGAGCTGACAGGTATGGCTTCATCCTCATCTCCGTGTACTATAAGCACTGGCTTTGTAAAGCGGTCTATTGCTCCGCCAATATCAAGCATCTGCGCTGCCCTTATATAATTTCCGCTGAGTTTCCGTCCCGAGACTTCAAGTTCTTCAGGAATATGGAGCGGATCGAACACGCTTCCCAGCATATTGCCTTCTTTCGCGCCTTTTTCGATGTGTACCGCAGGAGAAAGAGGCAGTGCAGCCCTGAAATCGTCGGGCTTCATACCCGCGAGCATGACGGTTGTAAGTCCGCCCTGCGAGTGTCCGCAGATGTACAGATCCGTAACGAAATCAAGTTGCTTCGCATAGTCGGTCACAGTCATAGCCTCATTAAGCCACTTGAACAGATTATGATTACGGAATGCTCCGTCGCTTCCGCCATGTCCGTACATTTCCACGCGCAGGCTCGCGATACCGAGCTCGTTGAATGTTTTTGCGACTGCCTTTATATGCGTCTCTTCCATGTGCCCGGTAAATCCGTGTATGATGATGGCAAGAGGGCATTTATCACCTTCATTCCAGCCCTGCGGCATATCGAGTTTTGAGTGCAGTCTTATTCCGTCATCACTGATGTAGAATTCTTTCATTTCGCGCTCCTTTTGTGTTTTCCGTTCATTTTACTGATTGATTCTTTCGATTCAACCAGGAGCAAAGCTCCAACAAGCTCGCTTGATTGGAGCGAGCGACGCCGTCAACAGACACCGGGAGCTTCAGCTCCTGAGAGCATCAGTGGAGTGGGGGATTGTTACCCACCACTGATGGTCGAAAAGTGGAACCCGCCGCCTAAGAGGCGGGGGACATCCGGTGTCTGTTATTTTTTTACTGCAGCACTTTTGCTGCGGCACATTCGTACGCTGCATATGCCCCGTCTGCCGTCTTCCTTCCGAGGTTTGCAAGAGCAGGTTCTTCGCAGTCGAACGGCAGCTTTATCTGCTGATCTTTTTCAAAATTGCATATAACTGCCCATTTTTCTCCATCCTGAGTTCTGGTGTATATGAAATGATCATCCTCCGGCTTTGAGATCAGCTCGAACCTTCCGTCTGTGAATGCGTCGTTTTCACCGCGCAGTTTCAGCAGCTGCTGATAGAACCTGTATACAGATCTCTCCGCAGCAAGATCTGACGCGACGTTTACTTCTGCAGCTCTGGAGTGTTCGATGAGCCACGGCTCAGATGTTGTGAATCCGCATTTAGCGCTGCCGTCCCACGCCATCGGGTGACGGGCATTGTCGCGACTTCCGAAATTGACTTTTTCGAGAGCCTCCGCTTCGCTGAGACCTTTTTCCGTGATCATCTCTCTGTATGCACCGAGGCATTCGACATCATCGAAACAGTCTATATTATCATAGTGCGCAGCAGGCATTCCTATCTCCTGTCCCTGATAGATGAACGGTACGCCCTTTAGCAGATATATCATCGCTGCTATGTCCGTCGCCGTCTCATACCTCAGCTCGCGGTCATTGCCGGCGCGCGAAATGAAGGCAGGCTGATCGTGGTTGTCGGTAAACAGGCTGTAAAGCAGACCGTTTTCGTCCGTCTGCTGCTGCCAGTACACAAGTGTATCTCTGAATGTTCTGAGGCTGTCCTTTTTCGGAGTGAACTTATCCGCACGGCCGCATTCGAGGTGATCGAACTGGAAGAGTGTGCTGACCTCTCCGCGGTCCTCGCCGCAGTGACGCTTCATCTCTTCTATATCCTTTACCACACTTTCACCTACAGTAAACAGGTGCGCCGTGTTGTCCCTTCCGAACATGTCATGAATATATTCATGAAGCCTCGGTCCGAGTCCTTTCACGCCATTCGCGATATCCTTGGAAATAAGGTCTATTACATCTATGCGGAATCCGTCGATCCCTTTTTCGACCCAGAAATCTATAACGCCCTGCATCGCTTTGACGACTTCCGGATTGTCCCAGTTCAGATCCGGCTGTCCGACAGCGAACATGTGCAGATAGTACTGGCCGCGCAGCTCATCATACTCCCAGGCACTGCCTCCGAAGGAAGCCTTCCAGTCATTCGGCTTCTCATCATACCAGTAGTAGAAATCACTGTACGGATTGTCTTTTCCCTTGCGGGATTCCCGGAACCATTTATGCTCATTCGACGTGTGGTTCGGCACAAGATCGAGTATCAGCTTCATGCCGCGGCTGTGCATTTCTGCGATGAGTTCGTCCATATCGGCCATAGTCCCGAATTCGTCCATGATGTCGCAGTAGTCAGCTACGTCGTAGCCGTTATCAGCATTAGGACTTTTGAAGCACGGGCACATCCATATGGCATTGATCCCGAGCTCCTGCAGATAATCAAGTTTGCTGATGATACCCTGCAGGTCGCCGATACCGTCGCCGTTGGAATCCATGAAGCTGCGGGGATATATCTGATATATGTTCATTCGGGTGAAATCGCGGTATTTTTTACATAACTGCATGCTGTCTGTACCTCCGTGAATGATTTTTCGTGAATTATTCTTATCCGATCTGCTCAAGTATGATTTCCGGATGTGCTATCAGGTCATGTATATCGTTTCTGTAGATGCGCCCGGAAAAAGCTTCGCTCGGAAGAGATATGAATCTGGCTTTTTCAGGACATACAGGCTGATACATCGGATCTGCGATTATGTATGATGCTTCTTCGAGCTCCGGAATGATATCATCCTCGTCCGGCGCTATGACATCCCAGGGTCTCAGGATAAATTCGGGACATTCCGTGGCGCAGAGCACCTTTGTCTTGTGGCCGGTCTCGAATCTGATGGCGTTAGCGAGCGAGAAATTCGTGATACCTTCGCCAATCAGTACAACCATCTCCTCCTTGTGAACAGGATCCAGATCATTTGGATGTATCCTGATGCTCCGGAGTCCCTGCATATCGTCCTCCCTGCCGCTGACCCGCATCGATCTGTATACTTCGGCGGATCTTACCATCGCATCCGAAAGATACCCGCTCTGCTTTGGCCCGATCGGAAGCCCTATTACTGCAGGTATGCCGAATTTGTTATACAGTACTCTGCCTGCACCGAGTCCCGCCGCAGATACAATGAGATTTACATCGGCAATGCCGGCACATGCCAGCTCATCGAGACTGCAGCCCATTGACCATTTTGAAACGACTTCAAAATCATTTTCTTTCAGCCATTTTACGAGTGAACGGTCAGTTCCGTTTATCGAAAAATCCAGAGGAGTCAGGCCGAGGATATTTACCCTGATACGGCTCCCCTGAACGACCGGTACCTCCGGCGGTCTCACAAAACGCTCTGCGATCCCGGCAAGCGCCATTGAAGCTCCGTGTATGTATGTATTCATACCCGTTGTCGGAAACCCGAATGCCGGTATGCCCGTTCTCTGTTCGATAAGCGATGCCGCCGCCTCATAATCGAAGCCCGTCATTGCCGGTATCGGCGTCCCTGCAACTGCTATAAAGCGCGGCTGCAGTTCCTTTGCCGCCTCTTCTATATCAGCTATCAGCTTCTCGTCGTCTCCCATGATAGCTTCCATTTCACTGAGTCCCGAAATATATATCATACTGTCCATATCGTACCAGCGCGGTTCATCATGGGTCGTATAGGTTGAATTACAGCCGGATGCGTCATGCATAACTGTCATGCCCCCGAGTTCATAGAGCGCAGAGCAGACTCCCATCACATCGGCTGAATATGTAGAAATAATTCTTGCTGTCTGTTTCATCTGATCACCTGATTGTCCGATAATGAGTTTAACGGATGCAGACTTCGCATCCAAGGCCTTTGATCTGTATCAGATCACGCACAGGTTTTTTGTGCAGAAATGCATCCCGCATCAGTCCGAGTGTTCCTGTGATAGCTTCATATCCGTTCATGCCGCCGCCCTCTACTATATTCACGAAATTTTCGGTGTTTTCAAAATAGGCGGCTTTCTGACCTATCGCAAGCATCTGCGGTCTGCAGTGATTCTGTGTGCAGTCTGCGGCAGCATGCGCGAAGCGCATTGCTGCATGAACAGTAGGGCGCAGCATCAGATCCGGATAATTCTGCTGCAGATAATCAAAGTCCGGCTTGTCCCTTGCCGGTATGCTGTCAAGATAGACTCTGCTGACATTGAATCCTTTATCAAGCAGCATTCTCGCCAGGCTGAGCGGTCTCGGACAGTATGTATAATCAATTGCTATAGGCGTATCGCCTATAAGGCTGAGTGTTTCTTCAAACGCTTCAGTGCAGGCTGACCGTCCCTCACTTATTATGCTGTCAACGACAGATTCAAGCTCGGCAAGGTAATAAGAATCTGCGGCTTTGGCAGGCTCGCAGTTTGCTGCCAGGATTTGTGAGAGTTGTTTAAGTCCCTCATCTATCTCATCCGGGTCGAAGCTGAAAGGCAGGTGGAAGTGGACGGCTTCCAGCCTTTCTGCAAGCATATCGGCGCCGGGTACGGCATCGGGATAATTGGATATGAATACTGTACTTTCGGCCATCTGCTGGTATTCTTCGTATGTTTTGCAGGATGTTATCTCACGGGTTTTGAGGGCGGCGCCCGCGAGGAGCTTTTTGAGGTCGCTGTCCTCGCGCGTCGGCAGGTCGCTGCCGACGATGGCGACCGCGGAGCGGTCGGCCGGGCGCCGCTTTAACAGCATGTACAGCCTTGATCTCATAAGCTGATCCGGTGTAAGCCCGCTCTTTCTCATGATCGGATTCATATAGCAGTCTGCAAAATCTATATCAGGAAATCTTTCCCTAAGTTTCGAATATATCATGTCGAGATCAACTCCGGTAAAATGATGCACACAGCTTGTATGCACCAGTACAGCCGGCGGTCTTGCAGGCAGTTTATTGATTATATCCGTTACGCCGTCAACGACCAGATCCTCCATATCGCCGTCAAGAAGATTGTTTTCTCTGACAGCCACGGTCGAAAATCTGTCCGAAGCACCCATTTCGGCTGCCGTGAGAACTACGCCTCTGATGCAGCCGGCAGCACACACATATATCTCATGCGCCTCCGGGATAAGCATCCCGGTATGAACTATATTCCATGTCCCCCTTGCAGGAGAAGAATACTCAAGTCCCGATCTGAACGGAGCAGGAAAATCCGCTTCTGCAATCCTTACTCCCGGAATCACTATTTCCCTGTTGTTTTTCCCGAAATCTATTTTTTTTAACATTTACAGATCAATCCTTCTTTTCCAATATATATCAATACTGCTACTGATCATCCGGCTTGCTGCTATTCCAGACCGCAGTTCTCAAGAAGCTTCTTTGCCAGCAGTCTGTATTCAGCTGCCATTTCGCTGTCCGGGAATGCCTCAACTACGGTTTTACCGAGATCTTCCGCATCTGTGACCGTATCGCTGCGGCTCAGCTCTCCTATGATCTCTGAACCTATATCCGATGCCAGTTCCGCTACTTTGGCATCCTCATCCCTTACATTTCTGTGATTCAGAATTATGCCGCCAAGCTGCGCATATCCTCTCTCCTTGAATCTGTCGATCGCAACAGCGATATTCGCGGCAGCATGAATAGCCATGTTTTCGCCCGAAGTGATTATAAATACCTTATCTGCATAGCCGCCGCGCATCGGCATGGAAAATCCGCCGCAGACAACATCACCCAGGACATCATATATGACCACATCAGGACTGAATCTTTTATAAGCGCCTTTTTCCTTAAGCTTTTCAAGCGCCGCTATGATGCCTCTTCCGGCACATCCGAGTCCCGGTGCAGGTCCACCAGCCTCAACGCATACAACACCGCCGTATCCTATGCGCACCATCTCATCGAGCGTAAAATCATTTTTGTGTTCGCGTACCAGGTCGAGCACAGTCTGCATTTCTCCGCCGCCATGCAGGCTTGACGTGGAATCAGCCTTAGGATCGCAGCCGATCTGCATGACCTTATACCCCGTATCCGCAAGCGCAGCCGCGACATTGGATACAGTTGTCGATTTGCCGATCCCGCCCTTACCATATACTGCAAGTTTGATCATTTAAATAAACCTCCTGAAAACAATCGATACTCAAACAAAATCCCCGCTCCCCTGTTCAGAGAGCGAGGAAAGGTATGGACAAAAGGCCTCGCACATCTTACTTCAGCTTCAGATCCGCAATATGCGGATTTTCGGCTTCAGGGGATGCTGTCTGTTTTGAGATATCACGATTTGGCATATGTCACTTTGGCAGCGATGCCATCAAGTCGTCCCAGTGCGCCGGACAGCGAATTTATCCTGTCCATAGGCGCATCGATAGCAATGCTAATAATGTTCAGATTCTTCTTTCTATAAGGAACTCCCATACGTCCGAGGATATAGTCGGAGTACTCATGTAGAAGGTCGTTAAGCACATCTATCGGGCCGTCTTTTGTGACAATGATACTTATCACAGCGACTCTTGTATCCATCGATATCACTCCTTTTTAATTGCTCCGATGATTCTAACACATCAGTTATTATCATATCAATATTGATGTGCATGTGGCGCGATCTCGTGCACAGAATAATCAGAACGCTTATAAGCGCGAAGCCTGTTATAAGCTGTGTTGTCGAGTCGTTTGGCCCGTGATTCGGCAGACCTGTGACCGGCGCAGCTTCTCTGCTGTTGTTGAAGTCAACGGTGTAATTGCCTCCGGAATATGTCATCCTGATCTCTCCGGTGCTGAGATCCGCGCCGGACGGTCCACTCCCCGATTTTTTTACGCTCTTGACTTCGTGAACGAGATACTCCGGCGTATGATCGTTCGCCTTCTCGCATACATCAAACGCTGTGCCAAAAGGCAGGTTCCTGATTATGATACAGTTTTCATCACCCAGACAAAACTGCAGCAAAGCTTTTCCTTCGCTGTCTGATTCAAATCCATTTCCGCTGAATCCGCTGCCCGTATCGGCATTTTCGTTCAGGATCTCATATTCCGTATCCGGATCAAGCCCCTCCAGGGTCAGTGTATAACTGAATCTCCTGCTTAGGTCTCCAAGCGAGCCTTTTACATTGCAGTATATGATCAGTGATCCCGTTTTTTCACTGCCGCGCAGTGTTTCTCCGGATCCGTCTCTCTTATCGCCATCATCAATTCCACTGTCAGTATTCACGCCGGAGCGATCGTCAGTTCCATTGTCTCCGTTCGATGCGGAGCGCTCTTCACTTCCCGCCTTTTCATTGGTTCCGGGACGAAAGTCAGACCCGGCACCGGCATCCGGTATTTCTGCCGTCCCTTTACTTGCATCATCAGATATGTTCGGCATCCCCTCTTTATCATCCGATCCTGCATGTCCTTCATCCGGCTCTTCGTTCCCCGGTACTGCCGGCGACACGTCCGCTTTTATGTTCCCCGGTACTGCCGGCGGCACATCTGTCGCTTCGTTCCCGTGTACTTCCGATGGCACAGGCCCACCTTTTTCATACTTCGCTGATTCATAATCCGCCTGTTCGCTGCAGTCTGCAGCCTCTGATCCGTCCGTTCCATCAGGCTCTGTTGGCGGCGGTTTGGCATACACCATCTGTGCCGAGAGCATCATCATAAGGAGCAGCAATGGCAATATCAGTCGTTTAACGCTGAGCATTTCACATCCTCCTCCTGGCTCTCAGTGCATGGATAAGTGCTGCAGCAGCCGCGAGACAGACCAGAGCGAAATCAACGATTATCTCCGCACTATACTCATCTCCGGTTCCCGGCGGATCATCGATGCGTGTCTGCGGGACTGACGGCTCGCTGTAATAATCCGTATAAATGATTTTTTCCACCTTTGCGCCTGTTTCATCCCATATGACCATCTCTGATTCCCCGTCGCTGAGCATCGCGATCATGACTCTGTATTTACTCTTATCGATCTCCGGCCCGTTACTGAGTTCTCCTTTCCTCGTTATCGTGTAATAGTAAGCACCGGGTTCACAGAACAGTATCGGCCCGAAATCCACATCGCCGCTTCCACGGACAGTCATCGTCTTTGTTGTTCCGATGGATCCGGGCGGCATCGGGTTATCTGACGACTCCGCCGCCAGAGTAAATGTTACCCAGTAATCGTCTTTGTATTTATCGCCTTTGATCACCTGTTTAACAGGTATTCTCTGCGACATCCCCAGAAATTCCAGTTCGTCAGCATAGCTCGCTGCAGTCCTGTATGCAGCCGCTGCTGCAATTATCGCCGTAACACTTAGTATCTTTACTGCCTTACGCATTTCATGTACCTCCAATTCAGATACGTCTCCGTCTCAGTACGCTGATGATACGCCCCTTTATCCTTTTCCTGTCTATCTGTCCGTATACACGGCTGTCCTTTGCCTCTTTGCGGTTGTCTCCCAGTATGAAATAATGCTCTTCCTCAACTGTCAGCGGCAGCTTCTCACCCGGGGCCGCATATGTCCTCTGAAATACCCCCTGTTCAAATGAAACAGGCATAAATATCCCGTCGAAGGTAAGCTGTCCGTCTCCGGTGCTGCCTACCTTCGTTCCCGCACATGCGGCCGTTCTTCCGCTGTGTATTTCTCCTTCTGCTTCATATACCACGGCTTCGGTGTTAAGTATATCCCGGGTCCGCAGATACAGTATGATATCCCCATCTCTGATCGCAGGATACATATCTGTCCCGTGCTGTACGGTAACTCCCAGCAGCAGGGTAAACAGTGCTGCGACCAGTGCTGCAGTTACGGCAAGTTCGGTCAGAAAAGCTCTGAGGCGCGACAGAAATTGCCTCCGGCTTTTTCTTTCCTCTGTATCTATTGTATCAATGCCGCCTGCATATCTGCTTTTCCTGCATACTCTTTTTCCTTTATTTCTTCTCGTTCTCATAGCATCTACCTATATATCTTGCCCGGCAGAACACCACCGCTCTGTTATTTGTCATATCGCCCGCGCAGGTAGACAGCAGGACCAGTTTGTCACTGCTGAGAAATTCTGTTTCTCTGCGCAGAATACATTCCTCCATAGAGTCGAATGGCGGCTCTGCATCAGGTCCCGTATAATAAAGACTGCCTTCGTAGGCATCGACTACGCCTGCGGCTGCGACGGTCAGATCATATACTCCGTCCGGAGTGATGAGTTCACCGTTTGTGTTATTTTCGAAGAAATCTTTTTCCGTATAAGACGCAACATCGCTGAACATCGCGCCGCCTGACATATGATGCCCGTGTATTATGAGATAGCGGTCCGAAAGATCCGCCGAGTTTTTGCAGTCGAGAAATATACATCCGCCCTGAAAATAATTTCCGTCGATATCCCTGCTGAGATATTCAAAATTATCTCTGCCCCGTACGACCGGATGATCGATCCCGGTGCCGTCCATGCGTATCCAGGCGACGACATCGGGATTGCGTTCCTTCAGTTCGTCAAAGCCGCAGAATCCGCCGGGTATGAGGCCGGCTGCCTGCGCATCGATCATTTCCAGTATCAGACAGGCTGTGATCATCAGCAGAATTATCATCATCAGGGCCTGTGCCCGCCTCAGCAATGCGTAAGCTATGTCAAGGCAGACCATGCTCATTTTTTTACTGTTCTTCACGATGTTTCCTTCTCAGCCTTGCAGCGAAGAATATGCCGACAATAAAGAGTAATGCAGCCATTACATACTGAATGTCTCCGTGATACGGGATTCCTGTAGGAGTCACAAGATCTCTGTGGTTGGTGAAGGTGACAGTTACAGTTCCGTCATCATTGGCACCTCTGTCGACAGTTTCAAGAGCGGTGGATAATTCCTTATCCTTTACCGTATTGCTCTGTTCCGGAGTTTCGATCCGGCATGTTCCGCTCGCGGTAGACTCTGCCTTAAACGATGCGATATGATCAGAGCTGTGTTCCTCTATCTTGTAGGTCGCACCTGCAGGCAATGTATTCAGGACCACGGAGTCGCCGCTTTTAAGCTTTATCCCGAAGGTCGCACAGCCGGACTCGTCCGCAGTGATCGTTTTCAGTTCCGGATCGACCGTGCCCTTTCCGCCGGTGATTTCGTATATTTCCGAACCGGCCGTCGTAATATCCGTATCGGTCTTGCCCTCTGCCTGCTGATTCGTCGTATATTTCCTGTTTTCTTCCAGACCGGTCATAGTAACTGTATATTCGAATTGTTTGTAAACATCTCCGAGATTACCCTTTACTGTGTTTGTTATCATCAGATCGTGTGTAGTCAGTTCATTGAAGAATCTGAATGTTTCCAGCTTATTCGGCCCGATGTTCAGTCCTGTTCCGGGATCAGAACCTTCCGTTCTGGCAGAATGCCCAACTTTGCCAAGATTCGATGCATTATTCTGACCGGTTTCATTTGTGCCGTTATCAGCGGCGGCCGATATGTCATCAAGATTCGGCGAATACTCATTGCTGCCGCTTTCATTCCTGTAGGCTGTTATGTCATGGACATATACACCGCCCTCGGTATTACCGTTTACATCTGTATTACTGCATACATATACGACGACAAAGTAGCTGTGATCATCATATGTCATTCCCGCGACGGGATTATCAGGTGCAGTCTCTGTCAGCCTGTAAACATAATATCCCGGCTTCTGGAAAGAGATTGATACAGGCGTATATCTGAATTTTCTCGTAGATGAATCCTTATCATTCGTATCCGCCGTTCCCCGGAAGTCTCCGACATCTATCGTTGTTACCGAGCCATTTGTGCTGACCCGTTCATGCTCTTTACCGTTCGCTGACGGTTTAGGCATTTCCGCAGCCGATATTATGGTCCCGTTCTCTCCGGCAGACACATTTGAACTGCTCCAGGCTCTCTCAGCTGTCAGCTCGAACGTAAAATCATTTACGGGAGGAAATTTACCGGGCTGATTGATTTTCATTTCCTTGCCAACATATATCGTAGCCGTATCCGTCGATTTATCCTGTATAGGATCCTGTACTGTTTCACCCTCTGCAAATGTAAGAAGCGGCATCATCATTACCGTCATAAGCACCGCCGTCAGTATCGCGCATATTCTTTTCCTGTTCATAGTGTGTTTCCTTTCTCGCAATGTCATTCTCACTCATACCGGCATTACCGGCTGATAAAGTCTTTATGCTTTTGCTGTTTGTTTAATATTTAAGAGCTGCTCTTGTCCGCAGATTAAGCCTTTACCGCTTTTCAGTCAAACAGCATGCGAACGCAACTCTATCCCGCTGTTTGCAAGGCTTACAGCGATTCGGATCAAAATACGCGTTGATCTGTTGCAGAAATTCATTCAAAAAATGCCGTATATCATTTCAAAAAAGGCGCACAAAAATCGGCCCCTTCCGGGGCCGCGCAGCTGACAAAGCTGTGGGCAAAAAATAGACAAGTACTTATCGGCAGGCTCTGACGCAGTATTTTTTGTTCACAGCGCGAAAGCAAGCGGTCGAGCAGCGGAGCTTACCTTTTAGTAAGTGAGCAGCGCAGAACCGCGCAGCTGACAAAGCTGTGGGCAAAAAAGACAAGTCAGAGCGAGCGGGAGCGATCCGTCGCCACTACCACAGCCCTCATTACTGCATGTCTCATACCGCCTTCCTCAAGGGCTTCGACGCCTTCGATGGTGGTTCCGGCTGGTGAGGATACCATATCCTTTACCTGTCCGGGATGCATGCCGGTCTCGAGTATGAGTTTTGCGGTTCCGAGAACTGTCTGGGCTGCCATTTTCATGGCGACAGGACGTGTCAGTCCCTGCTTGACGCCTCCGTCTGCGAGCGCTTCGATGAACATGGCTGCATAGGCCGGACCGCCGCCTGATAATCCGCATATTGCATCTATATCGTATTCCTTGACCCATTCGACAACTCCGATGGATTCAAAGAGACGGACTGAAAATGCCTTTTCATCCTCTGTGAAATCGGTCTCTTTGCAGAGTCCGAAAGCGCCTTCGAATACGAGAGCAGGTGTGTTCGGAAGCAGCCTGAGTATCCTCGGCTTATCGCCGCTTATCGCATTCTGAAGCCTTTCTGTCGAGACGCCGGCAACTATCGACAGCATTGCTTTGCCGGCGAGTGCTTTGCCGCACATTCCGAGGGCTTCCTCCATCTGCTGCGGCTTTACGGCAAGCAGTACTATATCGGATTCTGCACACAGCTGTTCATCATTTGCCGATATGTGCAGTCCGAGCTCTTTTGCTTCATCATTTCTGATATCAAGAATATCAAAAACATTAACATCCTCTTTTTTGAGTGTACCTTTGGCAAGAGCGCCTCTGACTATAGCGCCTCCCATATTTCCGAATCCAATTACTCCGAATTTCATTTTTCCTGATCTCCTCCTCAATATGTGACTGATCAGACGCTGTCCACAGCACCGGACCGTTCAATATTTCTTATCCGTAAATCAAAGCTTTCTATCCCTAAATCAAGGCTTCTCATCCCCGGATCAGAATTTCTCATTTTTAAATTCTGCTATCCTTGCAAGGTCCTCACGTCCGTACAGTTCAGCATAATCTTCGACGGCTTTTTCGATTATCTCCTCTGCATCTTCCGGAAAAGCTTTGCGAAGTTCGTCACATATCGTGTAATAGATATGCGCCGTATGGTAGTCGAAATCGCGCAATGCGCTGCCTGCAAGTTCTTCTTTCTTTGCACTGATTTTTGCGTAATCCTCTTCGCTCATCGCCACGCCCCAGTCGAAATCGCAGCGTTTGCCGCCCCAGCTCATCGCTTTAGAAACGGCAGTGCATTCAGATCCGCAGTTAAAGCCCTCAAATACGGCAGCATCTACGTTTACGCAGTATTCACGGCCGTATTCGAGTATATCGTACTTCTTCCAGCTGTCGCACCACGCGCAGCTGGCTATGTATGTCCTGTATGTAGGTTCGAGCCTGAGAGTACCGAAATCCATCTGACCGGGATAATCCGTCTTCCACTCGCCATACGCCTGATTTGTCCATAATTCGACAGGGTCACCGTTCGCACGGGCCCGCGCTGCCATCCTGGCTCCGCGCTCTCTGCCGTATCTTTTCATACCTGCCTGTATGGCAGCACGGCCTTCCTCAGCCTTTGCCACGATTGCAGCACGGCTGAGAAAAGCAAACATCATAGCCTGATTTTCGATTTTCATGCCTTTCACCTTTCGCATATGTTTATGATATTTTTCGCCTGTGCAGCCGCCTCAGAGGCGGGCCATCCGGCGTCTTTTACTCTGCTTTGCTGAGATACTCGAGTATACTGTGCGCTGCTACATTTCCCTCACCGACAGCTTTTGCTATCTGATACGGTCTGCCTGTGCAGTCTCCTGCCGCGTAGCAGCCTTTGTAATTAGTCTCCTGATTGTGGTTTACGACTATATGAGGTCCGTCTGTTTCGAGTCCGGAAAGCACAGTCGTAGGCGCGATAGCGCTTCTCAGCACAAATACGCCCGATACCTCAAGTTCTCTGCCGTCTCCGACCTCGATGCCCGAGACCTTATTCTCACCGTTGATCTTTTTGATCGGTTTGTTCAGGACTTCCGCGTTCTCCGCATCGGTAGTATATCCGAAGCTTGTGTATATGTATAATTTGTTCGCTATCTCTTCGAGATATTTGATATCGTGCTCCATGCGCTGATCCGTGCAGTATACGGCAATATCCTTGCCTTTGTGGAGGAATCCGTCGCATGTAGCGCAGTAGCTGACTCCGCGGCCGAGCAATTCCGCCTCACCCGGCATGCCCTTTGCGGCAGCTATCCCCGAAGCAAACAGAACTGTCTTAGCCTCATACATATCGTTCTCTGCAAGTATCATGTAATGAGTTCCGAGATCGGCTATATTTGTGACCCTCTTGTCAGTGATCTCTATCTCCATCTCTTCTGCCTGCGCTGCAAAGATCCTGTTGAGATCTTCACCCCCTGTCATCGGCACGCCCGGATAATTTGCGATCTTTTCTGACTTGCCGACCTTATCGCTCAGCAGCTTTGATCCGAACCATACTATTTCCTTATTGTGCAGCTTAAGTGTAAGAGCTGCCGACAATCCGGCAGGCCCTGTCCCGATTATTGCTACATCATACATCTCTGTCATCTCCTTTTCCCTGATCATTTTTCATCTGAATACATTATTTTACTATCGTACATTGTATTATCGGGAGGCATTTTGGTCAATAAAAATCAAATTGTTCAATAATTACCATCTGTATGCTATAATGTGTTCAGTTTTTTTACGGCACAGCCGTTTCAATGTTGTAATTGATAAGTTCACCTATACCGGGTATCGAACGGACAGGAGGCTGCGGAATTATGAGCAGATCATATACAGAAGCTGAATACAGAAATCTCAAAAGGCGCGAACGCGAAGTCATACAGCACATGATCGATGAGGTCAAAAACTCCAAAGACAAGCGCTATATGTACCGCGATAAACACGCGGTTACAGACCTTAAGGACATGCTTAATCAGAGCGCTCAGTTATACGGCGATGCGCCGCTCTTCATGCAGAAATACAAGAGCAATGAACCGTTCAGAGAGGTTTCGTTCAAACAGACCCTTGCTGATGTCAACGCCATCGGTACAGCAATGATCAAGCAGCTTAATCTCAAAAATAAGCACATTGGCGTTATCGGCAGAAATTCGGTCGAATGGGCTGAATCGTATCTTGCCATTACCGGCGGTGTCGGCGTTGTCGTACCGCTCGACAGAGAACTGAACGAGGACGAGCTGCATCAGCTCACCATAAAGGGCGAGCTGTCGGCTGTCGTTACTGTCAACAAAAAGTATTACGAAAAATTTGTAAAGATCAAAGAGGCAGGCGATACACAGCTGGAATATATCATCAATGCTGATATGGAGGAAAACGATCTGGAAGACCCTTCCCTCATTTCATGGGTACAGCTTCGCAGATACGGACGCAGACTTCTATCGATGGGCGAAAGATGTTATCTCGATGCACAGATAATCAACACGGATCTTGCAGCGATACTGTTCACATCCGGAACATCGGGAGTATCCAAGGGCGTTATGCTGAGCAACCGCAATCTGGTCCTGGATGTCATACTCTGCCAGACAATGTTCTATGCAGGTCCGGGAGATGTGCTTTTCTCAGTACTGCCTATACATCACGCTTATGAATGTACGGCTACATTCCTTGATGCCGTATATGACGGTGCTGCCATCGCATTCTGCCGGGGTCTTAAATATATTCGCAAGGATATACTCGAGGTCAAACCGACTGTAATGCTGTCAGTACCTGTTATCATAGAGAATTTCTATAACAAGATCATACGCGGACTGCGCGAACAGGGCGAAGACAAGATACTGCTCAAATTCCTGCTCAAGCAGAGCGAGAGCAAGCGCATCAAGCTCCGCCTGCCGAGACCTGCGCGCGAACAGATCAAACAGATCTTCGGTGGCAGACTTCGTTCCATCATCTGCGGCGGTGCAGCCATCGACGGAGACATTCTGGATTTCTTCTGCGGACTCGGATTCCGCGCTGTACAGGGCTACGGTCTTACAGAGTGTTCTCCTATCGTAGCTCTCAATCCGGACAAGCGCAAATTCATGAAAAATGCTTCTGCAGGACATTTGCTGCCTTTCACTGAATGCAAGATAATCGACAAGGATGATAACGGCATCGGAGAGATATGCTTCAGAGGTCCGACTATCATGCTCGGATATTACAAGGATGAAGAGAGGACAAGAGAAGTCCTTGATGACGAGGGCTGGTTCCACACAGGCGACCTCGGCTATCTGGACAGAGACAATTACGTCTTTATCACAGGCCGCCGCAAGAATATAATCATCACCGGCAACGGCAAGAATGTCTTTCCTGAAGAACTCGAAAGCTACCTGCTTGCAAGCAAATATATCGATGAGTGCATGGTTTGGGGCGCAGATACCGATCCGAACACTTCCTGGAACGGAATATGCGCAACTCTCAGAGTAAGCGAGGAGGATGTAGCCAAAGCACTCGGCGAGGGCTACACAGATGATCAGGTATTTGAACTGATCGAAAAGGAAGTTGATAAGATCAATGCCAAACAGCCGAGATTCAAGAACATTGCACATATCATCATCCGCAAGCGTCCGTTTGATACAACAACTTCGATGAAGATACGCAGATTCGTTGAAGACAACAAGCGCGCATAGATTTCAAAAAAATACGGGAATAATTCTGATTTTAGTATTCAGAGTTATTCCCGCTTTTTTTACTGATTTTTTCTGTCAAAAATCTCTACAATGGTTTTTTCCGTGCCTGTCATTCCCGGGGATGCGATCAACCCCATATTGCGCATAGTATCCTCGGGCGTAAGGCCTATTATCCCGTGTTCGTTAAAGATATATACCCCTTCCATAGCAAGGTTTACCGACTGATATGCCGCATCGACTGCAGCAATACCCTTCATCGTACAGCCCTGGTTGCCTCCGTCGCATATCATTCCCGTTATACTTCCGGCCATATTGTTTATAGTATGCTCCATCATCTCCAAAGTGCCGCCGCGCAAGTATACAAGAGCACACGCCATTCCGGTACCGGCAGCGATCGCGCATCCGCAGAAAGCTGAAAGCTTGCCTGAGTATTCCTTTATGTATGTGCAGATCAGATAGCTAAGCGCCGTAGCGCGAAGCAGCTGTTCCTCTGAATATCCGTTTACTTTGTATGCAGCATAGAGCGGCATCGTAGCGATTATACCGTGAGCTCCCGATCCCGTGATGCTCATTGCAGGCTTATCGAGACCGATGACACGGGCTTCTATAGCTGCGTTGCAAATGAGGGATGCCGTCTTCTGCTCATCGCCTGAAATCACTTCTCCATTATTTTTTGCAAGGAGGTATTTTGCGAATGTGGTCCTGTCACTTTCCATTCCTGCATTGAAAAGCTCCAGATTCGTATTATAAGCTGCCCTGATAAACTCTATTTCCGCAAGGTCCACTGTATCTGCATATTCGACCAGGCCTGCAAGACTATAGCTATGGATGAGTTTAAGAGGCTCTTCTGACACCGGATCTGCTGATGAACCTTCCCCGCCGCCTGCTCCTTCATTATCTGCGCTGCCGTATACCAAACTGCCGTTTACTGCAACATAGGTGATATTTGTGTGAGAATCATTGATCGTCACAACTGCTGTGTCATTTACTGTTTCGACACTTGTCTGTATGAATATGCGGCTTGTGATCTCGCCCAGTTCTATCTTCACACGTCCTGATGAAATCAGTTTTTCGGCCTCAGTATTATCTTCCGCCGTAACTCCCGCCAGAGATTCCAGTCCTTTCTCCGCATCTCCTGCTATATATCCGAGCGCTGCCGCATATGCGCTTCCCACTCTCGGACTGCCGGGTATACCGCAGGAAAAGGCATTCTTATACATACCGCTGTTCAGAACAACTTTTATCTGCTTCAGTTCTCCCGATACATACGTCTTTGCCTTTGCTACAGAGAATGCTATCGCTCCGGGTTCTGTTACGCCGAGTGCCGGTTTCATATCATTTTTTATCAGCTGGGTCAGTTCGTGCATTTTTACCTCCTAATGTATAATTCGGTACAGTTCAGTTAACATCCAGAATTATTAGACGCGAAATACTCTGCTTATTATCAGTCATAGGCTGTAAAGCGCTGCTATACAGTCTGTGAATTGCAGGATTGAATTCCTTGATATTTATCTCCTTCAACACTAAAATAATATCATATTGTATCCGGTCAAATAAATGGAGAGATGTACTATGCTGGTTGAACGTTTTCCATGGCTTTTTGAGCCATCGCTTTTAACAATTACGGTAAGAACTCTTCTCGCCATCGTCTGCGCGGGAATAATCGGGTTTGAACGCGGATCTCACGGTTCCATAGCAGGATTCCGCACACATATACTGGTATGTCTGGGCGCCACTCTTGCCATGGCTACCGGACAGTTTGCAGCCGAGTTTTATTCGATCGATGTTACACGTATCGGGGCTCAGGTCGTATCGGGAATAGGCTTCCTCGGTGCCGGCTCGATAATCGTTACACGCCCGAATCATATTTCCGGTCTCACGACGGCCGCCGGTCTGTGGGCATCGGCATGCATCGGCCTTGCGATCGGTATAGGTTTCTATGAAGCCGCCATTGTCGGAACAGCCGGCGTATATTTTACGGAGCATGTGCTTAAAAGGGTCTCGAGAAAGATCAGGGATAATGCCCGGAGTCAGAAAAAGGGGCCGGAACAGGATCCGGAGGATCCCCGCTTCGACAGCTACGACTTTGATGAGTAAAGAGTGATACAGCCATTGACAGAAAAATGACTTAATTGACCGGGAATTTTAATGAATGATTCAGAACCGCATATAAAACCGGCCGCTGCATAGCCTGAGTTATGCTTACGGCCGGTTTTAATTGCTGTTATTCTTTTACAGGCAATTCCTTTCGGCGTCTTTTATCTATGCGCCGTCCGATTCTTTGGTTCTTGCGGCTATGCCTGTGCCTTTGCAGCTGCTGCTTTTTCTGCAGCCTTCTTAGCCTTGAGAGCTTCGATCTGTTCCGGTGTCAGCTTTGGTGCTGCCGGAGCCGCCTTTTTCTTAGGCAGCTTGCGGAAGCTGTTGATAGCTCCTGTCGGACACTCGATAGCACAGAGACCGCAGGACTTGCACTTTACAGGATCGATCCTTGCAAGATTGTCCTCGACTGTAATAGCCTCGAACTTGCAGACTTTGGTGCACTTCATGCAGCCGATGCATGCATTGCTGCAGTTCTTGCGGGCAACAGCGCCCTTGTCTGTGGATGAGCACAGAACGTGTACCATATTTTTCTTAGGCACGAGCTTGATGATCTTCTGAGGGCAGGCATTAGCACACGCTCCGCATGCCACACAGTTTTCTCTGTTGACTCTTGCAACGCCGTCAACAATGCCGATAGCGTCGAACTGGCACTCTTTGACACAGTCTCCGAGACCGATACATCCGTACATACATGCATTAGGTGATGTGAACCAGCCCTTTGCACCCTTGCAGGAATCCATTCCCTGCCACTCGTGATCCTTCTTTGATGCTTCGCATACGCCGTTGCACATTACCTGTGCTACCTGAGGCTCTGTAGAACCGGCAGCTCTGCCGAGGATCTCAGCGATCTTCGCTGCTGTAGCTGCACCGCCCGGTGAGCACTTTGTACAAGGAATGCTTTCGTCTGCTACAAGATTGGAAGCGTAGTCGTCGCAGCCGGCAAATCCGCAGCCGCCGCAGTTAGCTCCCGGCAGCACTTCTCTTACCTGTGTGACTCTCTCATCTACTGCTACATGGAATACCTTGGATGCGAAGACCAGAAGTCCCGAGCAGATGAAGCCTATAAATGCTACTAAGATTACAGGTGTCATAACTCCACTCATTACTACACCTCCTTACTGGAACATACCGGTGAATCCCATAAACGAAAGCGCCATGATAGATGCTGCAACGAGGATAATGCCTACTCCCTGGAAAGGAACAGGAATTCCTTCTGTTGTGTTGAGCTTTTCCTCACGGATGCCTGCGAAGAGGACCATAGCTATCATGTAGCCTACTCCTGCTCCGAATGCGTATACGATGGACTCAATGTATGAATAGCCATAACTTATTGCGTTGATCGTAGCACCGAGAATAGCGCAGTTTGTAGTGATCAGAGGGAGGAAGATACCGAGAGCCTTCTGAAGAGCCGGAAGGTATTTCTTCATGAACATTTCTACGAACTGTACAAGTGCTGCGATTACGAGAATGAATACTACAGTCTGCAGATATCCTATCTCGAATTTGTTGAGGATCTGCATTACAGGCCATGTAACGAGTTCTGCGATAACCATAACGAAGACTACCGCGCCGCCCATGCCTACAGATGAACTCATTTTATTTGATACGCCCAGGAAAGAACAGATTCCCAGGAACTGCGACAGTACGAAGTTGTTAACGAGGACTATCGCCATAAAGATTACTATAAGATTTACCATTTAAGCCTGTCCTCCTTTCCTATACTGTTGCAGCCTTTGCTGTCTTCTCTGCAGCGATCTCTTCATTAGCCTCAGCTGTGTTGCACGAATTGTACATCGGGCAGAGTCCGCAGCTGAATCCCTTTGCCTTGAGGGCCTTGCCCTTTGTGGCAGCCTGCATGATGGCGATCAGCACTCCGAATACGAAGAATCCGCCAGGAGGCAGGTTGAAGAATCCGATCGAGAAATTCGGGATGATGGTGAAGCCGAGGAGGCAGCCTGTCCCGAAGAACTCTCTGATAGCTCCCATAGCTGCGAGAGCAAGTGTGAATCCGAGTCCCATGCCGATTCCGTCGAAGAGAGAATCGATCACAGTGTTCTTATTAGCAAATGCTTCAGCTCTTCCGAGGATGATGCAGTTAACTACGATCAGAGGGATGAATACACCCAGCGCCTTGTTGATCTCAGGCGCATAAGCCTGAAGTACGAACTGTACCAGTGTTACGAAGCCCGCGATAACTACGATGTAGCAAGGGATCCTGACCTTGTCAGGTATGACCTTACGCAGAAGCGAGATTACAACGTTGGAACAGATGAGTACGGCTGTTGCCGAGAGTCCCATACCAAGCGCATTGATCAGTGATGAAGATGTAGCGAGGAACGGGCATGTTCCGAGGAGAAGCACCAGTGTAGGGTTCTCCTTGATGATACCGTTGGTCAGTATCGCCAGTTTACTTTTCTTTTCCATTATTTTACACCTCCCATCGCCTTGTACTGTTCAAGTGCGCAGTATACAGCTTTGTGGATAGCTCCGGAGGATACGGATGCGCCGGTTACCTCTACGATATCGTCCGCGTGGTCCTTGATGGTATCACTGCCGAGCTCTGTGTGACCGGCATACTGACCGAGATGTCCCTCAGCCTGTGCCTTTGTTCCGACACCCGGTGTGTCCGCATGCTCAGTGATCTTGACGCCTGTGACGGCTCCGTCCTTATCGATACCGACCATAGCTGTCAGCAGTCCGCCGTAAGAATTGGACTTGACCGTGACTACCATGCCTGCGCCGTTATCTGCTGTGTAGCAGTCGACTGCATATACTTTGCCGTCTTCGAGTACGAAGAGATCAGCACCGCTGTCTGAGAAATTATCTGCATCCTTCAGAAGCTCCATTCTGGCCTCGCTTGCTGCCTTGGCAGTATTTTCATCGATGATCGGCTTGGTGATGCCGTACACGAATGCGAGCAGGAACGTAACTACGAAGCATATGATTACGAGTACCAGTATAGGTGAGAAGTACTCCTTGAATGCGCTGTTTTTATTTTCCATTCTTAGCACCTCCCTCCTTCAGGTAGAAAAGGATACGCCTTCCGGATATGATCCGAAGAGTCTGATGCTCATTGTGATGAGTCCGCATCCGATACCGAATATAAGCTGTCCGAGAGGCAGCTTAGGTGATGTGACATAGTCGGTAGCCATAAAGAAAGCTCCGAGCATCACGCCGCCTGCCAGCACATGGAAGCATGCCCAGTAGACGCTCTGGGTAGCAACAAGTGCAAATACAAATACTGTACCGATGAACGCACATGGAATGATCGGGCTGATGACCTTGCGGATGATCAGATAAATTCCGCCTATCAGCAGTGCCAGTGCGCATACCTCACCTGTTGATCCGCCGTGGAATCCGAGGAACATCTGAAGCAGTCCCGGGATCTGCTCCCTGCTTCCCTCTGCATAGAGAGCAAGAGGTGTAGGGCCGGTTACAGCGTCAGCTGCAGCGTTCAGTCTTGTCACAGGCCATGTGGACATGTTTCCTGCGAACGAGATGAACAGGAAGATTCTTGCTGTGATCGCAGGGTTACTGAAGTTGCGTCCGATTCCGCCGAAGAGCTGTTTTACAACTATGATTGCGAAAGCGCATCCCAGTATTGCCTGCCAGAGCGGGAAGCTTGACGGTACGTTGAATGCTATCAGCAGTCCTGTAAGTGCCGCGGAAAGATCTCCGACCGTCTGTTTTTTATGTGTAAGCGCGTTGTAGCAGTATTCGAAGAGCACGCTTGCAGCTATACATACTACGGAAAGAATCAGTGCTCTGAATCCGAATACGTATATACTTGCGATCCATGATGGTACGAGCGCCAGAATGACGGTTCCCATCAGTCTTGTAGTATCCGATTCCGTTACGATATGAGGTGCGGAGGATACGATCAAGTTGTCATGAAATTTCTTTTCCATATTACTTCGATGCCTCCTTTACCATCATCTTAGCGAGCTTGTTTGTAAGGCTCAGCGGACGTCTTGCCGGGCATGTGTACGAGCAGCTGCCGCATTCCATGCACTGCATTACGTTAAATCTGTTGAGTTTGTCCACATCCTTCGCCTCGAACGCATCAGCGAAAATGCTAGGCATCAGGCCGAACGGACATGCTGTATGACAGCGCTGGCAGTTAAGGCAGGCTGTCTCTTCTTTTACTTCTGCCATCTCCTGGCTGAAACAAAGGATCGATGAAGTGTTCTTCATTGTCGGGGAAGCATCCGAATTGGTAGCTCTTCCCATCATAGGTCCGCCCATGACTATCTTGCGAGGCTCTTTTTTGTAGCCGCCGCAGAATGCCACAACATCTGCGATCCTTGTTCCGATTGGTACATAGACGTTCTTTGGCTCTGCGACCACGTCTCCGTCTACCGTTACTCTTCTTCTTACGATAGGCATACCGGTCTTAAAGTACTCGGCCATGACTCCTATTGTAGAAACGTTGTCGAGTATGACTCCGAGCTGTGCAGGAAGTACGCCTGCATTCATTGTCTGACCTGTTACTTCATAAACGAGAACACGCTCAGCTCCCTTCGGATAGCTGGATGGGAGAGAAACGACCTCCATGTTGCTTATCTCGTTCTGTTCGATCAGTCTGTTCATGTTGGCGATGGCATCAGGCTTGTTGCTCTCAATACCTATGAATCCTTTTTCAAGATTCAGCCATTTCATGATCATTGTCATACCGTCTATTACATCCTGCCCGTTCTCTACCATCTCACGGTTGTCGGTAGTGATGAACGGTTCACACTCTGCGGCATTGACTACGAGATACTTACATTCATCCAGGTTCTTAGGATTCAGCTTTACATGAGTCGGGAACGATGCTCCGCCGAGTCCGACCATACCGCTGTCTCTTGCAGCTTTGACAAAATCCTCAAAGCTGTTGATCACAGGTACTTTGACTTCCTCGCTGATCTCCTGTTTTTTGTCCGTTTCGATCACGATGTGTGTCTCGAATCCACCCATCGAGCCGCGAACCTGTTCGATAGCTTTAACTGTCCCGCTGACGCTTGAGAAGATAGGCGCACTTATAAAGGCTTCTACATCGCCTATTCTCTGACCTACCTTCACGTAATCCCCTTTAGCAACAAGAGGCTTACAAGGAGCGCCGATGTTCTGGGACATGCTGATGCTTACTTCATCCGGTACCGGCATCGATACGGTCTCGCTTGCGGCCGTATTCTTATGATGAGGTACGTGGATGCTTGGCAAATGTTTCCTTTGGCTCATCCCTTTAGAAACTCCTTTCACATAATACAATATCTTATCCTGCAGGCGGCCACAACGACAGCCGCCGTAAAACTGCTGATGCCCGCAAATCGGGATCTTCTCACCTTACTCATGCTTATGCACACGAAAAATACAGGCCTGCAGCCCTTTACCGGAAGTATTATATACTATTTTCACCAAAAAAACACAATTGTTATAAAAAAAACATCCCGCTTCAACAGCGGGAGTTAATCTTTTAGCTGAATCTTTTATCTGCGTCCGACCAGTATCATGCCTTCATCATCTACCCCACCGGCTTTTTCGCCTCTTGCTATCGCTTCGGAAATATATGATATGGCATCCATACTCATTATCTCTCCCGGGCATACTACCGGAGATCCGGGCGGATAAATAATTATCGGATCATAGAGTATGCGGCCTTCCGATGCATAGAGCGGCACGGCATCGCATTCGGCAGGTACATCAGCGGATTCAAGATCGAAATTCGGTTCAGATCTGAGAGCCGGTCCGCCCTTTCCTCTTATCTCCGCAGCACGTCCGGCTGCGCCGGCAGCATAGCTGTCCGAGATATCCTTAAGAGCAGCAAGCAGCGCAGCATAATCGCCGGTTCTGCTGCCGGCTCCTGTCATAAGCATCACATAATGTCCGTGTACCATTTCCGGTATTATGTTCCTTGCACGAAGCTCCCGGTCAAGCTGTGTTCCTGATATCCCGAGAGATGCCATGCTTATATTGATCTTGGTAAGATCCATTCCGGCGCAGTCTACAACGGTAAGACCGTGTATCCTTGACGCCCTGTCGTAGAATGATGCTATATCTGACATCCAGTGTTCCATTACCGAACGTCCGAACACTCTCATTATCCTCTCGTTAATATCCAGGCTGCCCATTGCGATATAAGAAGGGCTTGTAGTCTGCAGCATCCTGAGCGTCCTTATTACAGCATCCTTATCTGCACGGTCTGAGCAGATATTGAGTATACCGCTTCCGGTAAAGCTGAACAGAGTCTTATGAGTGCTGTTTATCACGATGTCTGCACCCTGGCTCTCTGCAGATGTCCGTGTATTTTTGACAAACTTTCCCCCGTCTCTCTGCTGCTGAGACAGATAATCACAGAACCTCAGATGTGCTCCGTGAGCCTGATCGACTATCAGTATCATGCCGCAGCGATGGACAATATCCGCAATAGCTTTGATATCCGAAAGCATGCCGTAGTAGTTAGGACTTGTTATAAGAACTGCGGATGCCTCAGGATGACCATCACATGCTTTTCTGATATCCATAGGTCTGACAGCAGCTGTCAGACCGTATTCCCTGTTCAGTTCAGGCCTGACATAGGCAGGATTTATCCCTCCGAGCCTCAGAGCGCTGAATGCCGAGTGATGGGAATTCTTGCCCAGTATAAGCGTTCCTCCTATCGGAACGCTTCCCATGACTGCTGCCATCACACCTGCGCTGGACCCGTTTACAAGCAGCTCTGTATGCTGTACGCCATACAGATCAGCATAATTATCCATGACATTTTTTATGGTAGTCGACGGATCAAACAGCGCGTCGGCACCCGGTATCTCGGTAATATCGCAGGCAGCTATGTTATCGATGAAGGCTCCGAAACCCGCCTTGTCAAACATTGCACGCCTGCCCTTATGCCCCGGCATGTGAAAAGAGACGTGTGCCTTTCCGGCTGCCGCCTCCTTTGCCTGCTGATTAAGGAAATCTATAATACTCTTGTTACTATCCATGCTTCACCGAAGATTCCTCGCGTGAAATCTGAGTTATCTGTTCGCCTGATGATTTTACCTGATGACCTCGCGGCCGCCCATGTACGGTCTAAGCGCCTCAGGTATCACGACACTGCCGTCTTCCTGCTGATAATTCTCAAGTATTGCAGCAACTGTTCTTCCGACTGCCAGGCCCGATCCGTTGAGAGTATGTACGAATTCAGGCTTGCTGTCCTTGCTTCTTCTGAATCTGATATTGGCGCGCCTTGCCTGGAAATCTTCAAAATCAGAGCAGCTTGAGATCTCGACATATCTGCCGTAGCTAGGCATCCAGACCTCTACATCATATGTCATCGCAGAGCTGAAGCCCAGATCTCCTGTCGACAGCCTTACGACTCTGTAAGGGATGCCAAGTCTTCTCAATACTTCCTCTGCATCATCCGTCAGTTTTTCAAGTTCATCATATGAGGATTCCGGAGTGGTGAACTTGACCATCTCGACCTTGTTGAACTGATGCTGGCGGATCAGACCCCTGGTATCTCTGCCTGCAGACCCTGCCTCTTTACGGAAGCAAGGTGTGTAAGCTGTGTAGTAAACAGGCATCTCGTCCATGGACATGATCTCTTTGGATCTGAGATTAGTTACAGGAACCTCTGCAGTAGGGATAAGGAACATATCCTTTGCCGGCAGATAGAACATATCATCTTCAAACTTAGGCAGCTGTCCCGTGCCGGTCATCGCTTCGCGGCCTACCATGAAAGGCGGCAGTATCTCTGTATATCCCTGCTCCTCTGTATGGAGGTCGAGCATAAAATTGATAATAGCACGTTCGAGCTTTGCACCGAGCCCCTTATATACAGTGAAACGCGCTCCGGACAGTTTTCCGGCTCTTTCGAAATCGAGTATGTCAAGACCCTCGCCTATATCCCAGTGAGGCTTTGCTTCGAAACCGAAATCACGCGGTTCACCCCACTTGCGCAGTTCTACATTCGCGCTGTCATCAGCACCCTCCTGAACCAGATCATTAGGTGTGTTAGGAATTCCGAGCAGCACGCCGCGGAGCTTTTCCTCGACATCTGCAACCTCAGCATCCATCTCCTTGATCTTCGCTGAGAGCTGTTTCATTTCTGCAAAGAGCGCTGTAGTATCCTCGCCCGCCTTTTTTAGCTTCGGAACCTCACGCGAAACTGTATTCTGCTTGTTCTTAAGCGCCTCCACCTCAGCCAGAAGCTCTCTTCTTTTTGCGTCAAGCTCCCTGACCTGATCAAGGCCGAAATCGCCCTTTCCTCTTCTCTCTACCTTTGCCTTAACTTCTTCAAAATTCTCTCTTATCCTTTTGATATCCAGCATGATGCGCCTCTCTAAAAAATATTCTTCTGATATCTGTTATAGTATTCTCTAAGCTCATCGAGCTTTTCCTCTATCTCTATCTCGAGTCTGCTGAGCTCATCATAGTCAGCATTATCTATAGCGATTCTCGCCTGCATAAGCAGCGATGCTCTGTCCTTTTCCTCATGTCCGATGATGTTCCTGAGGCTGTTTATCATTTCCCAGTTGTTTCTGTCGTATTCGTTCGTGTCATCCTCATGCAGTCTAATGCAGCGCCTCAGTGAATCCATAGTGTTCTGTATGTACCTGTCGTGATACTCCATGGTCCATTTGGTGATCATCTGCTCGCGGTAAGATCTCAGTATCATGACAGCAGTCTCATCACCGCCTGTGATCAGCTCCAGCTTCGAAGGATCAAATGATGAATCGCCCCAGCTTTTGAACGCCTCCCAGACATTTCCCGGCGCCCTGCCGAATAACTTCTCGCGTTCCTCCGGAGTGTAGTCGGTGTATATATTGCGTTCCGTCCTGTATTCCCGATTCGTTTCGAGGTAGAAATCTTCCTCTCCGTATTTTTTGCTGATCGATGCTTCGAGCTCGTGCGGAGTTTTTCCTGCATCCAGCACTGCTTTTATACCGTCAAGCATCGTCATATATGCCGCACCGATTATGAGATATGTGTTGGTGTGCGGGTTAGGAGATCTGAGTTCGAACCTTGTCTGCATAGGATTTTTGAGATCTCTTACCAGCCCGATCAGTATCGTTCTGTTACGTGACGGAGTCATATGATCCACACCGAGCGATGTTACTATACATACCGGCGCCTCATAGCCCGGTTTGAGCCTCTGGAACGAATCATGCTCCGGTGAAATAATAGGATTCAGCAGCTCGTAGTTGCGCAGTATGCCCATAAGTGCGCCGTATCCGACAGGGCTCATGAATTCCTCATCCCTGTGCACAGGCTCAAACAGATTGATGATCCTTCCGTCCTTTAGCTTTGCAGCCAGTCCGAAATGAGTATGCTCGCCTGAGCCTGCTACTCCGTGCATCGGTTTGGCGCGGAAAGTTACCTCCAGGCTGTTCAGTCTGAAAACATCCCTGACGATGTTTTTGATCTGGCTCTCGTTGTCGGAAGCCTGCATAGGTCCGTCATATTTCCAGTCGATCTCAAGCTGTTCCATGATATGGTCAAAGGTGCCGGAATTACCCATTTTGGCTTTGACACCGCCGACCTCCTTATGGCCCATCTCGATTCCGAATCCGTAATGTTCAAGTATCTCGAGAGTCTGTTCCATAGCCGTTCCGACCGGTCCGGTAACTCTCTTCCAGTACTGCTCTTTGAGCTCCTGAGCTATCGACAGCTGGTTCCTGTCCGCCCTGTCGTCCGGAGTCTTGACCCAGAATTCAAGCTCTGTTGCATTGGTCATAAGCAGTTCTTCGATCTCGTCCGCGCTGTCGATGCCGCCTATATGTTCGAATACATAAGGGTGGTCGAGCAGAGCCTGCATCAGTCCGGCCTTGAATCTGTCTGTCGATTCCTTGAGGAAGGTCCTCGAACCGACCATTTTGTCGCCGTTATGCCGCAGAAAAGACGGGATCCTCAGCGTGCCCGTAGGCAGCTGTGTTTCATAATCTATATTGTTGTAATTGTACTCAACATACCAGTTGACATCGGGATCGGGCATTATGTCCACGCGGGCGTTTGACAGATCCGCGATCGTAGGCAGCGCTACCGATGAACCGTCAGTCTGTACGCCGCTCTCCATGAGGCTGTCCATGTTTTCCTTGAATACTGCCACAGGGATCTTCTCATCAGTGTTATGGTTGCCCATATCAACGCCGGTAAAAGACACAAAGCGCACCTCAGGGTGCGCATCGAGCTTTGCCCGTACTGCATCCGGACTGTGTTCGTCCGGATGCAGTGTATAAAGCATTCTGTTTAAGTCAAAATTGATCATTATTCCAGTCCTGTATTCCTTTAATTACTCTGCTGCTTCTGCTGTTTCGGCAGCAGCCGCATCAGCATCGGCCGCTGCGTTATCTGCAGACTGTACAGTGTTGCTGGCGCTGTCAAGCTTTGTCAGATACTGTTCAAGCATTCCTATGTATTTGCCGTAGCCTTCCCAGTCTCCGTTCTTCTGGCATTCAATCGCCTTGTCGTATGCGTTCTGCGCCTTTTTGATCAGAGATCTCACGTTTCCGGACGCTCCGCCGGAAGCGGTTTCACCGCCGTCACCTTTGTCATTTATACTGCCGACCGATGTATCGTCTACAGATCCGCCGAACAGGCTCATAAGCGCTTCTGACAGTGTCGCCTCATATGCTATCCTGTCCTGATAAGCAACGATTACTCTCTTGACTTCCGGGATAGCCTGGTTGGACGCTTCGAGGTATACCGGCTCAACGTACATCAGCGATGTTCCGATAGGGATTACGAAGAGGTCTCCTCTCTTATATGTTGATCCGGAGGATGCCCACAGCGAGAACTCCTTGGAGATCTCGGTATTCTGGTCTATCTGCGCCTCTATCTGCATAGGGCCGTATACCGTCTTGTTCTTAGGCATCGTGTATACGATCAGCTGACCGTAATTCTCACCGTCATTACGGGCCATCATGATAGCTGTCATATTCTGCTTTGACTTAGGTGTGAACGGCACCATGTTGATGAACTCAGCGCCTTCCTGTGTATCAGGCAGATTGAAGATATAGTAGCTCGGATCCATCTGTACGTCTTCTGTACCGTAGATCTGATGCGCGATATCCCAGAGGTCCTCCTTCTGATAGAAGACTTTGACCTCGTCCATGTGATACTTGGTGTACACAGCAGCCTGGACCTTGAACAGGGCGTTAGGATATCTGATGTGAGCCTTGAGCACATCCGGAATCTTATCCGGCGCCTTGAACAGCTTAGGATATATCTTCATGTATGTCTGTGCTATCGGATCCTTGTCATCTACTACATAGAAATCGACCGATCCGTTATATGCATCCACGACGACCTTGATGGAGTTGCGGATATAATTTGTCGATGCATGCTCCGGATCATAAGGTTCGGAGTATGGATAATTATCGCTTGTCGTGTAAGCGTCAAGGATCCAGTATAGTTTGCCGTCAACTACAGTCATGTACGGATCTTCCTCGTATCCGAGATACGGCATGATCTTTTCGACTCTTTTTACGACATTTCTTTCAAATATGAACCTTGACTTTGAGTTGATATTGGACGAAACAAGGATCTTGATATTGCCCTCTCTGATCGCAAAGAACAGTCTGTTGAGCAGATTGAGCTTTATTCCGGAATTGCCTTCATATTCAGTATATTTATTCTCACTTCCGTCCGGATAGTCAAACTCTGATTCCTTTGTGTTGACTATAATATAGTCATTTGTCAGTTCGCCGAAATAAATTTCAGGTCTGTCTATCTCCAGTTCTTTGACTGCTGTCTCAGGCGGGATGTTGCCTTCGACGACGTCCGGCTGTCCGGATGCAGTGACCGTATCGACCTGAGACACCGCAACACCGTAGCCGTGAGTGTATTTGAGGTGCTTGTTGATCCAGGTATCACTTATCTTGCTTTCATCTATCTCTCTCGCCGAAAGATAGGTCTGTGTTATTCCGTCATTGATGATATATCTGTCGATATCAACATCATTGAAGCTGTAGTACTGACGGATCGACTGGGTCTGATTGTAGAAATCCTCTACCGGGCCGTAGTCATTGATCCTGATGTTTCCTATGGTATCTTCGTTCTTTTTTATCGCATCGGCATTCAGAGAATCGTCAGCTTTGAAATTTGCAACTCTTACATCGTCTATGCCATATGCGTGACGCGTGTATTCGATATTGTTCTCGAGATATTTGGACTCCTTGTTTATCTCGTCAGGGCTGACTACCAGCGACTGAACGAGAGAGCCGAGCCCGGTGCCGAGAGCGAATACAAGCACCATTATTACAGGAAGTTTGAGAAGCTTGGTTATCTCGCCTTTTTTGATATGGATGGCAAGGGTCACCGCGCCCACTACACACAGAACCATTATTACCCGGTATACCCACAGTGTGATATTCACATCTACAAAGCCGGCTCCGTATACAGCGCCGGTATGGGTATGCAGCAGGTCGAATTGTCTGAGGAAGAAATCGACCGCCAGCATCAGATAGAATATAACGCCCAGTATGATGAGCTTGCCGCTGGCAATATTCATCAGGTGATCAAGATTGCTGTTGTTGATATCTGTGCTGTGGCCTCTCTTTTTCTTGCGGTTTCCGTCAAAAGCGGCATCCACTGCTTTTTTGCCTGCCATGAACATTCTGCCGAGCACCGAATAATCCAGAGGAGTCCTGTATATGACCTTTGGTTCTTCCTCCTCCTCAACTTCTTCCGGTTCATCCTCAGGCGGCAGATCATCGTCATTGAACAGATCCGGCGTCCTTACGGAAAGCAGATAAGCATAGTAAATAAGCGTAACTATGACCATGCCTATTATAGCCAGCAGTATCAGTTCGTTTACAATGTCGAGCCAGTCAAGCTTGAAAATATAAAATCCGATATCCAGATTGAACAGCGGATCCTTCAGCCCGAACTCAGTGGAATTCGCTGATTTAAGGAAAGTAAGCCATGTGCCGTTCGCACTGAACAGGGCAACGAAAAAACCGAAAACTATCGCTAAAAGCCACGCTATGCCATTCATGCGGCGCGCGTTTGGTATATCATGTGACTCTATTTTGCGGAAATAACCGTTTTTGAGTGTTCTGAGATAAAAACGCATCAGAAGCGTCATTACCAGGAACACAGGTATGGCGATTTCAAGTTGTGTTACCAGTTTTTTCCAGAAAACACTGGTATAGCCGAGGTCTTTAAACCACATCCAGTCTGTGATAAATCCGACCAGCATTACTACTGCTGCCATAAATACCGCAAAGATCATAATGATCGTCGGTACCAGTTTGCGGGGTTTGCGGCGTTTGCCTTTAAACTCCACTTCATTATCTCTTTTTTTATTCCCAAGTGCCAACTCCGGACCTCCTTAACAAAAGAATTGCAGCGACAGCGCGCGCCGCCGCTGCAAGTGATCCTTAACTATAACTTGCTGTTTCTCAGAGCAGATATTGTCCGCCCGTATTATCTATCGCCGAAAAATGACTTGTGATGTTCTCGATTACAGAATCGATCTGCAGTGCAATACTACTGTCCGGAGCGAAGTTGAGCACCAGTATGATAGCAAGCAGAATTACCAGCAGAATAGCTATTATAACAGCTACAACTGTAAGGAACACGCTTCCCTGTTCTGTATCTTCGTACTCATACTCTGATGCAGCTGCATCTACTGCTGCCTCTCTGGCTTTGAGCTCTTCCTTCTCTCTCTTTTTCCTTTCTTTCTTTTCTCTTCTTGTTTCTTTTTTCGCAGCAGCCTTTTCCTCAGCCGCAATCTGATCCCATTCAACCGGAGCTGCTTTTACCTCTACCGGCTTCGGTTCTGTTGCTGTTTCTGTTGCTGTTTCTGCTGCTGTGGCCGCCAACGCCTCTGCCGTGAGCATCTGAGCTTCCCCGGCTTCTGACAGCGTCTTCTGTTCCTCAGGAGTCAGTTCCTGATAGATAGTGACATCCTCTACTTCTCTGACCGGAGGAGCCGCTGTTCCTGCCGGTACAGGTTTGCTGGATTCCACAGCTGCAGGGTGCGATTCTGTCTTGAGCTTGCTATACTCCTCATCGAGAAGCCTCTGGAACTCCTCATTCTTGCGGTACAGAGTATAGAATTTATCTATTTTTTTAGTCGTTGCCGCTTCTACTGCAGGAGAAGGTGTTTCACCGTAAAGATCGGTTTCGAGATCCTCAAGAGACAGAGCATCCGTATCCTGAGGTTTCACTTCTGCTGCCTGCTGCGGTGCAGAAGACAGATCGATAACACCGGATTTTTCTGCCATGGCAGGCTGAGATTCTGCAGCAGCACCAAGTTCAGGTACTGTATCAAGTGCTGCAAGCGCTTCAAGTATATCCACCGAATCATCCGTTTCAGGACCGGTAAGCGTGATACCTTCCGATTCAGCCTCTGCTGCCACCTCTTCTTCAAGTTCGCTGAACGGCGTCAGTCCGTAAACAGGCGTCTTACTGTCAGTTTCCGATTCATCCGAAAGGAATTTAAACAGCTCATCATCGATAGGATCCGTTTCCGCTGCCTCAGCCACAGGTTCTTCCGCAGGTACATTCAGTACAAAAGATTCATCAAGGACTGCAGGTTCAGCCCCTTCCAGGGTAATGATCTCCGGTTCAACAGGCTCTGCGTTCTTTATTTCGTCAGAAATGGATATCACGGGCTCAGCCACGATATCAGTCTCCGGCTTTTTCAGTGAGATGATCTCCGGTTCACCGGACTGTGAAGCATCAGGTGCTCCGGTCAGCTCCGCAACTCTGCGTTTGAGCGCTTCTACCTCTGATATTTCATCCGCAGGAGCTGCTATAGTCATATCCTTCTTTTTAGGTGCAGTCGCTTCTATTTCAGCAAATAATTCAGCTTCATCAATCGGAACAGCTTCCTCTTCCTTTTTAAGAGGTTTCTGTGCGCCGGCTGCTAAAATATCTGCCAGATCATCTGCAAGGCTCTGCGATTCTGCAGCAGGAACTTCCCCGGCATCTGTTCTGACGGTATCTGCCTCTGCACTAAGCTCTGCAGCCGGTTCAGGCTCATAAACCGCCGGCTCTGCCTGTTCAGCAGCTACAGCAACAGGCTCTTCATGAACCTCTTCAGCAGCTACAGCAACAGGCTCTTCATGAACCTCTTCAGCAGCTGCATACGAAGCCGTGCGTCCATCGGTCTCGTCAGCAGACGAAGACCTGCTTATATCCATATTAATATAGTCGGTATAGTCCGTTTCAGATCCGGATACTTCTTCATCGTACACATATGTATACGCCCCATGATTCTGCTCAGGCTCAGGTTCCGGCTTCTGTTCTTTCGCAGGTTCATCGAAGAACTGCACTTCAGGTTCAGCAGGCTCTTCGTATTCCGAGTAATCTGCATAATCTGCGTATTCATCATATTTCTCATATTCTGAATAATCCGCTTCATGTTCATCGTATTCTTCATCTGAAGATACATCGAACATCATATCTGTATGTGAATCGAACAATTCGTCTTCCGGTTCATCCTGTGTCTCAGGCTCTGCAGAAACAGTCTCTTTCTCGAATCTCGGTTCTTCAAACAGAGCTGATTCAGGAGTCTGGAATCTGAATTCAGCTGCAGATGAAGACTCAGTTTCAGTTTCCTTTTTCTGTTCAACAGGCTCAGCTGCATTTGTCTTTGATTTAAGGAAATCCGGCATCTCAAACCAGTGCCATGCCGGTTTCTCTGCAGGCTGATCTGCTTTTGGATCTTCTTTTACTTCTTTTACTTCTTTTACTGAAGATCTTCCACCGATCACAGGCTTAGCAGGTTCTGCTTTGTGAACAGGGGCTTTATCCACAGCATCCTTTTCGTCCGGTTCTTTGTACTTTTTATGCTCTGTATGTTCAGGATCATCAAAAGGTGTTTTGACCGGAGTGTCAAAATCTTCGTAGAGTGGAGCAAAATGAAGTCTTGGAGGTTCGTCATCGTGTGTTTTTTCCGTCGGAAATTCTTCCTCAGGAGCGGCAGGAGTCTCTATTTTGTTTTCTTCTTTTTCCGCTTTGTAGATGTCAATAAAATTCATCGTACGGCTGCGGTCAGTAGAAGGTGTCATCTCCTTATAGAGCGCCTCTTCATCAAATCCGCCGGTCTCTTCCCATGGAGATTTAACATTAAGGATCTGCTTCTTCTGCGGTTCATCCTTAACATTACTCCAATCAAAAGCTATCCTCGTCCTTACAGGAGCTGCAGGCTGTGTAGCCGGCACTTCCCTGCTTTCAGGCGGGACTGCTGCCGTCGCCTTTGCTTCTGCTCTTGCGACCGCTGCCTCATCAACTATTACCTCAGGCGTTTGCACTTCAGGCTTCTTCACGACCGGCTCATCCGGTTCTTCTGTCACCTCTACGGGTAACGCCACCTTGGTTCCGCACATGATACAGAACCGAGCCCCCTCAGGAAGCTTTTTACCGCAATAACTACAGAACACTATCTTACCTCCGCATTTTTTACATTGTTATATAAGACATATATATGCCAATTTTACAAAGACATGCATCCACTCATGTTTTTTACATCAAAAAACAAAAACTTCACATATTTATTCAGTAGAAATACTACACTAATTTTTTATGTATTTCAATGTTTCTGAACTGTTTTATATTTTTTTTGACATTTGCTTGACAAATATCCGTACCGGTGTTAATATAATCAAGCGGTCCGGAAAGAGCTTTTAACGGACAGCGCAGATATAGCTGAGGGCGATTAGCTCAGCTGGCAGAGCACCTGACTCTTAATCAGGGTGTCCAGGGTTCGAGCCCCTGATCGCCCACCACCAAAGTCCAAAACGAACCTTTATCACTACAGGCGAGGATTCGCAGTAGAGATATGGTTCAATAATAGCCTCTCGGAATCTTGAGGCTTAGAGAGCTGAACCGAAAAAATCAGCGCGAACATTGACAAGTGAATACTATCCGAGGCAGCAAGAGTGCGTGTAAGTGATGATAAACACAAAAAAGAGTATGCTAAGCGACCCGAAAACAGGCTCGGAAGAGTATAATGGTATTGCTTACTTAGGCGGCAATTCTAAGAAGCGTTTGAAGCTGGGACTCGTAAGGGAGATCCCAGGCATCAAGATGCTGGCACATCATGATGCAGTAAAGGCGGCAGTACCAATCTCGGGAGGAGCGGTGGCTGCCGCTTTCTAATAGGAAGTTGTTCTTTTCACGTTTGTTGCAACGTTCAGAAGAAGTTCTGGCGTTGTATTCGAACTTCCATTCTTTGCTGTCCCGAGGAGGGATGTTTATCAAACGAGGATCATCTTTCATCTGTAAGCGAACAGTTCTGCCATATTTTGAATCTGAACACGGGGTGCTGCATGAGCAGACATAAGTCCTGCTTGCAAGAGGACAACGGTATTTGAGTCGATGCTTACTGATCTCGCAGCCGTCACGATTCATCTTCCTGCCGGCAGGGCAGATTGGCACACCATCATCGCCGATCAAGAAGTCGTTCTTGTATTTCTTAGGCTTTCCACGCTTACTGTTGAGGTCAATGAAAGGTACGATAGAGTGCTTTCTGAAATACTCGTACAGGGAGTGAGCATCATGCGCGGAATCCAAGAGGATCTTGGAAACCTTAACATCCGGCATTAGGTCAAGCATGGTGAACCATGTATAACAGAAACCATGAGAGTCATGCCTTGAAGCCGGTGAGAGCAGCGGAAACACCGGCAGATCGCTTTCCGAATCTGAGGCAGTCAGCATATACAGATCATAACCGTGGTAAAAGCAGTTGCGGGAAGAATCCCAACCAACATCACAGTCAGGCTGAGAGTAATAACGCTTGCAGTTACAGTCATTAATGCCTTTTTCACGGCAATCGCAGATGCGCTTGCTGCGTTCTCTGGCAGATGTAACAACAGGAGTACCATCGCCCGACAAAGCAAGGTTGCTCAGATCGACCAGACCTTTTTCGGCAGAGACATCAAGGAAGTTATTCTTGAAAATGTCGAAGAGCCTGGAGAAAGGCGGATTCTTAAGAGGCGGTTGGATCTCGAACTTCTGGACGAGCTCATCGACTGTGACCTTCTCTACAGGCAAAGCCTTTTCACCTTTCTTAGATGGTTTCTTCACCTTTGCCTTTGGCTGACGCTCATGTGGCGAAAGGTTTTGGAATCTGAAAGCCATAGACGGGAATAGAAGTCATAGAAGGTACCCGTACCGGGAGCATCACCTGGCGAAAATCCACTGATAATCGCATATAGCGGATTGATCTTGAGCTGACGGGACCATTCTGTAAATGAAGTGACCTTGAATTCAATAGACAGCATCACAGAGCGGAGCATGCATGATGGCGGTCTTGGTGTTGGCCCAAAGATCGAATAGCGGTCAGCCATCTGCTCGTCAACATGGGACAGTTCCAGATACCAGAAGCGTTCAATGATCGTCCAGAGCCGCACATTATCCGCCGCTTGTCAAGCGATTTTGCAAGAAAAAGTGGGGGGATTTTTGAAAAACAGGAGTCGGAAGCGTTGAAATTTCAAGGCTGAAGATTCCGAAAGGCTATCACTACTGAAAATGGGGGCTGTTGCGTGTATGCAATTAGACATGCAACAGTCTCTTTTTTCTTAGCATAAATCATTACTCATTGTTTTCATCTTTGCACCGAAAACTCCGGAGTGACAGCTAGAATCCTCACGAGCCTCTTTTTTGAATTACATTCACCACAATCATTGATATCAAACCAAATATTAGTATGAATGTAAGTGCTTGTATATAATGAGATGCGTCTTGTTGTATTGTATGCTCCGCATCTCTATAGCAATAAATTACAGGAAGTTCACTCAATAAGAATGAACACATTAGTCCCAGAAAAAACCTGTATTTTTTTATTGATAGATTATTTCTTATGCACTTAACAATTGTTAAGATCAAAACAAAAGATGAGTATAAACATGCGATAACATAAATAGCACAATTATATTCAGGACTATTTATTTGAATAATAAACGTGGTCAAAACAAGCATTAGACTTGTTATTATAAGCGAATACTTGAGCGTATTGTGCATAACTTTATATTTACTCCTTTCCAAGTTCGCAGAATTTGTCTCTCATATATATAAATCCGAACCAACCCCCGAACGTGACATGATTTATATATATTTTTTGTTTTTATAAACGAACATAAAGTGGAGCCATGATAGGTCACAGTACAGCATTTGACGAAAAAGTTTGTATTGCTATAATGAAGTCACTATCTTTCAGGAGGTTGCGATGATCTCATTTCTTGTTTCTGTAGTAAAAGATTTTGCAGAACTCATTTCAGATAAATATAAGGCGATGATGATGAAGCTTTCGCTCCAGATCACAGGCAACAGAGAGGACGCCGAGGAGGCCGTTCAG
>CACYHR010000033.1 GCA_902774265.1 uncultured Eubacteriales bacterium
GGAGCTGAAGCTCCCGGTGTCTGTAAATGCTTCCTCCGGATCATACGGCGTTGCCGTAAGGTCGGAAGCATTGATCTCCGGAGGCTGAGCTCCTCCGATCAGTACGGCGTCGCTCGCTCCAATCAAGCGAGCTTGTTGGAGCTTTGCTCCTGGTTGAAAAAAGGATGGAGTATTGTGACTGAAATGAATAATTATGAAAAAGATATCAAAAATAGATCAGCTACAGAACAGAAGCTCGGATGGGGCGAACGGCTGGGATACGGAACCGGAAATATTGGAGTAGGTATCATCAGGACGATCATAGGCACATATTTTCTTGTGTATATGACAAACACGGCTCTGCTTAATGTAGCGATTATATCTGTCATCATTGCGGTATCGAGGGTGTTTGACGGCATATCGGACCTTATTATAGGAAACATAATCGATAATACTGAGTCGAAGATGGGAAAAGCAAGAGTATGGCTGGCGCGCATGTGTCTGCCGCTTTTCGTATCTGTTTTACTCATGTTCTGGGTACCGCCGCAGTTCCCGGAGGCAGTGAAATACATATATGTATTTCTGATATATAATATTGTGAATACCGTATTATTCACTTTCGTGATGCTTTCGCAATATTCACTTTTATCCCTGATTACCTCAGATAAAGAGGAACACGGGCTGCTGGGTATCATCTCAAGTATATTATTACAAGTCGGATCGCTTGCATGCGGAACTCTTTTCGTGAAGGTGCTTTCGGCTTTTGCTGATAGCACGGGCAACCAGAATACGCAAAAGGGTTTTACTGCTGCCTGCATTATCTTCTGTTCAATTTCTGTTCTGGCGATCTTTACCTCTGTATTTACAACAAAAGAGAGGGTAAGGGGGGATGTCAGGTCAGAAAAAAGACCGAAAGCAAGCGTTGCCGGTTTTATGACAGCATTTAAGATAATGCTGTCTGAGAGAAGCTGGATCGTGGTTACTGTCACAACCACTCTCTGCGTGCTGGTGACAGAGATGATGACGCAGAGCGGAGTATATTATTCTATGTATGTCCTTCACGATATGGATAATATAAGCTGGATCATAGCCACCATACTTGTTCCGTCGGTTATTATCCAGTTTGCTATGCCGTCGCTGTTTAAAAAAATAAGCAAGAAGACATTTTATGTCGGCGGTAACCTGCTGGTTTCTGCCGCTACACTGGGCTTTGCTCTTGTGAGTCCGTCAGTGCCGGGAATGGTAGGATTCAGCATCCTCAAAGGAGTCGGCACGGGAATGTTGACCGGTATACTCCCGGGACTGATTGCAGATTTGGTAGGTGAAACAAGCAGGAAAAGAGGACGTTTCATGCCGGGCGCAGGCTTTGCAGTTTTTTCCACATCAAATAAACTCGGCTCGGGCCTGGGCGGAGTGATATTCGGCTTCATCCTTTCCGCTGCGGGATTCAACGGAGCTCTTGATGCTCAGAATATCGCTCAGCCGGCCGCGGTTCCGGTTGCTGTGACCTGGACCTTCCTGTGGCTGCCGATGATCTTTACCGCTGTAAGCGCAGTGATCTTCTATCTGTTCTTTGATACGGACAAAAACACGGGCGGAGAAGAAAGCGGACAAAGCGATATTAAGTAAGAAAGCAGAGTAATGAAAAGGGGGCAAGAAATCATGGGTATGGAAAAAGACTGCTGTTTATTGGATTATATGTTTGAAGATATCTTTACAGGAATGGGCTGCGATATGCTGCCGTGTATTTTCGATCCCTGCGATGAGTCCGAAGATGAAGATGATATCGTTCCGGACAGGTTTCCCGATGAGATCACGGACCGCATAAGAAGCGGAGAGATAACAGCCCAGAAGAGCTGGAAATACATAAAAGAGCTGAATTCATTCAGTGAAGAAAGACTTGACAAAACAGCGCTGACGGACTGCCGCAGAGATTATACGTATCGGCAGCTGTTCAGGAAGTGGGAGCGGTACGCAGCGGTATTCTCGGCTGTCGGCATCACCGGAAGCAGACATTCCAGAGTTGCTATGATCGGGACTCCTGCCACCGAAGTCATATCGGCTTTTTACGGGCTGAATATGACAGGGACATCGGTATCCATCGTACCGACCTCTGACTATCATTTCACAGACCGCTGGAAGAAGCTGGTCGAAAAGGAAGGCATCACAGACATATTTCTCAATGATATTGTTGCCGATCCTGAAATGGTCAGGGGTCTACTGGATGAAAAAGAAAATATGGGGATCAGGAATATCATAGTGATTCATATCCCTTTGTCTGTTGGAGACATGTGCAGTCCGGATGAGAAGGCGAGACACCGGAAAAATATCGCCGCGCTGAAAAAGATCGATGGTGTGCTCTTCATGAAGGACCTGCTTGAAGAATACCGTGATCATCCTGTCGAATATGCTGAGACGGAGTGCGACGAAGCGGCTGTGATAATCCACACATCGGGAACGGTCAATGGTATACATAAGCCAGTTCCTCTATCGGATACAGCTCTCAACGAATCAGTTGACAGACTGATTCGTGATGAAAGATTTGCATATCTCAACGGTAGAGCAGTATCATGTCTGAATATTGAGATACAGAGTTCATATTTCTTTATTGACGGCATGCATCTGCCGCTGGCATTCGGAGGAAGGACTGTACTGATCTCTACAGGGGCCAGGGGTATGGTAGTCTTCAACACTATATCGGAGTACAAAGTCAACGTAATGTTCGTGTCAGCTATAGAACTCGAACTACTGCTCAAGCTGCCGATCACTCCTGATTTTTCACACCTGGAGTTCATCTTCTTCGGAGGAAGCTATTGCTCGGTAGATAACAGGAGGCGATATAATAAGTTTTTGAAAAAATGTGGTTCAAAGGCAAAACTGACCGTCGGATACGGCATGTCGGAGGCAGGAGCTGCATGCATCCTTTCTACGCAGGGCAGAAAGGATGATGCCATGGGATATCCTCTGTCAGGCGTAAAAGTTAAGATATATGACGAGGATGAAGATAAGTATTATGATATAGAAGACGGACCGGCGTCCGGTTTGATGTATATTTCATCAAAATCTCTTTCGGGCGGCCGCATCGATGACAGGGTGTTCTTTGAGCTCACGGATATCGATGGTGTAAAATACCTGAATACCAACGATCGGGCCAGAGTGAATGAAGACGGAAGTCTGACCTATATCGGCAGGGTCAACAAGTATTTTATCAATCATGAAGGTATACGTTTCAATGCCGGTCTTATAGAAACCGCTGTTTCGGCTGAACCGGGCATAGAGACATGCGGACTGGTACCTGAATATAACAAGTTTATACACGATTCCTTTCCGGTGCTTTATGTAAAAGCGACGAAGGAGGAAGGCAGTTCCCGCAAAACAGTCAGAAGAGCTCTGAAGAATGTATTTATCAGAGACGGCAAGGCTGCCGAGACCAATCTCCCGGGACAGTGTGTGCTGACTGACAACATACCGTTCAATGACGGAGGCAAGGTCGATGTATACAGGATATTAAATGAGGGCGTAAAAGGCAGACGTTACAGTATCGTGCCGGAGAAGGAAGACGGAGAACTGAAAGATATCAGGCTCGTTCCTGTAGAAAAAATACAATTTTTCGTGAAGATGGGACTCCCGGAGGAGATCGAGGATGAGATGAGAGAAACCGGCAAAGCATACGGCAAAAACGCTATAAATCAGAGGTAGGTCTCTCGATTCGGTATCTACGCGAAAACACACAGTGCCCCGGAGCTTTTCCGGAGCACTTTTTTCGGTTATGTTCATCATGACGCTGCGGAGCAGGAAATTACAGATTCAAGCCCATGATAATAAGCGAATATTGAGAAAGATCGGGTAACCGGTCTTTTTGTTTTTGTGCCTAATATTTTGTGTTATACTTGTAATTAAGTTGAATTGAATGGTATATGAAGCATTTAAATTGTCGATAGAATAATTGTGCAGGGGTAATTATGGATGTTACGAATATACACAGTCAGGAGAATAAATTCGAGCTCAGAGCGGATGAGATAGACCGTATAACAGAGGAACTCGCGGAGCTGTTATCGACGCAGCCGATAGACCGTAAAGACGCTCTGCGTCTTAAGTTCATTCTGGAAGAGGTTATGCTCAAATACAGAGATTACTGTCCGGAGGGAACTGTAGCATCTCTGCGTTTTTCACGCGCCCTGGGTAAGTTCAGGGTATCTTTTAAGGTTGAGGGAGAGAGCATGGATCCTTTCGCGGCGACTGATGATTCTGTAACTTCTGTCATGGGATCTCTGCTGGCGAATTCCGATACGCTTAACAGGGCCTGGAAATACCGCAGCGGCGCCAATCTGGTGACATTTACCCTGATGAAAGTAAGGAAGCTGAGTCAGATCGTTACGATACTCATCGGCCTTTTGTCAGGGATGGCAGCAGGTTTCCTTATACGCACTCTGATGCCGGGTGTGGCCGATGATGTCGCAACAAGGATCATCGCGCCTCTTACAAACGCCTTTGTAGGTCTGCTGTGCGTCATGGCGACACTCATGTGTTTTGCGGCTATCGCCCTTGGCATCGTACGGCTGGGCGATGTTTCGACCTTCAGTACAGTAGGAAAGAAGATGATACATTCTTTTCTTACCGTAGCTTTCTTCCTGACTATGATCTGTACCGTATTCATGCTGCCGGGGATAAACTTCGGACGTTCGGCTAATATGTCGATCAATTTCTTTGACTTCTTTGATATACTGATCAGCTTTGTGCCTAATAACATCCTGTCACCTATACTGGAGTTCAATTCCGTACACATCATCATCATCGGAATAATGTTCGGTGTGGCTATGCTGCATATGGGACAGAAGGCGGACAGTCTGACAGAGATTTTTGATGAGCTCAATATCGTGGCCATACTTTCGAATTCCTATCTGAACCGCTTCATACCCGCTTATGTCGGATTGATGATATGCGGACAAATCATTACCGGATCCTATGCCGTTCTTTCAGGTTATCTGAAGCTGCTGATTATGGTGGTCATAGCCGATTTCGTGACACTCTTTGCCTATACAGCTTTTGTATGCATCCGCCTCAGGGTAGGGGTGCGGACTTATGTTCATAAAATGCTGCCGTCATTTCTGATTTCGCTGTCGAGTGCCAGTGTCGGCGCGGTATTCATGCCGGCAATTGATGCTCTGATAGGACCGCTCGGAGTTGATACGGATTTTGCGCCGCTGGCCTATAATCTCGGGAGTATACTTTTCCGCCCGGGTTACTGTATAGTCTTTACGGCCTGCAGCCTTTTCACAGCGAGTATGTACGGTATAGAGGTCACATGGTCATGGGTAGCGGCGGCTTTTCTGCTTTCATTTATCCTCTCGGTGGCTACGCCGCCGGTGATGGGCGGAACGACAGTCTGCTTCTCGATACTGTTTTCACAGCTGGGATTGAATAACCAGGCGCTGGCCATTATCATTTCGATCAATGCAGTCTTCGAGTTCATGACAGTTGCCGTTAATAATTACTGTCTGCAGAGTCAGATCGTCCTGCTGGGGAAATCCATCGGAGGTCTTGATCTTGAAACACTCAGGAATTGATGTTGAGCGTACGATATTTCGTGGTGGAACTGATACGCTGATATATGTTAAAATAGGGTTTGCATGAACTGGGTGCCTTTCAGTTATTGTAAATCAGAAGGAGATTAACGAAGATGAGAGAAAAACTTAGAGAAAAGAGCTGGTACGCTAACGCGGTTTCTCTATGTATCGCAGTAGTTCTTTATGTAATACTTACGCATCTCGGAGTGATTGATGCGTATATGGGTAAATTTACCGGTTATTTCAATACGGTAATAATCGGCCTGATTCTTGCATATCTTATGAATCCTCTTGCTAAGTTCTATCAGAACAAGGTGCTGAGTCATGCAGGAAAGCTGGGAAAAAGCTGGGCAGCTGCCGCTTTTCTCGCAATCATAACGACGCTGCTCTTCCTGTTATTCATGCTGGAAACTATCATTCCGCAGCTGATCGACAGTATAAGCACATTTGTAGGTAACATAGATTCCTATGTAGCTTCACTGGATGCATATCTCGCTAAAACGGGAATTTCGTTATTGTTCGGAGGTGCGAGGCTGACAGAGCAGCTGGCTGGTTTAAATCTGAAGATAGGAGCATATATTGCTTCTAATGCGGATGTTATACTCAATGTATCGGCAGCAGCCGGAAAGGCTCTTTTCCAGTTAGTCATAGCTTTCATACTGTCGGTCTATGTGCTGTTGGCAAAGTTTTCACTCAAGAAGGGTACCAAGCGCTTTATGAGGGCTGTTATTCCTGAGAAGCAATACGGAAGCATCATGAGCTATCTGAGACGCTGTGACGGCATACTTGTCGACTACATCGTATTCTCGCTGATCGATTCACTTATCATCGGCGGTTTATGCGCGATCTTCATGACTGTCGCAGGCATGCAGTATGTGGGAATGGTATCGCTGCTTGTCGGTGTGACTAATCTCATACCGAATTTCGGACCGCTTATCGGCGGAGCAATCGGAGCCTTTATTCTGCTTCTGGTTCATCCTGTCGATGCACTCATTTTCATACCGTTCGTACTGGTGCTGCAGTTCTTCGACGGATATATCCTCAAACCGAGGCTGTTCGGAAACAAGCTGGGTGTATCAGGACTGCTCATCCTCGCATCCGTACTCGTATGCGGCAATATCTGGGGAATCACGGGAATCCTGCTTGCTATTCCTATCGCTGCTATCCTGGACTTTACAGTCAGAGATGTCATCCTTCCTACGCTTGAAAAACGCCGCGGGATCGTACCGGAGGATGCTGAAGCGAAGGACGCTGCCGAAGCGGAGAAAGATGAATAAAATCTATTTACTGAATTACAAATGACAGGACCGCTCGCCGGTCCGGGATACTAATTTTGAAACTCTCAGACGCAGGACTTCAAAATCTTGCGTCTGATTTTCGCTTAAATTACCAGTGTTATTTTTCAGGAGGAACTGTGGCAAGAAAACAGAAATACGATAATACCAGCATTACATCACTTAAAGGCGCTGACCGTGTCAGAAAAAGACCGGGAGTGATATTCGGATCTGATGATATAGAAGGATGCGCTCACGGTTTTTTTGAGATACTTTCGAATTCAACGGATGAGGCGAAGACCGGTCACGGGTCAAAAATCGAAGTGATCCGTTTTAGTGACCACTCCATAAGGGTCACTGATCACGGCCGCGGCATCCCGATGGACTGGAACGCAAACGAGAAAAAGTATAACTGGCATCTCGTTTTTAATGAGCTTTACAGCGGCGGTAAATACGACAATTCAAATTATGATTACTCGCTCGGCCTCAACGGCCTCGGTGCTGCTGCTACTCAGTACGCTTCTGCCTGGTTTGATGTTACATCAGTCCGTGACGGTTACGAGTACTACATGCACTTTGAAAAAGGCAAGCCGAAGGGAAAGCTCAGGAAGACCGAAACAGACAGCCGTATGACGGGAACTGTCCAGACCTGGCTTCCGGATGATGAGGTTTTTACGGATATAGATATTCCGCTCAAAGTATTCCGCGATATTCTCAAACAGCAGGCCATAGTCAACGCCGGTATCACATATACTCTGTATGATGAAGCTTCAGATGAGACCTTTGAGTATCTTTACCCGCAGGGAATCAAAGGATATGTAGAGGAGATAGCAAACGAAGAATCTCTGACTGCTCCTTATCTTTTTTCCGGCGAGGGAAAGGGAAGAGACAGGGCGGACAAAGAGCCCTATTCGGTAAAAGCAGATATAGCTTTCTGTTTCAGTAACAAAGCGCAGCTGCTGCGCTACTTCCATAATTCTTCATACCTTGAACACGGAGGCTCTCCGGATAAGGCCGTGAAGCAGGCCATGACAGCAGCATTCGACAAAGAGATAAAGGCGCGCGGCAAATACACGGCAAAGGAAGCAAAGATAACATTCGGCGATATACAGGACAGCCTTGTACTTGTTATCAACTCTTTTTCGACTCAGACGTCATATGAAAACCAGACAAAAAAGGCCATAAACAACAAATACATACAGGAGTTTCTTTCGGATCTTATCAAGAGCAATATGCAGGTCTGGTTTATAGAGCATAAACCGGAGGCGGATAAGGTCATAGAGCAGGTCCTTATTAATAAGCGCAGCAGAGAGCAGTCTGAGACGCAGCGGATCACTGTAAAGAAAAAACTGATGGAAAAGGTCGATGTGACCAATAAAGTCAAAAAGTTCGTAGACTGCAGGAGCAAGGATACGGATAAGAGAGAACTCTTTATCTGTGAGGGAGACAGTGCGCTCGGAAGTCTGCTTACAGCAAGGAATCCGGAATATCAGGCGCTCATGCCTATAAGGGGCAAGATACTGAATATACAGAAGGCTTCGCTGCAGAGCGTTTTCGGATCGGATATAATCATGGATCTTATCCGTGTGATAGGCTGCGGAATAGAAGTGAGAGGGAAGAAGCTGCCGAGGGATATCCCGCGCTTTGATGAGAGCAGACTCAAGTTCAGCAAGATCATAATCACTGCAGATATGGATGTGGACGGACAGCATATCATCTGCCTCGTCACGACGATGATCCACAAGCTCTGTCCTCAGCTGATAGAAAAAGGTTATCTTTACTATGCGATGACGCCTCTGTTCGAGATAACTGACAGGACGGGCAGGAAGCCTGAGACTCTCTATGCATTCAGCGATGAGGAACGCGATCAGATAATAAAGGGCAAAGATCCTAAGAAGATTACTATACAGCGCAGTAAGGGACTCGGTGAGAATGACGCAGAGATGATGGCTCGCTTCATAACACCGGGAACGAGGAGGTTCATCAGGATCACCGCAGATGACGCTGATGAGATAGGAAAATGGTTCGATCTCTTCATGGGAAATGACGTTGCCCCGCGTAAAAAGTATATCGAAGACCACTTCGAGGATGTGGATCTTGCGTCAATGGATCTGAGTTAGAACAAAAACTGCGCAGAGCCGCATCAATTCAAAAATACACGACCGCATTTCGAACATAAGTAAAGAAAAAATTTACAGAATGCCTAAGAAAAAAGATACAGAAACAAAACAGATAAAAGAAATAATACAGGATATGCCTGCAGCCGATGTGCTGAAAAACAATTTTATGCCGTATGCGACCAGCGTTATAGTATCGCGTGCGCTTCCTGAGATAGACGGTCTCAAGCCGTCGCACAGAAAGATCCTTTATACGATGTATGAAATGGGTCTTCTTACAGGCGTCAGGACGAAGTCGGCAAATGTGGCTGCAAGGACGATGCTTCTCAATCCCCACGGGGATGCATCAAACTACGAGGCGTCCGTTCGAATGACACAGAATAACGAATCGCTGCTGACACCTCTGATAGACGGCAAGGGAAATTTCGGCAAACACTACAGCCGTGATACGGCATTCGCGGCATCGCGTTATACGGAGATGAAGCTCATGCCGGTCGCGTCGGAATTTTTCAGCTCGATAAAGAAGGATACTATCGACTTTGTGGATAATTATGATTCCACCAGAAAAGAACCGGTCCTTTTGCCTGTTACCTTTCCGAACATACTCGCAAACCCGACAGAGGGTATAGCTGTAGGAATGGCATCGAGCATTCCGAGCTTCAATCTGGCGGAGCTTTGTGATGCGACCATTGCCCGCATACAGCATCCCAAAAAGGACCTGAGAGAAGTCATGCCGGGACCGGATTTTACGACCGGAGCAATGCTGCTTAGAAGCGATGAGGAAACAGATACGATTTACAGGACGGGCAGGGGTTCGGTCACACTCAGATCAAAATATACGGTCGATGAAAAAAAGAGGATCATCGAGGTAAATGAGATACCGTATTCAACGACTGCGGAGGCGATAATAGACGGGATCGTTTCGCTTATCAAAGCAGGCAAGGTGACCGAGATATCCGATATCAGAAACGAGATAGGACTGCACGGCTTCCGTATCGCCATAGACTATAAGCGGGGCGTCGATCCGGAGAAGCTGATGCTCAAGCTTTTCCGCATGAGCAAGCTGCAGGATACGTACTCATGTAATATGACGGTGCTCATAAACGGAAGACCTGAGACTCTGGGTGTTTATGGTATACTTGATGAGTGGATCAAATGGAGGCGAAGCTGCGTTATCCGTGAGCTCCGCTTCGATCATGCGAAGAAATCGGCCGAGCTGCACCTGCTTGAAGGTCTTGCGAAGGTGCTTCTCGATATAGATAAGGCCATCAGGATCATACGAAATACCGAAGCGGATGCCGATGTTATCCCTAATCTGATGAAGGGCTTTGATATATCCGAGGATCAGGCGGCATTTGTGGCCGAAATAAAACTCAGGAATCTCAACAAAGACTATATACTGAATAAGACAAAGAGCATCAGTCAGCTCAGAGAGGAAATAGCGGAAATCGAAAACAAGCTGAATTCTGATGCTGAGATAGATAAGCTGATAATTGCACGGCTGCGCGAGGTTAAGAAAAAATACGGCATGCCGCGCCGGACGGAGATAATCACTGAATATGAAGAACTGTCTGCGGCTGCTGCAGAGGAAAAACCTGATTATCCTGTCAAGGTATATGTGACAGCAGAAGGATATGTCAAAAAGCTGGCTCTCACATCTCTCAGAAATGATCCGGAAGTCAGATTCAAGGATGGAGATGAGGTGATTGCTGTTTATGACAGCATGAACTCGAAGGAACTGATAGTATTCACGGACAGGCAGGCTGTGTATAAAGTCCAGCTGTCGGAACTTAAGGACTCCAAGCCGTCTGATGTGGCAGATTATATAAATAATCTATGTGAATTCGAAGAGGGAGAGTGCATACTGCATGTATGCACATCTGATGCAGGTAAATACGTGCTTATAGGATTTGCCAACGGAAAGGTAGCAAAGTTCCCGCTCAGTGCGTACGAGACCAAGCAGAACAGGAAGAAGCTGCTCAATGCATACGGCGGGATCGCAGATCCTCTGAAGATTTATATCATTGACGGGGATGAGGATTTCGCTATGCAGGGAAGTACCGGCAAGCTGCTTGTATTCAGCAGTGAAAAGATCCCGGTCAAGACTACCAAGTCCACACAGGGTGTGCAGGTCCTGAGGCTGACAAAGGGGGCGACGGCAGTTTCATTCGGAAAGATCGGGGAATACCATCTCGATCAGCCGGAGGATCATCGTTCCGCAAACATCCCTGCAGCAGGAAAGCCGAGAAAGACCGAGCAGCTCAGCCTGCTTGATATGTAATAAGCGGCAGAGACAACATATCCCCGTAACTCTCGGAACAGAGGATCCGGGGCTAACTGCCTTGTCCACAGGACGGGATTCTGAAAAGCTAAAATACAACGCTGGATAAAGGAATGAAGAATAATAAGAGAAAGATGAATAAAAAAAATCTGATTATACTGATTCGTATAGTTTAAGAACGGACATTAATTTGAAAAGGAGAAAAAGGGTGGGATACCGGAGGATAGTTGATGAAATACAAATTTAATGAGATCAATATAGATGCGGCCTGCGCAGAGACAGATGCATTTCTCGAAAGAAAAAAGACGGTATCCAAAGAACGGATACGCACAAAGTTCTCGATGGAGGAGATCCTGCTCCATTATATGAGCATATTCGGAAATGATGCGGAATTCGCTGTGGATTACAGCGGCGGATTATCTAAAAACAAGGTCAGGCTGACTGTGCCCGGCGAGTCATGCGATCCGTTCAGCAAGACCGGTACCGAATCAGATGAAGATATGTTTATGGCGAACATGCTTACCAGGATGGGGCAGCTGCCTAAATGGAAGTATGCGCGCGGCGTAAACACGATAATGTTCACCCTGCCCAAAAAGACCGTGCCTGACTGGGGAAAGCTGCTGATTGCTATAGTATCAGCTGTAGTCCTGGGATTGGCGATCAGGATACTGCCTCCGGATGTTTCGGTGGTGATTCAGCAGGGCATAGTAGCGCCGCTTCTGACGACATTCCTCGGATTTCTCAATGCGGTCGCCGGCCCTATGATATTCCTTTCGGTAGTCTGGGGTATATACAGCATAGGAGATGCATCTACCTTCAGCGAGGTGGGCAGACATATATGTTTCAGATATCTTTTGTATCTTTGCGTCATGACAGTGCTGATAGTTCTTATCAGTCTGCCGTTCTTCAGTCTCAAAACGGGCTATACGGAAAACGGCAATCAGTTCTCTGCTCTGTATCAGATGGTGCTGGATATCATACCGGACAATCTGTTTACACCATTCTCGCGGGGCAATACTCTGCAAATACTGTTTGTCGGCATCATCGTCGGCATAACGATGCTGTTAGTCGGCAAGGATACACAGTCTGTTGCGGAACTGGCGGAACAGCTGGGATTCATAGTTGACGGCATCATGAGCTTTATAAGCAAGCTCGTTCCCGTGTTCGTATTCGGAAGCCTTTTCAATATAATCGCATCAAGTGAGATCGCTTCACTCGCGGCAGGCGGGAAATTCTTTGCCGGAGCGTTTGCCGGATGCATACTGCTGATGTTTTTCCACAGTCTTGTGACCTGCGTCAGGATGCGCATATCACCGTTTGATCTGTGGAAAAGAACACTGTCAACATTCGTCATTGCGATATCGACGGCATCATCCTCGGCTGCGTTTGCCGACAATATAAAGACATGTACGGAAAAGCTGGGAGTCAGCCATAAACTTGCTAATTTCGGTGTGCCGTTCGGGCAGATACTGTATAAGCCGGGTGTTTCGGTGCTATTCTGGTTCGCTGCGGTAAGCGTGGCCGAAAGCAGCGGCATAGAAGTATCTATGGTATGGTATATCACGGCTGTTGCGATATGCATCATTTTATCCGCAGCAGCTCCGCCGGTACCGGGAGGCATGACAGCAAGCTTTACGATACTTTTCACACAGCTTGCGCTGCCGGTATCCGACCTTGCAGTAGTACTGTCTCTTACTTCCATACTGGATTTTGTGGTAACAGCCACTAATATTTACACCGGACAGTGCGTTCTGGCGCTCACATCGAGGAGCATTGAGAAATCTTCTGCGAAAGCGGTTTGATATAGTAAGTCTGCAGCTGTGACAGGGCGTGACAGCCTGTCACGGCTTTTGGCTTGTGCCAATCTGTGCATCTGTGCCGGACTTTGACAATTTGCGATAGAAAATGACAGCTTGAGACAGCGAGCGAGCACTGTCTCAAAAAGGACAGCGATGGGCGAAAAGAAAAAGAAGAAAAAGAAAAAAAGCATAGCGACGAAAACACTTATCTATCTGATCATTGCCACAGCGGTTGCTGCGGTTCTGATCATGTTTTCGTATGGGAAGATACAGTTCAGATCTCTTTCGCGTGAGAGTGTCAGCCTGCTTGGCAGCTTTGAAGAAACATATAAATTCATGAAGGACAAGGAGTCCGACACATCAAAACAGGTGGAGAATGATATCTGTGTATCTGCAAGACTTACTGCATCCGCTGTCAGAACGGGCGGGGATGATATAAGACCTTGCAGATATCATAAAGGATGGATCATAAGGAAAAACAGCAATGATATCGAATTCCCGGATGATTATTCCGCTGACATCACTCTTAAAGCTTCCGATATTCCGGATGAGTATTCAACGAATGTGAAGGACGGTACTGAGGTATCCTGTGCAAGGATACGCAGGAATTATTATTATATCGAATTCAGGGCTGCATCCGAAGAGAAAGAAATAATCGATGAGGGAGTCAATTATCAGAAAGCTATCGATAATTATGCTGCGGCTACAGGCTATGACTATCTGAGTTTTGCCTCTGAAAAGGACGGTGATTATTCTGTTACTGCCGCAACAGGTAAATTCGCCGCATGCGGCAGAGCGTCCGAAGCCGGACTAAGTGAATTTATCAGCACCCTCGGCATTGCCGGATCGTCCGGAGGAGAGACAGCTTCCGGCGAAAACGCTGACAGCGGAGCAGAAAATGTCTCCGCAAAAATGATAAGGATCAAAGGAAAGAATTACATCGTTTTCGGTACGAAAACATTCGATATAAAATATGTACCGGATGCTGCTGCTGTGATGCTTGTACCGCTAAGCAGCATCCTGATGCGTGCACTGGTCTTCACTCTGATATTGATATTTCTGATGATGATAATGTGCATACCTATGGGAGTATGGCTGATATCGATATTCCGGAGATATTCATGCGGTTATCTCAGCGATGAACAGCTTAACGCATACAGCTATGAAATGATAAAGAAAAAAGTGATCATCATCATTGCGATGTGCGTGATCGCAGCATACGGCGGATCATTTTTTCTTATGTCCCTGGACAGCATTTTTGTTCAGACAGCACGCGCCGATTCTACTCTTAAAGAGTATTTCAAGAGGATAGACGATGATGAGGAAAGAACAGAGATACAGTGGGAAAGCAGTCAGGAGCGTTACATAGAAAACGCAAAGAGACTGGCTGCAATCATAGACAATCACAGGGATCTTCAGAATGAGAAATGGCTCAGTGAGGCATCAGGGATAATTGATGCCGATTACATAATGTTATTTGATGAAAACGGTGATGAGATAATCTCCGACTCACAATACAGACGCATTTCACTCAAAAATCGCAGTAATCCGGACATGGCGGATTTCAGCCGTCTCCTGAATGGCGTCGAAAGCATATCCCATGCCGGAGTGGAAGACGAGATCACGGGACTGACCCGTGACTATCATGGCATCTGTCTCAAATATCTCACTCGCGGCGATACGTACGGAGCCTTGCTTATTGCTGTAGATCCGAACGAACACAGATGGGTGCGCTTCAATAATGAAGACTATGTTGCATCAACTATGGCGCCGGAAAACGGGTTTATCATAGGCATAAATCCTAAAACGGGTGCAGTGGATTCTGCCAGCACCAAGGCGCTGTCAGACAAAAAACTGAAAAAAACCGAGAGAGATGATTCTTACCTCGGCATCATCACAATAGACCGCATGCCGTACTATGCTGTTTCTGAAGCGCATGGGAATAAGTACTATTACTACGGCATTGACGAAAATTATATGATGAACTATGTTCTGGTATTCGCGCTGTGCTACGCTCTGATGGTTTTTATTGTCATTAGTCTGATGTGCAGGAATCTGCTCAACAGAAGTCCGTATAAGACTGATAAAGAGGAGATAATCAACAGCTATACCAGAAAAAAGCTCGACAGTTTATCATCCTTCATACAGAAAGCAACCGAAAAAAACAACGAACTTCTCAGACTCAATAATGATAAGGTCAATGTTGAAATGACAAAGGACTATTATTACCGCACTGTCACTCCGGGGCGAGAGGCTCTGTCCGCATTTGAGATACTTCTCTCTGTATTCACTCTGTGCATCGGTTTAGCAGTTATCATCGGGAATAACATTCCGGGCAGAAATCATACTGTAATTGATTATCTGATTGCCGGAAAATGGACGCACGGATTCAATCTTTTCTCGTTTGCGGTGATTTTTTTCCTCTTTTGCATACTGGTTGTGATAATAGCAGCTCTTAAGGCGATATCGGCTTTGCTGGATTCCATACTGAGCAAAAGAGGACGGACGATCAGCTCCCTGACCATGAACATAATGTTGTACGTCGTGGTGATCGCGTTCATCTTCATTTCTCTTGGATGTCTGGGAGTGAATGCAAAAGCTCTGTTCGCATCTGCCGGACTCGTCGGACTGGCCGTCAGTATGGGATTCAAAGATATCATCTCGGATATACTGGCAGGCATAATGATAATCACAGGCCGGACTTTCGAGGTCGGAGATTATATCGAGATAAGAGATGCAAGTTCGGGAACTGTAAAGAGGATGGGACTCAGAAAAACTGAGCTGGTCTCGGATAACGGAAAGTCATTTTATATACGCAACAGCCAGATCAGCAAGGTCACGAATCACTCGCGCAGTTCGGACAAACCGGCTGCGAATAAACCGACTGCGGGTAAGTGAGATGAATGAAAAGTGAAAAAACCTGTATTATGTGATAAAATAGCCATGATTATAGATGAATTCATGGACAGATCATGCCGGTAAGTGACCGGGGAAAGACTAAAAGGAGCGTTGTATGGATAGGGAAGAAAGAGTTGTGAGTCTTGCGAAGCCTGTTAAGAAGGGGCTGGGAAAGCTGTTGTTCAGCAGATTTTTTATTATCGCGCTTCTGCTGATACTGCAGGTCGCGCTTATGGTACTGGTGTACGTGTATTTTACCGAAAAGCTGCCGATACTGCTGCATGTACAGTGGATATTCACTTTTGTAATGATTTTGTTCCTCTTTAACAGCAGTATGGATTCATCCGCAAAGCTGACGTGGATGCTGGTTATTTCCATTCTTCCGATACCGGGAGCTTTTATGCTGCTGTGGACCCAGTCGAATTTCGGGCACAAGTATACTACCAGACTCATTTCAGAACAGATCAATAATACTAAGGAAATTCTCGAACAGCCTGAGAATGTCGTCAAAGAGATAGAGCATGACGGTTCCGGTACGGATGATCTGAGCAAGTACCTGAATAATACAGGCTGCTTCCCGGTATATGACAAAACCGAAGTCACTTATTTCCCGCTTGGCGAAGATAAGTTCAGGGCTATGCTAGAAGAGCTCGAAAAGGCCGAGAAATACATATTCATGGAATACTTTATAGTCGAAGAGGGCTATATGTGGGGACGCATTCTCGATGTGCTGATACGCAAGGCACAGGAGGGCGTTGAAGTACGCATGATGTACGACGGCATGTGTGAGATGTCCACACTTCCGGTCAATTATTACAGGCTACTTGAAGCTAAGGGTATAAAGGCCAGAGCATTTGCACCGATACAGGCATTCGTGTCTTCACATTACAATTATCGCGATCACCGCAAGATCCTGGTAATTGACGGCAAAGTCGCATTCAACGGCGGCGTCAATCTCGCTGATGAATACATCAACCGCATAGAGAGATTCGGTCACTGGAAGGATACAGCAGTCATGATGAAGGGTCCTGCAGCAAGGAGCTTTGCGCTGATGTTCCTGCAGATGTGGAATATCAGAGATGAAGACGGGGATAAAATCGGGGATTATGAGAAATGGCTTTCCCTGCCTGTATATGAATCCGGTAATGCTTCCGGATATGTAATGCCGTACTGCGACGAGCCTCTTGACGAATACAAGGCAGGCGAAGCGGTTTACATGGATATTCTTTACCGCGCTACTGATTATGTGCATATTATGTCGCCTTATCTTATTCTGGACGGCGAGCTTGAAACAGCTCTCTGCTTTGCCGCACAGCGCGGAGTCGATGTGAAACTCATACTTCCGGGCATTCCTGATAAGAAACTTGCATACTCGCTTGCCAAGACGCATTACATGAAGCTGACCGATGCCGGTGTAAAGGTATATGAATATACACCGGGATTCGTACACGCAAAGGTCTTTGTCAGCGATGATACAAAGGCGGTTGTCGGTACTATCAACCTCGATTACAGGAGCCTGTATCACCATTTCGAGTGCGCTACATATATGTACAAAACAGACTGTATCGCTGATATCGAAAAGGATTTCCTGGATACTCTGGCAAAATGCAGAGTCGTGACTGCAGAGACCATAAAGAACGAGAAGTTCTCATACAAGCTTATGGGCGGACTTGCAAAGATGATCGCGCCTCTGATGTGATATCGCGTGCGCAGATGTATTTCGCATTTATGATTTCTCATTTCGGAGGAGGTATTATCATTTCAGGCAGTAATAATAACAAAAATAATATAATAAGCGGCGCCGACGGCGACAATAACAATCACAACAGCGCCGGCAAAAGCGCTGACAGCAGTACCGCTGTCAGGAGCGGTGATGTCACCGACAGACAGATAATAAAGGATATAGTAAAGATAGGCGTCCCATCTTTCTTCGAGACGCTGTTTACTACTGTTTCAAATATCATAGATTCGAAGATGGTTTCGGCGATGGGCGTAACTGCGATTTCTGCAGTTTCGGTTACCGCGCCGCCGAGGCTTTTTATTCTCAGCGTTTTCATTGCGATGAATACCGTTATCACGAGCCTTGTTGCAAAGTGCGTGGGAGAAAACGACAGAGAGACGGCCAACCGCCATTTCGACTCGATAATCAAGATAGTTATCGTGCTGAGCATTATTTTTTCCATAATCTCAGTCGCACTGGCGCGTCCGATCATGTTTATTTGTTCGCATCAGATGGATACGCTGGACGCCTCGGTAACATATTTCAGGATAGTGATGGCCGCCCTTACATTCAACACTGTCTATATGACGATCAATGCAGCTCTCAGAGGCTGCGGCCACACAGGTCTGACTTTCACATCCAATGTCATATTCTGCTTCGTAAATATATTTTTCAATTACCTTCTCATCGAGGGGCATATGGGATTCCCGGCGCTCGGCATCGCAGGAGCAGCGATCGCGACAGCAGCCGGCTGGGCAGCAGCATTCGTGTTTATGGTCATTATGGGATGCAAAAAGGATCTGTTTGTAAATATCCCGTACTGCATCAGCCGCAAGTATAAGATCTCCCGCGAAGGTACAGAGGAGATCAGGACGATGTCGCGCAGCACTATTACTGACGGCCTGGCAACGAGGGTAAGTATCCTTATCATCGGATCCATCGTCGCGAGGATAGGATCATACCAGATGGCGGTTTATTCGGTAGGTACACATCTGATGAGCGTCAATCAGGCACTGGGGACAGGTCTCATGACGTCGGGAGTCGTACTGATCGGGAGATGTTTCGGTGCGAAGGACAAGGCGCTGCTGAACAGATATAAAAAACAGATCATCAGACTGAGTTATTTTACTGCAGTACCGCTCGGCCTTGCAATAATACTCGGAGGCAGATGGTTCTACGGGTTCTTCAGCAGTGATCCCGAATTCATCCATATGGGCGCGGTTTCATGTATATTTATCGGTGTGATCACACTGAGCCAGACCCTCAAATTCTCATATACAGGCTGTCTGCAGGGAGTCGGAGCCATGAAGGAGGTAATGAGAGCAAGTATTATCTCCTTTGCAGGTGTAAATCTCGGAGTTCTGGCGCTGACGGTTTTCGTGCTTGATATGGGTATCTGGGGCGCATGGACCGGATCGCTTGCATCACAGACATTCCAGGCATTCATGCTGTGGAGATATACGAAGAAGCTTGACGCATTTAAGGAATAAAGAAGATATAGATATTGTACGAGGGTAAACAAAAAATGAAACAAAGTGTAATAGTCACATCACTGAACACCGCAGTCGAAAGGAACAGGCTGAGTTATTATCATTTCAGCGACGGAATTAATAATTTATACTGCGACGCTCTGTCGGCTGCTGAGGCGGGCACCAAATATCTGCTATCAAAATACAGGATAGACAGCATATTGAGCTTTGGCAGCGAATCGGCATTCAATTCCGCTGATGATACCGGGATCATGAAGCTGAGAGACGGCAAGGCTTTTTATGCTACGGATAACTGTGATCTTTCGAAATACAGCCTGTACAGATACAGACTTGCGGAATATCTTGATGAGATAGACGCTGAACTGCAGGATGACAGGGAACTGCTCGATGAAGAGGTATGCAAGAAAGCGGAAAAGTTCATCAGGAATTATTTCAATGAAAAAGTAAGCGCCGGCGGATCTCACAAATTCAACAGATTTTTTGACAGGCTCTCAAATGATAAAGAACTCCGGATGGATTTTGAGAATGAGCTCATTAAAGCTTCTTCGGCTATGGGAGCAGATCCGGACAGTCTGCTGAGATGGTCCAAAAACTATCTGTACAGCGAATTAAGAGACGCCAACAAACTGCATCTGCCCGAAAGCAACGAGAATGTGACGATATCTTTTATTTCCTCGGGACCTGATGATGACAGCGGCAAATCCTTCACTGATCTGCTGATCGCAAATATTGACAAGATTTACGGCATTTCCGAGGAGCAAAATGTCGAAGTCGATGTTTATCTGTGCATGCAGAATGATAATGCCAAAGACTCTTTTGTTTTCAGCAGCCTTATGGAAGCTGTCAGGTCCATGCCTGATTCCCAGGTCAATATCGTAAAGATAATCATGGCGGATGCGCCATCAGAAAGGCTGTCATGCTCGATCTCAGATGATACTGAGAAGCTGGGAGTGTACGAGCTGATGTCCGCAACGAGGGCATTCCTCAAATACGGCAAAACAGACATGCTGATGGATTTCAGACGATCATCCGGAATAAAAAACGAAAAAATTGACCATATGCTGTATGCTATGAGAAATATCGATACCGGCATTTCTCTCTGCGATATTTCCGACATAGAACGCGGCATCGAGAGTCTGAGAGATTTCTTCGCAGATGGATGCTACATCGAAGGAGACAGTTTCACGGAGAAGTATTTCAACGTGATCGCAAAGGGCATCATGCACGACTACGGGACACTGATCAGCGGCGAGAGCGTAGAATTTATAGATCTGGTAAAATGGGCATACCGCAAAGGCTTCTGGCAGCAGACACTGACCCTGATCGAATCGAGAGCGCCGCGGGATTTCGTCGAGAAGGGCATATATTATTACTGCGATTCGCCTGAAAGCAAAGAAGATACAGTAAAGAAATTAGGTAAGATCTACTATGATCTCAAGCCTTTTGAAAAATATAAGCTCGAGGATGTGGAACATTATTTTGTCAAGTTCTACAACAGATGGAAAGCGCCGCATCCCAAGGATAACAGAGAATTCCAGCTCGAGTACGCAAAGTTAAGAGTAAAGGAGCTTGATGAAGAAGATCCTTCAATCATCAGAGCGTATACTTTGTGCCCTGACAGGAATGCACTTGAGGAGCTGCTCTTTGCATATTACTATCTCGGTGATGTACGAAATGCCACAAACCATGCTCAGGACGAGTTCAGCGGATTCGCTTCGATCATGGATGAATCGGATGTAAGCGAGAGGATGACATTGATCAGCCAGGCTGTGGAATACTTCATCCACTCTTATGAGGTGGTGACAGAACTGCTCGCGAGCAGAGATAAGAAGGATGATGATACTGAAGTCATTCTGATCAAGTCATCGGAGATTGCGGACTACGCCAATGTGTTAAGAAAGGCATCCCGCGATGAACACAGGAAATAAGCCCGGATGAGAAATAAGTCCGGTTGAAGTCAAAAAGGATTCCGTTAGATTTTGCGGGATCTTTTTTTGGTGCCGATTTTTGATGCCGATACTTGAGGACGGAAGTCAGGGCGGAACGCAGTGATGAAACTTCCGTCCAAAATGCAAAAAACATGCCTTCGGGACGGAAGCCTGCAAGCGCATCAGGCAAGAAAAGTGGCTGCCGAACTAATTTGTGCGACAGCCTTTCGATATTACAGATCAACGTTGTCCGGCACATTGTCCGGTGCCGGCGAATTACGCATTATACGTTTTTTCAGTGCCGGCGAATATTACAGCTCCACTTTGTCCAGTGCCTGAGCGAGGTCGCTGATTATATCCTCAGGATCCTCAAGGCCGACCGAGAGTCTGACAAGACCTCCCGGGATTCCGGCTTCAAGGAGTTCCTCATCATTGTAGGTTGAGTGTGTCATCGATGCAGGATGCTCGATCAGAGTCTCAGGAGAACCAAGCGAAACGGCAAGCGCCGCTATTTTTACGCTGTCAGCAACAACAGCTGCGTTTTTGCGGCCGCCTTTGACGATAAAGCTGATCATCGCTCCGAACGAACTCATTTGTTTCTCAGCTATGTCATGACCCGGATGATCCGCGAGACCCGGGAAATATACAGTCTCTATCTTTTCATGAGAATTAAGGAATTCTGCAACTTTCATTGCATTGCTGCAGTGGCGGTCCATCCTGACTGCAAGAGTTTTGAGACCTCTCATAAGCAGATATGATTCATTTGGAGCCAGCACTGCACCTGTCATTACCTTGATGCCGACAAGAAGGATATTACCGATAGTTTCAGCATCGCTGATGATGGCGCCTGCAAGAAGATCACCGTGACCATTAAGGTACTTTGTTGCGGAGTGGACAACTATATCAGCGCCCAGCTCAAGCGGCCTCTGTATGTAAGGTGTGCAGAAGGTGTTGTCGCAAATGACCTTGATCTCAGGGTTGAATGAATGGGCGATCTCAGCCGTTTTAGCGATATCCGTGATCTTGAGAGTCGGGTTCGCCGGCGTTTCAAGATAAACGATTCTCGTTTTTTCATTCAGGGCATTGCGAAGAGCCTCTTCGTCGGTCATATCAATGAAATGGACTTTTACACCGAATCTGCTGATGTGGTGCGTTAAGAATTCAAATGTACAGCCGTAAAGAGTTTTGTCTGCGATGATCTCCTCACCGGCGGAAATATATGTCCATATTGTAGCCGTTATCGCACCCATACCGGAAGATGCAACGATCGCAGCCTCTCCGCCTTCGAGTTTTGCGAGAGTCTGTTCAAGCTCATTTGTAGTCGGATTTCCGACACGTGTATAAATATAACCAGGCTCTTCGAGCGCGAAACGAGCCGCTCCCTGTTCCGTGGAATCAAATACGAATGTTGAAGTATTATAAATCGGTGTGACATGTGCACCGTACTGATCCTTTAATCTGCTGCCGTGCAGTAATTCTGTGGTGAATCTGTCCATCTTTTTTGCATTGTCTGACATTGTGCAATCTCCTTTTGATTTATGTGTATATCTGTATGAAATATACTTTTGTTCCATATCTCTGGAAATTTTAGAAGGATATTCTCATTTTGTCAATCGAAAAGTATGTGCGGGAAGTATGCTTCGGTATGCCTTTTTCTCGATTTATGCCGGAATGCACATACTCAGTATAGTGGTCTGCCGAAACAACAAAAACAGTCTTCAGGCCGACGAGGTATGGCGAAGTCGGTTGCCGTTTTCTCTGATTGTTCTCCGATTCAACGTTTTACACATTCTAAGTGTCGGGAATTTGTGTTAATATAATTACCATAGGAGAGAGCGCGATGTTTGAGACTGAACGATTGATTCTGCGCCGCTGGGAAGAGAGTGATGCAGAAGATATGTATAAGTATGCCAGTGATCCGGATATCGGTCCGGCCGCAGGCTGGCCTGCCCATCACAGCGTCGAAGAGAGCCGTGACATAATAAAAAATGTATTTAACGGCAGGGAGGCTTATGCTGTGTGTCTGAAAAAGGACGGCAGGGCTGTCGGGGCAATTGAGCTGAAGCTGAACGGACATACTTCTTTGACTGACCGGGATGATGAGTGCGAACTGGGATACTGGATAGGCAAGCCGTTCTGGGGGCAGGGGCTGATTCCTGAAGCTGTGAACGAAATGCTTCGACATGCTTTTGAGGACTGTGGTATGCGCAAGGTCTGGATCGGATACTATGAAGGCAATACGAAATCTAAGCGTGTACAGGAGAAATGCGGTTTCAGATACAGGTATACAAACGAGAATGCGGATGTACCGCTGTTGCAGGAAAAGCGGACAGAGCATATTAGTGTCATGACTAAAGAGGAATATTATGGAATGATTTCCCGCGAGGCCGGGACAAGGTGATTAAAGAATGAAAAAACTTAAAGAATTGTACAACAGGGAATACGCGTTAAAAACGTTTTATGTGGTGTCGGCAGCGATGCTGATATTTCTGCTGGGATGGTTTGTTTATTACCTCTTCGGACAGATTGGAGGGGCATATGGCTTCATCATGGCTGTGCTCAAACCCCTGATACTGGGACTGGTGATAACATATCTGCTGAGCCCGCTTGTAAAGAAATTCATGGAGAAGCCTTTCGGATCTTTGAAGAAACCGGCGCTTAGAAAAATCGCAGCGGTGATATTGACTTTTGTTCTGGTTATTGCGGGCTGGTGTCTGGTTCTCGGAATCTTAGGTTTTACAGTGACAAGGAGCCTGTCGGCATTCAGCTTTGCCGATATAAAAGAATATGTCATGCTTATGGCTAATCAGTTCTCAAAATTCTGGACGACTATCGAAAAACAGCTGGCAAGCATGAATATCAGTCTGGGCAGCGTAGGGGATATGATAGGCAGGATATTCTACGGATTAAAGAACGGTGCGACTACTCTGCTGTTTGCCACGATTTTTTCCATATACTTTCTGCTTGATGATTCTATACGTAGATACTGGAAGAGCACTCTTGAAGTCTTTACAAGCGAGAGTACAAGAGCAAAGATGAGTGCTTTTGCTGCGGATGCAGACAGAGTCTTTTCCGGATATATCAGAGGACAAACTCTTGACGCGCTGATAGTTGCGATAATGTCATCAGTCGCTCTTATGATCGCAGGTGTCCCATACGCAATTGTAATAGGGATATTGACAGGCGTCGGAAATCTTGTGCCTTATGTCGGACCTGTTGTGGGATTCGGTTCGCTCATATTTGTATGCCTGGCTGAGGGTTCCGTGAAAATTCTTATAATCGGAGGCATAATTCTGGCATTAGTTATGCTGATAGACTCGAATATTATCAATCCGAGAATGATATCCAGTAATGTGGAAGTTCATCCGGTGCTGGTTATAGTAGCTTTGATCGCCGGCGGCAGAGTCGGCGGAGTCGTCGGTATGCTCGTGGCTGTACCGGTTGCAGCTCTGCTCAAGCTGCAGTTCGAGAAATATGTTGATAAGAAAAGGAGAAAGAGAGCTGAGGCAGAAGCCATGACCGAAAATGGGGTTGATACCGGAACCGAAACCGGGTCTGAAACCTTGACAGGAACATCGGCTGGTGCATAGGCAAAACCCGCATTTCCAAGCTGTGTCATTCCCGGACTGCAAATACAAAACAGGGATTGTTAATAATCATATCTATTTGATATACTTACTTTATAGTTATTAAAGTTAATGCTGATAAACAGTTGGAAGTTGTTTAATAAATAATCGTTAGATATTCAGTTACCATTGCATGACGTGATTCAGACGGAGTGAATCTTCGGATTGGAGGCATATCATATGATAGATAAAGAATATAAGACTGATGTGGCACTGATGACTGCAACTAATACAGAGTACAAGTCATTAATGTTTTTTCACGATTGGGAGCACTTTCAGTTAGATGGTGATGAACAGCTTTATGACAGGACAACTTTTGAACGTGACGGGAATACATTCTCGATTGTACATGCCAAACAGGCGGAGATGGGAATGACCGCAGCTGCATCTACAGCAATGAAGCTGATTTATGAGTTCAGACCGCGCTACATTATAATGGTCGGTATAGCTGCAGGAGTAGCTCAGGAGGGAGTTGCCGAACAGATGTATGGTGATGTGGTTGTACCGGATGTAGTATGGAATTATGCAGCCGGTAAATTTGTAAGTCCTGATAATGCAGATATCGCATATGGGGAAGTGGGATTTCTGCCTCGTTCTACATTTGCTTCAGTTCCTGAGGATTTAGTCAAAATTGTTGAGGTTGCTGCGAAAAGTCCTGAAAATCAATGTCATGTACATATAGGACCGATGGCATGCGGAAGCTCTGTTGTAGCTAATCCTAAAATTCTGGAGATGCAGATTCATTCCCAGCTGGATACAACAGCCGGACTCGATATGGAATCATATGCTGTAGTCTATGCCGCATTGCATGCTACGACTCCTCGTCCTTCACCGCTGATAGTCAAGAGTGTGTGTGATTTTGCCAACAGCCAGAAATCAGATGATTTCCAGAGATTTGCAGCATACACGGCATGCGACTTCGCAAAATTCCTCTACGAAAAATATCTGCCGTTTGATTGACGGGAAATGTTGACGGAAAAAATAATGTTTTCATTTCTGCTTATAAAAGCAATATAAAATGATCAATATCAAAGCTTGATTAATTAGCTTGATAATGATCATTTTCTATTGTTTCTATTTGATACATGTTCTCGCAGAAATGATAACGCGTATTGCGCTGTGTGTCGAACAATCGGTGAATGAAATCCTGCAATTTTTCCACTTTTGTCAAAAATACACAGAAGTACATGCATGCACGGTCGGCCCAAAAGGCGGTTTGATGGATTTTGCCGGCTCCGGCTGAAACTTTCTGCTGAAAGTACGATATTTTGTGTTGAACCAGGAATCTGTTATAATCTGAAACGGAAATATGAAATGAACTGCCGCCGGGATTCTGCCGGACTGCAGTTTGTTGTGATGTAACGGCTGAGACCCGAAAACAGGAATAATGAGTGCAAATAAGAGGATTATACTGGGAATACTGGCACACGTGGATGCAGGCAAGACGACTCTTTCCGAAGCGGTGCTGTATCGCACGGGTGAGATACGGAAACCGGGACGGGTAGATCACGGGGATACGCTGCTTGATGATGATTCCATCGAGAGAAACAGGGGAATCACTATTTTTTCAAGGCAGGCGGGGTTCAGTATCGGTGAAACGGCTGATGTTACACTGATCGATACACCGGGACATGTTGATTTTGCGGCAGAAACGGAAAGATCTCTGTCTGTGATCGACTATGCTCTTCTGGTTGTGAGCGGATCGGAAGGCGTGCAGGCTCACACCAGGACGCTGTATAGTATGCTGCAGGAAAGAAAGATACCGGTTTTCATATTTGTCAATAAGATGGATATCGCCGTCAGGGCAAAAGAGGATATTGTTGCTGAGCTGGCGGAAGAACTCGGCGCCGGAGCTGTGGATTTCAGCGGCGCCGGAATATCAGGGCATGCAGTGAATGATGCATTAAATGAATTCTCCGATGAGTTTATTGACGGGGTGACCTTGCATTCATCTGCTCTTGCTGAGAAAGTTCTTGAAGATGAGCCGCTTAATGATGAGGATATTGCCCGGGCTGTTTCCAGGCGGGAGATTGTGCCGTGTATGTTTGGCTCTGCACTTAAAATGCAGGGAATCGATGAATTGCTCGAAGTGATAGGAAGATTTACTGTGCAGCCTGAATATGGGAGCGAGTTCGGTGCAAGGGTGTACAAGGTCGTCAATGCGGAAGACGGAGAAAGATTATGCTTTATAAAGGTGACCGGCGGGGAACTCAGAGTCAGAGAAAAAATCGGCGGCTGTCACGCGGAGAAGGGTGAAAACATAATTGAAGCGGGAACGGCCGGTGCAGATAGCAGCGGAAAGTCCGGAGATCCCGGCAGAGCTGGAGGTACGGGAAGATCAGCAGGTTATGACGGTCCGGACAGACCGGGGGACTCTGGAAGTCTGGAAGGCAGCATAAAGGAATTTGACTGGGAAGACAAGGTCAATCAGATAAGAATATACTCAGGCAGCAGGTTTCGGACGGCCGAGTCGGCGCCGGCCGGCACGGCTGTGGCCGTGACGGGGCTCTCGCGAGCCATGCCGGGTGACGGCATCGGCGCCGAACTCCCGCTTGCCGGCCGCAGCATCAGACCTTTTATGGTTTATACGGTAACAGGACCGGAAGGAAGGGATCCTTATCTTGTGATGAAGGATCTGGAAAAACTGGCTCAGGAAGATCCGGCTCTCAGCATCAGGTGGCGAGCCGACACATCGGAAATAGAAATAAGACTGATGGGTCAGGTTCAGCTTGAGGTACTGCAGGCTATAATAAAAGAAAGATTCGGATATGATGTTTCCTTCGGACAGGGCAGCGTGCTTTATCTTGAGACGATAGACGGAGTGTACGAAGGAGTAGGTCATTTTGAACCTCTCCGCCACTATGCAGAGGTACATCTAATTATAGAGCCGGGCGAAAGAGGCAGCGGAGTGGTTATCACCAGCGTGACCCCTGAGGATGAGCTGGCCAGAAACTGGCAGAGGCTGATAATGACCCACCTTGAGGAGAAGGAGCATGCCGGTGTTCTGACGGGTTCGCCACTTACCGATGTCAGGATCAGTCTGGCCGCCGGAAGAGCGCATCCAAAGCATACAAACGGGGGAGATTTCCGCGAAGCAACATACAGAGCTATCCGAAATGCCCTTATGCAGGCAAGACGCGACGGCAGGGCTGTTCTGCTCGAACCCTGGACTGATTATGATATCCGGCTTCCTGCCGGAAGCGTGGGCCGCGCTATGACAGATATCAAACAGATGGGCGGCACTCAGGATGAGCTGGAACAGACAGCTGATTCTGCAAGAATAAGAGGGCGTGTTCCGGCTTCGGAAATAGCTAATTATCAGCAGGTGCTGGCAGGATATACTTCAGGTGAAGGCAGGCTTTCGTGTTCGCCTGCAGGATATGAGCCATGCCATGATGCTGAAGCTGTAATTGAAAGGATTGATTATGATCCTGAACATGATGTGGATGATCCGGCCGACTCGGTATTCGTAAACCACAGCGGCAGCGATATCGTCAAATGGGATGAGGTGCCTCAGCATATGCACATTGCAAGTGTGCTTTTAAGGCGGCAAAGCGACATAAGCGGACGGGATGGCGGAATGTACGGATATACGAGTTTGGATGATTCCGGCGCATACGGTGCTTCACTGAATAATGCTTTTGCCGGTGACGCAAAGGAACGGGAAAAAAGGAGGATAGCCGCGGAAAAAGAACTGAGACGTATCTTCGAACGAACCTATGGTCCGGTCAAAGAAGCACGCCACAGGGACGCGCGCGAATCCGATTTCCGCAAAAAAAAGCCTGAACTTTCTGAAGAGGAGGCTGCATGGAATGCAGCCCGCAATGAGGAAATCAGGGCAAAGCACATGCAAAGCGGAGGTACGGGCAAGACGGCATCATCGGCCTCATCAATTAAACCAAGCGCGAACACAAAAGGCCATCCAGCTTCATCCGCTTCATCAGGAACTGCGGCCCGGAATGGCAGCCGCAATGCCACAAGCCGGAATGAAGCGGAGATTCCGCTGATACTAATCGACGGATATAATCTGATTTTTGCCGATCAATATCTGACAGAACTTGCGGACAGGGATGTCGGTTCGGCGAGAGACCAGCTGCTCGAAAGACTTTGCAATTATGCAGCATACACTGGCTGCGAGATGACGGTTGTATTCGATGCATATAAGGTACCGCAGGGAACGGGTTCGGAAGAGAATTTCCACGGAGTGAAGGTGATATACACAGCCGAAAACGAGCCGGCCGATATAAGAATGGGTCTGATCACGGGCTCATTAAAGAAAAAGGAATTCTATGTGGTTTCTTCGGACAGTCTCGTGCAGCAGGATGCGTGGGGCCACGGGGCTCTCAGGATATCATCGCATGAATTCATGCATCTGCTCGCAGACACCGAGCAGGAAATCCGAAGCCGCCTTTGAATTACAATTCAGCCCTCGCTCACGACACGTTGGCCGCGCGGAAGTTCAGTGTAAACTATGCGGCAACTTCCGTCCTAAACGTCAAAAACAGGTCCACGGGACGGAAGTCCGCAAAATAAATAATAAAAAACAGGAGAGTTAAAAAAATTGAAGACGATACTGAGCATCTTCAAGAATGATGTATTGTCCATAGGACGGCGCTTTTTTGCGCTGGCTATTATGCTGGCACTGTGTGTGCTGCCGGCTCTTTATGCCTGGGTCAATATTTATGCCAACAGCAATCCGTACACCAATACAGGCAACATCAGGATCGCAGCGGCTTCCAGAGACGAGGGGATAGTTCTCGACGACGGCAGCAGGGTGAATATGACTGATGAGGTGTTTGAGGACCTTAAGGCGAACGAAAAGATCGGATGGCAGTTTCCGGATACTCCGGAGGAGGCCATTGAGGGCGTAAGATCGGGTAAGTATTACGGTGCCGTCATTTTTGAAGACAATTTTACATATGACATGTATCACATCGACCATGCCATAAGCGACAGCAAAGCGCCGATGACTTTCTACGAAAACACCAAACGCAACGCGGTCGCAGCCAAGATCACGGAAACAGCTGTTTCTACGCTCAAGGAAAATATTACGACTGAATATCTCGAAAATGTTTTCGGGGTAGTTTTTGATGATGCGAACAGCACGGCGGACCGGATCGATGAGATACGCGATGCAAACACCATTGAGGAGCAGCTGCAGGGACTGCGGGATACTCTCGATGCGTATGACCGGGCTATCAGCTCGTTCAATTCAAACAGCGATAGTACCAGAAGCGGCATCAGGAAGGCGGAAACCAGGCTGGCTCAGGCAAGGACTCAGGGAAGGGCTTCGGTCAAAAATGCGAAGAGAGATCTGGCCAGGGCGCAGAAGACGGTCAGTGAACTCAGAACTGCAATTCATTCAAGGACGGATAAGCTCAAGAAAGAACTCAAAGAGCTAAGCAGTCTAATAGACCGGATCAAGTCGAATCCTCTCGATAAGGCTCTCCGCAAGGATGCCGTAAAGCATGCCAATTCCATACTGAATATACTTGAAGAACTGCGTTCGCTGATCCCGGACGACAGCAAACTTGCTGTGGCCGGAGCTGCTGCTGACACTATCGATAACATGATAGACAGCATCAAAAATATCAGGGATATCATAGAGACTTCCGGCGATACGAATGCTGCTCAGCTGTTGCTTGATAAAATGAATGAATTTGAGCACAGCACGCTGGTGACCGGACTCGATGCGATGCTTGACACGATGGACAGGGTCATAAAGCAGATGTCCCCGCTCGTGGCAAGTGTTTCGGAGGCGCTGGATGATGTGGATCCGGTGCTCGATTCCGCCGACAAGACCGTTGCGAACCTCGACGGTTCGATGGATACTCTGCAGAAACAGCTTCGCACGGCCTCGGACAAACTCGGAGATGTCATTAAAGAACTGAAAAACGCGGGCGACGATGAAAAGATACAGATGGTGATCGATCTCCTGAACGGGGATCCTGAACTGTACAGCAAATTTTTCTCGGCTCTTGTGGATGTGCAGGTCGAAGAGGTCTGGCATATCGCTTCTTACGGAGCGGCGATGACACCTTTCTATTCAGTGCTGGCTCTCTGGGTCGGCGGGGTAATGCTCGTTTCTCTGCTGAAAACACATGTCGACCGTAAAAAATTCCCGGGAGCGACAGATACGCAGTGCTATTTCGGAAGATTTCTGTTGTTCTGCTTAGTCGGCCAGCTGCAGGCGGCCGTGATCGTGCTGGGCGATATTTATCTGCTTGACTGTGCGCCTGTGCACCCGGTCATGATGTGGCTTGCCGCGGCGGTCGCAAGCTTTGTATTTGTACTGCTTATTTACTCGCTGACGCTGTCGTTCGGCGATATAGGCAAAGCGGTGGTCGTAGTTGTAATGGTGCTTCAGATCTCCGGCTCGAGCGGTTCGTATCCTATCGAGATCCTGCCTGAGATCTACGGCAAGATATATAGATTTTTCCCGTTCCCTTACGCGATTAACGCGATCCGGGAGGGGCTCTGCGGGATGTATAAAAACGACATTTTCATTTATCTGGCTCAGCTCATGCTGTTTGCCGTGCTTGCTCTTGCCATCGGCCTGTTCATACGCAAACCTTTCATGGGCATAAATGATTTTGTGTCGGAAAAGATAGAAGAATCGGAGGTGCTGTAGATGTCAGGGAAGAGTGAAGACAGGCAGCGCTATGAATCTCTGTACGAAGAAATGCTGCTTCGTTCCATGGAAATACATGAAAACAATAAGAAACGCCTTCGCGCGGGGCTTATAACGCTTGCAGTCGTGCCTGTGGTGCTGGTCGCGGTGCGGGCGCTCACAGACAGCGACAAGGTGGTATTTCTGCTGCTGTGGATAATCTTTATGTTTGCGATCTGCTCGTATCTCATAGGTGTCGAATATCTGGATGATTCCATCAGAAAAACGCTCGAAGAGGTGACGCGGGAGGAGGTCGAGTTTGATGATTTGTATCTCAGACCGGACCAGATGCAGGAGAGACTGCACGAAAAAGCGAAGGAAAGGCAGGAACTGCTGCAGGAGCATTTCGAGGAAAAACAGGAATTGCTGCAGAATAAGATAGAAGCGCGGCAGGAACGTTTTGCGAAAAGGCGTGAAAAGCGGCAGGAGTTTATCGCGGAATTGCGCAAGCGCCGGGCGGCAAAGGCTGAGGAAACTGCGGTAGATGACGCGGGAAACACCGGCAATCCAGAAGATAATACAGTCGAAATAGACGCTGGCAACGCATCCGGCGCCACAGCAACAAACACAGAAGCTGGCAGCGCGGCCGCAAACTACGTTAGCAAACATGCTAAAAGAGAAGATCCGGAAAGCGGGGCAGAGTCATGAAGAATATCATCAACATTATCAAACATGACGCCCGCAAGGCGACCGGAAGCGTGGTGGCAATAATTATAATTATGGGACTATGTATAGTTCCATGTCTTTACGCGTGGTTCAATATAATGTCAAACTGGGCGCCTTATGATGCAGAAGCAACCGGCCGCATCAAGGTCGCGGTTTCAAGTGCGGACGAGGGTGCGGATATGTTCGGGATCGAACTCAATGTCGGAGAAAAGATTATCGACGCTCTCAAAGCAAACGACATGATCGGCTGGACATTTACCGAATCGGGCGATGAGGCTGTAGAGGGAGTACGCTCCGGAGATTATTACGCGGCACTTATAATTCCTGAAGGATTCAGCCGCGATGTAATGAGCTTTCTGGACGGCGATCTTACAAATCCGAAAATAATCTACTACGAAAACGAAAAGAAAAACGCCATCGCGCCTAAGATCACCGGCAAAGCCAAGACCGCTCTGCAGGAACAGGTCAACGCCACTTTTGTGGAAACGCTTGCTCAGTACACGACAGAAGCGGCTTCTGCGTTAGAGGCAAGCGGAAAGGATCCGCGCGAGATGATGAGGGATGTCGGAGATAAGATCGAGACCATGCGCGACAGACTTGACGGTATAATTGTCGTGGTAAACTCCGCCGGAAGTCTGTCTGATTCTGCTCAGCAGCTGCTGGCGACTTCGGACACCCTTATTGACAGCACTCAGGACGCCCTTAAACAGGAAAAGAAAATACTTGATTCGATCGATGAAGGCATAGATAAGGGCAATGAGGAATATGAAAAGCAGCAGACAAAGGCCGAAAAAGCAGCAAAGGAAATTGAAAAATCCATGCGAGCTCTGGCCAAAGATGCGCTCAAGATACTCGACAATAAGATAGCTTTCAAAGTGTTTGTTACCAAGGATCTACGGGACAAACAAAAAGAAGTATCAAAGCTGCAGAAGACTGCAAAATCATTTGCAGATGTATTCGGTAAACTCGGTTTCTCCTCGCTGTCTTCGCAGTTCAAAGAGCTGGCGAAAGGACTTGATGATATATATGACGATCTTGAAAATATGAAGACTGTCGATGCCGACGACCGTGACGAGAGAAAGAAAGCCGTTTCTGCGCTGAGCGATGATATTTCTGCGGTGCTTGATATTCTGGAGGGCATCGATGAATCGCTCGAATCCGATGTCGACGCCAAATACAGCAAGGCGGTCGGTGATACAAGATCCGCGATCAGCAGCGTCAGGTCGCTTCTGAACACTACGAGCGGAGACCTCGGAAGTGTAAGCAATCTGCTCGGCGGGTACACGGATTCGCTTGACGAGCTCGAAAACAGTCTGGACAAGACGAACATGACAGTCAGGTCGCTGCAGGAGGGAATGGATACTGTGGCCGGCATAGTTTATAATGCCGCGGGCGACAGACTTATGAACGGACTTGCCGATCTGCTGACAGGCAGCGGCAGTTCGGTCGCGGAGTTCCTGGCCGAGCCGGTGAAAATGGATACGGAAGTTATTTATCCGGTCCGCGAATACGGATCGGCAATGGCGCCTTTCTATACCGTTCTGGCGCAGTGGGTCGGAGCTATACTGACTGCAGTTCTTATCAAGGTCAAAGTCAGGAAAAGGGATGATCTCGTAGACCCGAAACTGCATGAGAGATTTTTCGGACGCTTCGGACTGTATATGTTCGTGGGACTGGCTCAGGCCCTGATCGTATCATTCGGAGATCTGTGGTATATCGGGATACAGTGCGAGGCACCGATTAAATTTATTCTGGCTGCGTGCGTAAACGGCGTCGCATTTATGATGTTCAATTATGTACTCGTCTTCGCTCTCGACAACATCGGACTCGGAGCCGCGGTAATCGTTCTGGTGCTGCAGGTTGCGGGATCCGGCGGAACCTATCCGGTCGAGGTCCTGCCGACTATATTCAAGGTCATGTATCCGTTCATGCCTTTCAAATATTCAATGGATGCTATGCGTGAATGCGTCTGCGGAATGTATGGAAACACATACTGGGAATGCATAGGAATGCTGATACTGATGACGGCTGTTGCGGTCGTTTTCGGACTCGTCATGTACAGACCTATGCGCGGAATGAACCGTTTGATAGCGGAAAGCAAGGAAAAGAGCGAGATAATGCTGTAAAACGTCGAATTGCGGTACGGTTGGGCCGGATCGTTCGGATTATTGAATGTTTTTATGGCCGGGGCTTTGTTTATAAGTGTATATTCGGCGCATATTCGTTGAAAATACACGGATATGAATATATAATATACAAGTGTTTGCAGGCATTTGACTATGCGCTAAAGAATCTTTACTGTAATTTGCTGTGAGCTTATCGGGAGACTCACTATGGATAAACTGGACATTCTTAAAATCCTTGACAGCAATGAGAATACTTCTCTGTCGATTGCAGAAATGCTGAGACGGACGACCTATGATGAGCTTATCGAGATAGATGCAGGCAATCATTTGTTCCGCTTTATAGATCATATTCAGGGCAAATACAGAGGGATCACTACTGAAGGCAGCCTCGAACGCTTTATTGAATACTCTGCAGATCATTTTATTCATCCCGAAGACCGGGAGCGTTACCTTGATACATACGGCGATATAGACAGGCTCAGAAAAAGACTTTGTGAATCAGGCGGGGCTTTCGCCGTGAACATACGCGAAAAGGCTGTAGACGGGAGCTGGGTGTCGACAAGACAGCTGGTGGTCAGCGGGGAGGTCATGGATCTTCCGTCCGATCTCATATACTGCTTCGTCTATGACGTAAGGGACAGGAGGCATCGCGGAACAAACAGCGGCGTCGGTACACATACCAATTATATCGGGCGCAAACTGATGCCGGATGAGATCACCGGACTGCTCGTCGGTTTTGATTTCTTCAGCTCGATACAGAATATGCTCCAGGAAATGGACAGCAGCTGGTGCGTCATAGATGTGTTTATCGAAAATTTCAAGCTTATGCTGGACTGGTACGGTCTCGAGCAGGGCAGATATATACTTTCCCAGATAGGGGAGCTGATGGCAAGGACGGCAGCATCCGAAGGCGGATATGCAGGCTACATGGGACGTGAGAGCTTTTGCCTCGTGCTGCATTACGATCAGCAAAAGATCGAAGACCTGTACGACAGCATACGCAGGATCGTTTCTTCGGTAAGCATGATGGACGGATTCCGGCCAGTTATGGGTATAGCCATGATAGACGGAAGCCTGAACTATCTGCAGGAATACTATAACAGAGCCGATCTGACTTCGGCGGAAATAACAGATGAAGGCATTCGCAGGATACGTATTTATGACACGAACCTGCACAAACAGAACGCTTACGAATATGATATCGCGTACCAGTTCCGTGAAGCCATGGAAGCCGGCAATATTTCATTCTGGCTGCAGCCGCAGATTAGAGTATCTAACGGCAAACTCGTCGGTGCCGAGGCGCTGGCCAGATGGATCAAGGAAGACGGAGATATGATATCGCCGGCGGTATTCGTTCCGGTGCTCGAAAAATACAAACTTGTCACTGAGCTGGATAAGTTCATATGGGAATCCGTATGCAAGTGGCTCAGCGGATGGAAAGCAAAAGGGCACAAGTCCGTGCCTGTATCGATAAATGTTTCGCAGCTCGATGCGACGGCGCTCAATCTGCCGGAATACATAGCAAAGCTGCTGGCAAAATACAGCCTGACGCCTTCGGATATAAAGATCGAATTTACCGAGACAACCTTCGCAGAGGATATCGAGTCGATACATGAAGCGATACGAAAGCTGCGTGATATGGGCTTCCGCGTGATGATGGATGATTTCGGCAGCGGATATTCATCTCTCAATATGCTGAGAAAGTTCAGTGTAGATGTGATCAAGCTCGATGCGGGTTTCCTGTCGGTCGACAAGGAAGAAAGGGATAAGGGTATCAGCATACTCGAATCCGTAATGAACATGACGACCAGAATGGCAACGCCAATTATTGCCGAGGGTGTCGAGGACAAGCAGCAGATGATATTTCTGCGGGAATACGGATGCCGCTACATGCAGGGATTCTATTTCTACAAACCGATGCCTGTATCCGAGTTCGAGGAGCTGATCGCTGACGAGAGTGTGATCGAAACCAAGGTTCTCAGATTCAAGGCGAACCAGCAGATCAGAGCAAGAGAGCTGTTTGACGAGAACATATACAGCGATTCGATGCTTAACAGCATACTCGGCCCGGTAGCTTTCTACAGGTGGAAGGGCGACAATGTTGATATAATCAGATATAACGAGCAGTTCTACGAGATGGTGGGGATAGAGCTCGAACAGATGGAGGAAAGAAGCCTGGGGATACAGGAATATCTCTATCCGCCTGACAGGGAAAAGTTCATTGAACTGCTGCGGCGGGCCTCCGAAAACTATGTTGTCGGGGCGAGAGATGTCATAAGGGTGTACAAACCAAACGGCCTTCTGATGTGGCTCATGGTCATGGTGTTCTATCTCAGCGAGGATGAGGACGGCAAGCTGTTCTATGCATCGACCAGCGATATAACTGATCTGCAGCTTGTGAACAGCGGACTGCCGGGCGGATATATACGCTGTGCAGCGGATGATGACTATGAGTTCCTTCATATCAGCAATAATATGATGGAACTTGTCGGATATGATTCCGAAGAAATAAAAGAACTATTTGACAACAAGCTGTCAAATATGATACACACTGATGATATAGAGACTGTTCGCAGAGAATCGGAAGATATCAAGGCAGGAAAGCCAGGCGTAGTGATAACGCCGTACAGGATCAAGCGAAAACGCGGTGACTACATATACGTGGCGGAGCAGAGTATACTGAGTGATAAGTTCGGTGCTCTCTGCTGGCAGAGTATGCTGATCGATGTCACTGATGTCATGAAGCTGCGAAACCAGATGTATCTGCTGACAGAGGCATACAAGAGCACAGTATTATTCCTGCACAGGGAGAACGGTAATCTGGTATACGATGTAGTCGTAAACGGCCTTGAAAAAATACTGGGAATGGATTCCGCCGAGCTGGAAACCTACCTGAATGACGGAGTGTTCTGCCATTATATCAGGGAATATAATAATGACATTCCTCATAATGAATATACTGAGAGATTCGTCGGGCAGTTAACGGCAAATCAGAAGATAATCAATGTCGACCTGCCGGGAGACAGACATCTGAAGCTTCTGGCCCGTGCCGACAGAGTCGAAGACGAAAAAAGCGAGACTGAGTACATACTGAACCTCAGTCTGGCGTAGGAACCTTAGTTTAGTATAATGCAAATTATCGCAATTCAATAGAAGCGCATCGCGCGCAAGTGACTAAAATTGGTTATGCTGATGCCGGGCCGGGGGGAGGCCGTACAAGCGGAACTGTGACCGGGCATCAATCTTTATAACATAAAGGAGAGATATTTATGAAAGTAGCAATTAATGGATTCGGACGTATTGGAAGACTTTCTTTCAGAAAGCTGTACAAGGAAGAGGACATCGAAATCGTAGCAATCAATGACCTCACAAGCCCTCACATGCTGGCATATCTTCTGAGAAACGACAGTGTTCAGAAGAGATT
>CACYHR010000034.1:0-29699 GCA_902774265.1 uncultured Eubacteriales bacterium
GGTATCAGCTTGCTTGTTTTTCTGCAGTATTCTTCGTATGCTTCACCAAAGTCCTGTTTAAGGCGCTCTTCTTCTCGTTTGACCTGGATCATCATGATCACAAAGTAGGCTATAAATACTGCGGCGGATTGCCATGTTCCCAGACAAATGATAACGCCAACATAATATATGAACACTCCTAACAACATAGGATTCCGGCATAATCTGTACGGGCCATCCGTCATCAGGTTGACCGTGCGCGGTGCTACCTCATGATTGAAAGCATCCATCGGGTTTCCCTCACCCACATTTTTCATATATATGATGGACCATATACTAAGTCCAATCCCGATGGCTGCCATTACCCCTAAGCAAATCAACCGCACTGCATTCGGATGCACTTCTCCCGAAAGTTTCCACATTATCAGCGGAACCAGTATCACAAATAGGATCAGCCCCATCAGATAGCCTATAAGTTCTCTTGCTTTCATACGCTCACTTCTTTTTCTTCGGAGCAGGAAGTTCCTTATACATTGCTTCAAGCAATTCTCTCAGGAATTCCCTGTTTTCCACATCATCAACAAGGATCATCTCTTTAGCACCTTCATACGGTACTTCCATGTCTGCATTTGGTATCATGGTCAATGCAGATTTTGTAGGCTTAACAAGAAAACGGTCATCATAAATCCCGCCGACCACCTTGCCTCGATAGTAGATAATGAACTCCCCCATCATCGCACGATAGGAAGTATCGTTCGATCCAGGAAGCTGTTCCAAAATAAATTCCAAATATTCTTTACTTGATGCCATTATAGCTCGCCTCTACAAACTTCGATTTGTCGCTATGTGATGTGACATCATAAATATATCACATCTTTCAGGGATACGGACAACAATGAACCTACCGGGCTGTTACGCCTTAGTTGATTTCAAATAAACCCCTTATACATTTTGTCATCTAACAAAATAGCAGGTCACTTACCTGTATATAGGAAAGTGTCCTGCCTTTGTTTTACATCGAGTTCAAGTGTTCATCATACTTACTTATAGCATCATTATCCATCGCTTGAAAAACATCAGTGTAGGTATCGAGTGTCATATGGATAGTCCGAGCCAGGTCTTTAGCACAACAGCTGGTATGCCAGCCTCGATACATCGGGTAGCGAACGTATGCCTTAAATGTAGAGCTCTACATTTGAGGCACACATTCGCTACTATCCTCAATTCAAAGGGCATAGACATCGCCCGGATCAGCGCAGAACTCGGTCACTCAAACATCGGAACTACTCTCAATGTATATACGCATGTGTTCGGGAATATGTCTGCTTCATCGAAGGACATTGCTGACAGCATCACAGAAGAGTTTGATTCTGCCACTTTTATGCCACTCGATGAAAAGAAAAAAGCTTGAAACCCTTCTGATTTCAAGCTCCGTGTGGCGGAGGACATGGGACTCGAACCATGGTTAAAAGCGCTGTACCCGTTGAAATGAAAGGAGGATTCTCACTCTACTCCGGCGGGTGTAACAGAAAGTGTAACATCTATCGCCACGTAACCATGTATAATCCTATCAGAGAGTATCTTAATATAGTATTATCTTGTTTTTGACTCTAACAAATATCATATTTGAAGATATACCTTTGTGCATTAATACAGACATTATGAGCTATTTTCTAAAAATGTCTATCGGTTCTCCTTCACTTGTCTTCCATTCAGTCCACCCATTTTCTGGCTTATAAGTGAGAAATGCAGCAGCCAAGCTTGGAGATGTGAACTCAACATTTTCCTGAAGTACGTCATCCTCGAATGAACTGGAATTGCGTTTTTGATCGATCTGCTTAGTTGATGTCCACCCCTTCCCACGGAGAGGGCAGCATACACTTCCTTTCAGGACGATAAATTTTCCGTTTTTCACTTGCATCTTTCCTTCTGCATTCTTTCCCCAGGCTTTTATCTTCCTGTTTAGATAGTATATGCCGTCAGGTATGACAGTAATGCCTCTTTTATCAGATGCTTCATCAAAGACTTCATCTTTTGTTGAGTTTTCAGGATAAACTTGTTTTCCCTCAAATGAAGACAGCAGCTGAACCGCAAGATTCACATCTAACGCAAACAGCTCACTGTTTTCAAGTTTACTCTTTGAAAAGATCGACTGTAATAACTGCTCTTTTTCATCATAGTCATCAACTTCGATGGCAAAATATCTTTTGAGGCCTACTACATTTGAATACCCATGTCTTTCAAGTTGATACATGCGGGATTCGAAATTTGAAGTACCTGTTTTTCCAATCTTGATTAGCCCTGGGACAACAGTTGTCATAACATATATTATGCCATTTGCCATGATATCCTATCTCCTATCTTACTTTTGCTTAAGTATGTACAATTAATATCTACTCCGGATTACGTTTACTAAAACGTTCACTTTTTGCAATTGCGTCCGAAAAGCGTCCATTTTTTCAAATTGCTATTCAAAAGCTGTTCATTTTTCAGAATTGCTATTCAAAAGCTGTTCATTTTACAGAATTGCTATTCATTTTCTCCTATATACCAATGAAACTGATTTTCCTTCAGGGACAAGAACATCTAATTCTATGAGCCTATGCAAATATCTGTTTACCGTTGACATTGCTTTTCCCGTTAATTTTTCTGCATCTTGCCTTGATATGGAATTATGCTCCTGTAGATATTGGACAATTGGTAGAATTTTTTTCTTTTCTTTTTCAGATAACTCCTTGCTTAAGATTTCCATCATTCTGTCAATGGATTGCTGTTCCTCCTGTGAAATTGCAGGCGATTTCATAGCATTATCTGTGCCGGCAGCGAACTGATCATCATTGGAGTCTTCGGGTTCATCCGGATATGTATCATAATATCTTCCATGCTTCAGCAACTTCATATATAGTTCGCATGCATTGCAGACAAGTTCAACCCCACCGTGCGGATTTACATTTATGACCGGATATGGTGCATCGTAGTTGTCACATTCCAGTTTGATCTTATCAAATCCGCTTCCCCATGATTCGATTTCTCCTGAACGGTAGAAAACATTCGCTATCTTCGGATTATGCGGAATAGATGGATGCTGTTCATATATTCTGTGTACATCAATGCGGTCTGGCCACTGCCCGTCGTTCCAGATAATGATTTTATCATCGTAAACCTTTATCTGTATCGGGATCCCCGTCTCATAAGACTTGTGATTCACGGCATTGAGCAGAACTTCTCTAAATGCCTCTCTCGGCCACAGGAATGTCTCTATGCGTTGAAGTCCGTCATATGAGATCAGCGCTTTCAGATATTTCTTATAGAGCAAGTCGATCGCTTCGTCTACCTGTGTTATCAAAGGTCCATGTACAGTATCATCATATATCACATCATAGACTTTATTCTGGCCGTATGCTCCTTCAGGAGCGAAGTACCCGATTTTGATATATGCATTGGTTGCGAATTTCTCAGGATCGGGATGGAACATAAGAGCGGCTGCACGTACAAGCTTCCCGTTTTCAGTAAGATTAAGATCCTCTATCAGTAATTCGTCAGCTACTGACGCCTGCGATTCCGTCATCCTCTCTTTTCTGACCGCTTTACGCCGAAAGGCATCAAGTGCAGCTTTTGATAAATCAGTTGTCTTAAGGTTCGGCATTGGAACCGCATCCCAGCTCAAACCAGCTCTTTCAAGCAGAAAATTCTGGAGCTCAAAGCCATTAAGCTCACGTAATGTTGATCCGGACCTTTTGTAATACTTTCCATCACAAGAGATCGCAAAAGGATATTGTGGAACCGTGATCTCAAGATAATCCATCGTGCCATCGGTCCCGATCCACAGCGGAGTCCTCTCTTCCATGTTTACCAGAGCCTGGTACCGCTTATCGCTTTCTTCAATCTTATCTGCACTGATCAAGCCGCATGAATACTGGTTAACAAGCTTATCAGCAACTCTTTCCGGAATATCATTTTCGTAACGCAGATTTGTTCCCTGTTTAGCTGAAAATACACGAATGCTGACCAGAATACCAAGTTTGTCTGTAATCTTATTTGGAAGAGCCTCCAGCAGAGCTTTCGAATCTTCCACCCCTACTACATATCCGTCATCATTGACTCCGATATTCAATGTACCGCCATCTGTATTGGCATATCCGCAGATCCATTTTAAGAATTCGTCCTGCCATGACCATTTCCATTCGACAGACTGTGATTCCTGATTAATAGTGTTTTCTCCGAGTTTTGATGTCATTACTTCACCTCAAATAAGACTCCGTTCTGCACGAAGCCCTGTTGAACTTCATAATGACTACTTACCTTCTATTTCTCTTACGTTTGTGATAAGTAGCCGATGAAGGGCGCTTCCGGCCACGCATATTTCTTGATCGTTCCAACAGTTTGGATTTGCTTATCGTGCTTAAAAATGAAGAGTACTCCTCATCCGAAATTGTTTCTTTATCAATTTTCATCAGCTCCAGAAAAACCTGAGCAAACAAGTCATAGTTATCGCCGGATGTGCTTACGGCTTCTTTCAAAGTTTTGATTACAGTCTGCGTAACATTATCATTAACTGCGGTATCCGGATCAGCTTTATGTATCTCTTTCAGATCTTTGACGATATGTTTCATATCGCAATTTATTCGATTCAAGAACAATTCATCCTCATTGATCATAGCCGCGGAGAGCGTTCTAATCTGATAGCTGTCCAAATCGTCAGGATGTTCATTCAGCAGTTCATTTCTGGTCATATCGATAGACTGATTCATCTGTCTTATCCGCATAGATGCGATCCCGTCAATATATATCTCAATATCTGAGAGCAGTTTAGGGAAATCATCATGAGTTGCAAGCTCGCATAATAAGCGCGTGTTGATCCGCTGTTCTCTCAGGAGTGTGATCATCTTATCATTCAGGTGAAGCTGGCTCAGCTTAGCGTTGATCATTTTTCTGCTTTCTGTCAGGCCCAGCAAATAGTCAGCTGAAACGCTATACTCTTTTGCCAGCTTAATGATTGCATAGTGGCTTATATCTTTTCCTTCATCCTGCTCGTAACTGCCAAGTGCAGAGCGGGACAGGCCGGTTCTTTCAGACAGTTCTTCCAATGTATATCCTTTTTCAAGTCGCAGGTCTTTCAGTCGTTCCTGAATTGTTAGTTTTACTTCCATCAATCAATCTCCAGATAATATATCTCACACCGATAATAGTATAACACGGATTTCCAAAAGCGTGGAAATCCATCTGAAAATCGCGCTAATCCTACCTTTCGGATATAAGCATATCGATTACTCGGTTTTGTTATTCTCAAGTCATGGATATCTGAACCTAATCAAATGCCAAACATGATTCAAGGTAATCCATCTGTAATTCCAGTCGCAGCCCTTATGATAGTTTGCACATCAATAATGAAACTCTTATGTACGACAAATGAAAGGAAGCTGAAAAAATGTCCACAAAAAAGTCATTTAAAGAATTGATTGAAGAGAAAGACGAGCTCGAAAAAAGAATAAAAATCGAAAGACAAAATCTTAAGAGCCTTCAGTATCAGGAACGCAGATATCTCATGAAACAGCGAACTTATCGCCTCTGCAAGATCGGAGGTACTGTTGTTCATTACATGCCTTTAGAACAATATTCAGATGATAAGATCATTTCATTTATTGAAACGGTTTTTAATAGTCCGGATATTGTGAAGCAGTTGAACGAAAAAAATAATCCATAATTAATGCTTGGTATAAAAAAGAAGTCCGTAGAATCCCTTGCAAAGCAAAGGGCGCAATTATACACCGGTTCCGGTGAAATCGCGTACTTCGTAGATAAATCAGCTACGAGAACAGCAGACGGCTGTTGAGCACTGCTGCATTCAACAGGGGAAAAGCTTTGTTTCCCCTGCGCTGTCATAGACAGCTACCCCGAATTTTATCAAAAGAGGAGCAATACATCATGACATGCCCGCATTACAAAATAAAAATCAGTTCACGCAAGGATGGTCATTCGTCAGTAGCACAGGCAGCATACCAATCAGGCGATAGACTGTACGACGAGAGGGATCATAGAACGAAATACTACCGTGATAAACGCGGAATCACTCATACTGAAATCATTCTCCCACCCCATGCCCCGCAGAAATACAAAGATCGCAACACTCTTTGGAATGCAGTCGAGGCGGCAGAACCAAATTGGAATTCTCAACTGGCTCGCAGATTCGAGATCGCGCTTCCGATCGAACTGTCAAAGGAAGCCTCCATTGAACTGATCCGTCAGCATTGTCTCGAGCAATTCGTCAGTAAAGGTATGATTGCGGATATTGCTATTCACGATCCGGATCCGCCCGGGCACAATCCTCACGCTCATGTGATGCTGACTATGCGTCCCATAGATGAGAATGGAAACTGGATGAAGAAAGCGCATAAAGAATACGTACTGGATGAAAATGGTGAACGGATCAGGACTGCAGGAGGGAACTGGAAAACACGGAAAGTCAACACTACTGATTGGAATGATCCGGAAAATGCTGAGAGGTGGCGTCATGCATGGGAGGTACTGCAGAATCAATTTCTGGAGATGAACGGCTGTACTGAACGTATCTGCATGCGTTCCTACAGAAATCAGGGAGTCGATAAGATTCCAATGATACATATGGGTCCTGCCGTTACAGCTATGGAAAGAAACGGAACACTTACAGATATCGGAAATCTGAACCGAGAAATACGCGAAACGAATCATCTGATTTCTTCTGTCAAACGAACAATACTCTTTCTTATGGATTGGCTCTCTGAGATACGTGATGCTATCACAGAGATCAATGCTGAGCCGCAAACGATTTATCTTGCCGAATTGCTGGCTCGCAGATTTGAGGAACGAAAACAGGAACGTATCGTGAAGTGGCAAAGTGGCTATAGCATCCAAACAGCAGATCAAAAAGATTTGAAACGTTTCGCTGATATCATTGCCTACATGCATGAAACCAAGGTCCTGACAATCACTGACCTCCAGGAGCGTTTTGCATCACTCAATAGTGAATCCTATCCCATCAGGAAAGAATTGAAACAAATAAACAGACAGTTGAATCATATCAGGAAACTGATTGACTGTATGGATACACTTTCAAGGCTCGCGCCAATACAGGAGGAGTATTCGAAGATCTTCTGGAAAAGGCGGAAAGAACAATTCGCTAAAGAGCATAAAGAGGAACTCAAGCAATGGTATAAAACCAATCAATATATAAAGGAACACTGTCGTGATGGCTTTCCGGATCTATCAGTGTTAAAGCATCGGATTTCTTCCCTGGAAATAAAGAAACAGGATCTTAAGGCAAGCATTGAGCCGATGCAGTCGGAGATGAACAAGCTGTCAGAAATCAGATATTACGTCATGGATCTTATTCCGGAACTGATGCCGAATAATGAACCTATGACAGCAGAGAAGATCACAGCAAAAAGAGAGAGTCTTCTCATCAGACTCGATAAGGCGAAGGAAGAATCGGCCGTCAGATATAATCAGCAGCACACAAAGATAAGAGAGGAAGATAAATGTACTACACTCAGGAGCAAATCGAACGAACAGACAATGTAGATTTGTCGGCTTTTTTACAGGATCATGGAGAAACTCTGATTCGCAGTGGAAAAGAATACCGTTGGAAGGCACACGATTCATTGACAATTTATGGAAACAGGTGGTTTCGTCACAGCAAAGGATCAGGTGGCTATCCGATCGCTTTTGTAATGGAGTTCTATGAAAAATCATTTCCTGAAGCGGTCGAGATGCTGATAGGAGAAAAAGGCGAAGGATCCATTGATTCTGTCTGCGCTCCTTCTGCGAAATTCAGACTGCCTGTCGCAAATGTTACTAATGCCAATGCCATAAATTATCTATCTCAGAAACGAGGGATAAGTCCGGAGCTACTTCGGATCTTTACAGACTCTGGTGATATATATGAGGAGCATCGTATTCATAATATCATATTCGTTGGCAGAGATCTTAAAGGTATTCCCTATTATGCTCACCGCCGGGGAATTCATGAGAAATTCTGCCGTGATGTAACAGGTTCTGACAAATCATACGGGTTTTGTTATCAGGGGAGTAATAATTCTCTATATGCCTTTGAATCACCGATTGACCTCTTATCGTTCATCAATCTGTTTCCTAAAGACTGGCATGAGAGCAGCTATATTTCTCTCGGCGGGATTTCCAGCCGTCCATTAGAACGTTTTCTGAAAGATCATCCTTCAATAACGAAATTATGCCTCTGTCTGGACAATGATGAAGCAGGAGAAAATGCCTGCTTCAGGATTGCTCAACAGTTTGCCGGTGAAATATCCGTCATGAGGATAAAACCGATAATGAAGGACTGGAATGAGCTGCTTATGCACAGAAAAGAGATAATCGACAGGAATCTTTACGAAGTAGCGAGTATGGAGCCAAGCTTGGATACCGGAGCACCCGTTCCAATGTTGAAGATGAGCGAGATCATAGAAACAACAGTCAACTTTCTCTGGAAACCGTATATTCCGTTTGGCAAGCTGACCATGCTCCAGGGAAATCCAGGTGAGGGAAAAACATATATAGCAATGCAGCTATGTGCAGCATGTACCGGTCGTATCGGTCTTCCCGGGCTCCAGCCTATGCAGCCTTTCAACGTAATATACCAGACTGCAGAGGATGGTCTCGGTGATACTGTTAAGCCGCGGCTCAAAGAAGCCGGCGCTGATCTTGATAGAGTTCTTGTCATTGATGAAAGCGACGGGAAGCAACTAACTCTTTCTGATGACAGGATTGAGCGTGCGATAATCCAAAATGATGCGAAGCTGTTTATCGTTGACCCTATTCAGGCCTATATTGGATCAAGAGTTGATATGAACAGAGCAAATGAAGTCCGACCTATATTCCGTAATCTGTCTGAAGTGGCACAAAGAACCGGATGTGCAATCGTTTTGATCGGACATCTCAACAAGTCTGTTGGAATGCAGAGTACATATCGAGGACTCGGCTCAATAGATCTCACTGCAAGTGTACGCAGTATTTTATTTGTTGGCCGGACGAAAGATGATCCTAATCTTAGAGTCATCACACATGAAAAAAGCTCTCTGGCACCTCCCGGTGCATCGATCGCATTTGTACTTGGAGATGATGATGGTTTTCGCTGGACCGGTGAGTACGACATCACTGCAGATGAATTATTAAACGGTAATGAACAGAGAGATAACAAGACCAAGCTCATGGAAGCCAGAGAACTCATTTGTTCGCTGCTTTCAGGCGGTCATCACATGTTGAGCGAGGAACTTGACCGAGAAGCCATTTCTCGTGGAATCTCAACCAGAACATTGCGTGAAGCAAAGAAGGAACTTGGTTCTTCACTGAAGCACACAAGAATTGAAGGTCGCCGGAAAGAGTTCTGGATGGAATAGCATTTTTATTATGGCATGTTTTTTGACTGGCAAAATGTTCCCTGATATCCCCCGGTCTGCCAGTTTGCCACTCAAATGATAATCTATTGGAAGGAGTTGCCGGAGCATGGCAGGTTTGGACAGCAGCAAACTGAATATACTCAATATTGTACCAGCTTCGGTATCGTTCTCACCGGAAGAAGTGTTGTCGTATCTATCAGGCAGTGGTACGATAGACTTGAGTAGAGTGAGAAACGAAATGATTCGTGAAGAAATAGATAAAGTCATTGCAAACTCTCACAACAGCCCTATCACTCAGGGAAATGACGGCAGATGGCGTACTTCGGTGTATGAAGGCCGGAAACGTCGTCAGATAGCTAAGACTTCACTGGATGATCTGAAATTGGAGATCTATTGTTTTTACACAGGTATAAATAAGGAGGACGTATTCAAAGAACATACTCTGGAAAGTCTTTATCCGAGATGGCTTGCGTATAAATCGTTGCATACCAATTCTGAAGCATATATTACCAGGATAGAAAGTGTCTGGCGTAATCATTACTCAGGCAGGGAGATTACTCAGATATCAATTGATAAAATGGATAAAATGCTAATGGATACATGGTCGCATGCATTGATCCAGAATGGCAATCTCACCAGTAAGCAATACTATAATCTTACGATGATCCCCCGCCAGATACTGGATTATGCGGTCGAACTCAAACTGATCCCTTACAATCCGCTATCTCTGGTAAAGATCGATCGTAAAAGAATGTTCCGCAAGACACCTAAGAAAAGGAGCGAAACTCAGGTATATACACGCATGGAACAGTCTGCTATGGAAGCTCTTGCCTGGGAAGACTTTGAAAAACGCCGGCATCCTAAGAATCAGCTGGTCCCGCTTGCAATGGTTTTCCAATTCCAGACTGGTCTCAGAATCGGCGAATTATGCGCTGTAAAGCATGAGGATTTATATGGCGATATACTAATTGTAAGGCGCATGTATCGTTATGGCAGCAAGGATGTCATCGATGATACCAAAGGAACATTTGGTGAACGCGAGGTCATCCTGACTGACATGGCGAAGACTGTAATCCAGAAAATAACTCAGCGAAAGCACGAACTTGGAATTGAGAATGAATATCTATTCTCACTGAATGAGAAACCGGCATCTTACGACGCGCTGAAAAAACTCTATCCGAACTACTGCAGGAAAATAGATATTATATCCAAAAGTTCTCACAAAGCCAGAAAAACCTATATATCTGCACTTATAGACGGCAATGTCAATATCAATACAATCCGTGAAATGGTCGGACACAATGACGAACGCACTACTCTCAACTGTTATTGCTACGACAGGAATACTGATGCAGAGAGAAAAGAGCAGGTCCGCAAAGCATTAGCCCTATAGCTGCACTAAAAGATGCCCATGGGACTGAAGCTGTCAATTCTGGAACGTGTAACTTCTGATCCCCAAAATGTAACAGCAATTCGCACGAAAAAGCCCTGAAATCGTTGAAATCTCAGGGCATTCTCTGGCGGAGGACATGGGACTCGAAGAAGTCAGAACCGTACAAACGTTGAAAATCCAAGGAGGAAAACACGCCGTCCACGTTTGTACCCGGGATTGTACCCAAATTGTTCTCGATCTGTATCCAACTCTCCCATCAGGTTGGTCCTGAACTCTACAGCATTATGATTTCTGCCTTGTGCCTTTCTGCAGGCAGGAAATTGTTCAACAGCTGTTTTGTCTTGAATCTGATGTGGGTAGTATTGGCACCTGGATTGCATGCAAACCATTCTGCATCTGCGACAGCCTTATCAATGACTACTTTGATCTTTCCTTCAGGGTCATTGAGTATACCCATTACTGAGGCTTCGCCCGGGGTAAGGCCTATAAGAGCCTCCATGTCATCAGCCGATGCGAATGACACTCTCGGGGTTCTCATCATAGCAGCAAATAGTTTTGAATCGAATCTCTTGTTTGCAGGAAGTACAACAAGATAGAACTGTGTTTTCTGCCTGTTGCAAGCCACTATGGTCTTTCGGATCTCCGCACCAAGCTTATTGCTTATTTCAACACACTCATCCATGGTCTCTACAGAATCGTTATCGACTCTCTCAAACGGAATGTTAAGTCTTGTAAGTTCTTCATAAACCTTTGTCTCGAGCACCCCTCTTTCATCTTCAGGAACTGTTGTACTTATTTCACTTATATACATATTGACCTCCGTTTTGCACTTTCTGTTGCTGAATAATGTATTATTACGCGTTTCTATTTATCTTTCTTTTTCATCGACTTATACAGGAATAACGCCGAACCGCCAAAAACATATACGCATATTACGACCGTCATGAATATTGTCATTGCACTGCCCTCCTGTTATATGAACATCATCTGTTTACACCAGTATTCTATTCGGACATAAGAGGCAGAACTATCAGATGCTTGGGCAAAAATATGAAAATCGTGACATCTATGTAAGTATTATGGCCAAACAAAAAAGCAGGCATATCGAAGTCATTTCGATAAATACCTGCTTTATCTGATCATGTTGTTAGTTTAGTCTCTTCTGTTACGGAATTCGAATGGTGTCTTCCCTATACGTTTCCTGAAATAGTCTATGAAATGACTTGTATCGTTGAATCCGCATTCCAGAGCGATCTCAGTCACTGATAAGTCAGTAATTGTCAATAACTCCGATGCTCTTGAAATCCGGTACTTGATCAGATACTGATTAGGACTCTCATGAATGGTTTCCCTGAAACACCTGCAGCATTCCCCTGTACTTACACCGGCAGACATGGCAATATCATCCAGAAATATCGCATCGGAATATCTCTCATGAATGAAAGACAACATTTTCTGCATGCGCTCCTGCTTCCTTATATATGCTGCTGTCGGTTGACTGACCTTTCCTATATGAGAGATGACTTCGTACCACGCTTCTGTCAGGAGCAATGCTACCCTATACTGATAAAGATCCAAACAGTCCATCAGTTCCTCCCTGATCAGCGCCAGCTTGTTCAATATATTAGCCTGCCAGCCGTTTTGGGGTTCCAGAACTATTACGGGGAACAGAAGGTTATTTGTATATGGCCTTACATTATCCAGTTCCATGCGGCTGCCTATGTAGAAACCCAGAAGATTATCATGGAAGTTGATGCTGAAGTACTTGCCGTCTTCACTAAGCTCACTTGTTACATGGAGGAGATTTTTGTTTATAAGAATACCTTGTCCTTCGCTTAGCAGATAGTCATCGCCATTTACCTGCATGTTAACTGTTCCTGACAGTATCACTGTATACTGGAGTTCTTCATGCCAGTGCAAATCAAGATATCCGCGGCCTTCAGGTTCTATGCCGTCAATTGTAACTGTATACATCCCAACAGGGAAGGCCATGTCTTTATAGCGATTTGATTCATGCAGCTTATCCTGCTTATTCAGCTTCTTACCCATTGCGCACTCCCCTTTGGCCAATTCACTTATTGCCTGTCAGTATTATGCTTCGCATACTCTTTGCGATCATACTCCTTTTACCATAAGCATATATTTTTTCATAGTATCAGTTCCATTTTCATATCTGATTCTTCATATTCATTATCAATGAGTGGAACCTCAGCAAAGCCGTATTTATGGTATAGCCAGTTCGTATACGCCATCTCCCATATTGATCATTGCTACAGTTCCTATATTTTCACCATTTCTTCTCGCAAAGAAAACCATGCCTCCGCTATCCAAAATGGTTTTGTGTGGATGATATAAAAGCGCTTCATCGGCAGGTTCAACACGGACGTATTTTTCAAGCCACTCCACAGATAAACGGATAAAGTCCTTTGCGAATTTATCTTTCCATTTTTCGATTTCGATCTCCATAGCTGTCCCCCATAAACCAGGTTTGTTATTCTCTGCTCATTCGTGTATTTCCAAAGGCAAACCGTCCGGATCGCGGAAGAAAGTCATTTTCTCACCTGTAAAAGTGTCCATTCGTATCGGTTCGCACGGAATCCCATTTGCTTCGAGCACAGCAGATGTTTCCTCTACACTGTCTACCCGAAAAGCTAAATGCCGCAAGCCATAGGCTTCTGGCGACAGCCGCTGCGGATGATCTTTCATGATGAATATCTCCAGCTCACAATCTCCGAGCTGAAGGTCAATTTTCCAGTCATCGCGTTCCGGCCTGTAGTTTTCCCGAATGACTTGAAAACCAAGCTTGTCCCGGTAGAATTCCATCGCAGCATCCTTATCAGAACAAATGATAGCAATATGATGTATCTGCGTAAGATCCATAGCTCCCCCATAAACATTATCATCAGAAAAAATGATTGTTTCTCATTTTACAGCAACAGATACTTCCTGAATGTTTTTTTAATTGTAGCATATAATTCACGCATCATAAGCTACACTCAATAATCTGGCTATTAAACAAATCAACATAGTCATTTATCAGCAAAATGACTATGTTGATTTGGAAAAGGAAGTGTTTCCAGTTATGAACTTGTTCCTATTTGGAACAAGTTCACACAATAAAAACGACTGTGCATTGAGGTGACCCCCAAAAGCTAGACCAGAAAAATCTAACTTTTGGGGGTCAGTTCACATTTCAACAGTCGTTTCTGGCGGAGGACATTATGATAGTCCCCCTTCATTAGCGATTTATCTTGCTATTCAACTGTTACAGATTTTGCCAGATTTCTTGGCTTGTCCACATCAAGTCCCTTTGCGACGCTTGTGTAGTAACCAAGAAGCTGAAGCGGCACCACAGCCAGGCTTCCGGCGAAGTGCTCATCCGCCTTAGGCACATAGATGGTGAAGTTTACAGAGTCCTCAACACTGTAGTTGCCGTCGCTCGTGACGCCCATCAGATATGCGCCGCGTGCCCTGCACTCCTCCATGTTGCTGATGGTCTTCTCAAGCAGCTCCTCCTGAGTAAGAACACCTATTACAAGTATCCCCTTCTCTACAAGGCTGATAGTTCCGTGCTTCAGCTCGCCTGCTGCATAGGCCTCGCTGTGGATATAGCTGATCTCCTTCATTTTGAGGCTTCCCTCGAGGCTGATAGCGTAATCCAGGCCTCTTCCTAAGAAGAACACATCATGTGCATTGGCATACTTGGCCGCGAACCACTGTATGCGCTCCTTGTTCTCGAGCACACGGCTTATTTTGTCAGGCAGAGCCTGAAGCTCTTCAATGTAGTAGTTATAATCTGAATCTTCAAGCTTTTCTTTTGAAGCGGCAAGCGCCAGTGCAAATGCGTACATGGCGGCGAGCTGTGTACTGTATGCCTTTGTTGTGGCGACAGCGATCTCCGGCCCTGCGAGGGTATACAGAACACTGTCGGCCTCTCTGGCGATAGTTGATCCTACCACGTTCACCACTCCCAGTGTTCTTATTCCGTGTGCCTTGGCCGCTCTTAATGCAGCCAGCGTATCGGCAGTCTCCCCGGATTGGGATATAACTATAAAGAGTGCGTTTTTATCAAGAAGTATTTTCTTATACCTGAACTCAGATGCAAGATCGACTGTTACCGGCACTTCCGCAAGATCTTCGATCACATACTTGCCAACCATGCCTGCGTGCCAGGCTGATCCGCATGCAGCGATATGCACCGCGGAAACGCTCGCCAGCACATCCGGTGTAAGACCTGCAGCAGACAGGTCGATGCGTCCGTCTTTGATAACGCTGGCAATAGTGTCTCTTACAACAGCCGGCTGCTCATGTATCTCTTTGATCATGAAGTGCTCATATCCGCCCTTCTCAGCAGCGGCAGCATCCCACGTGATGTGAGTGCTCTCCATCTCTACCTCGTCACCATTGAGGTCGAAGAAATGAGCCTCACCCGGCAGGAGCCTTACGGACTGAAGATTATCGATATAGTAGATATCCCTTGTGTACTTAAGGATCGCAGGCACATCTGATGCCAGGAAGGTCTCCCCGTCAGTTACGCCAATTACCATAGGGCTGTCTTTGCGCGCAGCATAAATCTCGCCCGGATAGTCCTTGAACATAAGCGCCAGTGCATAGGATCCTCTTACACGCACCATCATCCTGTTGATAGCATCGATAGGTCCGATCTTATATTTCTTGTAATAATAGTCAACCAGCTTGATGGCCACCTCAGTGTCAGTGGTGCTGTAGAATGTATAACCGTTTCCGATCAGCTTTGCTTTCAGTTCTTCGTAGTTCTCAATTATACCGTTATGGACTCCGACTACATCAGACTCCACCGGCCCGGAGCCGGATCCGGTTGCGTTTCCCCCTACATGCGGGTGAGCATTCTTCTGGCTCGGCTCTCCGTGAGTTGCCCATCTTGTGTGTCCGATTCCGCAAGTACCCGGAAGATCATCGCCGTTATTGATCTTTTCTGCAAGATTGCGAAGCTTGCCTGTAGCCTTCACGACTTCCGCAAGTGATTCGCCGTCTCTCACCGCAAGGCCGGCTGAGTCATAGCCCCTGTATTCAAGTTTAGAAAGGCCTGCAAGCAGCACAGGCGCAGCCTGCTGCCTTCCTGTAAAACCAACTATTCCACACATATTGTTTCCCCTTTTTTCCAATCAAAAAACTATAATTTATTGTACCATAATGACCGCAAGTTGTGATACTTCCAAGCAATAGAGACTGCCGCTCAATTATCACGGCAGTCTCTCCTTTTATGTATTATCACTTTATCTGAAATTATTACGAAAGTGTCTTCAGTATCCAGTCTATATCACTTGTGGTTTTCATCTTCTCAAGAACCTCAGGGTCATCCAGACATCCGGCGATCTTGGCCAGAAGATCCAGGTGTTCATCACCGATTCCGGCTATACCGAATACCAGCTGTGCCTTCTCTGCTCCGAAGTCAACGCCCTCAGGGAACTGTACCATTGAGATAGCTGTCTTCTTTACTGTTCCTTTAGCCTGAGCAGTTCCATGCGGAATGGCGATACCCATACCCATGTATGTGCTTACCATGCGCTCTCTGTCCTGCATGGCATCAACATATGAAGGTTCAACTGCGCCGCGTGCAACCAGGAGCTCACCTGCCTTCTGAATAGCTTCTTCCTTTGTTACAGGAGCCTGGTTCAGAAGAATGCTTTCTTTAACGATAACGTCTTTCTTTGCGCCTTTTTCTGCTGATTCAACTGCCTTATCTACAGCATCACCTGTCTTTTCAGCAGCAGGTGCATCGAGCGTAGTAAGCTGCAGATAGAGCGCATCAAGTGCTGGGTCGTTCAGGAAGTTCTCGATTGTAACGAGCTGTGCCTGAGGAGCGGACTTCTTTGCTCGCTCCTGCAGTGTTGTCTGAACTACTGCGATATCACAATCTGAAGGAATATTATCTACCGAAGTATTCTTCACTTCGATGTCAGGTCTTGCTGCTTTGATTCTGTTGCGGAACTTTGTTGCTCCCATTGCGGATGAGCCCATTCCTGCGTCGCAGGCAAAGATTACCTTGCGGACAGATTCAGACTTGCTTACAGCAACTGTTCCCTTGGCCTGAGCCTTTCTGTCAGCCACCTCAGCCTTTGCCTCATCGATGGAAGCTGTTGTATTTGTGGCCTTGATTATGACAGATGCGATAGCAAACGATACTGCTGCTGCGATCAGTACTCCGATGGCAATCAGGAGCATCTTGTTCTTTGGTGCCATAGCCATGAACGCGATGATGGATCCAGGCGAAGCAGGTCCCTTAAGTCCGCAGCCAGTCAGGCTGAACCATGTGATGGCACAGATGTTTCCTACGATAGGTGCAATAATAACAACCGGGTTCATCAGTACATACGGGAAGTAGATCTCGTGGATTCCTCCCAGGAAGTGAATGATGATAGCTCCAGGAGCTGAATCCTTGGTAGCCTTGTCCTTTGCGAACGCCCAGTATGCCAGGAGCACGCCGAGTCCCGGGCCAGGGTTGGCTTCGAGCATGTACATGATCGACTGTCCTGCTGCTTTAACCTGCTCTGCGCCGATAGGTGTAAAGATACCGTGGTTGATAGCGTTGTTCAGGAACAGCACCTTTGCAGGCTCAATGAAGATAGCCGCCAGAGGTAACATGTGGTGATTGACGAGCACGTCTACACCGGCTGTAAGTACACTCAGTATTACTGTCATTACCGGACCTATGACGTAGTATCCAAGGATGGCAACGAGCATTCCGATAATACCTACCGAGAAGTTGTTGATAAGCATTTCGAAGCCGGCAGGCATTCTGTTTTCCATGAAGCGGTCAAACCTTTTGATGATCCAGCCTGCGAAAGGTCCCATGACCATGGCACCCATAAGCATAGGCTGTCCGTCTGTTCCGCCGACACCGGCAATAGTTCCCATTACTGCGATGGCACCCATTACTCCACCGCGGTCTCCGCCTACCATTTTACCTCCTGTATATGCTATTAGAGCAGGAAGCAGGTAAGTGAGCATGTAAGGCTGAATGGATGCGAGCTGCTCATTTGGCAGCCATCCATCAGGTATAAATAAAGCTGTTATGAATCCCCATGCTATGAATGCTCCAATGTTTGGCATTACCATGGCGGATAAAAATTTCCCAAAACGCTGTACTCCGCTTTTCATATCACATTCTCCTCATCCTTAATCAGTAATTTTGATCTAGCATCTATAAATACTTTTAGGACTGGGAATCATCAGACGGGCAGATCCTGCTGACCCTGCCGAGCTGACGATTATATGAGAAACGGTACCGGAAGCAAGGTTTCTGTTTTATAAGACTTCCACATTATTCTCCCTGCAGGCCGTCAGGAACGATTCCGGCAGTGCCCCGTCAGAGATCACAACATCCATGTCTTTGAGTGAAGCAAATGTGAATGTGCTGTGCTTTCCTACTTTTGTGGAATCCATCAGTACGACGGTTTTAAGCGATTTGCTGATCACAGTCTGTTTGAGCAGCGATTCTTCGTATACATTACATGCGAATCCCTCATCGTATGTAGTGACCCCCATAAAGGCCAGGTCAAAAGTCATCGTCTGCAATTCTCTGATACCCTGTGATCCGCAGATGCTCATGCTGTACCGGTTCATAAATCCGCCAGGGATCAGAACCTGCGGTTTTTCCAGCCCGCCAAGCTCCATCGCAACGCTGATGCTGCTTGTTACGATCAGATTCGGCTGATCATCCAGCTCAGCTGCCAGCATTGTAGTAGTACTACCCGAGTCAAGGAAAATCGATGTTCCAGGCCCGATCAGTTCCTTCGCTTTCATTATGATTGCTTTCTTGGCATCAACATTTCTTATGCTGCGACGGCTCAGAAAGTCATCTGTGCCAAAAACCACATCCACCGAGCGCGCGCCTCCGTGTATACGTACGATTCTCTTGTTATCGTCCAGATTCTTGAGATCTGTACGAAGAGTCATGTCCGATACGTTCGGGAATGCTTCCTTAAGCTGCGCGAAGGTAACCTCTCCTTTTTCGTTGATATACGCTACAATAGCGCTGCGTCTGCTTTCAACAGAATCCATACTTCCTCCTTCCGTGATCAGTCCAGAAACCACAGAAGGATTCTGTACCGATCCATTATTCAGTAAAATTCGCAAGAAGATATTCTTCTGCTTCAGGGCACCAGAGTCCTCTGTGTGCGTCTACTATATCTGCAAGAGCAGTAAATCTCTCGTCCTCTTTTCCTTTTTCTCTGAGATCTGTCAGTGCGATCAGAGGCATGTCGATGTGGTTATAGATCAGCTTCTTTCCGCCCGGAATCTTAGGCAGGTTGAGAATAGTCTCAGCTGCTGCGTTAAGTCCTCCGACGTGAGTGATCATGACAGCCGGGTTGATTCTTCCCTCAGCGGTCAGATCAAGGCACTCGATCATGTCTGCTGTGTTTCCGCCTGTTGTACCCATTACGTGGGTTGAGTTGTAGTGAACATCGTAAAGATTGATCTTTGCGCTGAACGATGTGTCTGTAGGGCCGGCAAAGAAATTGAGGCATCCGTCTCTGCCGAGAACTGCGCTCGACTGCTCAACAACGGCTGCAACAGGTGTGTAGCAAAGAACATCATCAAAACCAGTTCCATCTGTAAGGCCACGGATATATGCAACAGGATCGTCCATTTCACCTGTGTTTACAAAGTGGAGCTCGATTCCGTTTTCCTTAGCCTCTGCAGGTGGGAAAAGCTCTTCTGCTCTTTCAAGTCTCTCCTTATTAACGTCTGTGATAACAATCATTCCCGGACGTCTGTCGCAGTTCATGGCATAGCTGAGAGCACCAAGTCCCATAGGGCCTGCACCAGCCATGATAGCGAGCTTTCCGCCTTCCTTAATACCCATTTCGTGAGTATAAACACCCATCTGAGTGTGATAAGCAGCATGGAAAGCGCCAACACTGCAGGAATAAGGCTCTGCCAGGGATGCTTCATAATATGCACGGCCTTTGTACTCGAGCATGCATCCGAGTTCCATTACTTCTGCCGGGATAACGCAGTAAGTAGTGTTTCCGCCGAAGAACTCATAGGAGTAACCAGGGCTCCACATAGTTCCCTTGTAGTTGAGTGCAGGCTGAAGAGTAAACTTCATTCCCGGTTTGAACTTATCCTGATGAGCTTTGCCGACTTTTACAATATCGCCGGCCATCTCATGGCCCATGATAGCAGGATGATCAGCAACATCTTCGTGAACTCTCTTGTGATTCACGCCCAGAATTGCACACTTGTAAGTGGACATGCATACAGTATCGGATACCACCTTAACAAGGATCTCATCATCCCTGATTTCAGGAAGCTCGAACTCATCAAGACGCAGGTCGTTAGCGGCGTGGAGTCTGACTGCTTTTGCTTTCATAAAATACCTCCCTAATGATAATACATAAAAGTTGTTGTGTCGATAGTTTAAAGGCTCTGTTTTTGTTGTTATGTTGTTGTTTTAACAACTTGACTTATTATAATAACAACTATTTTGATTTGTCAACTGTTATTTCAAAAATATTTGAGATTTTTCATCATTGTTTCAACAACTCTAATGTAAAAAAAGGGAGTCCGAAGACTCTCATTATAATTTCTGCCTTGTGCCTTTCTGCAGGCAGGAAATGTCAATCTCAATTCCATCAGAGAAATGGTCGGACATATGGAGGAGAGAACTACTCTCAACTCTTACTGCTACGACAGAGATACGGATTCAGAGCGTAGTGAAAAGATCCAGAAAGCACTAGCCTCATAGCTTTTTAAGGAGAAGCCCATGGGACTTCTTCAAAAAAAGGCCAAAATGTAACAATTCTACACTGTTCTGTAACAGTTTTTCCGCATTAGAAAAGCCCGAAATCATTGAAATCTCGGGCTTTCTATGGCGGAGGACATGGGACTCGAATTGGTCAAGAAGGCGCAAGCGTTGAAATTTCAAGGAGGAAACACGCCGTCCACGCCTGTACCTAGAGTTGTACCAAAATACTAATAATAGACTTCAAACGTTCAACTTAAGGCTAAATCAACATAGTCATTTATCAGCAAAATGACTATGTTGATTTGTAAAATGACTTAATTAACAGCTTTATTAGCTACTTCAGGAATCACAGTTCTTACACATTCTGATTGGTCTGGAATCGTCGGTCAGCATCATACTCACCATGAGCTGTATCCCCTGAAGCAACGAGTTGAAGTTCCATACAAGATAAGGTCTGTCATCCATAAGTCCAATATGATATGTCGGGGTCAGACCATCAAATGCCGCCATACTTTGCCTGTGGAAGTCTTTCTGCTTTTCTGTAAATCCATCCTTATCTTCATAATAGAAGAATATAACCATAAGATTGAACGCCCAGTCCTTAAACTGCTCTTCCATCCAATCCAGTCTCTCTGCATATTCGCGCTGAAAGGTCATATGTGTTTCATTCGGTCGACCATCAGCCAGCGTTCCAAGCAGTACAGTCTCCTTGTCTCCCTCAAGGTTCCAAATATAACCTTCACCGGGTCCCCTCTTACGGATATCCAGCTTTCCGAAAGGATAAAACTCGTCCATATATGACAACACCGGCATCGACTCCTCCCGTATAAAATGATTTACAGGGAAGAAAGCGTTCTCATACTGGAGAAATCTTGGAGTTGTCGGCAGAGCTGTCATTATACCCAACAGACCATATTTCAGCGTAAATTCGCGTATCGCATCATGTTTCTCGCTTTCTGTTACTTCCAGATTCATACAAAGGCGGCCGACATTAACTGCATCCAAAGCAATGCTTTCAAATTTATCAATTGGATCGTATGGCTGAGGCATGGCCTTTGGTGCAGGCTGCAGATATTTCTTGCCATCTGCAGTCTCATTAATTACATAGTCACTATACTTGACCCAGAATGAATTTGCGTATTTAAAGAGTCTTTTCATTATGCACCTCTGTATTCATCAACACGCCCATGGTTCTCTGCTTAAGGTGGAATAGCAGTTCACTCCACGCTTTTCTTATGCCCCGGTCTGTCTGATCACGCATTTCAGCAACATCTTTATTAGACAGGCCCTCTAGGACTTTATAATAAAACAGTTCCCGATCATTCTCATCTATTGCCCTCATGAAATGGATCATATAGTCAGTTGTCACGAGTTGGTCCATGGTATCCGGCTTGCAGTAAAAAAAGTCCAGAAGATCCCCTTTTCGCATCTGCCTGGCTATAACATTGCTCAAGCAACCTGCAGTGAATGAACTGTCCTCGTCTTCGCCATACTCAAGTGGAAAGTCATCACCATTTCTAAGGATCTCATGTTTCCCGACCCTGGATCTTTCGTTCTCTTCAAGGAAGTCATACCAGCCATTAAGTCGTTTGAAGTCAGTTACTGTTCGGGCAGACTGTTCAATCCTTCTGAGCATCTCACGCCTGATGTCACGCTTGAGTTTCTTTACACCCTTCGGTACCTGTATATCTCTCAGCCTCACGACTTCAGCAGGTACGTTGTTCTCCTCGTCGTCATCAATTTCTATAAGAGGTTTCTTTACAGGCTCTTTCGCCTCTTCTTCCTCCAGTGCAAGCGCCTCTATGGCTATCGGATCATCCCTGAAACCATAGTCCCCATATTCTTCATCCATCATGAGCATGTATTCTTCGTACCATGCCTCGCGAGATAATCCAGCCATTTATATAACCTCAAAAAATAATTTTGCGATTTCAGAAATTTTAGTTCCGTTTTACCCCTTAGATTTTCCCTATTAGTAGAGGGAGATTACGAGGTCATCATGTGCTAATCGGGAAAAGTTAAACATCTGTTCCGAACGTATGTTTATTATAAGACCTGTTCCTCCCTGTTTCAACAGGTATTTCAGTCATTCCATGACTGAGGGCAAAAAAACAGACACATCAAAATCACCCCTTACGCACTCATAGGATATATGAGCCGGCCGTTGTATCTTGCTCGCAAAAAACATGGTCACAACCAGAAAAAAACGTCGTTTTTCGCCCCGAGATCATACATCTTACCACTGGGTATAGAGGCGTTATTGTTTTGCACGTTATTTCTAAGTATCAGTTATCTCGATGAGGATCGGAGGTGATACCAATGCCAAGAATGTCAAAGCGCGACAAGGAAGAATGGAACTACTTCCTGAATGATCGCGGGCGCATCACATATAACGAGCTGTGCCGTAAATGTGACCGTGAATGTAAGCAAAGCTTCAGAGCAGTGATAATTCAATGCCCTGAATACAATTCCAAACGAAGCAAAAGGAAACGGCAATGATGCCGGGAAAGGAGGCTTTATGCCTGAAAACAAACAAATTACTACTAATTTCAAAAGCGCAGAAGAACTCTTCTATAACCCTGTCGGTGGATGCAAGCCAGACATGATAGTCGACGGACTCATTCCAACAGGTCTGACCATAATAGCAGGTGCTCCAAAGTCATGTAAGAGCTGGCTGATGCTTAGGCTGGCTTTATCTGTCAGCCTGGGTGAACCATTCCTTGGACATGATGTCAATAAGTGTGATGTAGCATACTACGCACTTGAAGATACGGATGCAAGGCTCAAGAGCAGACTCTTGGATATAGGGACCGCTCCCCCATCGGGACTGATATACGCTACCTCAATAAAGGATCCATGCAATGATTTCATCAGTGATCTTGAGAGATGTCTGGACAGCAATCCGGGAGTCAGGCTTGTGATCGTAGACACACTGCAGAAGATCCGACACGGTGACCCAACATCGAATGCCAATCAATATGCATGCGAATATGAGGAGCTTGCACAGCTTAAGGAGATCGCCGATTACCGCAGGATTGCGATTGTGTTTGTACACCACACACGCAAGAAGCACGATTCAAAAGACGGCAACAATGATGTGCTGGGTTCATCAGCAGTCACCGGAACAGCCGATATGATTCTCATTCTCCGCAAGAATCGCGGCGGCACTGCAGGTACTCTCAGCGTGAGTGGACGTGATGCACCGGATATTGAACTTGTGATGCAGTGGCAGCATCCAGAGTGGCAGGTTATCGAAGAGAAGTCAGAAGAAGACATCGCAAGAGAGAATGTTCCTGAAATCGTATATAAGGTGGTCGACTACCTGATGGCTGAGGGTGGATTCACCGGCACAATGTCAGCCCTACTTAAAGAGATCGGTCTTCCTCATGTCAAGCCGCATGCTCTCAGCAGAGCGCTCTCGAAGTTCCATGACGAAGTGCTGCTCCCTCTCGGGATCACATATGATAGCGCACGCGTATCAAGTGAGCGCAACTATGTGTTCACAGTAGCTGAAGAACCTGCCGAAGGAGCAGACGAACATTTCTGCTCATATACAGATCAGGACTCCCTTGATAATGATGACGCTCGTGACGCTTATGACGCTTCCCTGCTCTAGGAGCGATATGCCGTCATTAGCGTCATTTCCGTCATATGGGAAGTTTACAGGTATTGCCACCTTGTATCGCCATCTCACAAAGAGGAACAACATCCGTGTATCGCCACGGGTGTTGCCACTATGGACAGCCGGAGGTCTGTCCATAAGAGTAGCGAGCATAGGCTATGTATCGCCAGCCACATTGTGGCAATACTCACACAGCCGCGGCACTGCACTTCGTGGCAATACCGGGAGGGGCTCTGCCCCTGCAACCCCTATCAGTTATTTCAGGATCAACTATGTGCGAAAACATATGACTAAGGAAAGGTTTTTTATATGACAAACAGACAGAGGAATCTCGGGATCAACATCAGAGTGACCCCGGAAGAAAAGAAAAAGATAGAACGTAACGCAAGAAAATGCAGACTGAATGTCTCAGAATACCTCAGGCAGATCGCTATGAAAGTCGTGCCTAAGGAACTTCCCGCAAAAGAAATTGAAGATAGTTTTCTCAGAATCAATGAAGTGATCAGGACTGTTAGCGACTTGAAGCGACAGTCACCGGATCCCGTCACTCAGAAATTCTGTGATGAGATCTACGCAGATCTGCTCAGGATCATGGTCGAGACACTGCAGCTTATGCGGCATATTTATCCAAAGCCGGAGGTGAAATCAGATGGCAACGACTAAAATATGGCCTGTCAGAGACAGCCTTAAGCGTGTCGTTGATTATGCATCCAACCCTGAAAAAACATCAGAAGATGATCTTGCTTCTGTCATCAGGTACGCTATGAATGGAGATAAAACAATCGCAGATACTACAGAGAAAACCGAAAAAGCATGTTATGTCACGGGTGTGAATTGCTCTGCAGATACAGCACTCGAGGAGATGATCAATACTCAGATGCTTTTCGGAAAGACCGGTGGCAATGTCGCCTATCACTGTTACCAGTCATTCAGGCCGGGCGAAGTAACGCCTGAACAATGTCATCAGCTTGGAGTAGAACTCGCACGCAGGATGTGGGGAGACAGATATCAGGTGCTGATTGCTACCCATCTGGATCGCGACCATTTGCACAACCACCTGGTGTGTTGTTCTGTTTCATTCATTGACGGAAAGAAATTCAATGACAACAAGGCTGCGTACAGCAAACTGCGCAGGTTATCTGATGAGATATGCCGGAAGGAAGGCCTTTCTGTTATAGAAAAGCCTCGCGAAAAAACACCACGGCAGATCCACTTTGCCGAGAAAAACGGCGAGCCTACCAGATACAACCTGATGCGCGAAGCTATAGATAATGCGGTTTCACTCAGCACCAATTTCCCAACGTTCATAAGTCTGATGAAGCAGCAGGGATATATCATCAGCTACAGTTATTCAAGGAAGTATCCTACTATCAGGTCAGTTAATTCTCAGAAAGCCGTACGGCTTTACCGTCTTGGCGAGGAATATGAACTCGACAGGATCGCTCAGAGGATCAACGCGAATGATTACGATATCGTAGCGATTAATCGAGAAAAACATCTCATGACTATGAAGCCTCCAAATTATACCCGCATCCACGTCAACGGTACGAAAAAGACTGCACGAAAGATCGGAGGACTCTACGGACTGTATCTTCACTATCTGTATCTGCTCGGATACCGCCCGAAGAAAAAGCACCGGCCGCTGTCACCTGAGATGAGAGAGGCAGGCCGGATGTGTGACAAATACTCCGCCTGCGCAAGGCTTATGGCACGGGAACACCTTAGAACTGATGAGGAGGTTCAGGCTTTCATAACTGATTCAGAACAGAAAATGGCGGAGCTTTCCGAGACCAGAAACAAGATAAGGAATAAACTGAGGCGAGCTTCAGAACCAGATCACATAGAACATTTGACGACTGAAAGAGACAGCCTTACTGCAGAGATCGGTAATCTGCGCAAGGATATCAGGACCGCTGAATTCACACTTGAAAGAAGTCAGCAGGTACAAAAGGACATAGAAATAGAACTCAAAGCCTGCGGAATGATCCGCAGCAGAAACCACAGAGATCGAGACGGGAGGTGATAACTAAGTTCATCACTTATTTTTTTGCTGTAATTATGAATGTGACGGGAGGTGTTTATATGACTGACAGCAAGAAAGAATTCCTGCTGAAGGCATCGGCACCTTCTGATGCTGAAGTATTGGAATTCATCGCAAGTTGTCCGGACGAATGTTTACAATTCAGAAATGATGATGGTAGTATAAGTCTGGACGGCGTGAAAGAATATATGAGAAAAGCACGCAAGAACAAGATCCTTGACAATTACAGAGGACAGATAAAAAAGCTTAACGGCAAGGACCAGCGTCAAGGCACCTACCGAAGAAGAACTGCTTGAGAAAGTGTTTTTGTGGCATCTTGAAAACATTGAAAAGATCAAAGAGCCTACACTTGCCAGCATTTTTCCAGAATTTCTTGAGTACAAGAAGAAAACGACATGGAGCGAGTCCACTGCCAAAAGGAACCTGTCAGTATGGAAGAATCACTACGAAAATACTGACATCATCCATGTTCCCATCAGGAAGATAAGGCTTAAAATCCTTCAGGAGTGGGCTTATGGTCTGATCGAAAAGCATGACCTGACCCAGAAGGAATTCGGAAATGTCGCCACATGGATGAAGCAGATGTTTGAGTATGCTGCCATGGAGGAGATCATTGACAGGAATCCGTACACAATGCTCAAGATCACCAATCGCAATGTATTCCGTCAGCCGGAGATCAAGTCGGACGAACACAAAGTGCTCTCGCCTGACATGGAACTTGCACTCTACAGGAAATGCTGGGAACACTTCGAAAGCAAATACTATCCGGTTCATCAGCTCCTGCCGCTTGGCATAATAATGCTGTTTCAGGCAGGTCTCAGACCTAGTGAGCTCGCTACCCTGCGGTATTCTGACATTGATGGCGATGAGATCATCATCAGGAGATATTACTCAGATAAGGCGAATGTCATCAGGGAAAACCGCACCAAAGCCGGTCACGGCTTCCGGCGGATCATCCTGACTTCGCTGGCCAAAGAGATAATAGAAGCTGCAAGACAAAGGCAGCTGGAAGAAGGCATTGAAAACCCTGAATATATCTTCATGATGAATGATCGCTTCAAGAGTTTTTATGACAGACTCCGCAAGACATTTCCTGTCATCTGTAAAAGCATAGGTATCCCGCAAAACACTCCGTATTCTGGCCGGAGAACGTTCATTTCATCGCTTATTGACGCGAACGTGAACATAAGAACCATACAAAATTATGTTGGTCACAATGATGCCAGAACTACTCTGAACAATTACTGTTATGACAGATCTGCACGGGAAGAAAGAGCCAGACAGCTTGAAAATGCTCGTGTTCAGATCTCTTTCACCGGGGCAGCATAGCTGTACCCAGCTGTACCCAATTCTCAGGCCACGAAAAAAGCCCGGGATCGTTGAAATCTCGGGCTTCTCTGGCGGAGGACATGGTAAAAAATTGAACGTGTATCCCTTGCAATTACTGCGTTTCAGAGATCTGTTTTTCCGTCAGCCCCATACCCGGACCCAACTGATTAATGATGTATTTGCTTAATGCAGCAAGATTTTCACTCATCATCGACTTTATTGTCAGTGAATGCCTTTATTACATCTTCAGATAATAGTTTTTTAATTCTGTTAGGTATAACAAAGCTTCTGTATTTTTCGTTCCTTGTCTTATGAACCATCGCATCATAAAGTGGCTGCGTATGCTGTTTTTTGAAGATGGCAACAATTGGGCGTTTCTTAGTGACAAGATCTCCGATATCTCCGCTTCTTGTAGTGTTCGGAAAGAAATAACCTTTAGAACTACGCAGTACGCCAAGGCACGCGTAAACCCCTCCTACCAGCTTATCTGTCTGTAATACTGGCTGAGAATAATTGTAGTCACCAATAGTTCTTGCTGACATATCCTCTGCGAATAAATATTCAATTACATTAAGCTTGAGTTCTGCAAATCCGCTATCATCGAATTCAAAATCCGATTCTTTTAGTCTCTTCTTCAGACATAAGTCAAAGAACTGGTTTGAGTTTCCACCTTTCTTTGTGAACAAAAGTCCGGTCAAATGAAGGAAGCTTGCTTTATAGAATACAATCTCAATATAGTCAGGCTTTCTATTTTCATCAATATAAAGAACCAGATACTTATTGCCCAAAAAGTTCTGTTTATATAGCGTGGCCGCCTTAAACAGGGTGGCAAGGCATTCTTTCTTTGTAATCATTTCATATACCTCATAACATAAAAGGGAGATTACAACACGAATGTATCATAATCTCCCTTTGTGACTAATTTTATCGATGTCCGCCATCCTCAGGCCCTTGTGTCCTGCATCAGTTTCGGATTTTATCGTTGCCCGCCAACCTCAGGCCCTTATGTCCTGCATTAATTTCGGATTTTACGTGTTAGCCACACGGATGGAGATGTCCATCACCCAATATTCTTATACCATGACAACCTTCATTTGTCAATTGCTGACTGCCATCCGATCAAACAAAATGACGGGTATTCCCCGCCATTCACACTGCCTGAACGTTTACATCATATCCAGATGTGCATCGAATTTATTGATTGCATCGTTGTCCATCGACTTGAACACATCTGTGTATGTATCTAGTGTAACGTGTATGTCTGTATGACCAAGCCATGTCTTAAGGACTACAGCCGGAACTCCTGACTCAATACATCTCGTCGCGAATGTGTGTCTCAGTGCATGCTGCCCATCTGAAGTGATTCCAGCAATATTGCAGATCCTCTTATAATAAGAATTGACCTGATTAGTCGATATTACCGTCTTTGTAACATGATCGTAGAACAGAAGATTCTCTTTGTTTCTGCGATACTTCCTGACAGCATCTTCAAGGTATGGCTTCAGACTTGAGCTGATTGGCACATCCCTCATTCCCGCTTCAGTTTTGGTGCTTTCCTTAAGGAAAAACTTGTTGTCTGCATCCTTGGATATAGTTCCCCTGACATGTATCACGTTGTTTTCAAAGTCAATGTCCTTCAGGGTAAGAGCGTTGATCTCTCCCATTCTCAGACCACTGTACAGTTCAATGAATAGCTGCAGCCTGTAGTCATTCCTCCCCTTCGGCGGATTCTTATTATCCATAGCATCAACAAATCTCTTCTGCTCTTCAGCAGAAAGTCCACGCACCTTCTTATCGGCCTTGACCGACTTCGGCCTGCGAATACTGTGAGACAGCATAGGATTATAAGTAACGAGGCCCTCTTCCACTGCGATTGAAAACGCGAGCTTCAGCTGCAGAAATATCTTCTCTATCACACTGTTCGAGTACCGTGTGATTTCCTTCAGATACATATCAATGTGCTTTTTTTCAACTATGACTATAGGCATGCATCCTATAGGACCCTTTTCGATAATCTTCACATTATCGAGGTTTCGCCCATAGCCCGCATCGCTCAGGAAGTTCTTCTCATAATCCATACGGTACTTGTATCTGAGGATCTCTACTATGGAAGAATTAGCATCAAGCTCCTTATTGAGCTTTGCACACCCGGCAAGGAATTCTTCAGCCTTGTCCAGGCATTCCTGTTCTGTCTCACCTGAAACAGACTTCCT
>CACYHR010000034.1:29734-31906 GCA_902774265.1 uncultured Eubacteriales bacterium
TTCTTGCCATTTTGCTGTATCCTTTCTATTGCCAGTATCTTTCTCTGTCTCTGTCATGGCGCTTCGAGAAGTACTCTATTGCTGCATGAGCCTCTACCACCTTTGTCCGGCCAAAATCCGCGGCCGGGAACGACGGATCATTAAACAGTTTCAATACTGTTCTTTCACTCCATCCAAGGAGTTCCTGCAGCTCGCTTACTGTATAGAAGCGGAGTTCGCTCGAAATGCACTGTTTATGCGTCTGTGTATCTCTCATGTTGACCTCCGTGTGCACCCGGAGTTTGTAATATCACGTTACTCCGGGTGGTCAATTCTTAACATCATAATGTGAAATTTTATTTACTCTTGCTATTTCTTCGCTTTTCTGCATTTGATCTTCGCGCCGCGCTCTGCCAGGCGACAGGCTCTGGTTATCTTTTTCATGATGTCCGGCGGCAGCGTGCAGCAGTATTTCTCAAACTGATTGACATTCACCACGGCGCGCTGCTCGCAGCAGAACATCGTTTGCCGGGATAAACCACGCGTAAGCGGTATCACAACATGGGTGCACATACCAGTTTTCTTCAGCTCGGATGTTCCCGGAACGACTATCACAGATTCGGACTTCCGGTTCTGCCAGTCGCTCTGCGTGACCAGAAGAGGCCTGTAACCTCGCTGGATCCCTTTCTGGGGGTCAGAGTCCAGATTGACCGCCCCCATATACACATCTCCCCGCTCTACATGGAAGGGCTTCTCCCACTTGTTTATCGGTTTGCTCATATCAGCCTCCTGTAGAATTCAGTCTCGATATCCAGGTCAAGTCTGAAAAGGAGTTCTTCCGGATCGAGATCGCAGAGCATTCTGAACCATCTGGATTCAATGAAGTCTTCGCACTCCTTCATCATGGCTGCCGCCTTTTTGTTCTCAGGATTCCTGAGCACTGCTCTGTAGGAGCGGGTGTAGTCCTTGACGGCCTGCAGCACTATGCATTCTGCAAGTGATTCATAGCCGTGACTGTTGTCAAAATAGATCCTTCTCATATCTGCCACCTTCACATCGCCGCAAGCAGCGCCTTTCTCATGTCTCTTATCTCCATGCGGATCTCCGTGATAGTGAGGTTCAGTTCTCTGCGGATGTCCGTTACCGTTTTGTCTTCGAAAATCAGCTCTTCAATCATTCTGAGCTGTATCTCCGTCATGCTCATGAGAGCAAATCTCATTCCCTCGTCGCCGATCCTTTCGATCCAGCTGCGGTCGCGTCTCTTCAGATATATGTAGCGGATGCCCTGTACCGTAATCAGCAGATCCGCCATCTCGTTTATCTGGTCCTCGAACCAGACGAAGCCGTCTTCTCTATAGTTATTTCTCATCGCTTCCCGCCTCCATCATTCTCACTATCAGCTCTCCGACATTGCCGTAGCCGAGCCCTGTCGTCTCGCTCAGATAGTTCGCAAAGTCTACGCAGTAGGCTCTGACCATCATGCAGCGCGTGTCATCAGGGTTCTTTTCAAGCGCGCTGTTGGCTTCTGCGTAATCTCTGCAGAAGCTCGAAAGCACATTGACCATTCCGTATACGTAAGGATTGGTCCTGTAGTTGTTCTCAAAGAGTTTTGCCATTTTCTTTTCCTCCGTTTCCGTTATCGAATACACAGGTCTCCCTGCACTGGGTGTTTCGAGTCAAAATCGAAAATCATGTATATAAGGAAGGCGTGCCGGAGGATGCAAAAAGTATCCTCAGACACGCCGTCTTACTTGTCATTGTTTCGATCCTGTATTTGTCCTCGACATCCCCAGTTCACCGGGAAACCATCAGGCAGGGACTAGCGGATCCCTTCATAAGGCGTTACCCTTCCCCGCAGATCTTACGGAGCCGCCCTCATTGCGTGATCCCGCATTGCTGCAGGGCTGTGACTGAGCGGAAGTATCATTGTACCCTGGGATTGTCATCGCACATTGAAGTTGCCGTCTTCCTTTTGGACCCGTGATGTTTGTCGCTCGACCTTTCGGTGTCTTGGCGCATCGGTCCTGCATGCTCGAAGCTTGTGGCCTCATATTCCAGGGCTCGTACCTGATTGAATGTGTATTCAGTTCTGTAGGTTCCCGAGAGGTTTTAATTAGTCCTCTCACCTGTAGGCCACGGGAAGGCCAAAAATATGGCATTATTCAAAAACTTTTTTAAATTTTTTTATTACGG
>CACYHR010000035.1 GCA_902774265.1 uncultured Eubacteriales bacterium
CTACTTCGGCAAAGATGCTTACGACAACATGATAAATGGCAGCAAGTATACTGATAACAAGGAATTCATGCCTATAGAGGGTGCCGTGCACACAGACCTATATGACGGAGGAGAGAATAAAGTCATACCATGGGACAAACTCGAAGCATTCTTCGGAAATTACCTGAAATAGCCCATGTCTAATGCTTGGCCCGGATTCAGCCGGCGTCTGTTCAACCGGGAGGAAAGCTCATGAGCCCATCCTTATAGGCAGGGGATATCCGACGCCTGTTCAACGGTGTTGCCGTAAAAGCGGGACATTGCCATTGCTCCCATTGGAAGAATACAGATACATAACAACAAATACATAACAATGAAGAGAACTTTTGATTTAATTATTATGTGTATACTGCTGGCGTTAATGACGGCAGGATGCGCTGCATCAGAAGAAAATACCGGCGCAGATGCAGTAGAGCACGGAAGCACGCAGTCTGCAGGAAAAATTGAAACTGTATCAGATGAAAGCGCAAATCCACTTGATACAGAGAGTGCCGGGAATGATGCCGGAGAGGAGATTACTGAAATGAAAATGACCATCAGCGGTACGCCTGTGAGCGTATCATGGGAGAATAATGAGTCGGTAAGGGCTCTTGCAGAAATGGCAGAGACCGGTTCCGTGATAATCGAGACAGAGCCTTACGGTGGATTCGAGCAGGTAGGCTCTATAGGAGCAACACTTCCAAGTAATGATACCGACATCAGGACCAACTCAGGAGATATCATGCTTTACTCAGGCAGTCAGATGGTGGTTTTCTACGGATCAAATTCCTGGGCATACACAAGACTTGGAAAGATTACAGACAAGTCTGATTCTGAACTGAGAGAACTCCTCGGTGGTGATGGAGTCACAGTAAATATCACATCAGAATAGGATCTGCCTCAAATATGGTCAGAGCAATATAACAGACACCGGATGTCCCCCGTCTCTTAGGCGGCGGGTTCCATTTTCGACCATCAGTGGTGGGTAACAATCCCCCACTGATGCTCTCAGGAGCTGAAGCTCCCGGTGTCTGTTGACGGCGTTTGCTCCTGGTTGAAAACAGAGATGAACTGAGAATATCCCGATCCATCTCTGTTTTGAGATTGCTCATAATAGACGCCTGATGTTCCCGCTTTTAATGCTGAGGGCTCCTTTTACGACCATCAGTGGCGGGGCACAATCCTCCCTGATGCTCTCAGGAGCTGAAGATCCCGGCGCCGCTCGCTCCATTCAAGCGAGCTTGTTGTAGCTTTGCTTCTGGCTGAATGGATTAGAGCGGGATGTCCACAGGATCCCAGCCTTCATCCTGATACTTTGTGACATCAAGTCCGTTTGCCTTGACATATGCAGCTATAGTTTCGGCTCTGACTTTTTCACGGGCGTCGCTGTCCGAGTTGATCTTTGCGAATTCGTCATAATGTTCTTCGAAGATATCCTTTGCGCTCGCCTCATAATTCGAACCATCCTGGACTCCTTCGAATTCCTCAACTGTATAGCTGTCGCCGCTCTTTACAAGATCGATCTTGCCTGGGTGAGCTCCGCCTGATACACATTTGAGAGTGTCTCCGTCGACAACATAATTGTATACCCAGAAATCTCCGAGTACTTCTGCATCGCCGTCATCATTGTCCACATCGATATCAACGAATTGTATTACAGGGATGCTTACAGAACCGTCAGGCAACTCGTAATTCTTTGATAATTCTTCTGCGACATACTTGTAAACTGCTGCCTCGACAGGGTCGCTTCCGGTATATCCGTATTCTGTTTCTGCTGATGTTTCGGTTTCGGATTTCTCTGTGCTGCTGCCGTCATATCTTACGAAGCGAAGCTCTGCACCAAGAATCTTGGTGACTAAGTCATCACCGTCTTCCTTGAATTCGGTATTCACATCTCCGGATGCTTTAAATCCGCCATCTGTAGGCTTCCATGTAAAGCTGGCGTCTTCATCATCACCACCGCTCAGAATTCCTGTACCGTCGCCATTGATAGTGAGCAGATACTCCTCATCGAAATCCTCACTGTCATCTCCGATACTCAATCCCTGAGCCTTCCAAGTACCGACATATTTGCTGTCAGACAGATCCGTTGTGCTTTCATCACTGCTACTGCCTCCGCATGATGCAAGAGCAAAGCACGATAACACCATTACAGCAGCGAGCAAAATAACAAGTTTCTTTTTCATTGCTTTACCTCCTCAATAAAATTCACGGTAATTGCTTGTGATTATAAAATATCAGCGTTATCCTCGACAGATGCAGCGGATATGTCTATTTATGACCACGAATAGACGCGAGTGACCACAAACCGACCGCGAGTGATCTGATGAATGTGGATATTTTCTTAATAATATAATTGACACCTATATCATAATTATCCTTAAAAACGGGCGCGTGTCAAACCTTTTTGCAGTCATTGTTTGCGGAGCCTCCGCTTTCACTCAATTATTTATGAATCAAATCTGCAGCCGGGATCAGTGGCCCGAAAGCGTACAAGGCAGGAAACTTCCGTCCAAAACGGTAAAAAGAGGCCCCGCGGACGGAAGTCGGAATCGGCAAGTGTCAAGAACTTCCGTCCAAAAGCGTATAGTATTAAGTCTCAATTAAGGTTAGCCATATAAAATATGTATGATCAAAATAACAGACACCGGATGTCCCCCGCCTCTTAGGCGGCGGGTTCCATTTTCGACCATCAGTGGTGGGTAACAATCCCCCACTGATGCTCTCAGGAGCAATCAAGTAGCGAGCTTGTTGGAGCTTTGCTCCTGGTTGAATCATGGAAGGATGGTTAAAGAAAATGAACAAAACAGTAACTGCTTTGACACGGATAGGTGCGATGGTTATATGCACCATGATGATAGTGTCGGGAAGTGCGGTATATGCAGCCGGCCCGGGAGGGGAGATGCCTGGCCCGGGCGGAGATATGTCCGGTTCCGGAGGAGGTCAGCCAGGCGGAACCAGCTCCTCAGTGACATGGACAGGTTCGAAGACTATCACCGGCAAAACAACAGAAAGTGGCAAAACTTATTCATCAACAAATGCAGGAGAGAATGCAGTGTTGATCGATACCTCAGAAGCAGTGACACTGAAAAATTCCACTGTCACCAAGACGGGTGGAACAAGTGCCGGAGACAGCGAAAGCTTCTACGGAACCAACTCTGCAATCATGTGCAAGGGTGGCGGCACCACGACTATCACCGGAGCGAATATAACTACTGATGCTGCAGGTGCAAACGGGGTATTCAGTTATGGCGGTAATGCTTCTACAAATGCTTCATCCGGAGATGGAACAACAGTAAAGATCTCAGATTCAACTATAACTACGACAGGTAATGGCTCGGGAGGTATCATGACTACAGGTCAGGGTACAACAGAGGCCGAAAACCTTAAAATCACGACATCAGGAGCATCATCTGCAGCCATAAGATCGGATAGAGGCGGTGGTGTTGTCAATGTGACCGGAGGATCATATAAAACAAGCGGAGTCGGATCACCGGCTGTTTATGCAACTGCAACAGTTACAGTGAATAATGCGACTCTTACCTCTACGGCTTCGCAGGGCATCGTAAATGAAGGTGGCAACAAAGTATATATTAACAACTGCACTCTCAATGCCGGTAATTCGACACTGAACAGTCAGGATTATTTCAGAAACGGCATATTCCTGTATCAGTCAATGTCAGGAGACGCGTCCGATGGCGCAAGTGTATTTACCATGAAAGGCGGCTCTCTGAACAACACTTACGGTCATGTCTTCCATGTGACCAATACAAGTGCGGCTATAACTCTGGATGATGTAGATATCAATAACAGTGACTCGGATAATGTGTTCCTGTCAGTGTGTGATGATGCCTGGAGCGGACTGGCAAACAAGGCTACACTGAATGCAACAGATCAGATTATCAATGGGGATATCCTTGTCGGAAGTGATTCGACAGCCAATATCAACCTGTCAGGTTCGTCTGTATGGACCGGCAGGACCAATGGCAAAATCACTTCTCACAAAGATTCAAGCACGGTTTCTACATCACTCGGCACAGTAAATGTAAAGCTGTCTGATGATGCTGTATGGGTTCTTACAGGAGACTGCTCCGTCAGCTCGATCTCGGGTTCGGGCAAAATCAATTACAATGGATATATCCTGACGGTAGGAAACAAATCATATTCAAGCGGAAGTCCGGGAGTAAACACTATTACAGAGACAAGTGAATCAGGTTCACAGGAAAAGGCTGACCAGAATCTTAAAGTCAGCAAGGTGACAAGGACGGTAAAGTACAACAGCCTGAAGAAGAAAACACAGACTGTTAAAGGTGTCGCTGTCAGCAATGCTAAAGGTACAGTTACATATTCAATTTCCGAGGTCAGTAAGAAAAGCTTCCGAAAATACTTCTCTATCAACAGTACGACCGGAAAGGTAACTGTCAAAAAAGGACTTAAGAAGGGTACTTATAAAATCACAGTAAAAGTAAACGCAGCTGCGACAAAAAAATATAAAGCAGATGCAGGCACAGCAGTTTTGACCGTAAAAGTACGATAATAACAAAGGCGTCGGGGGTTAGTTGAGAACATCAGCAGGGGATTGCAACCCGCCAATGATGGCCGAAAATAGAATCCTTCGCCTTGAGGGCGGGGACACGCGGCGACTGTTATATATAAGAAGCCGGGCTTTCAAAAGCCCGGCTTTTCACATCATCAGTGAAAACTGCTCTCAGAAATCCAGTCCAATGTATGTATCTGCATCGGCTATTCGGCCTGCTGTACCCTGCCTTTAAGTTCCTCTATATTAGTGAGAATCATTCGTTCATCATAGAGAAGGAAGAGGAGTGCGCCTGTTACGCATGTGACGAAAGCCACTGCTGCTGTAGCCCGGTAACTCGCCGGAGTGCCGGATACGGTAATCGATGTGAAAACGACCATTGCAAGTGCCTGTCCCATCTTGAACGCAAATGTACGGGCGGCGAAAAACATGCCGCTTCTGTCTTCGCCGGTTTCGAGACGGCTGAGTTCTGCCACATCTGCCACACAAGCCTGAGGAAGGATCCCAAGAATAGCCATAGGCGTTGACGCGCATACAGCAACGATGAAACCCCAGTACAGGCCCTTTCCGCAGATGAAAGTGATCAGGAAGACCAGAGCGTAGCCGAAAAACCCTGTGATTATCAGTTTCTTTTTGCCGATATTAGGGGCAAGTTTATTGATTACAGGATACTGGCATACGCTGAGAGCTGTCATGGTAGCAGTGAGCAGGAATGTCCAGGTATCCTCTATTTCCATCAGCTTGGCTTCATAAAACGCCAGCCCAGTCTGGAAAAGCGTCAGAGCGAAGAAATAGATCATATCGCTGCATACAAAGCGGCGGAACTGTCTGTTGCGGAAAGTCTTCAGGAGAGAAGAGAATGCCTTTGTCTCGCTCGGTTTTGCATCGATGTACTCGCGTTCCTTTATATAAAGTGACGGTATAAGCATTGCTATACACGCAACTGACGACATGATCGCAACTGCAAGCCTTACTGATCCCGCCTGTCCCGCAGCCCCTTCAAGCATTCCCGCTACATTTGGAAGCATAAAGGATATTGACTGGCCTGCAATGAATGTGAATGAGATGTATGTTGAAACATTGATGCGGTGTTCCTGCGTATCACCTAGCTCCGCTATCAGCGCGTTATACGGAGTGCAGAATATAGTCATAAACATGTAGAAAGTTATCAGCAATATGAAAAGAATCACGTCATTGACCGCAATGCTGCTTGTCTGCGGCAGCGTGAAAAGTCCTATTGTGACAAGAGCGAACGGGATCGCGATCGCACGCATGAACGGAATACGGCGGCCGCCCTTATATTTTGACCGGTCTGACCAGCCCGCGATAAGAGGGTCGGTGATCGCATCAAATATTCTTCCGACCGCAAGCACCAGACCAAATAAAGTCAGTTTGAAAAGAATAGGATGCTGTGTGATCCCTGACGCAAAAATTCCGGTATTGGGATTCTGAGCACTCGGACTTCCGGTATAGTAATACACCATCCAGTTGGCAACTATGCCCGAGAGCAGACTCCAGCCGAATTGTCCGACAGCAAAAATCCAAAGCAGCTTATTTGTAATAGGTTTCTTTTCCATTGTGTAATACATCCTTTTTTCCAGGCGCTTCGATAATATGATATACAGGAATGCCGATACTTGAAAAACGAGTATACAGAATCCTGATAAACATGAAGCCGATTTATCTGCAATGTGCGCATTCAGCAAAATACCCTTCAGCGTCGGGGAGGCCGCAAGTCATCATCGTTTCGGCTTATCGCTTATCAGGCCGGCGAATTTCCCCTGAACACGAATATAGTATAACCGAATTACTGCGAATAATTAAGAGAAAAAGAACCGGAGATTAATGAAAAAGCGAAGGGACGAGTAGTTCCAGAGAGCGAAAAAATTACTTGAGGAACTACTCAGACCATTAAAAAAGGCAGAGAAAAGGAAACGTCAGAAGAAAAAGTAGTTCCAGAGAGCGAAAAAATTACTTGAGGAACTACTCAGACCATTAAAAAAGGCAGAGAAGAGGAAGCATCAGAAGAAAAAGTAGTTCCTGAGAGTGAGAAAATCACTTGAGGAACTACTGCAACCGCCCAGAAAATCCGAATTGATGAAAAACGTAGAATTTTGTCATAGATTATATGGCCCGTCAGTGATAAAGTGATATTGCAAAGACATTGGAAGGGCAGAGATGCAGAGATATAGTGATATTATGAATGGGCAGAGATGGAGGGAAATATGTATATTAGCGAAGTAATGACAACAGTTCCTGAGGATAAAAGAGGGGAGCTGGAGACAAAGGTATATGAAGAGCTGACAAGGCTGAATATCAAATTCGAGAGAGTCGATAACGATTCCGTAGAGACGATGGAGGAATGTGTGGAGATCAGCAATAAACTTGGTGCTGAGATCCGCAAAACCATTATCTGCTGCAATAGGCAGAAGACCGACTATTATCTGGTAGTACTCCCGGCCAATAAGAGGTTCGATTCAAAGCTTTTTGCCTCAATGATGAGGACTGCGAGAGTTTCTTTTGCGTCGGCAGAAGATATGGAGTCGCTGATCGGACTGACTCCGGGCGAGGCTTCGGTAATGGGTATACTCAATGATCCGGAGTGCAGGATACAGGTCGTCATTGACAAGGCCGTTGCTGATGACGAGTGGTTCGCGTGCAACCCGGGAGCAAACACGACACACATCAGAATAAAGACCAGACAACTTCTGAATACATTCCTGCCTGCAGAAAAGCATAAGCCTGAGATCATTATGCTGTAACAGGATCAGGACATTTCAAAAAATGATATTTTGCATAACTTCACAATCAGTTCATGCCCGGTGGTCTTTTGACACCCATGTCAGTAATGATTAAGAGAGAAACAATCAATTGAAAAGATCAGATTTTCAGAATGCCCGAAATATGCGGAATGATCATCGTTGTCATGATATTCTATCCGATCAGGAAGCACTTCCCGGAGATTGCAGAGATGAAGGCCGTGATGGCAGCTGAGAAGGAAGCCGAAAATGCAGCTCCTGCTGCAAACACTGAGGCGGATGTTTAAGATCATTTCAGAGGATAAGCAGATTAAACCGGGAGCAAAGCTCCGACAAGCTCGCTTGAATGGAGTTCGCCGCTTTAGAGGTGAGAACATCCGGCGTCTGTTATACGAGGGATTGGGATTATGTTAATGAAAATAGTTTGTAAAACAAAACCAGACGAGCCTGAGCATGGATGTCCGCTATGAAGAAACAGAAGACACATGTTAAGCTGATGACAGAGGGGAAGCCTGTAAGCCTTATCGTAAGCTTCGCTTTTCCTCTCATGATCGGGAATATTTTTCAGCAGATGTATTCGGTAGCTGACAGCATGGTAGTAGGCAAGACGCTCGGTGTTGCAGCACTGGCAGCGCTGGGAGCGTCCACCTGGCCAAACTGGGTATTTCTCGGAGTGGCAATGGGTCTGTCGCAAGGCGTATCTATCACTCTTGCGCATTCGTTTGGACGCGGCGATGAATTCAGGCTGAAGAGAGGCTTCGGCAATTCCATAGTTCTCTCTGTGGTCTTCGCGATGATCCTGCTGGTAATCGGTGAAATGCTTGCCCCTCAAATGCTGGCATTGCTGGGCACTCCGGAAGAGCTGATACCTCAGGCGCTGATATATCTGAGGATATCTTATGCCGGGATTCCTGTAATAACCGCATATAATCTTCTGGCGGCAACGCTCAGAGCTCTCGGTGACAGCAGGACTCCGCTGAATTCTATGATCGCTGCATCTGTTATAAATGTAGCGCTGGATATTCTGTTTGTATGCTTTTTAGGATGGGGAATAGGCGGCGCAGCCTGGGCTACGATAATTGCACAGTTCTGTTCGGCCGTGCTATGTCTGCCGGCAATATTAAGGATCAGAGAACTCCGTATACGGCGCGCTGACCTTATACCTGAGCTCCCGTTTCTCCGGTCTGTCATTATCCTGAGCGCGCCGATGATGCTGCAGAATTTCCTTATTGTGGCAGGCGGTATGGTCGTTCAGTCTGTTGTAAACACTTTCAGCGTGGTATTCATAGCAGGCTTTACAGCCGGCGCCAAAATGCACGGCGTACTGGAGATCGCTACATCATCGTTCGGCTTTGCCATGACAACATACGTCGCGCAGAATCTTGGAGCGGGTAGATTTGATCGCATACACGAGGGCGTGAGATCTTCAGCCTGGGCGGCAACAGCAACCGCGTGTGTTATAGCGGTCGTCATGCTGATCACAGGACGAACGATACTGTCCGGCTTTGTTTCCGGGACAGCCGAAGAAATACAGGCTACGGTAGATGTGGCGTACAGGTATCTTGCGATAATGTGTGTTTGCCTGCCTGTTCTGTATCTCCTGTACATATTCCGATCATCCACACAGGGTCTGGGCAACACATTCCTGCCGATGGTATCAGCCTTTGCAGAACTGATTATGCGTGTAGTCTCAGCTCTCCTGCTTGCAAGGATAATAGGAGAAACAGGCCTGTTTATCGCTGAGGTAGCCGCATGGGCCGGCGCACTGATAGTACTCATATTCAGTTACATATACACCATAAGTAAGATAGAGAATAGCGGAGCTGACCTGCTCAGTCGGGTGTAATATTCTGCGGGCTTGTATAAAATATGAAAAAAAGTATAATAGTGTCTGTAACATTCTGACTGCAAGGTGGTTCCGAGCGGGAAGTTTGCTGAGAAACGTGAATACTGAGAATCGGTAGTTCTATTATTATGTTTTAAGCAGGCTTTTTCATTTCGGGCATCCGTATGAAAATGCCTTTTTATTTATTTCGGGAGAAATATCAGGGGATGCATCAAAAGACGCATCGGGCGGGATCCGGGTGATACTTCAAAAAAGCATCGAATGAGATCCAGACGGAATTTCACGAGTAACTACAGGAGAAACTACAGGAGAAAATGCATGTTAAAGCTTGCGATATACGGCAAAGGCGGCATCGGAAAATCAACTATGACAGCTAATCTGTCTGCTGCTTTCGCTTCACTTGGCAAAAAGGTAATACAGATCGGCTGCGACCCTAAGGCCGATTCGACTATAAATCTGCTGGGCGGCAGGGCGCAGCAACCTGTAATGGAATATATAAGGGATCACGGAGATGATCTTTCCTCGATCAATGAAATATCCGAAACAGGTTTCGGAGGTATTCTCTGCATAGAGACAGGCGGCCCTACACCGGGGCTCGGATGCGCCGGGCGCGGTATCATTGCAACATTCAATCTGCTCGAGGAGCTGGAGCTCTTTGAGACAGTAAAGCCGGATGTTGTAATGTATGACGTACTCGGAGATGTAGTCTGCGGAGGTTTTGCCGCCCCTATCAGAGAGGGATACGCGGAACATGTGCTGATAGTGACATCAGGTGAGAAGATGGCTCTGTACGCGGCAAACAATATCTGCTGTGCAGTTGAGAATTTTGCCGACAGAGGTTATGCGGATGTCGCCGGGATAATACTGAACCGCAGAAACATACCCGGAGAGGAAGAAAAAGTCAGAAGCTTCGCGGCAGAAAAGGGGCTAGAAATAGTCGGAGACATACCGAGAAGCGATGATATCAATCAATTTGAAGAACAGGGCATGACGGTGATCGAAGGAGATCCGGACCTGCCTATAAGCCATAAATTTACGGAGCTTGCTGAAAAGCTCCTGGAACTGGACAGATAAATGATCAGCGAACCATACAGAGAACCATACAGCATATCAATCAGAGAACTCAATGAATCAGGACCGGACAATATACCACGGGAGCTGGTTCCTGCATCGCAGCTTATATACAGCTCGCCTGCGACGCTGGCCTTCAATTCTCCGGGTGCGACAGGCTTCGGTGTCAAAAGGGCAGGACTTGCCGTGCCGGACTCCGTGATGCTGCTGGTAGCGCCGGGATGCTGCGGCCGCAACACTAAGCTCCTGTCGGAGATACAGGGCTATGAGGACAGATTTTTCTTCCTGCTTATGGATGAGTCAGATATAGTCAACGGCGATCATCTGGCAAGAGTGCCTGACGCCGTTTGTGAAGTAGTCGATTATCTGGATAAAAAGCCTTCTGTTGTAATGATATGCGCAACCTGCGTTGATGCACTTCTCGGCACCGACTGGGACAGAGTCTGCAGAAAAGCGGAAGAGGCGTCGGGAGTTCCCGTGAGGCCGTGCTATATGTACGCTCTGACGCGTGAGGGCAGAAAGCCTCCTATGGTGCTGGTGCGCAAAGCTGTCTATTCACTGCTTGAGCCGGCAAAGCGTGACCCGCGCACAGTCAACATACTCGGATATTTTTCTCCTCTGACTGATGACTGCGAGCTTTACGGGCTTTTGAAGCAGGCCGGCGTGAAAAAGATCAATGAGATATCCAGATGCGAAGACTATGAAAGCTATCTCGGGATGTCACGGGCAAATTTCAATATCGTACTCAATCATGAGGCGAGGACCGCGGCTGATGATCTCGCAAAGAGACTTAATATACCTTATCTTGAGCTGACCAGACTGTACCAGATCGATAAGATCGCAAATCAGTACAGCGCCTTCGCGGGAAGCATCGGGGCTTCATTCGATGATTCCGAGTACAGAGAGCGTGCCGAAAAGGCTGTGTCCGGGTTCAGGGATAAATACGGAAGCATCAGCATCGCGGTCGGTGAAATGCTCAATGCCAATGCCTTTGAGCTCTCGCTTGCACTGGTAAAATACGGATTCAAAGTTCCCGAGATATATTCCAATATATCCCGAGAGGACTATGTATATATAAGACATCTCGCCGAGATATCACCTGAGACAAGGCTGTTTACCAATCTGTCTCCGACCATGCTCTGCTATGACTGCAGCCGGTCGGATGCAGATCTGACGCTCGGCAAGGATGCGGAATACTATCATCCGGATTGCCCGAATGTGCCGTGGAATGAAGAAAAGCAGCCTTTCGGATATTCGGGAGTGACAGGATTGTTTGAGAAAATGACGGAGGCCCTCGCATGAGCGTAAAAGGACTTCACAAGATAATATATCCGTTCGCGCCTGACCAGTCAGGTGCTGCGGCGGTTCTGTATGAACTCGGTGGCATGATCATAATTTGCGATGCAGGCGGATGCGCGGGAAATATCTGCGGATTTGATGAGCCGAGATGGCTGCAGACAAAGAGTGCAGTATTCTCTGCCGGACTGCGGGATATGGATGCAATACTCGGAAGAGATGATCTGATGATAGAAAAGATTGTCAAAGCCTCGGATAAAATCGATGCAAAATTCGTTGCCATAATCGGAACCCCTGTACCGGCTACTATCGCTACAGACTATAAAGCTCTCAGGCGTATGGCTGAGAAGAGGACAGGGATGCCGGTCATAACGGTAGACAGCAACGGAGCTCTGTGGTATGACTCGGGCATTGAGAAGGCATATATGGAATGCTTCAGAAAATTCGCATCCGATGATAACGGCGCGGTCATCCCGCGTTCTGTCGGAGTAATTGGCGTGACTCCTCTTGATTCTGACAGTCTTACAGCAGGCAAAAGGATCGCTGATGCACTTACCGCATCCGGCACCGAAAGAGTTATCTGCTATGGTGCGGGGAGCTCTTTTGAAGACTTCGCGGATGCCGGAAGGATGGAAAAGAATATCGTAGTCGCTGCTGCAGGACTAAGGGCAGCCAGATACCTGAAAGACAGATTCGGGACCCCGTATGAGTGTGCGGACCCTCTTATAGGAGATGTACGTGCCGGGATCGATCTCAGCGCTGAGGAGCTCGAAGGCAAAAGGATACTGATCATTCATCAGCAGATCAGAGCCAATGCCCTCAGGGAAGTGCTGCTGCAGGAAGCAGAGGGGCTCATAGAGAAGCCGCAGATCACAGCAGCGAGCTGGTTCATGATGGATGAAGAGATATCCGAAAAAGGCGATTTCAGGATCAGGGAAGAATCAGATTTCTTTGAACTGGTCGGAAACGGTGACTGGGATATAATAATCGCCGACGGATCATTCCGGAGAGCAAGCGGAGATTTCGGCGAAAAGCACGGAAAACACGGTAAGTTTATCGAACTGCCGCACTTTGCCGTATCCGGGCAGTTTGCCGGAGAAGAATCGGTAAAGTATTATACATAAGAGGTATTTGCAATGCAGCATGCTGTCATAGCAAGGGTATATGGAATAGTACAGGGCGTCGGATTCCGCCCATCGGTCGACAGACTCGCGAACAAACACAATATAAAGGGAAGTGTAAGCAATAAAGGCCCGTATGTCGAGATCGACGCGCAGGGAGAGATGTCAGATATCGATGCATTTCTTGATGAACTCAGGCGCAGGCCTCCCGAGAGAGCAATAATACTCAAACTCGACAGGGAAGACGCACCGCAGAACATAGGCAAAGATGATCATTTTTCGATCATCGAGAGCGCAAAGGTAAGCGGGGAGATATTTGTATCTCCGGATATTGCGACATGCAAAAAGTGCCGGAAGGAGCTGTTTGATCCGAACGACAGGCGCTATCTGCATCCGTTCATCAACTGCACTTCATGCGGCCCGAGAACTACAATACTCGACGGGATGCCGTATGACAGGATACGCACGAGCATGGCGGAGTTTCCGATGTGTCCGCAGTGCGAATATGAGTATACGCATCCGGAGACAAGAAGGTACGATGCACAGCCGGTCTGCTGTAATGACTGCGGACCGGAGGTTTATCTGATCCGGACTGACGGCAGCGCTTCACTGCCTGTTGATGTAAAGTCGCTGCCCAAATGGATGAAGGGCGGACCGGCTATCACAGAGGTCAGGCGTATTATCAGCAGAGGCGGGATAGTTGCAATCAAGGGAATAGGAGGCTTTCATCTCTGCTGCGACGCTACTGATCAGAAGGCTGTACAGAGACTGAGAGATATCAAGCCGAGACCGTCAAAGCCGTTCGCGGTCATGATGAAAGACATCAGTACAGTCCGCAGAGAGTGTATACTTGAAGAATATCAGGAAGAAATAATCGATGGCCACCAGAAGCCGATACTGCTCCTCCGCAAAAGAGAGTCGGGAGAGTCCGGGCCGGACACTCTGCTTGCGCCGGGGATCGCACCGGATAATCCTGCGATCGGGGTAATGCTTCCCTACGCACCGATGCAGATGCTGCTTTTCGATTATCCGGATGGCCTGAAAATGCCGGACTGCCTCGTCATGACCAGCGGAAATGTATCAGGCGCGGCTATTTGCAGGGATGATGAGGATGCGGTTAGAGAGCTGTCGAGAATGTGCGACACTATCCTCTCTCATAACCGCCTGATCAGACTTCGCGCGGATGACTCAGTCATGGATTTCCACAAGGGCAGACCATACATGATAAGGCGATCGAGAGGCTATGCGCCTCTGCCGTTCATGCTGAATATGCCGTGCTCCGGCAGCGTACTTGCTGTCGGAGGCGAACTCAAGAATACATTCTGCGTATCAAGAAACCACCTCTTCTACCCGTCTCCGTATGTCGGTGATACAGAGGATATACGTACGGTAAGGGCTCTCAGAGAGTCGATAAAGAGGTTGTGCGATCTGCTGGAGGCAAAGCCGGAGATCGTTGCGTGTGACAAGCACCCTAAATACAATACTTCAGCTGTCGCTCGTGAACTGGGGCTCCCGGTGATGGAAATCCAGCATCATTATGCGCATATCGCGTCGTGCCTTGCGGAGAACGACCGCAGTGATAAGGTGATAGGGGTTTCATTCGACGGTACGGGATACGGAGATGACGGCACGGTCTGGGGCGGAGAGTTTATGCTTGCGGATCTTGACGGGTATACACGAGAAGGACATATCGCGCCCTTCCTTCAGACAGGAGGAGATGTCTCCGCGAAGGAGGGCTGGAGAATAGCCGTTTCCATGATCTATGCTGCTTTGGGAGACAGAGAAAAGACTGCGGAGATAGCCGGGAAGCTCGGGCTGTGCTCCGATCAGGAGCTCCGGGTCCAGTTCATGATGGCGGATAAGAACATCAACAGTATCAGGTCGACAAGCGCCGGAAGGCTCTTCGATGCCGTAAGTGCTGTTCTCGGAATCAGACGCGTTTCCTCTTTTGAGGGCGAGGCTTCTACAACTCTGCAGTTCACTGCGGAGCGGTGGAATGAAGACCCCGGAAGCATAGAATACAGATCCGGTTCATATAGAGGGGATGCCGGAGATGATACAATGATGCCGGCGCCTTGTGTACGGGAGGCGGAGGACGGAGCTCTCGTTCAGAATACGGACGAGATCTTCATGTGGCTGACCGGACAGAGCATGAGAGGACAGGCGAAAGAGGAGCTTGCATGGCTGTTCCACCAGTCTCTTGCGGATGGTATAGTAAAAATGTGCTGCGCGATAAGAGAAAAGACCGGCGTTTCGACAGCGGCTCTGAGCGGAGGCGTGTTCCAGAACAGACTTTTGCTCAGAATGTGCGAAGCGGGGCTTGAGAAAGAGGACTTCGAGGTGCTCATCCACAGCATGGTTCCGCCTAACGACGGAGGGATCTGCCTCGGACAGGCTGCGGCGGCAGCAAGAGCTTTGTACAAAAAGAAAACAAATGACCCTGCCCGTAATGGCGGGGAGACTGTTCAGAGAACAGTTGAACAGATAGATGAACTGCATATGTAGAAGGAGGAAGATAAAATGTGTGTAGGTTTACCTGCCAGAGTGGTAACGGTCAAAGACGGAATGGCACTGGTAGATGCTTCGGGAGCAAAGAGAGAGGTTTCAGCTGAACTGCTTGAGCAGCTCGATCCGGGCGACTATGTTATGGTGCATGCAGGCGTGGCTATCGCCAGAATCACATCGGATGATGAAGAGGAAGCCGATGCGCTGCTTGAGGATCTCATGTAGGGGATGCTGATATCGCAATGAATACCGATACGATGAATATCACGAAAGATAATAATAAGAAATCCGCGCGGGAGATAATTCAGAGCTATGACGGACCGAAGCTGCGCATCATGGAGGTGTGCGGAACGCATACTCATGAGATATTCAGGCTGGGCGTGAGGAATATACTCCCGGATAATATAGAGCTGATTTCGGGACCGGGCTGTCCGGTCTGCGTAACTCCTGTCGGCTTTATCGATGAAGCTGTGTATCTTGCGGAAAAGCACAGCTGCACAATCACCACATTCGGTGATCTTATTCGCGTTCCGGGCTCTGAGAAAAGCCTCGCGGGCGCGAGAAGCGAGGGTGCAAGGGTGCAGCCCGTTTATACGCCGACAGACGCCTGCCGCTATGCGGCCGATCATCCGGATGAGCAGGTCGTATTCCTTGCCGTCGGCTTTGAGACAACGACTCCTTCGGCATGCATGGCGGTCAGAATGGCGGCCGAGCAGGGACTCGATAATTTCTCCATACTGACTGCCAACAAGACAATGACCAACGCATACCGGGCACTTAAAGGCAGTGCGGATGCTTTTCTGTATCCGGGGCATGTCAATGCCATAACCGGAGCCGATTCCTGTGCTCAGCTTGTCGATGAAGGAATATACGGCGTCGTCGCCGGGTTTACGGCGAAAGAGATAATGGCAGCTTTGGCGGTAACCGTCGTCAAATTGCGCGAGGGCAAACCTTTCTTCAAAAACTGTTATCCGAGAGTCGTGACTGACGAAGGAAGCATACCGGCAAAACGCATGATGGAGGAAATCATGGAACCGTGCGATTCGGAATGGAGAGGTCTCGGTGTGATACCTCAGTCCGGTCTCAGACTGCGCGAAGAATATGCAGCTTATGATGCCCGCATCAAATACGATCTGCCTGAAATCAAGGGAAAAGCTAATCCGGCCTGCAGATGCGGGGATGTGCTCCAGGGCAAATGCACACCTGCGGACTGCAGGGTCTTCGGCAGGGGGTGCACTCCGCTCCATCCGATCGGAGCATGCATGGTGTCTAATGAAGGAACTTGTGCGGCATGGTACGCATACAGGAAGGAGACAATAGATGAGTAAAACTGTTACACTTGCACACGGAGCAGGGGGCAGGCAGACGTCCGAGCTGATACACGAAGTGTTTGCGGCGCATTTTGCCAACCCGCTGTTTACCGCAGACGATGCAGCCGTTCTTGAGGTAGAAGCAGGCAGACTGGCTATGTCGACTGACGGGTTTATCGTATCACCGTACGAATTCCCGGGCGGCAATGTCGGTAAACTGTCAATTTGCGGCACAGTAAATGACCTCGCCTGCATGGGAGCAGAGCCTCTGTATCTGACATGCGCTTTTGTCATCGAAGAAGGCTTCCCTATGGATAAGCTCGAGGAGATCGCTGCTGCTATGGAGAAGACAGCTGCAGAAGCCGGTGTCAGGATCGTTGCAGGTGACACAAAGGTTGCGGGCAAAGGTCAGGTAGACGGCGTGTTTATTACAACTACCGGGATAGGAAGGATAAAAGAAGGCGTCAGGACAGGCGGTGCGCTTGCAAAACCGGGAGACGCGGTAATCGTCACCGGAGATGTCGGAAGGCATGGCTGTACTATTCTGCTTGCACGTAATGAATACGGTATCGAAGCCGATGTTGACAGCGACTGTGCTCCTCTGTGGGGAGCCGTTGATTCTGTCCTGTCTGCGGCTGATGAGGTTCATGTCATAAGAGATGCGACCCGCGGCGGAGTAGGCACAGTCCTGTATGAGATCGCTGAGCAAAGCAATGTAGGAATTAAAATCAGTGCCGAATCAGTTCCCGTAGACGATGCGGTCAAAGGCGTCTGCGGAATGCTGGGCCTTGAGCCTCTTTATCTGGCATGTGAAGGAAGACTTGTAATAATCGCGCCTCAGGAAAATGCCGATAGGATAATAGAAGTGCTCAGGCAGGGCAAATACACATCCGGCGCGGCTGTTATAGGAGAGATAACTGACGAAATGCCGGGCAAAGTCGTAATGACAACGGAAATAGGCGCAGAGACACTCCTCCCTCAGCCGGGCGGAGAATTGCTGCCGAGAATATGCTAGCGAAGTTAATCATGCAGCTAAAACAGGGGGTGTCGGGTTCGTAAGGATTGAACCGGACAGTTTGAGAAAGGCGGATGTGTATGAAGATAAAGACCGAAAACATGTCATATGATGAAGTTTTGGATCTTGAACCTTATAAGAATAAAAAGCCCGTGAGCCAGGGGCGGTTCTGGCGGTGGCTGCTTAAGACCGCATCCGAGCCTGAGCTGAAGAAGGTCTCGTTCAGCTGCGAAGAGGAGGACATGGACAGACTGCGCAAAAAAGAGCCTGCTCTGTATCTCATGAACCACAGCAGTTTCATAGATCTTAAGATCGCTTCCAGCATAATATACCCGCGGCCGTTTCATATAGTCTGCACAATGGACGGATTTGTAGGCAAAGAAGGCTTATTGCGCATGATAGGATGCATTCCGACTCGCAAGTTCATGAATGATACTACATTAGTGCGTGACATGCTGTATACAGTCAGAGAACTGAAGGAATCTGTTCTGCTGTATCCTGAGGCCAGCTACACATTTGACGGTACTGCAACACCTCTTCCGGACAGTCTGGGCAAAGCCGTTAAAATGCTCGGCGTTCCTGTTATCATGATAAGGACATACGGAGCCTTCGCACGCGACCCGCTGTACAACGGACTTCAGGTCAGGGATGTAAAGGTATCGGCGAAAATGTCATATCTGCTCTCGGCAGAAGAAATATCGAGTATGTCTGCGGCGGAGATCAATGAGATCTTAAGACGGCATTTTAGCTTTGACAACTTCAGATGGCAGCAGGAAAATCATATATCTGTAAGTGAAGATTTCCGTGCAGACGGACTTGAACGCGTTTTGTATAAATGTCCGCACTGCCTGGAAGAAGGCTGCATGAAGGGGAAGGGTATTTCGCTCAAATGCACGAACTGCGGAGCCGAATATGAGCTTACGGAGTTCGGAAAGCTCAGACAGATCAAGACACCGGCTCAGAGCTCGGATCAGGCGTCAGGTCGGACTGCTGCTGATAGCATCACATTTGAGCATATTCCGGACTGGTACGCATGGGAGAGAGAAGAGGTGCGAAAGGAAATAGAGTCCGGAATCTATTGTATGAAGGAAAAATCAGACATAATCATGCTGGTCAATACCGATGCGGTATACAGAGTCGGGGAGGGGATACTCCGTCACGACATAAATGGATTCCATCTTACGGGATGTGAAGGGAAGCTGAACTATCATCAGATACCGGAGCGTTCATACAGCCTGTATTCTGACTATTTCTGGTATGAGATCGGCGATATGATCTCCATAGGAACTCCTAAGATACAGTATTACTGTTTCCCTAAGAATGAGAACGCCATAGTAGCCAAAGCCAGGCTGGCCGCCGAAGAATTATTCAAACTGTCCAGACACGGTAACAAATAGCAAAATTGTTAAAAATTCAGCCATTGGCCGAGCAATTACAGTCTATGGATCTGGCTGTTTATTGAATTGTAACGCAAAATTAATCGTAATAGCGAAAAAATAATCAACTTTGATTGACATTGATTGAATGTAACTGTAGGATTAATCATATTGTTAATACAGTTTACCATGGGGGTATCAGGATGCTTCCTGAACACAGAAATAACAGACGCCGGCTGTCCCTGAAAATCGGACATTTTTCATAAAAAAGTTGATTCACAATTGATTCAAAGGAGGTACCCATGATCTACACCGTTACATTCAATCCAGCAATCGACTATATTGTCAGAATGGATAAGCCGCTTGACCCGGGAATGACCAACAGATCCGCATCCGAAGACTGTTTCTTCGGCGGCAAGGGCATAAACGTGTCCACGATCCTCAAGAATCTCGGGATCGAGAACACTGCGCTCGGATTTGCGGCAGGCTTCACGGGAGAAGCTATCGTAGAGAGCGTTAAAGGAAAGGGCATAATAGCTGACTTTATAATGCTTAAGGAAGGTATCTCCAGGATCAATGTCAAGATCAAGTCTGACGAGGAGACAGAGATCAATGCTCAGGGACCTGAAATAAGCAAAGAAGCATTCGATGAACTGCTCGGTAAGCTGGACAAGCTGCAGAAGGACGATGTGCTTATCCTTGCCGGAAGCATTCCGAATTCATTACCTAGTGATGTCTATGAGATCATACTCGAGAGACTGTACGGAAAAGGCGTTACATTCGTAGTGGATGCAACTAAGGACCTTCTCCTTAAAGTCCTTAAATACAAGCCTTTCCTGATAAAGCCTAACAATCACGAGCTTGGCGAAATGTTCGGGACCGTACTCAAAACAGATGATGAGATCGAAGAACACGCAAGAAAGCTGCAGGAGATGGGCGCAAGGAATGTCCTGATCTCGATGGCAGGCGACGGCGCGATGCTCATAACCGAGGACGGACAGAGATTCCGTGTGGGCGTGCCGAAGGGTAAGGTCAGAAATTCTGTCGGCGCGGGAGATTCGATGGTAGCCGGCTTCGTAGCAGGATATATGAAGACGCATGATTACCGCGTAGCACTCAACATGGGAACTGCAGCAGGAAGCGCTACTGCATTTTCCGATGATCTCGCAACCGGAGATCTTATAAACGATATTTACGAAACTCTGTGAACGTGAGTTTTGCTGTTTCGTTAATATAAAACAAATGGTTATATAGGGAGGTTACCCGAACACATGCGCACAGCGCAGAAAGGGAGAAAATGAAAATCACGGACTTACTTAAGAAAGATGGAGTCAGCCTGAATTGTAAAGCTGCAGATCAGCAGGCAGCGATCGATATCATGGTTGATCTTCACGACAAAGTGGGCAATCTTAAAGATAAGGCTGCCTACAAAGCCGCGATAATGGAAAGAGAAGCGAAGGGGTCAACAGCAGTCGGAATGGGAATCGCCGTTCCGCACGCAAAGTCGGCAGCTGTTAAGCAGCCTGGACTTGTTGCGATAACAGTACCTTCGGGAGTAGATTACAAGTCACCTGACGGCACAACAAGCAATCTGCTCTTTATGATCGCTGCACCGGACGGAGCAGCTGATACACATCTCGAAGTACTTTCCAAGCTCATGACAATGCTCATGAACCCGGGCTTCACAAAGTCACTCGTAGAGGCAAAGACTGCAGATGAATTCCTCGGTCTCATCGACGCACAGGAAGCTGAGCGTGACAAGAAAGAAGAGGAAAAAGCAAAAGCGGCCGCTCCTGCTGCCGCAGCACCTGCGAAGGTCACAAAACTGCTCGCAGTCACTGCATGCCCTACAGGTATCGCGCATACCTACATGGCTGCTGAAGCACTCGAACAGACAGCAACAGCAAGAGGTCTCCAGATCAAAGTCGAGACAGACGGATCCGGCGGAGCAAAGAATGTACTTACTCCGGCTGAGATCAGCGAAGCTGATGTGATCATCATAGCAGCAGACAAGAACGTTGAAATGGCTCGTTTCAACGGCAAGAAACTCATCAAGGCTTCAACAGCCGATGCTATCCATCGTTCAGAAGACCTTATTAACCGCGCAGAAGCAGGCGACGCTCCTGTTTATCAGCACTCCGGCGCAGTTGCTGCACCAAGCGAAATGCTGGGTAATGAGAGTGTAGGAAGAATAATCTACAAGCACCTCATGGAAGGTGTTTCACACATGCTTCCGTTCGTTATCGGCGGCGGTATCCTCATCGCTATAGCGTTCCTGCTGGATGATTACTCGATCGATCCAAGCAATTTCGGTTCAAACACACCTGTCGCAGCATGGTTCAAGGCCATAGGCGGCGTAGCATTCAACTTCATGCTTCCTGTTCTTGCAGGATTCATCGCACGCAGTATTGCTGACCGTCCGGGTCTCGCAGTAGGCTTCGTCGGAGGTGCGCTTGCAGCATCCGGTGCAACATTTGCTTCACCTGGAGGCGGCATCCCGTCAGCATTCCTCGGCGCGCTCGTAGCAGGATTTGCCGGAGGATACATCGTACTCGGTATCAAAAAGATTACATCAAAACTGCCTGCATCACTCGAGGGAATCAAGCCTGTACTTATATATCCGTTATGCGGTATACTGGCAATAGGTTTGGTAATGTGTGCCATCAATCCGATCGTCGGAGCTCTCAACGCATGGATCTCCGTAGTTCTCACAGGAATGAGCGCTGGCTCTGCAGTACTGCTCGGTGCTATTCTCGGAGCTATGATGGCAACAGATATGGGAGGCCCGCTCAACAAAGCGGCATATGTATTCGGTACAGCGGCTCTTGCCAACCAGAATGAAGCAGGATATATGATCATGGCTGCAGTTATGATCGGCGGTATGGTACCTCCTATCGCTATCGCTCTCTCCACTATTATCTTCAAGAAGAAATATACAGAGGCAGAGAGAAAATCCGGCCCTGTCAACTTCATCATGGGCCTCTGCTTCATCACAGAGGGAGCTATCCCGTATGCTGCAGCAGATCCGCTGCACGTAATCCCGTCACTGATGGTAGGCTCGGCAGTAGCCGGCGCAATGTCAATGGCGTTCAGGTGCACACTCATGGCGCCGCACGGCGGAATCTTCGTATTCCCTGTAGTCGGAAATGTAGCTATGTATGTAGTAGCTCTTGTTGTCGGTTCGATAGTCGGCTGCGGACTCCTGGGTGTACTCAAGAAGGATGTCGTAGAATAACATACAGCATCGATTCAGAAACAGAAAGGAGCATAATATGGTATCAAAAAACATCACAATCAAAAATGAACAGGGTATGCACATGCGTCCGGCAAGTCTGCTTGCCCCGATGGCAGGAAAATATGAAAGCAGTGTAAAGCTCATGTTCAACGGAAATGCTTACGACTGCAAGAGCGTTATGTTCCTGATGGCCGCATGCATCAAATGCGGATCGGAGATCGAGCTTGTATGTGACGGACCTGATGAAGAGGCTGCACTCGCAGAAATCGCAGCATTCATCGAATCCGGCATGGGCGACTGATTGATATAACAATT
>CACYHR010000036.1 GCA_902774265.1 uncultured Eubacteriales bacterium
ATCATCTGTTTGCGCTTCATGATGATCCAGAGTCTTGTTCACAACGCAGGATCCGGCATGTTTGTGCCAATTCAGTGAAGAGTTTCACAATTCTCTATTATCTGCTAATCTTGCTATCAGATCATGTCTTCCAAATCCACCGGATTTGGATATCACCGGATAATCTACCCCGGCATAATTCAGGTAGGACAGCACAACTCCTGTATCCAGTTCGCACACCGGTGTCAGCTGCATTGTGCCAATATTTCTCAGGAATCCAAGCAGCGTATCCCCGCCTGTGAGCATGATAGTTGCCCGTGTTCCTCTGTCCAGCATCTCCCTAAGCAGCCATCCAAGCGTATCGGAGATCCCGTTTCTGATCTGGTCTGCATCAAGCCCATGCAAATCGGCATATTGAGCCGTTCGTCCGGCTTGTGCATCATTCGTGTCTATGACGAGCCTGCCTGCTGTGTTGAATTCCTCCATGCACAACTGTACAAAACTGTCAGCTTCTGCTTTGGATCTCCAGTTCTGGCCCAGTGTCTGATCAGGCGTCATATTGATATGTGCAAAGCCATGATTCCCTGCATAATCGATCTGGTCACGAGTGACTTTGTTGGTACTGCCGCATACAGCGATCAGCCCCGGAATGAATTCGATCTTTCTGCTACTGTTTCCGCTGAAGCCGATCAATTCCGGAACCACTCCGGCAAATCCGGAACATCCCGCCATGATCGTATATGCATTCCTTTGCTCCAGCCCTTCAGCGATTATTTCCAGATCTTCTGCAGTCTCCGCGTCATATACATGAATGCCGTATTCATTTCCCACGTGCCTGTTTTCGTGAATATAAACGCAGGCATCCGATTGTTCTGCTATTATTTCTCTTACGGATGACTTGGTGACAGGTGAATACTTGTCCCTCGCAAATTCGCTCTCTGCCGCAGGCACTCCGTCTATATAGTGGATACCGCCGCGCGTGATTCTGTTCATATCAGGCAGAGCCGGGATGAACTGTATCGCACAGCCATTGCAGCCGGACTCAATGCTGACCTCATCAAGAACAGCCTGCAGTTCACTCCCGATATTTCCTCTGAGCGCTGAGTCCGTTTTCTTGTAGAAGCAGTTTGCTCCTGCCTCGATGCCTGAGCGGACCGCCTTACGGACTCTGCTGTACGCCTCTTCAGCAGCAGCATTTCTTGTATTCGTATTTACAACAAGAACATCCGCATCGCCTTGATAGCCGGCAAAATCCCTGTCGTCTGCAAAGACCTCGGTGCTGATGCCTCTTCCGGCGAACTGTATGCCGGTGTCAAGCGCCCCTGTAAAATCATCTGCTATTAAAAGAAGTCTGTTCATTTCTGCAGCTCCATTAAACTCTTCAACCAGGAGCAAAGCTCCAACAAGCTCGCTTGATTGGAGCGAGCGACGCCGTCAACAGACACCGGGAGCTTCAGCTCCTGAGAGCATCAGTGCTAAGAGGCGGGGGACATCCGGTGTCTGTTATAAGCCAAAAGATCCGGCCGTGATGGAGGTTAGATCAGCGACCGGACCTCCTCTGTCACTACTACCACATTGTCTTCAGGTTCTATTATTAATCCGCCTTTCATACCGTCACCTCTATTTCTATATTAACCGAATATGCCGTTTACTACTACCAGGAGTATTCCTCCTGTTGCCCAGAGAAGAGTTGTAGGGATCGACCATGTACGGAACTGATCTCTGACATCAGTGATGCCTACCATTCTTGTAACTACCCAGAAGAAACTGTCATTGAAGTATGAGAACACCATAGCTCCCATGCATGCTGACATTGTTGCGAATACCGGGTTGATACTCAGGCTTGCAAGAATCGGTGCTGAGATCGATGCTGCAGTGATCATCGAAACTGTTCCGCTTCCCTGGATCAGTCTGATAACGGTTGCGATGATGAATGGTACCAGGATCGCAGGGAGAGGCATCTTGGAAATTACCTGTGCAAGATAGTCGCCGATTCCTGATTCTCTGATGATGAATCCGAACGCACCGCCTGCTCCTGTGATCAGAAGAATGATACCGGCACGGGCAACGCCCTCTTCCATTCTTGTGAGTACATCTTCTCTTGTTTCCTTAGCTGCAAGTGTGTAAATCGACAGGATAAGTCCTGCAGCTACAGCGATTGTAGGGCTTCCGATGAATGCAAATACCTCTGCAAGTGTTCCCTGAACTCCGAGAGCGCTTGATGCTGTGTTCAGGAAGATGAGGATGATCGGAAGAACGATCGGTGCGAAGGACACGAATGCCGAAGGCAGTTTGTCGAGGTTAGGGAACATATCATCGATGGAGATATCCTTCTCAACGTTCTCTGCGTTGTATTCTCCTCTTTCCCATCCCATATCATCTTCTGAAGGAAGCTGATAGAGCTTCTTGCCAATGTACTTTGCGTAGATAACGCCTACGATCATCAGAGGAATTGAGAATACGATTCCCCAGAGGATGACCTGGCCGATGTCCGCTCCGAAGATTCCTGCTACTCCGAGAGGGCCCGGTGTAGGAGGTACGAGGTGATGTGTTATGAGCAGGCCTGCAGCGAGAGCAACACCGAGTCCTACTACTGACTTCTTAGTCTTCTTGGAAAGTGCCTTGTACAGAGGCGAGAGGATAACGAATCCCGAATCTGCGAAGATAGGAATCGAAACGACAAGTCCTGTTGCTGCGAGCGCCCACTCTTCTTTGCCTTTGCCGAGCACTTTGATGAATGTGTATGCCATTCTCTCTGCGGCTCCGGATACTTCCAGGATTCTTCCCATCATTACGCCGAATCCGATGATGATACCGATGCTTCCGAGAGTGCTTCCGAATCCGCCGGTAATGTTTGCTACTACTTCACTTGGCGGCATTCCGCCGATAATACCGGTTGCTGCGGATGCGATGATCAGTGCGATGAATGTATGTATTTTGGTCTTCAGGACCAGGAAAATCAGCAGGAATACGCCGACTACCAGTCCCAGAATCATTTGCATTTCGTTCATGGCTTTCTCCTTCTATAATACCATCTACCATAGATTGCCCTCCTCATTGAATGTCATTGGGCGCAGTTCACCTGTGATCTCGATATCCGGGTGTGCCTTGGCCTCTTCAAGAAGAGCTCCTGATATTTCTATGTCTTTGAGCTTAAGGGTGTTTTTAATGCGGATAACCCTTGGGTTTTCTTTATCTATCTCGTTGCAGGATTTGATGCAGAGCTGTACTGTTTCTTTGTCGTTCTGCATGATCATAGGGATCTTCATCTCTCCAACGACAGTGTTTGTTATAGCGTTAGGGTATGTCGCTTCAAGATCAAGCTTGTCGAAGAACCTCTTTGAAACGCAGTCAGCAAGTCCCATTCCGCAGCCGTTTCCGTGTGACTCCGGAGTCATGTCGAGTATGGCAATTCTCTGAGCATCGATTCCGCCGCTTGCACAAGTAGTCGGGAAACGTCCTGAAATGTTAGGGTCCATGCCGTCTCCGCTGATGTTCTTGCCTGCCTCATCAATTATCAGTACATCGCAGCTGTCAAAGAGCAGTCTTGGCATGTATGTTCTTGCACGGTCAAGCAGTACAGGTTCTTCTGTGACGATTTCTTCCGGAGTAAGGGCAACCAGTTCTCTTGTCTGGTCGTATGCGTTCTCAAGAATAGCGAGCGCGCATGTGACCGGAGCATACTTGATGATTGCATTTCCATACATCGGAATGTACTCTTTAAAATGATGGAATCCGTCAGCATGAATGATTTCTGCACCGAACTGCTTTCCGAGTCCGATAGCCATCATCTTCATGATCCCGCTTTCATAAGGTCCACGGAATCCGGTATGAGGTTTGATCCTTCCGCATACTACGATGCCGTCTGCTTCATATGCATTCTTATCGATCCTGACCGGACGGCCTGTTTCTGTTTTGCCAATCTCGACGGTCTCCATTGATGAGATGATCTCGCATCCGATGAAGTCCTCTGTTATACCATACGACTCGATAACCTCGCGCTGGCCCTCTGCTGTAGCGCCGCCGTGGCTTCCCATTGCAGGTACTACGACCGGGATTGCTCCCATTTCCTTGAGATTGTCTGCAATACATTTGATTATCAGTGCTATATTGGCAATGCCCCTGCTTCCTGCAGTAATAGCCACTCTCATGCCCGGCCTGAAGGCTGAAGCGATCTTTTCCTGCTTCATTTCTCCGGCAATAACAGAAGGAATATACCTGGCATCTATATGTGTTCCGTCGAAATTCTGTCTGATTGAAATCATTTCAGGTGTTTTTACGTCTTTTAACAGTTCAGTTACGATTCCCATTTCTTCCTCCTTTATCCGAAGCCGGATCCTAATTGTTCTTCTTCTCCTGTGCCATCTGGTAAGCAACATCTACAATCATGTCTTCCTGTCCGCCCACCATGCCTCTTCTTCCGAGTTCTACGAGAATGTCTCTCGGGCTGAATCCGAATTTCTCTGCAGCTCTTCATGTATGCAGGAGGAAGCTTGAGTATACTCCCGCATAACCGAGCATCATGGAGTCTGTGCTGATCACCTGTGGCCTTCTCATGATCGGCTCTACCAGATCCTCTGCAACATCCTGGATGTCATAAAGGCTTACACCAGTAGTTTGTCTCCGATCCTGTTTAAGGATTCCCTCTTTTTAACGTTATTTATCATAGCATTCCTCGAGGAAATCGTTTTTTGTTATTGTACCATACCGCAACAAAAGAAAACTCCGGAACAAGTCCGGAGTCGTGGAGCTGTTACTGGAGGAGCGAAGCCGACGGAAGTCAATGGTCTCTACATTACGGCAAAGCCGAAATAATCATAGAGACCATTATGGGGGGAGTCGAATAAATAAGCATTTCCGGAAACGTTGAAATTTCAAGAAAGGAGAGACGTCCCTCAATTTCCTCTAATCAATCTGTATTATTCTTTATCATCCCACTGCTTTAATACTACTTCTACTTGGGCAATCAACCTTTCCTTATCAGGAATCACATAGGTATATGTTGATGCAAAAATATTGTTTGAAAGTCCTCCAAGGGCATATTCAGCACTCACATTATCCTTGTCTGTACAGAGGATAATTCCGATTGGCGGATTGTCACCAGGTTCATTTACCTCACCAGCATAGTAGTTCAGATACATATTCAGTTGTCCGACTGCTTCAGGCAAGAGTTTTACTGTCTTCAGTTCTATCAGCACATATGCGTGGAGTTCCTTATTGTAGAAAACCATATCCACATAATAATGAGTATTATTTAATGTGACTCTCTGCAGTGTTCCGACAAACATGAACCCTCTGCCAAGTTCCAACATAAAGTCTTCAATCTGTCTCACAAGCGCTTTTTCCAGTTCGCTTTCATGAACAGATTTATTCTCAGGAATACCAAGAAATTCGAATACGTAAGGATCTTTAACAATATCCTCTGGTGTTGCTAGTTCCTGTCCAAGGGTGGCAAGTTCATACACTTTTTCCTTGTTCACATTGCCATCTGTGAGCAGCAGTCTCTCGTAAAGAGAAGTCGATACTTGTCTCTTCAGTTCTCTCACGGACCAACCTGAGCGAGCACACTCTTTTTCATAAAAGCTCCTTCGGTCTTTATCCGAGATTGACATCAGCTCACAATAATGCGTCCATGTTAATTTTCCAGTCAGTGACTGGAATTTTGGATAGTCCAAATAAAACTGCCGCATATTATATACATTAGATAAAGAAAACCCTTTTCCGAGTTCTTTTGTGAGTTGTTTCGAAAGCTTCCGCATTGTTTCCTTACCGTAGCCTGCACGATCATTACTATCTTGTTCATGTTCTACAATTACGCGGCCAATATTCCAATATGCAGTTAGTATCTCGTTGTTAACTTGACGTGCTACATTATTTCTTGCGGAGCGCATGATCTCTTTTATTTCATCGATCATTTCCTGATATATAACGACATCATTAGCCATTTTTACAACCTTTCTTTACTTATCAGACTTCCAGTAATTCTGTGTCCATATTTCCAACACAGCTAAGTCATCTATCTCACTCACAGTTCTGAGAGTCTTTCTTATAATGGCTATTTAGCTCTTCTGGTGAAACCAGGCATTGTATTATTGGCTCATCAAGCAGTTCCTTTTTAACAGCATCCATCCCACTCTGCATTGCTTTGGCGAACAAAGGGAACAGCATGATTTCTATTGATATCTCATGATGCTTACGGAGCCTACTTAACCTTATGCTACTCAGAGTGCTATCACTTCTTTCCCAGCCGTCATTGTTGGGTAATTCATAGAAGTCTCCGGTATAGAAAGCAAAACTTTTTCGTTCGCCCCAAACAAAGCTATGCGTAACTTCCACATCGGGCAGAACAACACTTTCTATCCATTCATACAAATCTGTAAAGAACTTTTCTTTTTCTTCATCTTGAAAGTCGATTACAGTATCTACTCTTAGCCCATCAGCTCCTACTTGTGTTCTTTCAAACATGGTATGCTCCTTTCTAATAATCAGAACTATTCATATATGCAACCATATCAAGACAACAAAAAAAGGCGGAGAGCCCTCCGTCTTCTGGTTACCTGTATATAGATGGCTTGATTATATCAATGTTTCCCGATTTTTCAACCAGGTTACTGTGAAGATTTGATTGCAAAAGAAAAACTCCGGAATAAGTCCGGAGTCTTGGAGCTGTTACTGGAGGAGCGAAGCCGACGGAAGTCAAGGTTCTCTTCATTACGGCAACGCCGTTATGATCAGAAGAGAACCTTATGGGGGTTCCCCCAGCGGCTCCACGAAAAAGACCGGCCATAGGCCGGTCGGTTTCGTGGAGCTGATGGGGGGAGTCGAACCCCCAACCGCCTCGTTACGAATGAGGTGCTCTGCCATTAAGCTACATCAGCATGCGGCTCTTGTATTGAGCCGGTTGTCGCGCTCGTATAGTTTAACAGAGCGTTGTTTGAGAATTCTGGGTTCGATGTGATGTCGATGCCCAGTGACTTGACAGCCTGCTCGTCCTTTTCGGAGAGGATAGCTGTGCAGTGCGCCACGCAGCCCCTTAGATTAGGCAGCTCTCTCAGTGCCAGCTCGGCAAACGGGTTGGTGAGCTTGGTCAGTGTCAGAGCCATGATAACCTCGTTGAGATCCAGACTTGATTTGTCATGGAAGACCGAGACCTTGGTGTTGGCCATGCTGTCTAATATCGTAGGCGAAATGATCGGCATCTCGTCCTGTATTCCTGCGAGTTTTTTGATCGCATTCAGCACCATTGCAGCCGTTGCGACCATTTTGTGTGATGATCTGCCGCAGATTATGGTTCCCGTAGGCAGCTGTATCGAGCTGACAACGACGTTTTCAAAGCGCTCAGGATCTTCAGCCTTTTTGAGCTCTACATATTCCTCCGCCTCACGGACTGCCGGTCTGTCGTATTTGGTAGCACCGACTTCCTCCATGAGCAGCTTGCAGCGCTCGAGTGTCGAAGCGTCGATAGCTCCCTTTCTGTATGAGCATTCTGCGATGAGGTATCTCCTGACGATCTCCTGTTTTGCGGCTTCGCGGCAGACTTCATCATCTATGATGCCGAAGCCCGCTCTGTTTACGCCCATGTCTGTAGGTGATTTATAACCCTCGTCAGAACCGGTGATCGCATGCAGAATACGTTTCAGCACCGGAAAAGCATCTATGTCTCTGTTGTAATTGACCGCCGTTTCGCCGTATGCGTCGAGATGGAACGAGTCGATCATGTTGACATCCTTGAGGTCTGCCGTAGCTGACTCGTATGCGATGTTGACAGGATGTTTCAGCGGGAGGTTCCAAATAGGGAATGTCTCGAATTTGGCGTATCTGGCCTTGCGTCCCATCTTGTATTCGTGGTAGACCTGCGAAAGGGATGTCGCGAGTTTTCCGGAGCCGCCTCCCGGTCCGGTGACAACGATCAGAGGTCTGCTGACCTCAATATATGGATTGGCGCCGTATCCTTCTTCCGATACGATGGTGTCTACATCAGTCGGATAACCTTTTGTAAACATGTGCTTATATGTGCGGACGCCTCTTCTTTCAAGCTTTGCAAGGAACTGATTGACAGAAGGCGCGTCCTCATATCTTGTAACGACTACCGAGTTGACCTCAAGGTCGTAGCTGCGGAATTCGTCGATAAGCCTCATAACTTCAAGATCGTATGTGATGCCGAAATCCTGGCGTGTTTTGCTCTTGATTATATCTCCTGCGTATATACAGATTATTATTTCCGCTTTATCGCTCATTTTCTGAAGCAGCTTTATCTTGGCGTTTTCATCGAAGCCCGGCAGCACTCTCATTGCATGCTTGTCTTCGACCAGCTTTCCCCCGAATTCCAGATATAGTCTGCCTTCTCCGCTGTTTATCCTCTCAAGGATGTACTTTGACTGCTCCTCGATGTATTTTTCGGCGCTGAATCCAATTTTGTTCATATCACTCTCCTCTCCTACGACGGCATTACCTCGATTTCAAGTACATTTCGCCTGGAAAAGAACCTGTCGAATCTGATCTTGTATTCGACCGATATCTTCCCATACCCTTCTTCGTCGAGATCTTCAGTAAGTTTATTTGTGTATACCTCAAGATTCATTGACGGCAGCATCGGCACCTGATATCTCGTAATGCTCCGTATTCCGGGCGCGAGCGTCATATCCATATCGTCTTCATTTTTGCCGTACCTGCGGATACGTATCTGTCCGTCCTTGAGTTTTACCAATGTCCTGATGTCGTCCAGCCCTGATTCCTCAGCTTCCTCATATGCTATGTAGGTAGCATTATTTTTAGAATACAAAGTACCCTCTGTAACTATCTCCAGAGAGTCTTCCTTCTCGAGCTCGCGCAGAAACGCTTCTCCGCTCGGTTTGAGGTTTTCGGAATATTGGGTGCTTGTGATCCTGAGATTTACATTCTTTTTCATAACTTCTTTATTTTATACTTTTAACCGTAATGACACAATACCGACATATTTGATTTTTATTATAAACGATGTACAATAATAGAGTTAATTATCCGGCCGCATTTCAAATATGAGCATTACGGCATATATATTACTACAAATTTTACTTTAAATTTTAATTTAAGTTTAGTTTAAGGAACAAAGTCCATTATATAGTCGTAAACAAAATACAGTTCAAAATTATCAATTCATATATATTAAACAGTTTAAAGAAAGGAGAGCACGGTCACAAAAGAAGACTGCGCAAAGGGTTATAGAAATGAAGTACGAAGACAGAACGATTGTAACATTCGGCAGCGATGAACCGGAAGTCAGTGTAACACAAGCTCCTGAACCTTCACCTGCTGCTCAACCATCACCTTCTGCTCAACCGGTAAATGCTTTCAGCCTAGATGCTGAGATACCATCACTCGATGCAGCGCCTAAGGTCTATACAGATCTTGAATCAGCAGCAAAGAGTTTCGACAGCTCACAGAGCATGCAGAACAGAGAGAGCACGCAGCGCACCGAAGCATCGGCTCCTGCAGCAGCTTCTCCTTCAGAAACAGTTCTTTCTGCAAGCATCGACGAGTATCTTGGCAGCGGCGATCCGGTCAGTGATGTTCCGCAGTTCGATTATAGCATTCCCGACGCGGCATCTGATGCGAAAGTATACGGCAGAAATTTCAGTGATTTCAGCAGCAGTGCTGCAGAACCTGTATACGGCGGCGGAAACGGCAGCGGAAACGGAGGAAGCGGAGACGACGGAAATATCGGAAGCCAGCCTCCTGCTGACGGCGGAAAGAGATCCCGCAAAAATAAAGAGCCGAAATATGTCACGAAAACTTTCCTCGTTGTATGTATGGTCATCACGATGGCATTGAGCTCGGTATTCGGCGCAGTAGCCGGCGGCTACATCTCCGGAAAGACCGGAAGCAACGGTACCCCTTCAAGAGATGATTCGGCTCTGTCGCAGCTCAGTCTCAGCGATGCAACCGGCAGTGAGATGACAGTTTCGGAAATAGTAAAAAAGAATGAAGACGCAGTCGTAGAGATCGTAGTATCAGGTACGACTCAGGATATATGGGGCATGCCTCAGCTGACACAGGGTGCAGGTTCCGGAGTCATCATCAAGGATAACGGTTATATTGCTACCAACTATCATGTCATAGACGGAGCAAACAAGGTTCAGGTAACACTTCACAACGGAGATTCCTATGAAGCAAAGATAATAGGCAGTGATGCGGATAATGACATCGCAGTCATCAAGATCGATGCTAAGAATCTCACTACTGCTACTGTCGGCGACAGCAGCACAGTATCTGTCGGAGATCTTGCTGTAGCTATAGGAAATCCTCTCGGACAGCTCGGCGGAACTGCTACAACCGGTATAGTTAGTGCTCTTGACAGAAACCTTACTATTGAAGGAACTTCGCTCACACTGATGCAGACTGATGCAGCTGTCAACGGCGGAAATTCCGGCGGCGGCCTCTTCAACAACAGAGGAGAGCTCATCGGTATCGTTGAATCCAAGGCATCTGCTGTAGGTGTCGAGGGACTTGCATTCGCACTGCCAATCAACACGGTATCACCTATCATCAATGATATAATCGAAAACGGCGGCAATACAAAGCAGAAAGAAGGCACACCTGCAGTCGGCGTTATTATCAGATATGTCTCCGAGGAGAATGCACAGTACTACGGCCTTGATGCTGCCGGAGTATATATCGCCCAGATCACAGGTCAGAATGCTAAGAATGCCGGTTTCCAGGAAGGCGACAGGGTCGTATCATTCAACGGCAAGGAAGTTACCAATACTAATGATTTCATCAGTATGGTACGCAAATGCAAGATCGGTGATACTGTCACCGTCATAGTAAGCAGAAACGGTCAGCAGATAGAGATCAAGACCGAACTCGAAGAACTGCAGACAAACGAGTAGCCGGTCAGGCGCAGATTCGTGTCTGTAATCAGAAAGAATCATATACAGCCACTGTGAGATTTGGCTTAACATCAAAAAGCGGAGTTACAGTTCGTATTTCCTGTAACTCCGCTTTAAATATCTTTGTATCTTTTATGCTTTATTCTCCGTCGGACATAGCTTCCATCTTTTTGCCAAGCTCAAATACGAATTCCTTGAGTGCTTTGACATGCGCGTCCGCTTCTGTTCTGGCCTCTTCAGCTCTTCCTGCATTGATAGCTTCCATGATACGGTTGTGCTGCTCAGCAGTTGATTCGTACAGCGAATAGTCGTTGTAGTACAGATATCTGAATCTGAGAGAGAGTTCCTGAACATACTTGACCAGCTCGCTCAGAGTTTCGTTGCCGCTGCACGAAACAATGTAATTGTGGAATTTTTCATCCAGTTCAATGATGTTTTCCTTATCCTCGGTCTTTGCCAGTGCCTCTTCATATTCTGCGGCTATCCTGCGAAGCTCCTCCTTTTCTTCCTCGGTTATCCTCTGAGCCGCCAGCTTTGCTACAAAGCCCTCCATGTCCTCTCTGACCTCGAATACATCCAGCATATCCTTGATCGAGATATTGGCAACATATGCTCCACGTCTCGGTTCAACTTTTACCAGCCCGTCATCAGCAAGTCTTTTGATGGCTTCTCTGATTGGCGTCCTGCTGACGTTCATCTTTTCCGAAAGATCTATTTCCATGAGTCTCGTCTGTGAAACGATCTCGCCCGTGAGGATCTTGTGTTTCAGCTCAAGATAAACCAGATCCTTGAGAGGCTTTTGTACTTTAAGCTGGATCTCCATCATTTTCTGATACTCCTTTTATTCCGATAATCTCTGATAAATTCGAGTCATGCTCAACCAATACCAAATCTTCAAACTGCTCAATACAGACATCCTTAACCGCTCTTAACAGTCGGTCCGGCACATGGCACCAATGTATGCACCCATTCTCAGCTACACCGCTGTCAAAGCGTACAGCCTGTCTGCGTAAACCAAATACGCCAGCCATTATGACTTTTGCTTATCTTCTCTAATTTTGAAAAATCGCTGCAGGCTTTGTCCTGCTCTGAATAATACGCGATCATGGTAGGACCGCTGCCGCTCATCAATACCGTATCCGCCTCGATCTCTTCCTCCATGAGATGTTTGAGTTCTGCCGCCTCAGGATATCCTGCAAGCGTATATGACTCAAGATCGTTAATAAAGAGCTTCTTCGAGGACTCTCCGGAATATGATTTGAGAGAATCTATTGCAGTATATGCATCCTTTGTGGAAACGCTGATTCCCGGATTCGCCATTATTACATGCCGGGATATCGGCGACGCAGGCTCGACAATGTCGCCGATGCCGCTGACCCAGGCAGCGGCGCTCGCCTCTTCGAGCCCCGCCATTCCGGCGAGCATCCCGGCATTCCGCCGTGCGTTCATCATCAGTGAAAACGGTACATCTGCTCCGACCCGGACACCCAGTTCCATCAGTTCTCTCAAACTGAAAGGATATCCCATCAGAGCATTCAGCCCCAGCATACACGCTGCTCCGTTCCCGCTGCCTCCGGCTATCCCTGCCGCTACAGGAAGCCTCTTATCAATACTGACAACCAGCTCCCTTGGAATATTTATGCAGAAATCATCCTCTGCCTCATCCGGCGTCATGCCGTCCGTTTCACCGGACTGTTCCGCGTCTGCTCCTGCCTCAGCAGCCATCTTCCTGCCCATATATCCGCCGAGCACTGCCTTTATACCCTTAAAAGCAAGGTTGCTCATATCTGCAGGTATTGTTTTTGCGTCCGTACATAAATATACAACAACTCCGTCAATAGTGCAATGCGGCAAATTGTATTTTGTTCCATTTTCCGCACAATTTTTTATTGTGATCACATCATAGAGGTCTATATCCTGCATAAGCGACATAATATCATGATATCCGTCCTCCCTTTTCCCGGTAATCTCGAGCGACAGATTGATCTTCGCATATGCATTCAGCTGTATTTCGGATCTGTCCATTTTCCTCTTCCCTCACAAGCTTTCAGTGTCCTGCCTAACAAACAGGGAGCCTTCTCCGGCTCCCTGATCATCGATCGCTATGATCTTATGTTTATAATCCGCCTTTCCGGCGAAAGGCACCAATGGGGTCATGAAAATGTTCCTCCGGTCTTTCGCCTTTTCCTTCCTCCTGATAATCTTATCCTGCAGCGCTGACACACTACAGAACACGTGGAGGTGAGTGGTGGGGCTGTATAGCGGCAACCCCGCATGTTTATATGTGTCGGTCATCTGTTAAGGCATCAATGAATGGCGCAAACCGTAGCCCGAAAACTTATCTCTTTCGAAATCGACTCGATCTTCGCCGGATGACCAGTCACTGTCAGCCTGCTCTATACTTTCTATTTCAGGAGGAACACCTATGTTCAAGATCATTCGCAGCAAATGCTGCGGTCTGGATGTTCACAAGACCTGGATCTATGCCTGCATCGGTATCGCTGACTCCAACAGCCGTGTTGACTACAAGCAAGCTCGCTTTTCGTCCTTTTCCAAAGGTCTGAAACAGCTGTCTGAATGGCTTGCCAAGTACGATTGCACTGAAGTCTGCATGGAATCGTCCGGTAAGTATTGGATCCCTGTCTTCAACGTCCTCGAAGCGACCTGCGACGTTACGCTCGCTCATCCCAAGTACACCAAGCCTCAGAAAGGCAACAAGACCGATCGCAAAGATGCCATGTGGATCTGTGATCTCTTCATGTGCGGAATGATAAAGCGCAGTTTTATCCCACCGGCGGATATCCGTGATCTTCGCGAACTCATTAGATACCGCACCAAACTGACCAATATGATCACCGGCGAGAAGAACCGCGCTCTCAACTGCCTGACCGTCTCCAATCTGAAACTCGATGATGTGTTCACAGATGTATTTGGCAAATCGTCTTCTTCCATCATCCAGTTCATGTTGGACAACCCAGGAGTCTACTTTGATGTTACACCATTCATACATGGTAGATGCAAGACCCCTGTTGAAGAAATTCAGGTTGCAGTTGATGGCGCCATGTCTCCTGCACATGCTGTCAAGCTTCGTGAGTGCATGAGCCACATAGATCAGCTTCAGTCTCATAAGCGCATGGTCGAAGAAGATATACTGCGTCTCGCTGCTCCTTATGAGAGTGAGCTTGCTCTCATTCGCACTGTGCCGGGTCTTGACTCGAATCCGATGACTGCGATCGCGATCCTGTCTGAGATCGGTGCTGACATGTCGGTATTTCCTACTGCCAAGCACCTTGTCTCATGGGCCGGATGTTGTCCTCGCAATGATCAGAGTGCAAAGAAGATCAAGTCGACCAGGATCTCTCGTGCCGGAGTTTATCTCAAGCCTCTTCTCGTTCAGGTCGCCAATGCAGTGATCAAGTACAAGGACAAGCACTCTGAGTTCAGAGAACGCTACCGCAGACTCAAAGCTCGTCGTGGTCACAAGAAAGCTATTATCGCGATATGCAGGATGCTCCTGACCGCTATCTGGAACGTCCTTAGCAAGGCAGAGCCTTATTCTCCTGCTGGTTATCTCAGCGATCATCAGGTGACTGAGGTCAGAACGCTTACTCAAAAGCAAGCTCTCAATCTGCTGAAGTCGCGAGGTTACGTTATTACGGACGAAGAGTCCGCTTAAGTATGCTGAGCATATGCTATCTGACAGGCCACCTTTCGATGGCTTTCTTTTGATGCCACATACTTGTCTGTTAGTCGCTACTCTTTATTTTCAAACTTATCTCTTTCTTGATTTTTTAGCGTACTGTGCTTCCTTCTCAGCCTTAGCTGCTTTTGCCTCAGCTTTGCGCATCGCCCTGAGAGCCTCTATCGATCTGTCCTCTTTGCTGACCGGTGCAGGAGCATGCACGTGATACACATTGTTAAGGAGCTCTGCACAGTTTTCTATCTTCTTTTCATGCACAGGCTCGCTGCTCTTCTTCCTGCGGGCTTTTTTCTTTGCCAGTTTTTCTTCTTTTTTAGCCTGCTCTGCCATGACCTCTTCTACGGTCTTGCCTGTTCTCTTGGCCTCTTTGTAAGGATTGAAAGCTTCCTTAGGCTCTTCCTTCGTTTCCGCCTCTTCCTCTTCCTTTTTATTATTCTGACGAACTGTGAGGAACATGATGCCGCCGAACATTACAAACATCATAGCCATATTGACCATGTTATTGACTCTCTGGTTGTATGTCCTGAAAGTTATTGTCTTATCTGCACCGAGAGTGTTTCCTTCATTGTCGACAAGATCGCCGCTTATGACCAGCTTATAGTCGGAATTGTTCTTGGCAACAAAGCCTTCATCGATATCGGCAACTACCAGTACGACCCCGTCAGACTTATCGCTGAACAGCACCTTGATAGGAATGGTCTTTCCCTCTTCATCATAGATGGCAAAGAGCGACTCATCAGTTGCTTTTGCTTCATCCGAATTGATAGGATTGCTGAATTGCAGCTTTACACCCAGGTTTTCTATGGATGTATTCTTCTGTCCGTCTTCAGGGTAAGACGATTTCAGTTCGAGTCCGCCTGCAGCAAAGCACATTGCCGAACTCACCATTACCATAATCGCTGCCAGTACAGCGATCAGAGTTCCCCTCTTCATCAATTGATCCTCCGTATTTCTATATCTGCTGCCTTCCCGCAGCATTTTTTATTTTGTGCTCTTCCCTCTTTTTGCGGAAATAGCTTCGTATCTGTTCTCTGCACTCTTCACCGAGCACACCGCGGCTTATATCGATTCTGTGATTCAGCCTGTCATTGCAGGCTACATTCAGTACCGATCCGCAGGCTCCGGTCTTGGGATCATCTGTTCCGATCACAAGTCTCGGTATCCTTGCCAGTACCATTGCACCGGCACACATGCTGCATGGCTCAAGTGTCACATACAGGGTAGTTTCCGGCAGCCATTTGGCTCCGAGAGCGGATTCCGCCGCTTCGATCGCCAGCATTTCTGCATGAGCCGCCGACCTGCAGCTGGTCTCAACAAGATTGTGAGCTCTTGCGATGACTTCTCCGCCCTTTACGATCACGGCACCGACAGGTACCTCATCCGCGCCGGCAGCAAGTTCTGCCTCACGCATCGCTTCGAGCATGAAGCGTTCGTCATCATTTCTGCACACAATTTCCTCAAAACCCATAGCTGGAGTATTCTATCATACGAGACCTTCCGAATACAAGTAAATTAGACTGATTTCTGATTGATATTCTGCGCTGAATTGCAATAAAAAAGAACCGGACTGCAGTTTTACTGATCCGGCAGCCGGTCCTTTCATTTTATTATCCCTATTCCCTGTATTATCAGCAGCAGGGGATTTACATCATATATCACCCTGGCTATGTACGTCTGATCCATTGCCTCAAGCACATCGGGGAGCGCCGATGGTGCGATTATCGTTACTGCCGGTATCAGTACCGCTGCGGCGATGAAGGCTGCAAGAAGCCCTTTGACGAGGCCCAGCGTCATGCCAAGCGCCCTGTCCGTAAACCCGAGAAGCACCGACTTCTTTTTACTGCTTCTGTAGATATATCTTATCAGAGTAACTATCAACCATACCGCAAGCACTATCAGCAGGAATCCGAGCAAGGACAGTATTATTTCTGTAAATCTGTCTGCAGCTTCCCCCGCAGCCTTGTTCGCCAGGTCTGTCACCGCACCCGACATTGCCTTAGGGACCGATTCTGTATAAGGATCTGTCTGCTGCTCGCCGAGACTCTGTATCAGAGCCGAGCTGCTCTTCTCGCTCTCTTCAGCCGATTCAGCTACACCTGTTCCTCTTATTATCTGAAACAAGTGGTCATAAACGGTTTTTCTGAGCGACGTCCCGCTTAGCCATGCTGTTACCTTATCCGAATAAAAAAACGCCAAAACAAGCCCGCCGATCATACCGGCAAGCCTCAGCAGTGTATCGCCAATCCCCCTTGCGATACCGAGTATCACCGAGATCAGGATTATGATACATATTCCTCCGTCTAACATCCACCATTCAATTTTCATAACGCGATTATACTATAACGAAGTTGTTTTGCAAAAATTTTTTTTGTGAATGCTGATGCGCAGATGTATTTCGCACTTAGATGCATAACGTACCGGCCGGGTGCTGAATTGCAAACGCAATTATTCCGCAGACACAGTTTTTTCTCTGCAGTTTTGTTGCGCAGACCAATAATATCTTTCTTATAAATTTTATATATTTTTCGCAGACCCTGTATTTGCAAGGGTTTCGGGCTTTTCCGTTTCATTGACGGCATGCGTTCAACGGTGCTATTATTAGTGTATCTGATGTGATGGGGATTTATGCGCTACGCAGCCCCGTCACAAATGTATATTGTGTGAATGTAATATGTAATGGAGGTACAGAACGATGGACAAAAAAACCCCGCTCTATGATACCCATGTCAAGTACGGCGGCAAAATCGTCGAATTCGGCGGTTTCCTGCTCCCGGTACAGTATGGCAGCGGTGTCAAAGCAGAGCACATGGCAGTCAGAACTCAGGCCGGACTTTTTGATGTTTCTCACATGGGAGAGATCCTTGTGCAGGGTGAGAAAGCATGTGATTTCCTTAACCTGATCCTGACTAATGATTATACTGACCTTAAACCGGGTTTTGCCAGGTATTCTCCTATGTGCAATGAGAACGGCGGTACCGTGGACGACCTCATTGTATATATGAAGGGAGAGAATGACTATTTCGTAGTAGTCAATGCAGCTAACACAGACAAGGATTTCGCATGGATGTGCGATCATAAGATCGATGGCGTTGAGCTGACAAATGTAAGCGATCAGTACGGTCAGGTCGCTCTTCAGGGACCTAACGCTGAAAAGATCCTCGCAAAAGTCGTTGATAAGAAGTACATCCCTGAAGGATATTACACATGCATCTTCGACGGAGATTTCCAGGGCATCAATGTCATGATCTCCCGTACAGGCTACACCGGCGAGGACGGATTCGAGATCTACATGCCTGCTGACAAGGCTCCTGATGTTTGGGAAGCACTTATCGAAGCAGGTAAGGATGACGGCCTCATCCCATGCGCACTCGGAGCAAGAGATACTCTGAGAATGGAAGCAGCAATGCCTCTCTACGGACATGAACTCAATGATGAGATCAGCCCTAGGACAGCAGGCCTCGGCTTTGCAGTCAAGATGGACAAGCCTGACTTTATCGGCAAAGCTGCTCTTGAAGCAGATCAGCCTCTCAAGCACAGAAGAGTAGGCCTCAAGGTTACCGGCCGCGGCATCCTGAGAGAACATCTTGATGTTTACAGAGACGGCAAGATCGTAGGTCACACTACATCCGGCACATTCCTGCCTTACCTCGGATCATCCTATGCAATGGCTATCGTAGAGTCAGGAGCAAGAGAGATCGGCGCTCCATGCCAGGTAGATGTCAGAGGACGTATGGTAGATTGCGAAATGGTCGGTCTGCCATTCTATAAGAGGCAGAAATAGTTTCTGCCGCATGATCGCGGCAGATGAGCAAAGGTTTACGGAGAACCGGCAGATCTTTTCTGCGAAGCTCCGCTGATGAACGCAGTCGACAGCCCCGATCCGGGCTGAAATATATCGACATATTTTATCATTATTGTGAATGTATTAATGTGAATGAGTAAGGAGATTAGAACAATGATTGATCCAAAAGAACTGAAGTACACCAAAGACCACGAATGGATTCGTTACGAAGGCGATGAGGCTTATATCGGCATTTCCGATTTCGCTCAGTCCGAGCTCGGCGATCTGGTATTCGTAAACCTTCCTGAAATAGATGATGAAGTTGTAGCAGGCGAGGCTTTCGGTGATGTTGAGTCCGTTAAGGCTGTATCTGATGTACTCTCCCCTGTAACCGGTGTTGTAGTAGAGATCAATGAGGAGCTCCTCGATGATGCTTCGCTGATCAACAACGACCCGTACGGCGCATGGTTCATTAAGGTTGGCAGCATTACTGCTGAAGATGAACTCCTCAGCGCTGAGGACTATGACAAATTTATCGAAGAAGAAGCATAGAATCCGGTCAGGGAACCGCTGCTCCGGCTGCGGTTCCTGTTTCAAGTTTATAAGGAGGAACTAAATTGGGCACTTTCATTCCTAACACAAAGGAAGAGCAGCTAAAAATGCTCAACGAGATCGGATACAAGGATTTCGACGACCTCTTTAAAGTGATCCCTGAGGAAGCCAAGGTCAAGGGCGAACTCAATCTGCCTGAGGGCATGAGTGAGATCGAGGTAGACCGCAAGGTTCAGGGACTTGCAGACAAGAACGTCATTTTCCGTTCGATCTTCCGCGGCGCCGGCGCTTACAACCATTATGTGCCGTCCGCTGTGGACGCTATCGCCAACAAGGAGGAATTCCTTACAGCGTATACACCGTATCAGGCTGAGATCAGCCAGGGTATCCTTCAATCCATATTCGAGTACCAGACAATGATCGCTGAAATCACAGGTCTTGATATCGCAAATGCATCTCTGTATGACGGCGCTTCCGCAGCTGCAGAAGCATGCTGGATGTGTAAAGACCGCAGACACAGCACTATCTATGTATCGGGTGCTATTGATGAAAGGGTACTCACAGTTATCAATACATATTCCTTCGGCAGAGGCAGCAAGGTTGTCGTTATCCCTGCAAAGGACGGAGTTACCGACAAAGACGCTCTCAAGGCGGCTCTCGCTGATGATCCTGCAGCTTCATGCTTCCTGATGCAGTATCCTAACTTCTTCGGTGTTATCGAGGATGCGGACGAGCTCTGCAAGATCACTCAGGACGCGGGCGCAAAATTCATCATGTATGTTAATCCTCTTTCACTGGGCGTTCTCAAAAATCCGGGCGAGATCGGCGCTGACATCGCTGTAGGCGAAGGACAGCCTCTCGGACTCGGACTCGAGTTCGGCGGACCGTATCTCGGTTTCCTCGCTACAAAGCAGGAGAATATGCGTCAGATCCCGGGCAGACTCATCGGTGAAACAGTTGATACAAGAGGCGACAGAGGTTTTGTACTGACTATTCAGGCCAGAGAACAGCATATCCGCCGCGAAAAGGCAAGCTCCAATGTATGCTCCAACGAAGCATGGTGCGCACTGAGAGCAGGCATCTATCTTTCGACTATAGGTCCTAAGGGTTTCGAGCAGGTCGGAACACTCTGCTCATCAAAAGCTCACTACATGGCAGCAGAACTCGACAAGATCGGAATGAAGCTCTGCTTCGAAGGAGAATTCTGGAACGAATTCGCTACAACATGCCCTGATGCAGACAAGCTGCTCGCAGCTCTTGAGGAAAAGGGAATCCTCGGCGGACTTCCGTTCAAATGCTGCGGCTGTGATGACAGCGGCTGCGACTGCATACTCTGGTGCTGCACAGAACTCAATACCAAAGAAGATATCGATGAAGTCATAGCTATCGCAAAGGAGGTGTTCTAAGATGAAACTGATATTCGAAAAGAGCATTCCTGGCAGAGGACAAGATATCTTCCCGGCATGTGATGTACCTGAAGTACTGCCAAAGGCAGAGCTCCGCAAAGCCAAAGTCCATCTCCCTGAGATCTCTGAGAATGAGATGGGAAGACATTATACAGCTCTTGCTAAGAGAGCGCACGGAGTCAACGACGGATTCTATCCTCTCGGCTCCTGCACAATGAAGCACAATCCGAGGATCAACGAGAAAATGGCGAACCTCCCTGGTTTTGCAAAGCTCCATCCGCTGCAGCCGGCAAGCACAGTACAGGGTGCAAATGAGCTGATCGCCGATCTCGAAAAAATGCTTTGTGAGATCACAGGCATGGACGGAGTTACATTCCAGCCTGCAGCCGGTGCTCACGGCGAGTTCACAGGTCTGCTGCTGATCAAGGCTTATCACCATGACAGAGGCGATGATGAAAGATGCGAAATCCTCGTACCTGATGCTGCGCACGGAACAAACCCTGCATCGGCAACTATGGCAGGATACAAGTCAGTCACCATCAAATCCAACGAGAACGGCACAGTTGACCTCGAAGACCTCAAGGCTCACCTCGGTCCTAAGACTGCAGGTCTGATGCTTACAAACCCTAACACAGTAGGTCTCTTCGATCCTAACATCATGGAGATCACAAGACTCGTACACGAGGCAGGCGGACTCTGCTACTATGACGGAGCTAACCTCAACGCTGTTATCGGTATCGTACGTCCTGCAGACATCGGATTCGATGTAATCCACATGAATCTGCACAAGACATTCTCGACACCTCACGGCGGCGGCGGTCCGGGAAGCGGCCCATGCGCATTCAAGGATTTCCTTGCACCTTTCGCACCTGGCCTGGTATGCAGAGACGGCAAGTATGTAAGAGCAGAGAAGTCCATCGGAAACATGACAGGTTTCTACGGCAACTTCCTCGTAATGGTCAAGGCATACACATATCTGCTGACCATAGGCAAGGATGTACATACGCTGGCTGAGAACGCTGTTCTTAACGCTAACTACATGCAGGAAAAACTCAAGGATCTCTATCCTATCGCATTCGATACGACCTGCATGCATGAATTCGTTATCGGACTCGATCCGATCTACCGCAAGACACATGTTTCGGCTCTGGACGTTGCGAAAGCACTCCTCGATTACGGCATCCATCCGCCTACAATCTACTTCCCTCTGATCGTACACGAGGCCCTCATGATAGAGCCTACCGAGACAGAGACAAAGGAGACGCTGGACGAAGCTATTCAGGCATTCCGCGAGATCTACGACAGGATCTTCAATGCTCCTGAAAGCGTACAGCAGGCACCTCAGACTACACCTGTTCTGAGACTGGATGACACAAAGGCGGCAAGAGAACCTCATCTGAGATTCACATTCGAATAACAGACACAGAGAGCTTTGCGCCCGATTGAAACATCTCAGGCGAGCGATTCCCACTGCAAAACAAATCCCCCGGCAAAACCGGGGGATTTAATATGCGCAATGATAAAATACAACGGAAGTGTTGAAACACCTTAGAGGCGTGCAGCCTCCATAATAGCTTCCGCAAATGACGGATGCGGATGGATGATATTCGCTACTTCCTCGAGCATCATGCCACGGCCGATGGCTACAGAGAGTTCTCCGATCAGGTCTGATGCTCTGCCGCAGAGCAGATGCGCTCCGATGATGACATGGTCATCGGCTCTTGCTACTAGCTTGACAAAGCCTCTGTCGAGTCCGGCTATTACGGTTTTGCCGTTAGCGGACATCGGATATTTCTTGGTTATTACTTCGATGCCGGCTTCCTTAGCCTCGTCTGCTGTGAGCCCTACAACTGCGATCTCAGGATCTGTATAGATACAGCTCGGAACTGTTCCCATATTGATAGTGGCCTTGCAGCCGTTCAGGAGAGCTACGGCGTTGCGTCCCTCAGCGGAAGCTACATGTGCGAGCTGAACTCCACCGATGCAGTCACCTATTGCGAGCACGCTTTCCAGTTCCGTATGATATTTTTCATCTGTCTTTATGAAGCCTTTTGCATCTACGAGATCAGGATGCTGCGCAAGTATCTCATCAGAAAATACTCCGTCGGTATTAGGTCTGCGGCCGACGCACATCAGAACCTTGTCTGCCATGACCTTGATTTCCTCACCCTTCTTGTTGGTAAGGAAGACTGCCAGCTTGTCTCCTTCCTGTTCTATTCTGCTTACAGGCGAGCTAACATGTACATCCACTCCCTTTTTCTCGAGAGTCATCTTGATGCTGCGTCCTATTTCCTTATCGATAACTGGCAGCAGTCTGTCCAGTCCCTCTATAACTGTGACATGATCTCCGAGGTCGGCATAAATAGTTGCGAATTCGATTCCGATGACACCTCCGCCTATGATGACGAATTCAGGGATCTCTTCTCCTCCCATATCGATCAGCTCCGTGCTGTCGATAACGCCAGGCAGATCATATCCCGGAATAGGAGGCATAAACGGCTTTGATCCGGTCGCTACCATGATGTTTTCAGCGCTGTATTCCGTACCGTTTATCATAACAATATGAGGAGCTGTGATAGTCGCTTCACCTTCGATCAGGTCTATCTTTTTCTTTTTGAGAAGTCCGGATATACCGTTTCTGAGAGTATCGAGAACCTCGTCCTTTCTCTCACCGATTCTCCTGCGGTTTGCATGGAGGCCATCAACCTCAACGCCGATCTCAGCACCGTGAGCAGCATCACGATAAACATCTGAAGAATGCATCAATGCTTTAGTAGGTATACAGCCTCTGTTAAGGCATGTTCCGCCGACGCGGTCCTTTTCTGCAACTGCCACCTTCATTCCGAGCTCCTGCGCATAGAATGCAGCCTCATATCCGCCCGGACCTGCTCCGATAATCATAAGATCATACATGTACTCGCTCATTTCCTTTTACCTTTCCTGTGAATCAAGATAATGCCCTGCTGATGCAGGTGTTTGAGAAACATTATTTAGAAATAATATATTGACCCCGCGCAGCTCAAAGCCGCGGCAGGTAAATCAATCATCCCCCTCGCAGACTGTGTCACTCATCATCGATAGATGATGCGATCAGTTCGAGGATTTCGTAAGCCGTCGCAGAAACGCCGTGAGGTATCCTTAGTCCCAGTATCTCTCCGGCATCATATCTGCATCCCCGCAGCAGATCTTCAAGAATCGGGAACACCTCTGTTTCGAGTGCATCCGAATAGATCTTCACATCTGCGATGTACTCTCCCCTCATCTCCAGCTGTATCTCCAGTCCGCCCCAGTCAAACCTGTGCTCTATATCTTTTTCAAAAGGAATGCGTGTCCCAAGACGCCATTCCTCAGACGAATACTTTTCGATCAGCTCGTCCGGGATATCCGGCAGCTCCTTCTCACAGGCAGCGCAGTCATAAGATTTTTCGGCCGCTTTTATCATGGAATCCTGCATATCTCTGATCAGCGCGGCGTCTTCCTTATCTTCAAGGTAAGGCTTCAGATTCGTGACACGCGATCTGACCGAGTCAACGCCTTTGGACCTGAGCTTTGTTTCAGAGACCTTCAGGTACTTCGTCATATCATCCGGCTTTACATCTATCATGATCGTGCCGTGGTGATAATTATAACCGCCCGATGAGAAATACGCATGTCCGGAGAATTTCTTCTCCTGCACCGTCAGATCATTGCGTCCGGTCTTTTCGGCGCTGATACCAATCAGTCTGCACGCGAGCAGGATGATATCCGTTTGTTTCTGAATATCGAAGAGTCCGTCACGCGCCGCAAATGTGAAATTAAGATTTCCCATGTCGTGATATACCGCGCCGCCGCCCGACATCCGCCTGGCAAGATATATTCCTTCCTGCTTGATGCGCTCTACATTGCATTCCTTCCACGGATTCTGGTTGCGCCCGATCACAACAGTGTGAGCGTTCTGCCACAGAAACAATATGACCTCGTCCTCTTCGGCATTCATGGTCAGATATTCCTCTGCCGCCAGATTCTCATACGGATCTGTATTATCTGTCCTTATTATCGTTAGTTTCATAGCCTTTTTATTTTACCAACATTCATTATATATCGCAAGAATCTCTGCACTGTCGAGCGGTCTGAAGGCGCCTCCCGATATAAAGCATGATTCCGCTATCTCCGGAAGCATTGCTTTTTCGGCTTCCCCGAATCCGAGCTCGCGCAAAGTCGACGGAAGTCCTGCTTCTTTGATGAAATCAGCCAGTGCATCGATCCCGGCAAGCGCGAAGGCTTCATCATCTGCATATGCCGACCTGTCGAGTCTCCATACATTCCCGGCAAAGCTTACGAATTTTCCGAGACCGTCTCTGTATATGTGCCTGTAATAGACCGGATGCAGAACAGCAAGACCCTCACCGTGATTGCAGTTGGTGTAGGCCGACAGCTGGTGCTCCATGTTATGCGCCTGGAAGTCCTTTGATTTTCCGGTCTTGATGATGCGGTTCTCGGCAAGCGATGCACACCACATTATATTGCTGCGTGCCTGAATGTCCTGCGGATCGGCCAGGGCAGCTCTGAAATCTCTGATGAGACCTCTCATCAGTCCTTCGGATGTATCATCTGCAGGATTGCCCTCGACCGGACGGCTGAAATATGTCTCCATTATATGCGACAATATGTCAAATGTCCCGGCCCTGAGCTGCCTGAGAGGCATGGTCAGCGTATATGCCGGATCCATCAGAGCAAATACCGGATTGACCTCCGCGTAATCTCTGTCACATTTGATCTTTGTTTCTTCATTTGTCAGCACAGCGCAGCCGTTGACCTCGCTTCCGGTAGCCGGCATAGTTACCACGACCCCACACGGTAATACATCATGGCTCATCGGCCTGCCTTCCATCCAGAAATCCTGCCATGCATCTCCTTCGTAGCCCGCCTGTACGGAAACCGCCTTGCAGCAATCCATTACCGAACCGCCGCCTATGGCTATTATCAGGCCGGCTCTGCTTTTCCTTGCCAGACCGGCTCCTTCGAGCATTTTAGCCAGCGTCGGATTCGACATGATGCCGGTGAATTCGACTATGCATTTTTCGCCTGCCTTCTCAGCCTCATCAGCATCCGCGATCCTGTATCCGAGGTCTTTGAGGACAGTCATAACATCATCATATGAGCCGTTATTTTTTACCGATCCTCCGCCGTATCCGAGCAGTATGTTCTGTCCGGCAGCTGCATATTCTTTTACAAAACCGGCAAGATGCTCCTTTACGCAATCATTGCCGAATCTGACCTTCGTCCTGCATTCCCATGTAAAATTCTCCATTGGTATGTACACCTGTTTCCCTTCCTGATCTTACCCTTCCTAATCAAAACGATGCCCCATGCTGAACCCCCGGCTTGACATTCCGGCGGTTTCAGAGGAGCATCGTATTTGTATTTGTATTTCTAATTCATTAAAAGTCCGATGATCTTGACTACATCTCCGGCATCGATATTGCCGAGGATATCTCCGACAATACCTCCGTCTTCTTTTGCTGCTTCCTTCTCTTTTTTAGCATTCTTTCCCATCTGTGCCATGAGTATCGGCGCTACGATAGCCATGATCTTGAGAATGGTCTTTGTATCGAGACCGCTCTTTTTCTTTGCCTTTGCCGCGATCTCTTCCTCATCATTTCCAAGCAGATGCTTTACTATCTTGGCACCGTCATCAGCATCGGATTGTTTGATAGCCTTCTTTACATCGCTTGTATCATCCTTACTGTGTGTCAGCAGCGCATCCAGGAAGCCTTTCTGTGTGTCCTCGCTCTTCGCCTGTCCCTGCATTCCCTGCAGCAGCATTGGCAGTACCACAGCCATAGCGGACGATGCGTCGTTTTCGGAGATACCCGTACGCTCACTCACCATCTTGAGTGTCTCAGCCTCCATCATCAATTTCAGAACATCCTGCATATCCATAAGATTCAAACCTCCTTTAATCAGTCCTTTCAACCGGGAGTTTATGATCAGCAACAAAGAACAACACATGAAGAGCGAAGATCTTTATTACATAACCACTCCTGAAGCCGTCAGACGGGGATCTATCCCGGCACAGCAACCGATCCCATGATTGATCGGTTTCAATATAGAATACAGTAAAATTTTACCTTTTGTATACGTCCCGTGTCAACAGAACCG
>CACYHR010000037.1 GCA_902774265.1 uncultured Eubacteriales bacterium
GCATATATGGCATTGACTGATGCACAGAAGGCTCTTCTTTCGGATGATGCAAAACAGAAGGTGGCTGCATACAAATATTTCTATGAAGTCAAGTATGCAAAAGCACAGAAAGTGAAGATGTCTTCCGCTAAGGCCAAGAAGGGCGGAAAGGCCGTTGTTAAGTGGAAGAAGAATAAAGCAGCAGACGGCTATCTGCTCTACTACAAGGCTAAGGGCGTGAAGGCTAAGAAGGTCAATATAAAGAACTCCAAGACCGTCAAGACGACTGTTAAAAAGCTTAAGGACGGTAAAGTTTACAGCTTCAAGGTGCGTTCGTACACTAAGGTCAATGACCCTTCAACAGGGAAGACGAAGAATGTATACGGCAAGTGGTCGAAGGCTAAGAAGGTAAGAGCGAAGAAATAAAAATATGTCCTAAGTAATGCGGGCGGTTGTAAGATCGCCCGTTTGGTATTTAAAAGGGAGGGGGATCGTTTATTATAGCTGTTTTTTTGATGAATGAATGAAAGCTTTAAAATGAGTACTTTTGTTACAAAAGTGTTACAAATCCGTGGATGATGTACTTAACCTCCTTTATTTTCAAGGGTTTCCGGCATCAGTGCAAGGTTCAAATCCCCCTCTCTCCGCCACCAACCCGTTGGAATTCCAACGGGTTATTTCTTTGAAGAAAAGTTGATTTTGACTACAGTTGACTACACCGTTGACTACACTTTTTGCAGAACGCTCTGTTTTAGGAGAGAGCGCGTGTCATTTGCTCGTATTTCTCCTTGCTGTCACTCCTGTCATAACAGTAGTTGTTGAGCGTCGTTTTCTCATCCATGTGGCCTACAATCTGCCTGACAGTGTTGAGATTGATGCCGTTGTCGAGCATAGATGATACAACGGTTTTACGTGCCTTATGAGCACTGCGCTCAAGAATACCGAGCTCTCTGCAGTATTTTGTGAAGGTCTTCTGTATAGATGTGTAGGTGTTTAGTGGAATATCATGCGGGCAGAAAACATATCCGTCGGTAGGCATACCTTTATCATTGCGCCTGGATATGATAGTGCTGTAAGGACCATACGGACAGCAATTGAGAAGAGTAGGTACAGGGCCGCTCGCGCCGGAAATGCCGAACTGCTATCCCTCTATTATGGCATCGGGAAATATGTTTCCGAGAATACACGCAGCGGTGCATGGGGAAGCGATGCAATAGACGCTATATCTAAGCAGCTGCTAAAGGAACTGCCTGGCCTCAGAGGATTTTCAGAGACAAATATCAAGTATATGAGGCTGTTCTACGAAAACTGGGAGCAGTATGTAAATCGTCAGCCAGCGGCTGACGATTTGGAACTGGACGGGAAGATGCTGTTGGCAATCAGTACAGGATTGAGATTGCAGGAGAAGAGATGTTCATTGATCTGCTCTTCTTCAATCGGGAGCTGAATTGCCTCGTTGCGGTCGAACTGAAATCCGGTAAGTTCAGGCATACATACCTCGGACAGCTGAATACATATCTTGCTGTTCTTGATGATACAGTAAAGAAAAATCATGAAAATCCATCAATTGGATTGATATTATGCAAGGACATGAACAAGGCGTTTGTTGATTATGTTGTAAGAGAATATGACAAGCCCCTTGGTGTAGCAACATATAAAACATCAAAGGATATGTCTGATGAACTGAGAAAGACTCTGCCGGATGTAGACGATCTCAAGAGACTTCTCGAAAGTGAAGATGACACAGGGGACGTGTAATGAAACGATTCTTTGAGAATTCAAAATCCTTCTGGGTGAGATATAACGACTATGTCATCAGAGAGGATGCCAAAGAATACTATTGACAGAGCATGGCTGCATTTGATGGGATCACGCCGACATACCACATTGAGCTCCAGGACGATGGCCCGATGCTGGTGTGGAACCTGAATTCACTGCTACAGGGAGTTCAGCTCATGATATGCAGTATGCTGACCGACAGTGTAAGCCCTGTCGGGATGTGTAAAAATTGCGGCAGGGCATTCATTGCGAAGAGATACCGGGACAAATTCTGCAGTAAGGAATGCTCTGATAAGTACAGGCAGAAAGAATAATCACCTTCTGGATCAAAAAGTATTGAAATAAACCAGCCGTTTATTGGACATTTATTGGACAACCGGGGGTATATTCATCATAACTATACTCCCGGCCTTATTTTCCGGCCGGTTCAGAACGAAGCAAGGAAACAGAAAAATGAGAAATAGCGTTTCGAAGAGAATACTTGTAATGATCATGACGGTGATGCTGGTGACATCGATGATGCCGTCATATGCATTTGCAGCAACCGGGACACAGCCATCGGAAGAAAAACAAAGTACGAACGAGCTTCAGGTAACAGAAGAGTCTGAGGCGGCTTCTGATGAACAGTCTGACAGCGGACAGAATAAGGCTGAGATGACTGCTGAGACTCCTTCGGAGGAGGCTTCGGTCACGACGGAGACAGAGGAAGCTGCGGCTGATGAGGCAGACGCCGGCGAACCTTCTGCTGATGTCGATACGACAGCTGTATCCGAAACGAACAACATAGTCGGTGATGTCTTTGTAAATGCTATAAACACCGCGGATGATAAGGAAGCTCAGACGGAAAGAGAAGAATCCCTCGAGGAATATCCTCTTGAATCGCATAATCGCACTTATTACGGCTTATCAAATAGGGTTCGTAAAATCGGAGACGCAGAGAACGGGGAAAGCAACTATCTCGTTTACAGAGATTCATATCTTATCATCTCTCAGAAAAACGGAGAAAAATACGAAGTAGGTTTCTCTGAAGACGGCACATGCGCTGTAATTTCTCCTGCGATACCGGAGAGTAAACTTGAAGGTAAGACCGGAATCGTTTTTCTCAGAGAGAATATAGGCGAAGATGATGTCCTGGTGTTTGATGGAGATCCGGAGTACAACGATGACAGCATGACAGTCCCGATCAAGAAGGCCGAGGACATCACTGTCAACGAGCTCTTCTCCGACGGTAAGCTGACCGTATCCGATCCAAGCGCGCCAAAGATGGGCCTGCGGGCATCTTCGGTGCCGATACCTACATGGAACTTCAGCCCGAGCGGAAAGAACTGGAGCGGTACGATAAGTAACGGAAGCCTGGATAATGTTTCGGCTGATGTCGAGATAGATATATGGAAGCTGTTTTTCGAATTAAAGCTGGGAATGAGGTTCAGCTTTGATTTTGATATCACTACGACCGGGTCGAGCGGAGGACGCAATACCGTGACAGCTGCCGGTGTTTCGATCCCTATAAAAGGTCTGCTGACTATCGGAGTCAACTACAATATGCAGACCGAGTTCGATGAGACACCTATCCATGTCAAAGGAAGGATGATCACGGATTTCGCATTCGGATTCGGAACCTATCCTGCAAAGATACATAAATACAATACTTCGGTAAAGATCACTGATCTGGATGTAAAAGGAAACTACAACAAGGACATCAACTTCTATATCGGATCTCAGCTGGATATTCGAGGGGATTTTCTGAGCATACAGGTCGATCTGAAAATATTCAAGATCTCCATAGGCCCAGTGCTGTCCATTGCATTTGACTGTGAAGGAGGCTGTCGGTTCAAGGCGCGGCACGACAAGGATCGCTATACAACTCCTGACAGAAGCTGGGAAGAGATCCACACCTGTACGGCAAACGGAAAAGCCGGCTGCCTGGAGCTTGTTTCGACGGAAACAGAGAGACGCCATCTGTCTGTGGACTTAGACCTCTTTTTCGACAGCTGGCACTGGGACCCTTATGATTCCGGTGAGAAGACAATCGGCACAAAGCAATACTACAATTCCTATACATTCAATTCAGGGATGCAGGAGGGCATATGCCCGCACAGGCTGTATAAAGTGCCTGTTCTCGTGAGTAAAAACGAACAGCTTACGGATCCTGCACCGAACATGAATGTGACGGTGACAGAATACAATAAGATATTTGAATATGACAGACAGTATGCACAAAACACTACGGGCTCTGACGGAAAAACAGCGCTCCATCTTCCATATCTGGATGCTCATCATTACTACACTTTCACGGCTGACGGCGAAATTGCCGGTATGAGTGCCATCGGTTCAAAAAAACAAACGGATCCTATTCAGACCAGGAACAATCCGCAGGTCAATATAATAATTGCATCAGAGGAACAAATCACGGTTAATACCGAAATAATATGGAATACAGATATAGATAAGAATGAAGTTGAGAGCAGAGGCTTTATGATCAAACTGTTCCGAAGAGGTGCAGGAACAAATAATACATGGGAGTATCAAAATAAATTCTGTTCGGTAGGTAAGGAAGGAAACTGGCATGCCGAATCATTCAATGTACCAAAGTATCATTTCTCGGGTGACAGGGCAATTCTCAATGAATATGTAACACGTATAGATAGCACGGGAAGGTTGGTTTTAAATGACGAAAGGCTACCTCTCTCTGTCGCAGGTTATACAGATGCATCCGGCGCACCAGTACAGCAGCATACCAGGGATTGCTATGTTGAGTATTCGGATGACGCAGATGATACAACTACACTTACTACGATCGATCTGACACCGTATGTAAGAATCACTTTGAATAAGAGGTGGGATATTACGGGCACAAAGCCGGACTCAGTCTATCTTGCCATGCTTCAAATGCCGGCAAAAGGCTGGGGTCAGATAGGCAATCAACAGAGGGTGCCAAACGAATGGCTTCCGGGGAAAAAGACATTTGAAACATCATCAGATATGAGCACTTTGAAGCAGCTGATAGATGCAAATGTTGTAACCAGTATGGATGACTGGAGTAGTGTCGAGAATATACCTCTGACTATGGGAAGAGTCAGTGATGAAAACGACTGGCAGGTCAGTTATGCGGTGCCACTGTATCGTAATGGCGTTAAGATGCAGTTCAAAGGTGCAGAACTAAACAGTAACGAACTTGAAAACTTTTTTGATAGAGAATACGGTATCACGAGTTCCTTGTATGTCAAGCCATTCGGAGATTATAAATCAACGGAAAGTGTGGCAGCAGGTACCGGATTTACTGATAAAGATGATCAGATTGCCATTGTGATCAACTCAGATCCATTAGAAGAAGGAGAAATCCTGGGATTTGTCAATTGGCAAGATTATCACAATTATTCAGATACAATTCCGGAATATGTGGAATTGACGATTAAAAAGAACGGGGTTGCTACCGGAGAAACGATCAGACTTAACAGGAGTGATGAAAAATATGCAGGAAATGACACATGGGTCTGGACTAAAAAACTGACTGATTATGATCCTGCGGCTGAATACACAGTTGAAGAAAAATATCCGGAAGGTACGAAAAACTGGATGGCTTCCTGCGTAGGGCTAAATGTATATAATTTCCCTATACCGCAGTCACATGAGAATGATGTTTACTGTGAAATACAGGCAGTTTTTGACTATGAGCCTGATGAGATAGAAGAAATAAATACGAATCTGGTTGAGGAGGAAACAGGTACAACAATTGGGTCATATACTTTGGAAAAGAATCCGTCTGTTTATGCAAAGCCATGGCTCAAATGGGATAGACTAGGTGTCTGGGATTCACTTAAGAGCATCTCGTCATACAGACTGGATGCACCGGATTTAGACGGATATGTTAAGGTCTACGATGAGCCGTTTGAACACAAAAGGCCGAATTATTACGGGCATGTGTACAACTACACTGTGCGATATTACAGACAGAGCAAAAACCTCAAAATCCATGTTAAAAAGGAATGGGATAATAACGGGGACGATTCTCCAGACTATCCCGACGAAGTGCTGATACAGGTATATCGCGACGGCGAGATGATAAAAGAACAGACCATAACAAAGAAACCTACGGGTCAGTGGTCAGACATTGTAATTGATAGGGACAATGAAGGAAACAATCTTTGCCGTGTTGATGAAGAAACCGGCCACAAATATGTATATACAGTAGAAGAGAAAGCTGTTGACGGGTGGACATCTTCAGTTGTTGTAACACAGGATAAACCGGACGATATCTACTATACCGTCAACAATAAATGGGTCGGACCGGATTATGTCAATGTCATAGGAAATATCGAATGGGAAGGAGACGAAGGCCATGAGAACCTTAGGCCGGAGTCAGTTGCTATTGCCGTACTCGATTCCGATGGAAATCGTGTCAGGACTATTTCGGTGCCTGTAACCGATGCGACATATGAGGCCAAGTATTTACCGGCTATGGATTCAGATGGTAACACCATCAAATATCAGGTGGTTGAAGATCATATCAACGGTTATACGACCACATACAGCGAGCCGGTTGCCGATTACGACAACCATGAATACAGGATCAACATAAATAATGAGCTGACCGGATTTTTCCCTCTTAAGATCAAAAAGATCCTGGATGGAGAACCTGAGCAGCAGGAAACATATAAATTCACAATAAGTTCAGTATCTTCAAAAGACGATACCAGAGGTGGAGGCAGGCTCCCTTCGAATGCTGATAAACTTACAGTTAAGGGAGAGGGTGAAGTAACAGCCGAATTTCTTCTGGATGATCCGGGTATATTCTTTTACAAGGTAAAGGAAGAAAAGGGAAGCAATGAACACTGCAGATATGATGATTCTGAGAAACTTCTTATTCTTTCAAGAACCAGAGGATTCAACGGACAGCAGGCCGTAAAAAGCTGGGTCGTGGATGATACGACAGGAATCGACTGGGACGATATAGAGGGTTCATATAAGGAGCTTACTTCTGAAGACGAAAAAGACGTCTCTGCCCTGAAGGAGACAGATACGGTCGAATTCACCAATCGTTACCCGAAAATAATAACCGTAAAAAAGACCTGGGATATAGATCTTGAGAAGCTGGATAAGCCTGACAGCATCGAAGCTGTAGTCCAGGAGAAGAAGGACGGCAAGTGGAAGAATGTCGCTCTGGTTGAACTGAATGACGACAATGACTGGCAGGCAGAGGCAAGCCTGACAAATAAGGGCGATGAATACCGTGTGCGTGAGCTTAAGGAAGAGACAGCGCTTGGCAGCCTTGTCAAGAACATAAGAGAAACTATAAGTTCTTCTACAGGTGATACTTATCAACAGATAATTGACAAGATCAAGAATGAAGGCGCAAGTTATTATAATGCACTCCCTGAAAGTGTCAGAAAGGCAATTGACGAAGGAGAGGAAAGCCTGAAAAAAGAGCTTGATGCCACTTCGGAAGATCTCTATGACAAGCTCATAGAGCAGCTGGGGCTGACCGGAGCTGACAACAGGATCGTCTATGACAAGGATGATGACGATAAAGGAGAAAACACTGCAAATGAGGTTGTCTACAGCGTCGAAGAGCATGAATCTGTAGTGGCGGGAGGCTCGGAGCCTGCACACAAAACTAAGTACAGAGTCAAGTATAGCAAGGATAAAAATGGCGACACATATACCATTGAGAACAAAGCCATTCTGGAGATCGATGTGATCAAACGCTGGCTGGCACTTGGCGTAAAAGAGGAGGATATGCCGAAATCTGCCTGGGTAGTTCTGATGTGCAAGCCTGATCCTAAGGTGCTCAAAAATGCGAAGGGAATGGGAGTAGATATCTCGGATGTTCTTGATTACGAGTTCCCTGTTATGTATCCGCTCGAAGGAGGAGTGGATCCGCTCAGCCTTTTTGCGGATCTTGCACTGGGTATCGATATCAGCTGGATCGTAGAAGTGGCTCAGGACATTTTGTCGATTTTCGGCATAGAATGGATCATACCGACCTTTGCTATCGGCGAGGTAAACGAGAACAACGGATGGACATACAAAGTCGTGGTCAGCAAGTACACGCTTGGTATTCCTATGGAGTATAAGGGGGCAGAGCTTTCCAGCGAACTCATACGCCAGATCATCAAATACATTACCGACGGGTGGATAGATCTCCCTGTGTCCTTCAATCCTTTTGACGGATATCTCAGCATACCGACCAAGGCTATCAGAACAGTTCTCGGAATAGAAAACTGGTCGGATATAGTAGACGGAAACGCCTGGGATGCGCTTAAAGAAAAGGGCAAGAATCTCACATTCGATGACATCAAGAACTTCGGACCAAAGAGCCTGCTTGATGACGATAAGATGATGGCCAATGTCATAAACATCAAGATCGACATCGATCCCGAGATCCCTACTTATACAAAGACACTTGAGGGCAGCAAGATATGGAAGGATGACAGGGAATCCGACCGTCCTGACTACATTAAGATACATATAAAGAGGAATGGAACGGAAATAGAGGACAGCCCTCTGATCCTGAATAAGTCGGAGAACAGGGGCAAATCAGAGTGGAGCTGGGAATATGAACTCCAGAAAGAGGATTTCCTTGCGTACTATTCCGTGACTGAGGAATATCCTGAGAACTATCCAGCCGAGACAAAGAAGCACTATTCGACCGTGTTCGATGGCCTGGACATCATAAATGTATGGAGTGATGACATTCAGGATAAAGTCACCATAAGCGGGAGCAAGGTCTGGCTGGATTACAGTAATATGGATAACATGCGTCCCGAGACGATCACGGTATACCTTAAGGCAAATGGCGAAAGGGTAAAGAACTCAAAGGGCGAGGAAGCCAAAGCGATAACATCCAAGGCAGGCGGATGGAAGTACAGCTTCCCGTATCAGCCTAAATTTGATGCTCAGGGCAATGAGATAGTGTATTCCGTCGAAGAGGAACCGGTAGATGGCTATACAACGAAATATGCCGGATACAATATCATCAACAGCAGGATCCCTGAGACTATTAGTGCCAGCGGTGTAGTTGTCTGGCAGGATAAAAGCAATCAGGACGGTATAAGACCTGAAAGTGTTACAGTAAAACTATTAGCTAACGGAGAGGAAAAGCAAAGCTGTAATGTAAGCGCAGCTGATGGCTGGAAGTGGAAATTCACAAACCTGCCTGTCAGCGATAACAACGGCGACATCGAATACACGGTTGCGGAAGCAGAGACCGATGTGATCACCGGCACCGATGGTGAGGGCACTTACTCATATAAAGTGGAGGGAACTGCTGCTGCCGGATTTGTCATCACAAATAAGCATACACCTTCAACGGTAAGCATATCGGGTAGCAAGATCTGGGATGATGATAATGACCGCGATGGACGCAGACCGGATCTGATCACCATCAACCTTCTTGCTGACGGTGAGAAAGTCGACAGTAAGACAGTGACAGCCGCAGATGGCTGGTCATGGAATTTTGCAGATATGCCGGAGTATAAGGCGGGAAGCAAGATCAGTTACACAATAAGCGAGGATAATGTCAGCGGCTATTCTTCAACTGTAAATGGCTATGATGTGACGAATAAATATGTCCCGGAGATGACTTCCATACGCGTGCGTAAGGCATGGGCAGGTGAATCGGGAAATCGCAGCAACAGACCGGATACAATAACATTCAATTTGCTTGCTGATGGAAATGAAGTAGCTTCTAAGAGCGTGGATGTCAGCGATGACTCGAACGCCGCAGAGTATAATTTCGATGGACTCTGGCCTGTCTACAGAGACCACGGAACAAGGATCAATTACACCATAACTGAAGATCCTGTTATTGATTACACTACGCAAGTGACGGGGACCTCTGTGGTCAATACCTATGCGCCTCAAAAGACGCAGGTAAGCGTGCATAAGGTATGGGATGACAACGATGATCAGGACGGCATACGTCCGCAAAGCGTTACGGTAAAGCTGCTGAAGAACGGCGAGGATTCCGGAAAGACACTTATTTTATCGGAAGCAGGGAGCTGGAATGCTGTGTTCACCGATCTTAACAAGAATGAACACGGAAGCCCTGTAAGCTATTCAGTAGCCGAGATCAGAACAGATGTCATTACGGGAACCGATGCTGCGGGTACTTATGAATCGAAAGTCAGCGGTGATGCCGAAAGCGGATTTATCATTACAAACAAGCATACGCCGATTAAACGCGGTATCAGCGTTAAAAAAGTGTGGGATGATGACGATAACGCTGACGGACAGCGTCCTTCCCGGATCACCCTGAGGCTCAGAGCCAATGGTAATGAAGTTGACTCCAAATCAGTAACAGAGCAGGATGGCTGGAAGTGCACATTCGAAAATGTGGACGTATACAAAGGCGGACGCAGGATTAATTACGCTGTTACTGAGGATGCAGTCGAAAACTACACGACTTCAGTTAGCGGTGATGCGGAGACAGGCTTTACAGTTTCCAACAAGCATAACCCTGGCAAGACTCAGGTGCAGGTATTCAAATTATGGCTTGACGCTGATAATCAGGACGGAAAGCGTCCTGAGACCATTACAGTGCATCTGCTGGCTGATGGAGAAGATACACGAAAGACTCTGATACTCTCTGAAGACAATAACTGGATGGGCAGCTTCGACGATATCAACCGTAAGAAGAACGGCAGGGATATCAGCTATTCAGTAACAGAGGATCCCGTGCCGGGTTACAGGATGTCGCTGTGGGGCAATGCAGAGAGCGGATATGTGATTTTCAATTTGACCGAGCTTCAGACAAAGACTATAAACGTCAGGAAGGTCTGGGATGATAATAATAATCAGGATGGTAAACGGCCTGGTTTGATTGTTGTGCGACTCATGGCCAACGGACGAGAAGTAACAGCCAGAGAGCTTACAGAAGATAACGGCTGGAAGGAAAGCTTCGAGGGAGTTGACGTAAACAGCGGCGGTAAGAAGATCACTTACTCCATAAGTGAGGATACCGTTGAGGGCTATACGACAGCCATAACAGGTAATGATGACTTCGGATATACCGTCACAAACTCATATACGCCGCAGGAGACGCAGGTAAAGGTGCAGAAGATCTGGACCGATAATGATAACCAGGATGGCATGCGTCCTGCCAGTGTAGTTGTACGCCTCTTTGCTGACGGAACAGACAGCGGCAAGACAGTGGAGCTTTCCGAGGCCAACCAGTGGCAGTCATCCTTCGATGGTCTGGCTAAGATGAAAGATGGAAAGGACATCAGGTACACGGTAACAGAGGATGCCGTGGGCGGCTATCAGAGCGAGATCCGGGGCAGTGCCGAAAACGGATATCAGATTTATAATTTCCATGATCCTGCTTCAAGATCGATCGATGTCAGCAAAGTCTGGGACGATAACGATGATCAGGACGGAGCGCGCCCTGAGAAGATAGTATACAGGCTGATGGCTGATGGTGTTGAAGTTGACTCCAAATCAGTAACAGGGCAGGATGGCTGGAAGTGGACGTTCAGTAATCTTCCGGTGTTTAAAGCAGGAAAGCAGATCAGCTACACTGTTTCCGAGGATAAGATAGAAGGATACACAAGTAACATCAGCGGAAATATGACGGACGGATTCACCGTGACCAATACTCATGCGCCTGACAAGACTCAGGTGAAAGTCAGCAAGAGATGGTCTGATGACAATAACCGCGATCATATACGTCCTGACGGCGTCACAGTCAGGCTGCTTGCAGACGGAGAGGACAGCGGAAGAGAGATCAGGCTCACTGAGGCAAACGGATGGGCAGGTACGTTTGACGGCCTTGACCTTAATAGCAGGGGTAAAAAGATCATCTACACAGTCGAAGAGGAGAAGACCTCTGTGATCACGGGCAAAGACGGTCCGGGAACATACAGGAATGCTGTTACAGGCGACGCTGATGCAGGTTTTACGATCGTCAACATCCATACACCGGAGACGATATCACTGTCCGGCAGTAAGACCTGGAATGACGATAATAATCAGGACAGTAAGAGACCTGAGAGCATTACTGTGCGCCTCTGGACAAATGAAGGAGGTATTCCTACTGTTGTCGATGCAAAGACTGTAACGTCAGCTGATGAGTGGAAGTGGACCTTTGACGATCTGCCGAAGTACAGTGACGGCAAGGAAATCAGATACACTCTGAGCGAGGACTACATAGAAGGTTATACATCTGAGATAAACGGCATGAACATCACCAACTCATACACTCCTGAAGAAACTCAGGTGACAGTCTACAAATGGTGGCTTGATGATGAAGACCGTGACGGCAAGCGGCCGAAGAACACGATAATCACTGTATACAAGGTGAATGCAGACGGCACAAAAAAATCCACAGGAAAAACTCTGACTCTCAATGATGACAACGGATGGATAGGAACAGTCAGTGGCCTGGACAAGTATGAAAAGGTCGGTGAGGAATCCATTGAGATCGAGTATGCCATAGAAGAGACACTACCGGATGGATACATCAGATGGTGGGAGTGGGATGGAACCGGCGAGTTCAAAAATACGCACATCATCGTCGACTATCATGAGCCGGAAACTGTAAAGATCACAGGAACCAAGGTATGGAATGATAATAATAATCAGGACGGAATGCGTCCGGACAAGGTCAGGATATACCTGTACGCAAACGGTGAGCTCAGAGATTTTGAGATTGAAGCTAAGGCCGAAAACAACTGGGAGTGGACCAATGTAAGAGACTGCTATAAGTATTATGATAAGGGCAAGCTCGTCGAATACACAGTAGAGGAGGAACCGGTAGAAGGATATTCTTCAAAAGTTACGAAGAATGGATATGACTTTACTCTGACGAATACCCATGATTCCGAAACTATCACTCTCAGCGGCAAAAAGACCTGGGACGATGAAGACAACAATGACGGAGTCAGACCTCTGTTCATAACAGTACGCCTGAAGGCTGACGGAAGAGAAGTTGATTCTAAGATCGTGACAGCTCTGAACAGCTGGAAGTGGGAGTTCAAGGATGTCCCGAAGAATTCTTCGGGACGCGAGATCATCTACACAGTCACTGAAGATGTAGTGAAAGACTACACTTCGGCCATAAGCGGCATGGATGTTACAAATAAACACACGCCTGACAAGACGCAGGTCTATGTCAACAAGGTCTGGGATGACGCGGATGATCAGGACGGCATACGTCCTGACAGCGTGACAGTAAAACTGCTCGCGGACGGTGAGGATACCGGCATGACACTTGATCTCAATGAGGATAACGAGTGGAGCGGCTCGTTCGATGATCTCAATGCGAAGGCTGCCGGTAAAGACATCGAGTACACTGTTGAAGAGGTGAAGACTTCTGTGGTCACCGGAAAAGACAGCGCGAAAACATACGCTGTGGCTATATCCGGAGATGCAAAGAAGGGCTATACTATCACTAACACCCATACTCCTTGGTATACGATCACCTACAAGCTGAACGGTGGTAAGTACAACGGGAGTACGGCAGACATCGTCAAACACTATCAGGCGGGAACGAAGATTTCCATACACGAGGCTCCGGCCAGAAAAGGGTATAAGTTCCTGTACTGGAAGGGCAGTGAGTATCATCCGGGGGACAAATACACGGTAACAGAAGACCATGTATTTACGGCGCAGTGGAAAAAGAATGCCAAACCGGGCGATCCTGATAAACCTGATAAACCTGATAAACCTGATAAACCGGATACACCGAGTGCAAAGACCGGTGATGAAAACGATCCTGTTCTTTGGATGCTGATGCTGCTTGGCTCGCTGCTCGGACTGGCTGAGGCAGTGATCATCCGAAAACGCAAAACCCGGATTAAATAGAGTACGTGGAGAAGACAGAATGCAGAATATGATCCAGGCAGGCATCCCATATATCATACTGATTGCCGCCATGCTTATAGGGCTGGCGGCAACGGTCATGTATGATCCGTATATCAGCAGAAAGCACAGGCGGGTCATGCTTGTTATAACTTTGATGTGTGCCTGCCTTATCGTGCAGAATTATGCCGATTCCGTTCTTGGTTACTCTGCAGCCGGGCCGGCTGTGATCCGGCTGCGGACGCTTGTTGCGGTGATCGGATATTCTCTGCGGCCTGTTGTCATAATCCTGTTTTTCTACGTCATCGACCCCGGCCGGCGTTATACATGGGCATGGGTGGTGGCAGCTGTCAATGCGGTGATATATTCTACCTCTTTCTTTTCTGAAATTTGCTTTTATATCACATCGGACAATATATGGCAGAGCGGTCCTCTGGGCAAGTGCTGCCATGTGTTGAGCCTGATACTTCTCCTTTATTTCCTGTACCTGACATTTGATACATTCAGGAATGCAGGAAAGACCGAGATGCTCATGCCTGTATTCAATGTCCTGATGATTATAGCAGGTACATATCTGGATTACAGGGACAAGATGGACAGACCGATCACATTTCTGACTATCGCGATCGTTATAAGCAGCCTGTTCTCGTATATCTGGCTGCACCTTCAGTTCGCGAGAGCGCACGAGGAAGATATGAAGGCTCAGCAGCGCCTGCAGATAATGATGAGCCAGATGCAGCCGCACTTCCTGTTCAATACTCTTGCCACTGTGCAGGCTCTGTGCAGCACTGACCCGGAGGAGGCGGCAAAGATAACGGGCAAATTCGGGAAATATCTGAGGCAGAATATCGAGTCGCTCGAGCAGGATATAAGGATACCCTTCGACAAGGAGATGGAGCATACGCTCAATTATGCGGATATAGAGATGGTGAGGTTTCCTAATATCCGTGTCGAGACTGATCTGCAGGATCATGATTTCACGATCCCTGCGCTGACTGTACAGCCTATAGTAGAGAATGCGATCCGCCACGGGGTGAGGATATGCGAAGAGGGTGTGGTCAGGATCAGCAGCAGAAAAGACGGTCACTTCCATGAGATAGTCATAGAAGACAACGGAAAAGGCTTTGACAAGGATGAGGTCAATAACAGGAATGGCCTGCATCTTGGGATACGGAATGTGACTGAACGTATCGTGAAGATATGCAGTGGCAGCGTTGATGTACAGACTGAGCCGGGCAACGGTACCAGAGTAGTGATCCGGATACCGGAGGAGGTGAAGGCGTGAGGATAGTTTGTGTTGATGATGAAGCTCTGATCGCAAAGAACACAGCAGCGGTGTGCGCCGGGCTTCCGTATGTGGATGAGGCGATGGCTATGACCGGTGCCGGGGAAGTTCTCGAATGGTTCACACAAAACAGCGCCGATGTCGCGATACTGGACATAGATATGCCGGAGATGAGCGGTCTTCAGCTTGCCGCAAAGATCAGGACGATCTGCCCTGCAACAAAGATAATCTTCCTGACAGGCTACAGTCAGTATGCGGTTGATGCCTTTAAGCTTAGGGCGTCGGGATACCTGATGAAGCCGGTGACAGAGGGCGAGCTGGCCGCAGAGATAGAATATGCCATCAGCACGGATCACATGAAGGATGAAGACCGTGTCGTGGTAAGGACCTTCGGCGACTTTGAAGTATTTGTCGGCGGCGGGATGGTCACGTTCAAACAAAGGAAATGCAAGGAACTGCTCGCGGTACTCGTCGACAGACATGGCGCAAGCATCTCACGATCCGATGCATTTGCAAGGATCTATGAGGACCGGCAGTATGATCGTCCGATGCAGAAGCAGTTCGATGCGATAATCCGCTCGATGAGAGAGACTTTGAGAGAATACGGGATAGAGGATATCTTTGAGATGAAGGGCGGCCGTATGAGGATACTGCCGGAGAAAGTGTCGTGCGATCTGTACCGCTTCCTTGAAGGTGATGCAGATGCGGTAAATCTGTACAGGGGTGAGTACATGAGCTCATATTCATGGGCAAGCGACATGGAAGGTATAATAACCGGAATATTCCTCCTTTCTACTGATTTGTTGTTTAACGAATGATTACACTTTTGATTACACGTTGATTATAGGGTGCTGAACGCCAGTAATTGCAACGCTTTTAAAACGTGCTTGCCGTTCAAATCCCCCTCTCTCCGCCATTAATGCCCTGCTAACGCAGGGCTCTTTTTTTGCGCACTATCAAATCAGAAAAAGTGTAGAATTCTACAGTTTTTCACTGAACGTTGAAGAAATCAGACTTCGGCGTATTTTCATGCTCCTCAGATGCCCTAAAAGTGTCCTTTACTGTGTCCAAGTTTAGCTATATAGGCTGATTATCGATATGCTTGGGAAGACATGAAAACTTGTTTGCATACTCTGTACAAACAAGTTTGTTTTCGAGTATAATACAACTAAAGGAGATGTGCAAAAGATGAACATTAATTGTGATTACAAAATCAGAGAGGATATAGGCTTTATTCTCGAAGCAGAAGGAATAAACAAACTTGAACTGTCAGAATCGACCAAAATCTCGAGATCGACGCTTGATTCGATAGATAAAAACGGCAATGCAACTAACGAAGTCTGTGAAAAGCTTTATTCATATATATACGAAAAGAAATATCGGCTCAATTCTGTTAAGGAAGAACTAATTAAGGAAAAATATGGGAATGTATTGTTCCATGGCTCTAAATATGGCCTTTCCGAGCTGAAGGTCTCCGGATCGAGAAATAATTGCGATTTCGGAAATGGTTTTTATTTAGGTCAAACATACAACCAGGCCTTATCATTTGTATGTGAATATGATAAGGCTTCGGTGTATTCATTTAGGTATTCACTTGATGGACTAAAGATAATTGAATTTGATTGTTCACTGGACTGGATGATAGCAATTTGTTTTTACAGGGGAACGATAAAAGAATATGCCAAAAGCAGTATGGTAAAGCAAATTGTACAGAAAATAGAAGATGCCGATATAGTGATTGCACCAATTGCGGATAACAAGATGTTTTACGTAATGTCTCAATTTGCAGAGGGAGAAATCAATGCAGATGTTGCCCTGCATTCGTTGTCGGCCTCTAGTTTAGGACTTCAATACATAATAAAAACTGAGAAGGCATTAAAGACCTGTATTCCTATAGAAAGGTATTATTTGTCTCGCCCGGAACGAGAGGATTGCAGGAAATCATCGATAGAGAGAGGCTATGAGATAGATACAAAGCTTAAACTGGCAAAAAGAGAATTTAAAAATGGGCTGTTCATTGAGGAGTTATTGAAATGAAAGAATTTGATTATAATGGCCTGCTATTAGCCGAATATCAAGGAAAACTGTTTGAAAAATCAACAGAATTAGGTTGTTCTACGGCGATTTTTCTTAGGAGATTTTTGCACTCGGATTTTCTAAAGAGCTTGGATATGAATGATGTAACTTCTTTAACATTGGACGTAAATGAAGGAATACAAAGTATTCAAAATCAATTTGGAGAATCTAATTACGGCAAAATAAAATATTCTAGAAGTGCAATGTTTTGGATGGGGTATATGTATAGATATCTTTCCTATACAAGGGAAGTTACAACAAAGTTTGTTATGAATCTTTTCCCTTATAAGCAGTTAAACGATGTGTATTACTCATTTCATACCCAGGATCCTGAATGGTGTGTACAAAGTTTATTGGAAATGAATGGCCAAAGCGAGGATGTGTTCGATAATAATCTGAGGTTGAAGGCTGTGATATCAGCCCATGGCGAGTACTGAAATAGTTTGTATTGATTGTACAAACAAGTCAAACTGTCATATGACAAATGGTTAGAATGGTTTGAAACTTGGATACACTTATGGATACACTGGAAGAGGGACGTCACTCCTTCCTTGATTTTTCAACGTTTCCAGACTTGCTGAAATCTTCAAATCCCCCTCTCTCCGCCATATGCCCTGCTTGTGCAGGTCATTCTTTTTGTCGGGGATTTACCCCGATGGGCTCCCCTAAAGAGACTAGGCATGGAATTTCTAGTAAAAAGGTGAAAGAGGAAAGACAAATATAGGTATTATTCTGTTATAATGAAAAACGACATGTTTTTCCTGTTCCATCACATCAAGAACTGAGTGCAGATATGGAATACTTGCATGAGGCCGATTGGATTGAAAAAGACCACTGAATTCGAAATATATATAGGATGTAATGATCCTCAGATACAGGGTGAGGTCGTGAGCCGGGAGGAACTCGAAGATCTTGTAGTTTCTTTGTACATGAATCAAGAGACCGCTATGGTTGTCAAAAACTATGTGAAGTCGAAGATCTGCTGAGAGCAAAGGACATGAGTAAAGATATTTTCAATGAAGG
>CACYHR010000038.1:0-32701 GCA_902774265.1 uncultured Eubacteriales bacterium
TGCTCAACTACTCCTTTTCGGATGACTGAGATCTTGAAACGAAGGCTCTTTCAAGCCCCCGCTTCAAGATGCATCAGCATCTAAGCGGGGGTAGTTGACGTTCTCAGATATGCCGATAATACAAGCTCATTATACTACCATGCCGAATACTCTTCCAAGACAATGTGCGCATCTTTCGCGCCGCCTGACGCTGAGTCATAATTCACGGCTGTTACAAGTACGTTTTGCGAAGCCGGATATCCCCCTGAATTGTAATACTGAATCGGGGAAACCGGCCGCATGACAATCCTTGTATGCTAGGATATGACTGCATACAATATTCCGAAATGTTTGCTTATTAAAGTGTTCAAAATTGCGTTAATATCTTGTCACGATTGCTGCGCTGAGTTATTATTTAAATAAGTTGGTTACAACGGACAAATTACTACAGTATTAATCAGAAACAGCATCATTTCAGACAAAACGATGAATTACGCGGTCATAGCAGTACTGGCATCCGCAGTGCTGATAATCATCAATAATGAGATTCTCTTTCACAGAGATCCGGAAAACGAAAGTCAGGCGCATCACTATTACAGGGTGTTCCTTATTGCTGTGCTTGCGTATTTTGCTACGGATGTGCTGTGGGGAATTTTCAGACAATTCAGGCTGATACAGTTTCAGTATATTGATACGGTAGCCGAATTCATAGCAATGGCGCTGGCGATAGTATGCTGGATCAAATATGTAATAGTTTATCTGGAGCAAGACGATATTTACGGCAGGATACTCATATACGCCGGAAACTGGATATTCGCATTCCAGCTTATAATGCTGACGGTCAACTTTATGAAGCCGGTGTTTTTCTGGTTTGATGAAAACGGGATATATCATCCGGGTGTCGCGCGCTATACATCTGTTATGTTTCAGATAGTGCTGTTTTTCCTGACTGCAGTCTATACGCTTTTAAGGAGCTCCCGCACGAACGACAATGCAAAAAGGAGAAGATACAATACGATCGGCTCATTCGGCATAGTTATGGTAATCCTGCTGTCAATGGAAATGTTGTTTCCTATCATGCCGCTGTACACGGCCGGATATATGCTTGGAATATGTATGATGCATACCTTTGTGATCGAAGATGAACTGAGCGATTATATTGTGAACCTTGAGGAACTGCTCGAACGCGAGAAGCAGCAGACACAGCAGATTATTTCCGCACAGAAGCTTGCGCATACCGATCCGCTTACGGGGATAAAGAATAAACTGGCATATATCGAAAAAGAGAAAGATCTGGATGCGCGCATAGAAAACGGTGAGGTCAGCAGGATGGCAATCGCAGTATTCGATCTCAACGGACTCAAGGAAATCAACGATACAAAAGGCCATGAGGTCGGTGATAAATATATCGTGGACGGATGCAAAATGATATGCAATCATTTCAAGCACAGCCCGGTGTTCCGCATAGGCGGGGATGAGTTTGTTGCGGTCCTCGAAGGCGATGATTTCAAAAACAGAAACAGAATCATGAAGGCTTTCAACAATCTGGTCATGGAGAACAGCATGAACGGAGGTGTTGTAGTGTCAGCGGGAATCGCGGAGTATCTGCCGGAAAACGATGCAGGCACCAAAACGATATTCGACAGAGCGGATCATTACATGTATGAGCAGAAGAGACTGCTCAAGCTGCAGGATGCAGGCTAAAAAGACCCGTGGCTTCTTAGCCTGATGCTGACTGCCGATTCCTGATACGGCAATTTGAGGGACCGAAGCCGGGCCCTCTTTTTGATGTTCGCTCAAAAAGGTTAAAATTCAGCCATTGGCCGATCCCAAGGTATGCTGAGCGCGAAATACATCGGAATCAGCATTCGGCGAAGAGAAGATGCAACGCATGATGATAAGCAGAGTATTTCACTTTCAACCAGGAGCAAAGCTCCAACAAGCTCGCTTGATTGGAGCGAGCGACGCCGTACTTATCGGAGGAGCTCAGCATCCGGAGATCAATGCTTCCGACCTTACGGCAACGCCGTATGATCCGGAGGAAGCATTTACAGACACCGGGAGCTTCAGCTCCTGAGAGCATCAGTGGGGGCAACCAAAAAAGAACAGCACACGGACAGGCGGATAAGTTTGCTGGCTATCGAGCCGGCGATTTAGTACAATATATACAATGTATGAAGAACAGTGTTTGGAGAATCGTGCGTTCGATAATCAGGCTTGTGATTGCTGATCATATCGGCAAAGACGGGATACGGGGGACTGTTGAAATGAATAAAACAATAAGCAACTACTGCTATTCCGGAGATACGGAACTTAAAAATTTTTTCGTTGAAGATGATGTTGTGGAAATCGGCGTCGGAGCTTTTTCGAATTGCGTTAATCTGGAAAGGGTAATACTGAATGATAAGATGCGCAGGCTGAAAAAAGAGGTCTTTTCCGGCTGCTGTAATCTGAGGGAGGTAAGAATCCCCGAGGGGCTTGAAAGTATAGGGGAATGGGCCTTCAGAGACTGCAGAAGCCTCCGCGTGCTTGAGATACCGGACAGCGTAACGGACATCTGCGAGGAATCATTTCTGAGCTGCCCTGATCTGACGATCATCGCGAAAGAAGGCTCGTTTGCCGCAGAATACGCTCGCCGGACGGGGATACCGCTGGCACAGCACATCTGTTACTAAAGGAGCACATATGGAAACAAAACATGTTGTCGCGGCAGTAATTGAAAAAGACGGCCGCATTTTCGCTGCACAGAGAGGATATGGCGATTACAGAGACTGGTGGGAGTTTCCCGGAGGCAAGATCGAAGCGGGAGAGACCCCCGAAGAAGCGCTGAAGCGTGAGATCCGTGAGGAGCTTCGGGCAGAGATAAGAATCGGCGAGCTGATCTGTACCATCGAATATGATTATCCGAAATTTCACATGATAATGCAGTGCTATCTATGCGAAATGCTTTCGGACGGGATGGAGCTGGTTGAGCACGAAGCTGCCCGCTGGCTCTGCGCAGATGACATCCTGTCGGTAAAATGGCTTCCGTCGGACATCGAATTAGTGGAAAAGCTGAAGAAACGACTGGAAAAGAATAGCTGAACAGAAATCTATGAAGAAGATGAAACAAATGAAATTACGTGAATTCCGCCCGGATGATGCTGTGGCGATATGCCGCTGGGTAAACAGCGAAAATGCTTTGTACGAATGGTCTGCGAACCGGATCGGAAAGTATCCGTTTACAGCCGATGATCTTACTGCGCATCATCTTACTGCGATGAAAAATGAACGCTTTATGCCGTTCACATTTGTTGATAATACTGATGAACCGATCGGGCATATTGCAATCAGATATCCGGAAGAAAACGATAATTCCGCAATTCGCTTCGGTTTTGTCATAATCGATCCGGAGTTCAGACGAAGGGGGATGGCCACTGAAATGCTTGATGCAGCATGTGTTTATGCTGCGTCAGTGCTGAATGCAGAAACAGCATCTGTGTCCGTATTCACCGCAAATGAAAAAGCTGTCAAATGCTATTATTCCGCCGGATTCCGCTGGAACGGAGAGGCGGAGAAGTATGAACTTCCCATCGGGGAACGTGAAGGGATCATAATGGAGAAATCACTCGTCCCGTATTCAACCAGGAGCAAAGCTCCCGGTGTCTGTTATATGAATGACTGCGATGCATACGGGCAGTACAGACTCAATAAACGCAATAATATTTCAAGAGAGCTGCTGAATGATGTCCGCAGCTTCCTGGACCGTGAATGGATAGATCTGTCCGGCTTCGATCGGTTTGATGACGAAAGCAGAAATGCATCCGGCGTTGCTTACAGTGCGCCGGACATGGATGGATCCGTTCGTTCGGCGCAGTATCATGATGAGAATGATCTTTGGGCTGAGACAGATTTTGCAAAAGAAAAGACTGCGACACGCAGACGCCCGACACTCAGAGAAAGGATTTTTTCGGAAGGCAGCCGGAAACCCGGGAAAAGCCAGAAGCAATCCCCGGAGGAATATGAAGATTTACCATATTTGTCTTCAAATGAAATAAGATATGAATCGTCGTCCTGCAATGATGATTTGCTTGCAGCAGAAACACCGGTGCAGTATGCGAACCGGATAGAAGACATTTTCGCCGGCCTCGGACAGACCTTTCAGGAGAAACTGCTCAGCATTATCGATTCAAAGGGCATGACTGATGCGCAGGTGTATACAAAGGCTAATCTCGACCGCCGTCTGTTTTCAAAGATCAGATGCAACATAAACTATAAACCGTCTAAAGCTACAGTACTTGCGCTTGCAATCGCGCTGGGTCTGAATCTGGACGAAACGACGGATCTTCTCGGTCGCGCCGGACTGGCGCTGTCGCCTAGCAGCAAGGCCGATCTTATAGTCAAATACTGCATAATAAATAAAATACATGACATTCTCGATGTCAACGCGATATTGTATGAATACGACCAGCCTCTGCTCGGCTGCTGAGAATCCGTTAATTTGTCGCTTGCCCGGCGACATATTCCCTTCCCGATTAGTGTATCTTATAGTCAGCCTGAAACACCGGGTCAGACAACAAACAGATATACGAAGATAAAACATACTAATCGAGGGAGGGAACAGCCATGAAAAAAGGACTTACGGAACTTGTAATGATACTCGACAGAAGCGGATCGATGAGCGGCCTGGAGGCTGATACTATCGGCGGATTCAACAGCATGATCGAAAAACAAAAGAAAGAAGAAGGCGAAGTTTATGTCTCGACGGTACTTTTCGACAATGTGTCTGAAGTGGTCTATGACAGAGTAGATATCAGCCGTATAGAGCCAATGACCGATAAACAGTATTATGTGCGCGGATGCACTGCGCTCCTGGATGCTGTCGGAGGATCGATCAGACACATAGCGAATATCCACAAATATGCAAGAGAAGAGGATGTGCCGGAAAAGACAATTTTTGTTATAACTACAGACGGCATGGAGAATGCGAGCCGGATCTATGATTATGATGAGGTCCGCCGCCTGATAGAACGGCAGAAAGAAAAGTATAACTGGGAATTCATATTTCTGGGAGCCAATATCGATGCTGCCGGTGAGGCGGCCAGATTCGGAATAAGCGAGAGCCGCGCAGCGACATATCAGCATGACGGACATGGAACGGCACTGAATTTCTCAGTGGTCTCCAAAGCTGTGGCTAAAATGAGAAGTGCGCAGTCGGCAGGAGCGATGAAGGCGGTATTTGAAGAAGAGGATGCGCTGGCACCGATAAGAGAGAATTTTGAAGCACATAAGAATGATAGATAATTTTCGCATGCAGATCCCGAAACGACAAAGTCACTTATGTATTTGGCATATCGATATTTTGAATAGCATCAAAGCATTTTAATATGATAAGGTGTATTATTGTATGGCGCAGGTCTTACAAAACTGACTTGCGGCAAATAACAAAGTATTGAGAGGACGCTAAATGCAGATCACAAACAGGCCGCGCAGACTGCGCACAACGCAGAATCTGCGCAGGATGGTCAGGGAGACCAGAATGGACGCTTCGTCACTCATCTATCCGATGTTCGTGACGGACGGAAAAGGGAGGACAGAAGAGATAGAAGCATTGCCGGGACAGTACAGATACACTGTAGACCGGACAGATGAAAAGATAGAGAAATTACTGAATGCAGGTGTCGGGAGCATAATGCTCTTTGGCATACCTGAAAACAAGGACGAATTCGGCACACAGGCATATGCAGAGGACGGTATAGTGCAGAGAGCTGTATCACACATCAAAGCGCATTATCCGGAGATGTTCGTCATCACTGATGTATGCCTGTGTGAATATACTTCGCACGGACACTGCGGAGTGGTATGCGAATGCTGCGGCAGACTTGATGTGGATAACGACAGAACACTTGAACTGCTGCAGAGAACAGCCGTGTCACAGGCTTTGGCCGGAGCGGATATGGTAGCGCCATCGGACATGATGGATGGACGGGTAAGAGCAATAAGGGAAGCTCTTGACTCAAACGGGTTCAGCAATACACCCGTTATGTCATATGCGGTAAAATACGCATCGTCATTTTACGGACCTTTCCGCGAGGCCGCCGGTTCAGCTCCGTCATTCGGAGACAGAAGAAGTTATCAGATGGACTATCACAACAGGAGAGAAGGTCTGAAGGAAGCACTCATGGATGTCGAAGAGGGTGCGGACATTATAATGGTCAAGCCTGCAATGTCATATCTCGACATGATACGCGAAGTCAGTGATGCAACTGATATTCCTGTAGCGACATACAGTGTAAGCGGTGAATATGCCATGGTAAAGGCAGCTGCAGCAAAAGGATGGATAGATGAGCCGTCGATAGTGTGCGAAATGGCTGCAGGAGCATTCCGTGCAGGCGCTCAGCTGTATGAAACATATTTTGCCGAGGAACTTGCCGGATTTATTAAAGAGGGCAGGATAGGATAACGCTATAATATAAGAAACAGAGTATCAGGATATCATAATAGTAATGCGGAATAGTTCAGAGGGACATATAAGCGGTTTTGATGATAAAAAAAGAATAATTCGTGTCGGCAGCAGGGCAAGCAGACTCGCTGTAATACAGTCAGAGCTCGTTATGGATCGGATAGAGGAGGCATGCCCCGGCATACAGACAGAGCTCGTTACGATGAAGACCACAGGCGACAGGATACTTGATAAGACCCTTGATCAGATCGGGGGAAAGGGCCTTTTCGTAAGGGAACTGGACGAAGCTCTTCGATCCGGAGCTGTAGACATAACTGTGCACAGTCTAAAGGATCTTCCGAAAGATATTCCCGAAGGTCTTCCTCTTGCAGCATTTTCGGTCAGGGAGGATCCGAGGGATGTACTGATACTTCCTAAGGGCAGTGCTTCGATAGATAACTCGCTCCCGGTCGGGACATCGAGTCTAAGACGTTCTCTGCAGTTCAGGGCGCTTTCTCCGGATACTGAAACGGCGGCTGTCAGAGGCAATGTAGAGACGAGACTCAGAAAGCTTGATGAAGGGCAGTACTCAGGTCTTATAATGGCGGCTGCAGGGCTTATCAGACTCGGTCTTGAAGACAGGATAAGCAGGTATTTCAGCCCTGAGGAAATGATACCTGCTTCATGCCAGGGGATACTCGGGATACAGACAAGATCTGATAACACAGAGCTTGCCGGAATGCTGGCTGATTCTGTGAACAGCAGAGAATCAGAGCTTTCCGCTGCTTCGGAGAGGGCATTTATAAAGACGGTCGGGGCAGACTGCGGCTCACCTGATACAGCTTATTCATGGCTTGAAGGCGGGAAGCTGCACATCAGGGGATTCAGAGTCGATCCTTTAAGCGGCCGGATGGATACAGAAGAACTCTGCGGCAGCATCAGCAGTACTGAAGATGCGGAATTACTCGGAAGAGAGCTTGCAGAAGTGCTGCTTCACAAAAATCGCCGCCGCACGCTCGTGACTTCAGTCGTGTGAAGCTTCACAGATGAAAAAAGATAGAGCGTAATGCGCATAATGATAATAGTGCATATCAATATACATTTTGAATGAATATGTTAAACGACGATAATAAAAAAAGAAGCGGGAAAGTCTGGCTTGCAGGCGCCGGCCCGGGAGATGCGGGACTGTTTACACTTAAAGGCAGAGAAGTCCTTCAAAAGGCAGATGTCATCATATATGATGCATTGGTTGGAGGAGGCGTTCTTTCGATGATGCCCGAGCATGCAGAACTGATTTATGCCGGCAAAAGATCCGGCGCGCATACTCTTAAACAGGAAGAGATCAACAGTATACTTCTGGAAAAGGCGCTTGAGGGCAAAAAAGTAGTGAGACTAAAGGGCGGTGATCCGTTCCTGTTTGGCAGAGGCGGCGAAGAACTTGAACTTCTCAGAGAAAACGACATTCCATATGAGATAGTGCCCGGTGTTACGAGTGCCTTTGCGGCTCCCGCATATGCAGGGATCCCGGTAACTCACAGAGACTATTGCCAGAGCGTGTCCGTCGTGACCGGACACAGGCGCAGGAACGGAGAACTTGACATAGATTTTGAGTCCCTCTCAGGAACAGGAGGGACACTTGTTTTCATGATGGGTATTTCCACTATCGGGCTTATCACAAGAGGATTGCTTGAAGCGGGAATGCGCTCTGATATGCCTGCTGCCATCATCGAAAAAGGCACAGGAGCTGCCCAGAGAGTATTGCTTTCGACTCTCGGAGAACTTGAAAAGACTGCAGCGGACAATAATGCCGCAGCGCCTTCAGTCATAGTAGTCGGCGATGTCGCCGCGCTTAGCAGCAGTTTAGGATGGACCGGGAATCTTCCGCTCTTCGGAGTCCGTGCTGTGGTCACGCGGCCTAAAGAGCTGGCTTCGGGGCTTGCATCCATGCTGAAAGAGAAGGGCGCCGAGGTAATCGAGCTTCCTGCCATCAGTATTGAGCCTGTCAGCGACAATACAGAGTTGAGTAATGCGATAGGACGTCTTGCGGAAGCTTATTACAGCTGGCTTGTGTTTACCAGCCCGAGCGGGGTAAGGGTGTTCTTTGACGAACTTATGCGGATCGGCGATTCCAGAGCTCTTGCCGGATGCCGTATTGCTGCGATAGGCAGAGGCAGCGAAAGGGAACTTCTCAGACATGGGATAAAAGCTGATATGATACCTTCGGTCTATGACGGCAGGACTCTTGGCTGTGAGCTGAGAGATCTGCTCTCTAAAGGTGACCGGGTGCTGATACCGAGAGCTGCGATAGGAAATCCGGAGCTTACAGAAGAATTATCTAAAGCAGACGGAGTTATCGTTGACGATATAGCGACTTATGATACAGTGTATCGCAGTTCCTCCTGGTTCGATGCTGACAGTGCATTCGATCAGGCCGGAACTTACGCAATGTTCACAAGCGCGTCGACTGTGAGAGGCTTTGTCAGTGCATATCCTGAAATGGATCATTCAAAGATATCCGCAGTATGTATAGGCAGAATGACAGCAGCGGAAGCAGAAAAATACGGAATGAAAGTGTTTGTATCAGAACAGGCAACTCTCGACTCCCTGGTTCAGAGGCTCGAAGCCGCATACAAAGGAGAATAACAGACACCGGATGTCCCCCGCCTCCAGGGCGGCGGATACGATAATTGACTTGCAGCTCGGGATTCGCTTGCTGCCTGGAAACCGAAATCCTGAGTATTCGATGCGGAATAGAGATAATGCAGATAGAATAAGAAAGGCCGGATGAAATAATGGATGTTAAAAAGGGAATAGCATATGGCGTGGGAGTCGGGCCGGGGGATCCTGAGCTGATGACGATAAAGGCGTGCAGGCTCATAAGGGAAAACGATGTAATCGCAGTTCCCGGCAAGGTTGCGGAAGAAGCGGTAGCGTATCGCATAGCTGCAGGAGCTGTGCCTGAGATCGCTGACAAGGAGCTTGTTCCTGTTTATATGCCTATGGTAAGGGATGCGGAGCTTATCAGAAAGAGTCACAGAGAGGCTGCGGACACCATTGAGAAATACCTTGATGAGGGAAGGAACGTAGTATTTATCACTCTGGGCGATTCCACTATTTACTGTACCTTCAGTTATATACAGCATCTGCTTGAGGCTGATGGTTATGAGACCGAACTTGTGCCGGGAATCACATCGTTCTGTGCTGCTGCGGCAAGCCTCAATATTTCCCTGACTGAGTGGAATGAACCGCTGCATGTCATACCCGCTCTTCACAATACAGAAAAAGGTTCTCTCAGCTGGCCCGGCAATTATGTCCTGATGAAATCAGCCAGCAAAATGCGTGATGTCAAGGATATGCTGTCCTATACAGACCTCGATGTTCAGGCTGTCGAGAACTGCAGTATGGAAACGGAAAAGAAATACAGGTCGCTTGATGAGATACCCGATGATGCCGGTTATCTCTCGCTCATAATCGCAAAAGAAAATAAAAAAATAGAACTGGAAAAGTGATTAAGTGCAGGCGGCAATATGATAGAACTAAAAGGGCTTAAAAAGAATTTCGGCGATTTCACAGCTGTTGACGGTCTCTCTTTTACGATAGAGACCGGAGAATTCTTTGGGCTGCTCGGACCAAACGGAGCCGGAAAGACTACAACAATTAGTATGCTTTCTACCGTTCTGCTGCCGACGGCAGGAGAGATATATATTGACGGTGTGAGACTGACGAGGGCGGCAACTGAGCAAAAACGCAAGCTTGCAGTCATCACACAGGAATATTCTATGCGCCAGGATATGACAATGAATGAAGTCATGGAATATCAGGGACGCTTATATTATATTCCGAAGAAGCAAATAAAGGAAAAATCGCGCGAACTGCTCGAGTTTGCCGGCCTTTCGGATTACAGGAGAAGGACGGTCAGGCATCTTTCCGGCGGCATGAAGCGCAAGCTTATGATATGTCGTGCGCTTCTCATCGAGCCTGAGATACTGCTGCTCGATGAGCCGACAGCGGGCATGGACGCGCTGTCGCGCCGCCGGATGTGGAATCTGCTGCGTCAGGTCAATAACAGCAATATGACAGTATTGCTCACGACTCACTATATAGAAGAGGCAGAAGCCCTCTGCGACAGGGTGGCAATGATCAACCGGGGACAGCTTCAGAAACTGGATTCCCCGAAAGCTCTTATCAGAGAGCTGGGTGAATTTACAGTCGACGAAACAGGACAGGAGGGAATGATCAGCACGCACTTTAAGGACAGAGATGATGCTATCAGATATCTGGAACATGCAGGCTCCGACTCGGCGATGAGACAGACTACACTGGAGGATGTTTTCATCGAATGTGCCGGCAAGAGAATAGCCGAGCGCTGATATTGAGCGCATGAAGCACTTCACTGAACCAAAGAATAAACAATATATGCAGATTGCCTGATCGCAAACAACTGAGCAGGATCAGACAGCCGGGAATCAAAAAATGGGGATAATTACAGTACTCTGGGAGAAATGGGTCGAATTCAGAAGAGACTTTTACAAGATCACAGTCGCAGCGATGATCTCTCCTTTGATGTACCTGATAATCTTCGGACTGGGCATACGCACTACATCGCATGGAGAACCGTATATACACTTCCTGGTGCCGGGGCTGGTCGCTATGGTCACCATGACCGGAAGCTTCGGCGCTATAGCCCAGAGCATGAGTGTACAGCGCCTTTATGAGAAGGCACTCGATCAGGTAATGGTGTCGCCGACGCCTCTGTGGCAGTTTATACTGGGACAAATCATCGGCGGCAGTCTCCGGGGACTATATGCGGCCTGCGTTATACTGGTTCTGACGATACCGGTAAGGAAAGGACTCATTTTTAACGGCCTGTCATTTGCAGTGATGCTGCTGAACGGGGCAGTCTTTGCAACTCTGGCTCTTGTATTGTCATTCCTTGCAAAGACATATTCGGATGCGCCGAGATTCAACACTTACATAATCATGCCGATGTCATTCCTGTGCAACACATTCTTTTCAACAGAAGAAATGCCCGATGGATTCAGACAGATCATTGAGATACTGCCGCTTTCGCAGGCCAGCGGCATGATAAGAAGCATTTCAGGCGGTGAAGCTCCGGATGCAGCAGGTTTTGCAGTACTCTTCGCATGGCTGGCATTGCTCGGCAGCATATCAGTCTATTTCATATACCGCAGGAAGAATCTGTAAGGATATTAATGAGCGGGAACTTAATAAGATAACAATAGAAGTGCAATACGATTATCCGGTAATCCGCGCCTGTGAATAAGAACTTTGATCCACATGAATAATAAAAGAATTTATGCATATATCATGTTTATGTTTTCTGCATTTATTCTGCTGCATCTGATGACGCCGGCAGATGCGTTTGCGGTGCCCGAAGTCATAAAAGATGCAGACAAGGGAATAGGTGTTGAGGTGGAAAAAACATCGCCTGAACGTGACAGAAGTCTGCAGGACGGAGCTCTCATATACGGAATGACTCCTGTTTATCCCGAAGATATCAAAGAGGGTATCTACGATGCAGAGGCTCTTTCAAGCTCACAGTTCTTTAAGATCACAGATGCAAAACTGGATATAAAAGACGGCCGGATCGATGCTGTCATAACACTTTCAAGTACCAGCTATGCCTATATTTATCCGGGCACAGCGGCTGAGGCAGGTCTGGCAGACAGATCGGAATGGATCACAGCAGATGAGAGCAGCGGTTTCGGCCGCTTCAGAATCGAAGCCGAAGCCCTGAATAAAGAAATGCCCTGCGCCGCCTACAGTAAGAAAAAGCATAAATGGTATGATCGTGATATAGTTTTTCTTGCATCATCGCTCCCTGCTGATGCCATTCTGACAGAGATGAATGAAGACGGCGGCACGATCGAGGATACCAGAGATGCAGCGGTCAGAGTCATTTATATAGCCCTGGCGATAATTATCGCCGGAGGGATAGCAAACCATTTTGTTAAAAAAAGATACTACGAGTAATTGATCAGGAGAATAAATGAGTCTGTACTTTCCGTTGTTTGTCGATCTTTCACAAAAAAACATCCTTTTTGTGGGTGCAGGAGCCGTGAATGCAGCGAGGATACATAAGATGCTTGATTTTGCCGGCCATATAACCGTAGTTGCACCTGAAACAGATCCTGTTGTGCAGATGCTTGCGGAGGCGGGCAGAGTGACTCTGCTGCGCAGACGTTTTGATGAAAGCGATCTGGAAAACATGGACATGGTGCTCATATCTACAGGCCATGCCGGAACCGATGTACGCATAGCGGGAATGTGCAGAAGACTTGGTATCCCTGTGAATGCAGCGAGCGACAAATCACTGTGTGATTTTTATTTTCCGGGCATAGCGAGGAAAGATCCCCTCGTCGTCGGCATTACAGCATCCGGGGAAGATCACAGGATGGCAGCCGAAGCGACCGCATTTTTCAAAAAAATACTCAAAGACGAAAACTGAACTGCAAGCTATACACATACTTTCGACACAAAAAAATACGGCACAGAGATCCGGTTCTGAATCTCTGTGCCTGTTTGCAATAAAACAGGAAGGCAACAGGAAGGCGAAAAACAGCTTATTTCACTTTTCCGCTGACAACGGTCTTGCTGTATTCTCCATTCTGATCATTCGACGCCACAGCGCATACCTTGACCTGATAGCGGCGGCCCTTCCGCAGGCCTTTGATTACAAGTTTTGTGCCCGATTTTGCTTTGAAGCTCTTTGAAGACCATTTTTTGCTGCCCTTTGCACGATATTTGACCTTGTATTTAACAACGCCCGATGCCTTCTGGCTTTTGACCTTTACAGTCATTTTTCCGCTGCCGGTACTCAGACTTCTGATAACTGATTTTTTCGGAATGATGCTGAAGTAAACTTTTTCGCTGCCGCTGTATACAGGATCTCCGGGCTTGATCTTTATAATGATCTCAGCATCGCCGCATTTCACATTCTTCCTGTACTTGTATGTATAATGGCTGGCAGGGATGATTTCTTCCATATCATCTTCGACTTCAAACTTAGGTTTGTGCGCTTTTCCGTCGTATACTATACCATCATCGATAAATACACTTACTGCAGATATAGTCTTCTTTTCAACGGACAGAGGCACTGCTATTGTTCCGATGCCTTCGGCAGTAACATACATAAGAGCGCGTCCGATACCCTTTGAAGTTACTGTGACCTTTGTCGGTTCCTTAGGATCCGGGGTAAGAGTGAATATGTCGGAGCCTCCCTCTGCAAGTTCCCAGCTGATCTCAGGAGTATCAAAATCATCTCCGCTGTCTCCGGCGAAAAGCAGTTTTAAGGTGGAAGAATTGTCCCCCTCTGCATGACCGATTTCCGTATCTCCGGATATCCTCATGCTGATATTCGGCAGAGGAGTGCTGTAGCCCTTGATCGGGAAATTGTCAAATGAGAACAGAAGATTTGATATATCCAAGAGTTTTTCGCGAAGCTTTGAATCCGAGTAATCGAACCAGTGACCATCGGCATATAAGAAGCTTTCGCCCTTGTTTATCACGCCTTCTACCCATATTCCCGAATCAAAACCATAAACCTTATACGCCTCTTTATTCATGGCAATAGGGAAATTGAATGCGTATTCTCCTTCAGGCGTGATCTGTGTCTGAACTATAGAGTAGTGCTGACCTTTCTGGATTATATCCGGACTGGCAAGATCGATCTTGTGGAATCCGCCGAGTCTGAATGCTGTCTCGGTTCTGTCAACCAGCTTTCCATCGGTTGGATCACTGAATTCATCAGGGAGAAGATATACTTCATTTATGACTTTTGTATTTGCGAAGGTAGTCTCGCATGATACCTGTTCAAGAAGTTCACATTCATCTGCCTCAAAAACATTAGACATACGGATCTTGTCAGGTACAGAAGCGCCGCTGATATCATCCACGGGCATAAAATCATGCTCATCAAGATTATATGCTGATCCTACATTGCTCTTGTCAAAGTCGAGTGCTTCCGGAGTGCACAGAGTTTTATCATAATACGAAAGCCAGAAATATCCTGTATGCTGGCCTTTGCTGTTTTCGATACCCCAGCCCGGTCCCCTGTCAGGGAAGGATCTCTCCTGTGATCCCCAGCTGTTCTTGATGAGCCATGCACCGTTTGCAGGAGGCTGATGACCTTCTATGAAGTTGCTCTTATCATAGTTGTCATCCCAGCCGACTATTGTGACGGCATGATTCGCATACCCGGTAGCATCATATGTGTAGTGAGCCCAGTTTCTGCTTATATACTTGCCGTCACCCGGTTCCTGGCTCGGATTGAATGTATCAGCGCAGAATCCAATCTGAACAGCGCGCTTGCTCATAAGCATTTCCTTTATCTGGGAGGTTCCTTCAGGATTATAAGTATACTCTTCTGTCTCGTAATTAACCTGTGCCGGAGAATCAAGTATGAAGGATTCCTTAAGAACATAAGACTGCCTGAACCTCATTTCTTCAGGCAGCGACCAGTCATCCTTGTCATCATAGCAGTAATCGCGCACCTTTCCGTCAGATGACCTTTTGATAGTCCACTTGTTCAGACCGGAATAATTATGATCGGTCCTGTACCGGAAGCAAACAGGCTGGTAGCCATGAATGAGAATCCTCCACCGTTCAGCTTGTCGGCAATTGTAACACCTTCATCACAATGTGTTCCCTCGCCGAATTGCGGACTGGAAGGATCGTTTATTGCCTCACTGACGAAGTATACAAGGTGTTTTTCAGATAGATCCAGGGTGTTTACATCATATCCGTCTTTTGCGGCAAGCCCCGATCCCAGCAGGCTGCTTTCGGCAGCAGCGATAGCTGCAAATCCCCAGCATGTGCCGAAAGGATTCTGGAATTTTACCGGAGTTACGCAGTTGTAATCGCGAAGGTCATATGATTCCGGGAAATCTTCTGCAGCTTTTACTGCAGAATCGCCTTCTGTGCTTCTGAACGGATCATTTTCCGGATCCTGGAGCCGGGCAGCCAGCGCAGACAATGCCTTGCCGTCATATGAAACACTGTTTGAAGCATCGTTTGAAGCATCGCCGGCTGATTCCGCATATGCCGCAGGAACCATGGCAAACAACATGCTCAGCGACACCAGAACAGTAAGGATTCTCTTGATCATGGTAGTACTCCTTATCTTGTATTTGCAATAAATTTGCAGTCTGCATATTGCAACGCAGAGCCGCAAATTTGCCATTGACATTCGGATATGGAACCGAATGCCTTAGAGGCGGGTTCCATCCTGCGTCTGTTTTAAGCTGAGTAAATAATACACCAAAACAGCCGCAAAATAAACTAAGCGCACGAATTGCAGAACCTTCCGGGTATCCCCCCGGGAGGCTTGTATCCGGATTGTCAGGTCAATATAATTCATCAGTAAGACAATAATGATTCAATCAGAAAATCATCCGATCAGTCTGACAGACCAAAGCAATATCCGGATGTAATATTCCTGGTGAGTTTCGGTCGGTATATTGAACATGATAATGTAGTTTCCGGCTGAATATTTGGTCTGATATAGATTAAAAAGGATAATTGGAAGAGAAATGGAGGTATATTATGCACATGGCAGATGCACTGCTGGCTCCGGCTGTTGCAGCAACGATGTATGTTGCATCAGGCGCAGCTGCGGGAGTTTCCATACACAATCTTAAAAAGGACGATGATCCGCAGAAATTACCGGTGATGGCCGTAACGGCTGCTGTAGTATTCGCCGGTCAGATGATAAACTACACTATTCCGGGTACCGGTTCATCCGGTCACATGTGCGGAGGAATGCTTCTTTCGGCGCTGCTAGGGCCATATGCGGGATTCCTGTCAATGATTGTGGTGCTGGCCATCCAATGCCTGTTCTTCGCTGACGGAGGGTTGATGGCATTGGGGGCCAATATATGGAATATGGCATTTTACGGCTGCTTTGTCGGTTATTTCCTGATCTGGAAACCGATCATGCACAGCCGGTGGTTTGGCGAAGACAGATCCGCTATACGTAAAAGGATAATCTGCGCTTCGATACTGGGCTGTATAATAACGCTGCAGCTCGGCGCATTCTCGGTCGTACTCGAAACAAGCCTTTCCGGGATCACGGAGCTTCCGTTCAAAGTTTTCCTGGGGCTCATGCAGCCGATACATCTTGCAATCGGTCTGGTAGAGGGACTCATCACAGCTGCGATCCTCTCATTCGTGTTCGAATCAAGACCTGAAATGCTGCGGGAAATCGACGCTGCGGCAAGCGGACTCGAGGGTAAGCGTTCATTCAAAACAACAGTTGCAATACTGGCGATAATTGCTGTCGTGGTTGGCGGCGGACTCAGCCTGTTTGCCAGCGGAAATCCTGACGGTCTTGAATGGGCCCTGTTCGGAAATGCTGACGGCGGATACTCGGCAAACATGGGCCTGGATGAGGAAAATTACGGCGTTTCCAGCAATGCGGCAGATACTGCGGAACGCATACAGGAAAAAACTTCGATACTGCCTGACTATGCCTTCCCGGACAGCGATAGTCCTGCGGGCACCAGCGTTTCCGGTATAGTCGGATCGCTTATAGTAGCCGGTGTTGCAATCGTGATATGCTTCATAGGAGGATTCTTCCGCAAAAAGAACAGAAACAACAAGAGCGGGGTTGAGAGCAAGGTATAGCTATAATGAACAAAATGGAGAAAGCTCTCGCTGAGCTTGGCAGGATGGATGAGCTGGCGATGCAGGAATCACCGGTCCATAAGCTAAACGCAACAGCGAAGCTGCTCAGCACAGTTTTTTACATATTGACTGTAATGTCATTCGACAAATACGACCTGAGCGGCATTATTCCAATGCTGCTCTGGCCGGTTTTTATGTATCAGATGAGCGGTATCAATATCCGCACATGCTTTTACAAACTGCGAATAGTACTGCCTCTTGTAATGGCAGTAGGTATTTTCAATCCGCTTTTTGACCGCGAACCGATGCTCCAGATCGGAAGCATAACGATCTCGGGCGGCGTAATAAGCATGCTGACTCTGATGCTCAAAGGCGTTTTCTGCCTGATGGCATCATTTCTGCTGGTTGCAACGACTCCGTTTGATTCCATCTGCGCATCGCTGAGAAGAATGCATGTGCCTTCGATGCTGGTAACTCTTCTGCTGCTGACCTACCGTTATGTTGGTGTGATGACGGAGGAGCTTGCCATCATGACTGACGCGTATCATCTGAGAGCACCGGGACAAAAGGGCATACATGTTTCTGCGTGGGGATCGTTTCTGGGGCAGCTCTTGCTGCGAAGCATGGATCGTGCACAGGAACTGTACGCAAGCATGCTGCTCAGAGGTTATCACCAGCATTTTCACTATGCTTACCATATACCGTTTCGCGGCAAAGACGCAGCATATCTCATAGGAAGCTGCGCGTTTTTTGTATTAATAAAATGGTTCGATGTTTCGCAGCTGATCGGCGGACTTTTTGTATAGCCGGTTAGACGCAGATTCGAGTTTTTGTGTCAGATGTAAAGCGACAAAAATCGACTGCTATAGGAGTGCGGAGATGAAACAGATTGCCGGATTGCGGTGAAAAGGCAGACGGCAAGGTCTCGGGAGAAGGACAGGATGATTGAATTTGACAAAGTGAATTTCGCATATGAGCATGGAGAAACGGTTATAAATGATCTGTCGTTTCGCATAGGGGACGGAGAATCAGTTGGGCTGATCGGTGCCAACGGTGCGGGCAAATCGACCATCATGAAGCTGCTGCTGGGACTGCTTGCTCCGCAGTCGGGGCGCATACTGGTGGATGAGCTTGCTGTCGGCAAAAAAGACCTTGAAGCGGTAAGAAAAAAGCTGGGCTTTGTGCTGCAGAATTCCGATAATCAGATGTTCATGCCTACTGTATTTGAGGATATGATGTTCGCCCCGCTCAATTACATGATCAGCCGGGAAGAAGCGGAAAAGAGAGTACACGGGGTCCTGGAAAAGCTCGGGCTGCAATATCTGAAATACAAATACAACCATAAGATCTCCGGCGGAGAAAAGCGTATGGCCGCCATAGCGACAGTTCTTGCTATGGAACCGGAAGCCATACTTATGGACGAGCCGACTTCGGCGCTTGACCCGTATAACCGCAGGATCGTGATCAACACTATAAAGGATCTTACACAGACAAAGATCATCACTTCACATGATCTGGATATGATAATGGATACCTGCAGCCGCGTTATCCTTCTGTCGGACGGGCAGATCGCAGCTGACGGCGAGACCATGGATATACTGAGTAACAGAGAACTTCTCGAAGCCAATCATATGGAGCTTCCGCTAAGCCTGCAGAAGCGCTGACTGCAGCTCCTCGCATGTCGAAACGATCGTTTCTGCGCCGCAGTCAAGCAATTGTTTCCTTGAACGAAATCCCCAGTCTACGCAAATACAATCGAGATCAGAATTCCGGGCTGTCTCGATATCGACCTCTGTATCCCCGACATATACCGCATCTTCCGGGGCTATGCCCATGTCTTCGAGCGCGGCATAAATCATGTCAGGCGCTGGCTTTCTCCTTATGCCGGCCTTCTCGCCGGCGGCATGGTCAAAACAGCCGGGGAAATGGTCGATGCATAGCGTCTGTACGGCTTCATCGGGTTTGTTTGAAACAACAGCAGTTTTGATCCCTGCTTTCCTGAGTTCGCTCAGCAGTCCGATAATCCCTTCGTAAGGACCGGTTTTAACAGCGCAGTGCTCTGCGTAATACGGCTTATAATATTCAAGTATCTCATCTGCGATGCTGCTGTCGAAAGGCAGCTTTGGTTCATCGCGAGTTCCTATAGCAGCGATCTGATCATCTGTCAGCCATTTTTCTGCTGCAAGTGCCCGCTTCAACGCAGTGAGTGCACCGCTTCCGAAGAAAGCAAATGTTTCTTTTGCGGTAAAATCAGCTTTATGACCGAAATGCGCCATAGCGTGATTTATCGCATCCTTCAGATCTTCTATCGTATCCAGTATAGTGCCGTCCATATCAAAGACAGCAGCCTTGTATCGTTTTGCCATATCTTCCCCCTTTAGCAGTATGCAATTATGAATGTGAATTATGTCTATGATTCCGTACACAATCGGCGCACTGAATCCGGAACTCTATTTTACAGGCGCTGAATGACGGAATCAAGGGATTACAAAAGGGTGTATCATTTTGTGTTTCTTCAGAATTCATACACCGCTTTTCTCAAATGCGGTGTATAATTTGCGAAAATTAGTTTTTTTTTACACCCGAAGACCATCAAAATGCCTTGTTCTGCGTCATAATGAGACAATCGGGTGTATTATTCTGCTCATTTACAGAATCCATACACCGTTTTTCCGATATTACGGTGTATAAATAGTGAAATTCAGCCATTCTATACACCCAAAGGCCGTCAAATGGACGTTTACGAGGGGCAAATCGGGAAAAATGGTGTATGAAATGAAGAAAATGCTCGAAAAATACACCTCAAGTGGTACCTGCTGCGTTCAGTGCACTGCTACTCCGTTTTGTATTCAAGTGAGATCGTTATTCGACAGATCAAATCGATCAATTGAATTGTTATCAGGCGGTCTGTGTGATAGTATAGTTCCGGTATGAACCGTAACACATGCCGAACGATCAGATATTAGTTCTAAACAGGTGATTATTGATGAGCAACGGATATATCGGCCTGATAGGTCTCGGAGCGATCGGTGCTCCGCTTGCAAGGATACTCTACAAATATTACGGCGACAGATTCATTCTGGTTTCGGATGATGAACACGCGGCAAGGCTCAAGAGCGGCCGCATCAGCATCAACGGGGATCTTTTTTGTCCAAAAGTAATAACTCCTCAGGATCATGCGGATGAGAAGCTGGATGTTCTTTTTATCTGTGTAAAGAATTACAGTCTTGACTCCGCTTTCAGGGATATGGACGAGCTGATCAGCGACGATACTCTGCTGATGCCGCTTCAGAACGGACTGTATTCGTACGATTTTCTGCGGGAAAGATTTCCTGCCAATGTAGTGCTTGAGGGTTTTGCGCAGGGACCAAACACCCGTATTTACGATTATGATATTGTTTACCAGAATCCGGGAACATATTACCTCGGCAAAACTCATGCCGATTACAGGACATATGCAGTAGATATTTATGAGCTGCTTGAAAAAGCCGGAGTTCCGTGCGTTCTGTCGGATGACATCAGACATGCCATGTGGTGCAAGCTGATGCTGAATGTTGCCGGCAACGCGCTTACAGCGCTCACGGATCTTGACTATGTCATGTTCAGAAATTCTCCGGAGGCGCAAAAGGTCTGCCGCACCATTATGCAGGAATTCAGGTTCGTCGCAGCGACAGAAGACGTGCTGATAACCGCAGCGGATATTTCAGATGTCATGGAATATTTCATGACCTATAAGGAATCAAAGAGAACATCCATGCTCGAGGACGTTATCAACAAACGTCAGACTGAGAACGAATATATTGCCGGATACATCAAGCGTCTGGCCGAAAAGAACGGGGTCGCAGCGCCGTTCACTGACATGCTTTACTCGATCATGCGCATCAAAGAGGATGTTTACCTCGGCAGGATATGAATGGTTGAAAAATCAGCATGAGAGGACATGAAAATGTTCAGAGAATACACGGGTAGAATCACTATTTGTATAGCCGGCCTGGCGCTCTACGCGCTGGGCAATTTTTTTGGTGTGCTTGCCGGATCGGCGGGGACGAACGGATGGAATACGCTTGCGCTGGGACTTTCCAACATAACAGGCATGACTTTCGGAACCGGTGTGTTCTGCGTAAGTATCGTGATACTAATAATCGACTTTCTCGGAAAAGGCAAGCTGGGATTTGGGACCTTTATGAATGTTTTCCTCATACCGTGGATGTCGGATATAATGATCGAAGGCTTCAAATTCATACCGGATCCGCCGAATCTGATCATCGGGGTCATATACACTCTCTTCGGACAAATGATCATCGCATTTGCTACCGTGGTGTATATGCGCCCGGGACTCGGCGCCGGTCCGCGTGATACCCTGATGGTGATAACGGGCAGATTATTTCCGAGGGTACCGGTAGGAGCTGTAAAATTTGCTCTTGAAATACTGGCGCTGATCGCCGGAATAATAATGGGTGCAGCATTCGGAATAGGAACGGTGCTTGTCATAGCCCTGCAGTCCGGCTTTTTCCAGTTTGCCTGCTATGTATGCAGATTCGAGCCGCGCGATATAAAAAATGAGGATCTGCTCGATACATGGAAAAGGATTACAGGGTACAGGGAAAACTGATATAGCAGCTTTACAAAGCCATCAAGGAGATGCTCCGGATGATTCGGCGCATCTCGTCTTTTTTTGACTCCATTTCTTCAGCCAGCCTGAACTGGGCGCGGCATCTGTCGAGGTTCTGGCCCGGGCGGTCAGTCTTAAAATATGTATCGCCCTGCAGGTAGTCGGTGAGAAAACGCATCCCGCACTCTATCGCCATCAGAACGCACGCATCAGGAAGCATCCGGATTTCTTCCTCGGTCATGCAGGTAAACTCTCTCAAAAATCCGTCCGCAAAAGCCGCAAACAGGTCCGTGTCGAAATGAAGCCTGCTGAGATCCTGCTCGTCCTCACGACCGGTGCATGCGCCGGAACGGATCGCATCTGCAAAATCATTTATCGCCAGTCCCGGCATAACTGTATCAAGATCAATAACACATATTGCCATCCCGGTTTCATTATCGATAAGCACATTGTTAATCTTAGTGTCATTATGAGTGATTCTCAGCGGCAGCCTTCCGCCTGAAACAGCATCATTCAGCTGATCCATCAGACTTTCTCTCTTTATGACAAATTCCATTTCTGAAGCGACACCGGCAGCTCTGCCGCAAACATCGGAATTAAATGCAGTCATGAGTTCAGCATATCTTTTGCGCGCGTTGTGGAAATCTTTTATAGTCTCGCTGACAGAATCTGCCGGGAGATCGGAAAGCATCATCAGGAAGCGGCCGTAACCGGCGCCGATCTCCTTGAAAACAGCAGTATCATCTGCGGTTTCGCAGCTGTGAGTTCCATCAATAAACCCTGTCATCCGCCAGCAATCGTTTCCATCTTTAAAAATATAACAGACACCGGATGTACCCCGCCTCTTAGGGAGCGGGATCATAGTCAGAGATGTCCTTGCCGGATCCCGGCCCGCATTTGCTGCCGCCTTACTGACATGCTCTGTCACGACAAACATATTATGCATAAGTGATTCAGGAGATTTGAACACCTGAGTGTTGATCCGCTGCAATACAAATCTACGCTCAGCATTCCGGCGGTAAGCAGCATTCGCATCATCCCGGCATGTGATTCTGCACGTCACTAGAAAAGTATCATTTATATGACCCTTGCCAAGCGGCGCGATGCTGATGATTTTATCCGGAATTTCAAAGTTCCCGGCGATTCGCGCCAGCTCGTCTATGAATTTATCATTCATATCAATATCCACTCCTCTACTTATTTCTATACGCAGCCAGACAGCCGGACATCACCATATCGCGCCCTATACGTAGTCAAACATCATCACACCGCCATTTTAACATGAAACTGTTTAAATAATCCGTCTTCCCGGTTGATCATCCTAATGTGTGCATTACATTTGGAGTTAAGAAGTATTAATATTTGGCAGAAAACCAGTTGAGACGTGATATATGATAAGGCTCGAATCAGGGGCGTGTCATAAATGTGAAGCCTTAAGTGTTTTTACTTCTCTGTTCCGACACAGTCTTTCATAATCGAACCATAATTGTGTCACAAAATATTGCTACCATGTAAAAAATCAAAAAAAGCAAAGGGCGTTCTTGTGGTATACTAATGCTGCTGTGCCGGATGCACGGACTGATGATCGGTCTGTTGCCGCGCCTGACAATCCGGCCGGCGTTGCCCAATATTAATACAGAAGGAGACAGATTTCAGTGAGACCTGAAGACAACAGAAAGATCAAGAAACGCATAGATACAACGCTTGACAATTTCCGCAGCATATACGGCTGCTATGTCAACGGAGCTAAAGAGATAGTTACTACGATGGAGATCCCGGTACTGGACATGCAGACCGAGGAACGTGAAATGTATGCCGGCATGCTCAAAAAAGTTCTGTCGGGCACCCTTGAGAGAAATCTGGTGGATATCGAATTTCCGCACGACAAGGTGGGTGAGGCGGACGAGCACAAGCTGCTTATGGCTCTCAAATCTTCACAGCTTCGTGACGAGGCGATGAGGGATCTGCTTTACAACAGGATAATCGAGAGCCTCGAGATGGAAGGCGACAGTTATGTGATCCTGCTCGCGGCAGATACATATGACCTGAGGACAAAGGATATCAAAAATGAAGAATGGTCTGAGGAATCTACAGAGCAGTTCGAGTATTTCATATGTGCAATCTGTCCGGTCAGGACCTCTAAGGCAGCGCTTCAGTATATAGCGCAGGATCAGGAATTCCGCGGCATTTCAACAGGAACGCTGCTTGCAGCGCCGGCGCTCGGATTTGTGTTCCCGATACTTGATGAAGGGGCATCGGATATATACCGAACACAGTATTATTCAAAAAGCGCGTCCATCAATCACAGCGAGCTGATAAGCGGTCTGTTCATGACGGAGCGTCCTCCGATGGCTGCGGAGGTGCAGAAAGAAACCTTCAATTCCGTGCTTGCCGAGAGTCTCGGCGATGAATGCAGTCTGGAGATAATAACCTCACTTCAGGCGAAGATGGCGGCAAAAGCCGAAGACAATGAAGCAGACGGATCAAAGGAGATACCGCGCATTTCTATAGAAGATGTAGAGGAAATCCTGACAGACAAGGGTATTTCTGCGGATAAGATCAAAGAATTCGGAGAGTCGGCAGGCGAAAGATTCGACGGAGCCGGTGATCTCAATATCAACAATCTGATACAAAAGAGGGCGTTCGAGATAAAGACGCCTGAATCAAAAATCGTTACGGAACCCGCAAACGCGGTGAGACTCAAAACCAGAACGATCGATGGAGTCACATATCTGCTCGTCCCTGTAGGCGAGAGCGTAACGGTAAACGGAGTAGATATAGCCGTGCAGTTTGATGATCCGTCCGGAGAAGAGTGATCCGGCAAAAGCATAAAGCATATGGAAACAGTGGCAGAGCGTATTGCTCGTAAGGTAAATGAAAAGGGCGGCAGAGCGTTCTATGTCGGTGGATATGTTCGTGACCGTGTGCTCGGGATCGACAGCAAGGATGTAGATATAGAGGTCCACGGTATAGAGCCTGACAGCTTATATGAAATTCTGCAGCAGATAGGAGAACCGCTTTCATACGGCAAAAGCTTTGGCGTGTATTCGCTTGCAGGCGAGGAAATCGATATAGCGATGCCGCGCAGGGAGCGGGCCGCAGATCACGAAAACCGCGGCGCCGATGCAGCGAAGCGGCCTGCGGATCACGAAAACCACTGTACCTGCTCTGATAAAAAAACAGCTGACTGCACAAGTACAGGAGGTTCATCTGCAGGCGTTCCCGCCAGAGGTCACAGAGATTTCGAGATCGAGATCGACCCTTATATAGGAACATATGAAGCAGCAAGGCGGCGTGATTTTACAATAAATGCACTGATGCAGGACGTCCTGACCGGAGAGATAATCGATCATTTCGGCGGACTTGAGGATCTGCAGAACGGAATAATACGTCATATATATGCCGAAGCATTCGTTGAAGATCCCCTGAGAGTGTTAAGGGCAGCACAATTCGCGGCGCGATTCGGATTCACTGTTGCGCCGGAGACTATAGAGCTTTGCCGTGGCATTGATCTTTCGGCTCTGTCCCGCGAACGAGTTGAAGAGGAACTCAAAAAAGCACTGCTGAAGGCGGATAAGCCATCGATCTTTTTTGAAACCCTGAGAAGCATGGACCAGCTGGGGATATGGTTCACGGAACTGGAGCAGACAATTGGCCTGGAGCAGGATCCGGTATTCCATCCCGAGGGCGATGTCTGGACGCATTCGATGCAGGTACTGGACCGTGCGGCAGCTAATCGCAGCAATGCGTCCGAACCATACAGATTCATGCTTTTTGCACTGGTGCACGACCTCGGCAAAATAAGTACGACGGAGCGGATCAAGGGCCGCATCCATTCATATGAACATGAGACCAAAGGGCTGCCCGTTGTTGAGAGCTTTGCAAGACGCGTCACAGCTGAAAAAGGAGTGATAGATTATCTGCTCAATATGGTGCCGCTCCACATGAGACCGAATGTAATGGCGTATTCCAGATCCGCTGTCAAATCCACAAACAAACTCTTTGATCTGGCAGATGCCCCTGAGGATCTTATTTATTTTGCGGATGCTGACAGACCGCTCTTCTCCGGCACGGAAGCTTTTTCGGGAGACAGTGCCTTCCTGTTTGAACGGCTGTCACTGTTCAATGAAATGATGGAAAAGCCGTATGTCATGGGCCGTGACCTGATAGATGCGGGGCTTGAACCCGGGGAGGATTTCGGAGAAATACTTGATTTCGCGCATAAACTAAGGCTTGCCGGGATCGAAAAAGAGCTCGCGCTGAAGCAGGCGCTTGCTTACGCGCGCAAGCTTCGCAGAGAGCGGGATAATCGTGCACGGCAAAGTGAGTCGACCAAGTCAGACCAAAAGAATGCGCAAACATAATGAGCAGGAATTGTTTCTATTGAGCGTAAACACGGTAAAAAGGACCGGATCATATAGGAAACGAAAAATGCCGAAAATCCGGATTCGGCTGCGGACTGAAGTAATGAAAGAGGAAATATACGTCAAAAAATATATAAGTGAGGAAGATTTAAAAACTGTGTTCCCCATCAGACCTGCTGAATGCAACAAGGGTGATTTCGGGTATGTCGCTCTGATAGGCGGGTCGTTAGAATACAGCGGCGCGATCAGGCTCGCGGCTCTGGCAAATGCTGCCATGAGATCGGGAGCCGGAGTAGCATCTGTTGCAGCGCCGCGCAGCATATGCCCTGTCATAGCGAATTCAATTCTTGAGGCAACGCTCATACCGCTGAGCGACAGCAGCGGCAGGATGGTTTTTAAAGAGGATGAATTCGCGGCGATCTGCAGAAGGTATGACTGTATAGCCTTTGGCATGGGCATCGCAAACACGCCGGAAACGGCAAAGGCGGTGGAGTTTTTACTGCGGAATTATGAAAAAACTCTGATAATCGATGCGGACGGACTAAATGCCATGGCAAAGCTGGACCGCGAAATAATCAGAAACTCCGGGGCAAGTCTTGTTCTGACCCCGCATGTCAAGGAATTTTCGAGATTATCGGGAATGACTGTGGAGGAGATAAAAGCGGATCCCGTGAGTGCAGCGGCCAGGCTGGCTGATGAGCTGGAGGCGACAGTCCTGCTCAAAGGCAGCACTACGGTTGTTACCGAACCCTGCCGGGGAGATAGCTTAGAAAGCTTCGCGCAGAGAGACGATCCCGGTCAGGAACACAGTCGGGATCAGAAGCTCCGCAGAGTATTTCTGACTGACAGAGGATGTCCCGGCATGGCAACCGCAGGAAGCGGAGATGTCCTTTCCGGAATCCTTTCGGCAGTATGCGCGAATGCAGAAGACCTGACTCTTGCAGCAGCTGTCGGCGCTTATATAAACGGCGCTGCAGGTGAGCTGGCACAGAGCCGCCGCAGCGCAGTCACTATGACTGCTGCAGATACAGCCTCCGCCGTCGCAGAAATTATCGAAAGGTCATTATAACAGACGACGGATGTCACCTCGGCGGATGTCACCCGACGGAAACAGCATCAATGCGGCGGCTGTGTTATTTGACCTGATCACCGGAATGGTAAGACAAGGGGAGGTAAGCATTATGAAGAATAACCCGAAAACTATAGCAGTAATATCTTATCTTACATGGATCGGCTGGATAGCAGCATTCGTCATGAGAGACGAGAATGATGAATTCGAAACACATCACATAAATCAGTCTCTGATAATCAATCTCGGATTCATAGCGATATCCGCAATCTGGGCGGTGCCGGGAATGCCGTTAAAGGGAAGTATACACGGAATAGTGTGGTGCGGAGGAATGGTATTCTGGTGCATAGGGTTGGTGCGTGCGTTCAAAAACAGCACGCAGCCGCTGCCGCTAATAGGTGATCTTCACCTGATAAACTGATGTGGATAACGGCAGGGATCCCCGGGCTTTTGCAGGGGGAACTGGATCTGACAATTGATCAGCCGTATAGTCTGCTCAATTGCCGAAGAGCGATGGATACTTCTGAGACCCTTAAAATAACATCATAAAATAAAACCTGAAAATAGAAGCAGCGCACCCGGGAGGATGTCCCATTCAGATCATCCTGCACAGGTGCGCTTTTTTAGATGCATTTTGCATTTTCGTTGCTTTGAAGTTGTTATGTAGTTGTTATTTTTCGCTTTTTGTAAGATACCTTACGGCGTATTCCAGAAATTTGCGGGCGACCGATGACAGCTGATCTATAGATCTGCAGGCTATGCCGAATGTGATCTTTTCAGGCGGATCGAGCGGCAGCTTGACAATATGCTCATTCCACCTGCATGCGCTCAGTTCGTTTACTATGCTGACACCGAGACCCTGCTGCACCATAGCCAGAGTGACAGGTGTGTCATAGGTCGTATAGGAGATTTCAGGATTTACATTATTCCTTTTTAAAATATTCAGGATCTCCAGATCCTGACCCTGCGAAGTCAGAATGAATTTATCCTGCCCGGCGCGGCTGACCGGATAACTGCAGGCATCTGCCAACGGATGGTTTTCCGGTAAGACTGCCAGCATCTGCTCCTCAGCGAGCGGTATCCATTCATACGGCATAGGATCGGCATAGGTCAGAATGCCAAGCTCGGCCTCGCCCAGATCCAGATGCTCATAAATGTCAGAACGCACACATTCCATTATAGTTATATGTATGTCGGGATAGTCTTTGCTGAATAATCCGACTATCTCCGGCAGCCAGTTTGTAGCCGCACTCGGATAGGCAGTTATTGAAAGACTGCCTGCAAGCAGCCCCCTGACATCCGCGGCATAATCATATATACGCTGCTCGTGAGCAAGATAATCATTGATAAGCGGAATGAGACCCCGTCCTTCGGCGGTCACTCGCACTCCTTTGGATGATCTTTCAAGCAGAGTAAGACCGAGTTCTTTTTCAAGAGAACTCACGAGCTGACTGACCGCAGAGGGAGTATAGCCGAGAGCATCAGCAGCTGCAGCCTGGCTGCCTGCCTCAGCGGCCTTGAGAAATGCATATAGTTTTTTGTTATCCATCTTTGCCCCTATAAAAGATAAATATTCCTATTTACTGATCTCGGATCCGGAAAATCAGTCAGCCCGGAGTGGCGATTCGGAACCCGGAAACGCCGTCCTAAATAATAATTCAGTTCCGATGTAAAAAACTAATTGATAATTCCGATGTAAGAGTATCTGTCTATTCAGAAATGCACATTCAGAAATCGAAAAACCCATATTCTTTGAACAGATTCCGGTGCCTCTGATCAAACGGTATAGTTATGCTGCATTTATACTGTATAAAAAACATAAACTCTTCCATAATGGCAGAGTCAAGAAGCGGTATTAAGTAAAACATCGGACCGTTATTAAGAAATTTGATGCTTTTTATAAATGCTTCAGCCTTTTTTAACGCCAAAAATTGCTGCCTGAAGCCGGATAATCGCCTGCAGCTATTGACTCTCGGATTGTCCTACACATTATGATTAACATATCATCCCATAAAGATGATATTGATAATAATGAGTGAAAAAGCATGGATGCGGTCTGCCGGCTGCGTACATGCTTTTTCATTGTTCCAATTACCCTGAATAGTATGCATATGAGCAGATACTATGTTATAATACTTCTGATTATGTAACAAATGCGTGATTACAATTCGCATATGTATTCGGGGACAGAAATTATGATTTTTATCATAGACCTGATGATCTTTCTGGGCAGTGCCCTGATGGTCTGGAATATATGGCGTTACATCCGCTTCATACGCATGGTCAGCCAAAAAGGCAACTGGGATAAAGAAAAGATAGGCCTTCAGATCCCTCTGGTTCTGCTTATCGGATTCCTGATCGGCTATGTGGTGGTTGGCGTATTCGGAAATCCCGATATCGTAATGTCGGGCATCCTTTTCTTTGGAAGCGTATTCGTATTTTTGATGGTAAATATGATAGCGCGTGTTACCGTGCATATACAGACAACTGAGCATCTCGAGGCAAAGCTGATGGCTGCCGAGGAGAGCAATAAGGCCAAAACGTCCTTCCTTTCCAACATGAGCCATGAGATACGTACGCCGATGAACGCCATCATCGGAATAGATACAATAGCACTGAGAGAACCTGATCTGAACGAAGAGACGAGAAGCCAGTTCCTCAAGATAGATGCAAGCGCAAGACATCTGCTGTCACTGATCAACGACATTCTGGACATGAGCCGTATAGAATCCGGTCAGATGATGATGCGCGAAGAGCCTATGGTCATGGACGATGTCATCGGGCAGGTCAGCAGCATTATCCATACCCAGTGCGAGGAAAAAGGCCTCAAGTATGAGTACGAGATACACGGTCGCGATGACAGCTCGATGATGGAAGACGCGTGCTGCATGGGCGACGAGATCAAAGTCAAGCAGGTGCTTATAAACATACTCGGCAACGCGGTCAAATATACGCCTGCACCGGGCAAAGTGTCGCTTATCGTAGAGGAGCAGAATTGCTGTGCCGGCAAATGCGATGGCAGCGGCTGTCATGTAAGATTTACAATAAAAGATACAGGAATAGGAATAGATGAAGAATTCCTCCCGCATATCTTCGATACCTTCTCGCAGGAGGATGTTTCGATGACGAGCCGGTACGGAGGCAGCGGACTCGGAATGGCTATCACAAAGAATCTTGTAGACATGATGGGCGGGACCATCAGTGTTGAGAGCCGCAAGGGCAAGGGCTCCACGTTCACAGTGGATCTCGATTTCAAACCGCTCAGCAGGGAAGCCCTGGAGGAGATAAGGGCGAAACATGAAGACAAAAACGATTTCAGCCTTGCCGGCCGCAGGATACTATTTGCCGAGGATGTGGAGATTAACGCTGAGATACTCTGTGATCTGCTCGAACTTGAAGACATGGAAACTGACTGGGCTAAAGACGGTCAGATAGCTGTCGATACATTCCTGCAGAGTGAACCGGGATACTACGATGCGATAATCATGGATATGCGTATGCCGGTGATGGACGGAGTTACGGCAGCCAGGATCATTAGAGGCCTGGATAGAGAAGATGCAAAGACTATACCGATCATTGCCCTTACAGCAAACGCATTTTATAAAGATATACGTGCGTGCCTCGATGCCGGAATGGACGTGCATCTGTCCAAGCCGGTGGATGCAGATCTGCTGAACGATACACTTAAGAAGATGATCGGCCACGATGCATAATGCGCAATCAAAAAACACAACACGATAAGCCGGTGATTAAAACATGCCGCATTATATTAATGCAGCGCACCTCCGCTTACCTGAGGGAGTCAGATAATGATAAAATCCAGTGAATTAAACAGACGACATCTCGTTCTCGTTGTTGAAGATCAGGAGATCAACCGGGATATACTCGGAGATATACTCGAGAAAAAGTATGATCTGATTTATGCCGAGAACGGTGAGATAGGAATGAAACTGATCAGAGAAAAAGCGGATCAGCTTTCCATTGTGCTGCTGGATCTTATAATGCCTGTCATGGATGGATTCGAAGTGCTGCGTCAGATGCAGGATGATCCGGAACTGTGCGAGATACCGGTCATAGTTCTGACAGCCGAAAAAAAGGCCGAACTTGAGGCTCTTAAGCTGGGAGCCTCGGATTTCATCACCAAACCTTTTGATATGGATGAGATCGTTCGGGCCCGTGTAGGAAAGCATATAGAACTGAACGAACGCCGCCAGCTGATACGCTCTGCGGAAAGAGACCATCTTACCGGCCTCTACACCAAAGGATTTTTCTTCGAGTACGCCGATCAGATCGTCAAATATCATCCTGAATACAAAATGGATGCCGTTGTCATCGATATTGACAGGTTCCACTCCGTAAACGAGTTCAACGGCAGAGAATTCGGCGACAAAGTTCTCAAAAAGCTTGCGGAAGGCATAAAGGAGTTCCTCAGGACCACAGACGGTATCGCCAGCAGGATAGAGGGCGACCGTTTTGACATATTCTGCCTGCATCGTGAGAGCGGTGAATACGCGGAAATACTTGAAAAACTGCAGGGCGACATCGAGAATATGTCCGAAAATGCGAGCATCAGGCTCAGGATGGGAGTCACACCATACAGAGAGGGCGTCTCTCCATCGGCGATGTTCGACCGTGCCAGAGTAGCCTGCAATATGATCCGCGGGAGCAATAAGGATCATCTCATGATCTTCGATGAGGACATGCGCCAGATGGAGATGTACCAGCAGAGACTTCTCAATGATCTCAGCTGGGCGATAGAAGATAAACAGTTCGTTGTCTATTATCAGCCAAAATACGACATACAGGCCGATCCGCCGCGGCTCACCAGCGCCGAGGCCCTGGTGAGGTGGAAGCACCCCGAGCTCGGCATGATCTCACCGGGGGATTTCATCCCGCTGTTTGAGAATAACGGAGTAATAAATCAGGTTGACAGCTATGTATGGTCCGTTGCGGCCGGTCAGATTGCTGAATGGAGAGATAAACTCGGATATCTGCTGCCGCTGTCCGTCAACCTGTCGCGTACAGAGATATTCGATCCTAAGCTCGAAACATATCTCGAAACACTGCTCAAAGAGAACAAGCTGACATCGCACGATCTAAAGCTCGAGGTTACTGAATCGGCATATACGGACAATGCAGCGGAACTCATAGAGATCGTGGATGAGCTCCGGAAGGCGGGATTCGAGATCGAGATGGACGATTTCGGCTCGGGTTATTCATCCCTAAACATGCTATCATCAATGCCGATAGATGTACTCAAGATGGACATGAAATTCATACGCAACCTCGAAGCGGATATCAGGAATTTCCGCATGATAGAGCTAATACTCGACATTGCGAAATTCCTTGAGGTACCGGTCGTAGCGGAAGGCGTCGAGACAGAGGAACAGGTGAAGATGCTCAAAGACGCCGACTGCGAGCTCGTGCAGGGTTTCTATTTCTCAAGACCGCTGCCGGCGGTTGAGATCGAATCTCTGATTATCAAAGAGATGAACACAAAACGCGATCAGGAACAATAACAGACACCGGATGTCCCCCGCCTCTTAGGCGGCGGGTTCCATTTTCGACCATCAGTGGTGGGTAACAATCCCCCACTGATGCTCTCAGGAGCT
>CACYHR010000038.1:32709-39426 GCA_902774265.1 uncultured Eubacteriales bacterium
TCGGAAGCATTGATCTCCGGAGGCTGAGCTCCTCCGATAAGTACGGCGTCGCTCGCTCCAATCAAGCGAGCTTGTTGGAGCTTTGCTCCTGGTTGAATCTGCAGTCCGGCGTTATACTGCAGCGGTATCTTTTGACAAAGGCGCAATATAGCGGGCGCAAACACGGTAAAAAGTAAATCTACACGATTTGCACATTATATATTAAAAAAAGGGGAGAACCAGGATATGACAGTAGAAGAATTGTACACACAGATAGACGGTAATTACGCACACGCTGTACAGATAATGAAAAAGGACAAGATGATCAGCAAATATCTGCTCAAGCTCAAGAACAGCGGACTGATCGAAAACCTCCAGGCTGCTGCAGAGGATCTCGATCCTACAGCTATGTTCGATAGTGCGCACGCAATGAAGGGCGTTACTGCCAACCTCGGACTCGATATAGGGAAGTGAGCGCAAATACAGCGATGATGAGGTCAGAACAATGCTCGACGATATATATGCTCTGTATAACAAGACTGCAGCAGGTATCGGAGAATACGAGCAGAGTCTTTAAGCAGTCTCTAAATACACTCTAACCGGCCTTTGACCATTCCCTGACCGGAATGTGAAACTGCGGTGCACGGATGTCTGCCATAAACGGCAGAGCATGTTCTGATGGAAAATATGCATAGATGATAGCTGCGCTTAACAGGACTGTAGACAGATTGTATGAAAATTGCAGAAAGAATAACAGATCAAATGGAGAAAAATAACGGAACGGGCAAACTGCAAAGGTATCTGAATCCTCTGGCGGTGTGGGCGCTTGCATTCGGATGCAGCGTCGGCTGGGGAGCTTTTGTCATGCCGGGGAATGCTTTCCTGCCGGTTGCCGGCCCGATTGGAACATCAATAGGAATAGCGATCGGCGGATTGATAATGATCATAATAGGGGTGAACTATCACTATATGATCAACAAATATCCTGATGCCGGGGGAGCATACACATATACAAAGAAAGCTCTCGGATACGATCATGGATTTCTGTGCGCCTGGTTTCTGGTGCTTGTATACGTAGCTATATTATGGGCAAACGCGACAGCGCTGCCTCTCATAGCGCGCAACCTGCTTGGCAGCACCTTCCAGTTCGGACCTAACTATGAGATCGCAGGCTTTCATGTTTATATGGGCGAGGTCGTCCTGGCTGTAACATTTATCGTATTCTTCGGTCTTGTGTGTCTTCGCAATAATATCGCGAAATGGATACAGATTCTGATGGCTGTTGTGCTCCTGGCCGGCGTATGTATTTGTTTCGCCGGTACATGGGCTGCTCATCAGGGCGGACTGGAAACGATCAGACCGGCTTATGCTCCGGGAACTGCTCCTGTTGAGGGGATCATGAATATAGTGTTCCTGGCGCCGTGGGCATTCGTCGGATTCGAGTCCATATCACATTCTGCGGAGGAATTCAGTTTCTCTCATAAAAAATCCGGTCTGATTATGATAATAGCCGTTATCGCGGCTGCGGCTGCATACATCCTGCTTGCGATCGATGCCGTGGCAGTGCTGCCGCCTGAATACAGCAGCTGGACTGAATATATTGCCGATCTCGGCAATGCGGAGGGCCTCAAAGGACTGCCGACGTTCTACGCCACATCGACTGCCATGGGTAATTCAGGGGCGATACTGCTCGGAATAACCACTCTCGGCGGCATAATCACCGGCCTCATAGGCAATTACATCGCAGCCAGCAGACTTATCTGGGCGATGGCTGACGACGGACTGTTTCCGCGCAAACTCAGCCTGATCAGCAAACACAGCACACCGCGCAATGCCATACTCGTCATAATGGCGATCTCGGTCATCATACCGTTCTTCGGCCGTACGGCGACAAGCTGGGTAGTCGATGTCACGACTGTTGGAGCAGCTATAGCATATGCCTATACTTCTGCAGCGACATACAGGACGGCGAAAGAAAACAAAGATAACATGGCAAAGCTTTTCGGCGCTGCCGGAATAGCTGTCTCTCTGCTGATCATACTGTATTTCCTCGTGCCTAACATGCTCGAGGTAAGCACTCTGGCGACTGAGTCCTACCTGATACTCGCGGCATGGAGCATAGTCGGGTTTGCTGTATTCCGTGAAATATTCAAGCGTGATACCGAGAGGCGTTTCGGCAAATCTACCGTAGTGTGGATGGTTCTGCTCGGCCTTGTATATTTCACTTCCGCTATCTGGACCAGGCAGTCCACTCAGAACGCCGCTGCCAGAGCGATTGAGCCTATACATGAACACTATGTAAATATCCTCAAAGAAGAAGGTGTGGATGTGACTACATCCGCCAGCAGAAATTCCTTTGAATACCTGCATGGTATCCTGAACGAAGTAAGCGATTCGATGACTACCAATCTCATGATACAGACTGCGCTCATCGTCATCGCTCTCGCCATAATATTCAGCATTTATTCGATAATGCAGCGCAGAGAAAAGCAGATGGAAGTCGAGAAAGCTCTTGCCGAAGAGGTAAGCAGGGCAAAGACCAGCTTCCTCTCCAATATGAGCCATGAGATCAGGACTCCGATGAATGCGATCATCGGACTCGACAACATCGCGCTCAGAGACCCCGATCTGTCGCCGCACACCAGGGATCAGCTCGAAAAAATCGGATCGAGTGCGAGACATCTGCTCAGTCTCATCAACGATATACTCGATATGAGCCGTATCGAGTCGGGCCGCATGGTACTCAAAGATGAAGAATTCGCTATGCGCGATTTCCTCGATCAGATCAATGTTATAATAAACGGACAGTGCGTAGACAAAGGCCTCGAATACGAATGCGGCATCATAGGCAGCATAGATGATTACTATGTCGGCGACGATATGAAGCTCAAGCAGGTGCTGATCAACATCCTCGGCAACTCGGTCAAATTCACCAACGCACCGGGCAAGGTCAGCTTCCTCGTGCAGCAGACCGGCCGTGCCGACGGCAGATGCACTCTCAGATTTACCATGAGAGATACCGGCATAGGCATGGACAAAGAATATATTCCTAAGATTTTCGAAGCCTTCTCGCAGGAGGATGCAACGACCACCAACAAATACGGCGGAAGCGGCCTCGGCATGGCTATCACCGGCAATCTCGTGGACATGATGGGCGGAACTATAGATGTCGACAGCGAAAAGGGCGTCGGCAGTACATTCACGGTAACTGTCAGCCTCAGAGAATCAGACATGAAGGTCCACAGAGAAGCTCTGGACGGAATGCTCACTAAGCTCAGGGTCGCTGTCGTGGATGATGATCCTGTGGCATGTGAGCACGCAAGACTGGTGCTTAATGAGATAGGCATTGAACCGGACATCTATGACCGCAGTCCGCAGGCATTCAGCCACATCCATAATAAGTGGGATGCCGGCGAAGCATACGATATTATCATCAGCGATTACCGTATGCCTGTAATGGACGGCGTGACTCTCACAGAGGAGATACGCAGATTTGACGACGGCAGGACGGGAATCATTATACTCACGGGATACGACTTTGACGATGTGGCCGAGCGGGCTCACAGAGAAGGAGTTGACGGCATACTGACCAAACCGCTGTTTGCCGATACTCTCCTGCACGAGATACAGACTGTAATGAGATCAAGGATAGATCTCAATGAACCGGATAATAAAGATGCCGTATCTGAGGATGAAGGCTACAATCTCGCGGGCAAACGAGTCCTTGTGGCAGAGGATGTCGAGATCAACGCGGAGATACTCATGGATCTGCTCGAGATAGAGGATATGGAAGCCGAAAGGGCAGAAAACGGCAAGATAGCCGTGGATATGTTCGGAGATAACGATTACGGATACTACGATGCGATACTGATGGATATCCGTATGCCTGTAATGGACGGACTGACTGCTGCGGCTGCTATACGATCAATGGAAAGAGCTGATGCCAGACAGATACCTATTATAGCGCTGACCGCCAATGCGTTCGACGAAGATGTACAGAATTCGCTCGAGGCCGGCATGAATGCGCATCTGTCCAAACCGGTAGAACCTGACAAGCTGTACAGGACACTGACAGAACTGTTCAGAGAGAAACATTGAGGCATTTACAGATGCCGGGAGCTTTAGCTCCTGAGAATATCAGTGGGGGATTGTGTCCCGCTACTGATGGTCTAAAATGGAACCCGCCGTTTTAGAAGCGGGGAAATCCGGCGTCTGTTATACGATAATTACGGGCAGGAACTGGAGAGAGAGTTGATCAACATGAATGAAGAAAAATCACAGATCAATATAGACCAGATCAATACAGACATCAGGACGCAGCTTAATGATGACAGACCGTTAAGACATAACAGTCCGATGGCAGTGCTGCCGATAATACTCGGCATAGCGCTGAATTTTGCATGTTCGCACCTTGCCGGAAAGTTTGCTTTGCCGATATATCTCGATACTATCGGCACTGTTGCGGCTGCAGCTCTGGGAGGCTATCTGCCCGGCATTGTCACCGGTCTTGCGACAAATATAATAAATTTCTACTCAGACGGGATAGCTATTTACTATGCTGCACTGAATGCGCTTATTGCGGTAGCGACGACTGCTTTTATCAGGGAGGAGAGGAACAGGAAGGTCAGAGATCTCGTACTGTTTATACTGGTTCTTGCTTTTATCGGCGGATTTAACGGTGCCATTATAACCTGGCTGCTGACCGGGCCGGGAGACGACAGCTTTACTGTGAACGGAATGGCATGGTTCGAATCCCACCTCCATACAGGACCATTCCCATCATTTCTGTATCTGAATTACCTGCTCGATGTGATCGACAAAACGATTACGGTATTTGTTGCAGTTGCGATCGTCAGCATAGTACCGAAGCATATAAAGAAGAAACTCTGGTTCAGCGGATGGAAGCAGACACCGGTCACGAAGGCTGAGCGTGAAATCCAGAAGCATATTTTCAGAAACGGTCATTCGCTCAATACAAGGATAGCGATCGTGCTGGTATTTGCATCTCTCTCGATGGCGCTTGTTGTTACGGCGGTCAGTACATCTCTGTTCCGCGATTATTCGAGAGCTCAGCATACCAAGCTTGCCGAAGGCTTTTCTAATGTTGTAGCGGGCATGATAGATCCTGATATGGTAGACCGTTACATCGAAGAGGGCGAGGCTGCTCCCGGATATAAAGAGATCAAAGAGCAGATGTACAGGCTGCGGGAGAGCTCGACCGATGTAGAATATATATATGTATATAAAATAGAAGAAGACGGCTGTCATGTGGTATTCGATCTTGATACGGATGACTTGCCGGGTGCACAGCCTGGTGAATTGGTTCCTTTTGATGAATCTTTCCATGACCTGATCCCAAAACTGCTGGCGGGTGAAGCAATCGATCCGATCGAGACCAATGACACGTACGGCTGGCTGCTTACAGTATACCATCCTGTATATAACGATGCCGGAGAGTGTGTCTGTTACACAGCCGCAGATATAGAAATCAGCGACATCAGGGCTTACGAAAAGAACTTCCTGCTGAGGATGCCGCTGCTCTTCATCGGTTTCTTCATCCTGATACTTGTCATAGGTCTTTGGCTTGCCAAGTATCATGTCATACTGCCTGTAAACAGCATGGCAATGTATGCAAACGAATTCGCATTCAATGACAATGATGAAAAGCAGGCAAGGGAGAATGTTCAGCGCATACTCGACCTTAAGATCGCAACAGGTGATGAAATACAGAATCTCTACGAATCATTCTGCAAGATGACCTCTGATTCTGTCACCCACATGGAGAACATACGCGAGCAGAACAGGGTCATTTCCAGGATGCAGAACGGACTGATCATGGTCATGGCCGACATGGTCGAGGGCCGCGATTCGGATACCGGTAACCACATACGCAAGACCGCAGCCTACACACGCATACTGCTTGAGAGACTTCGCGAAAAAGGCTACTACAGCGATCAGATCACAGACAGCTTTATAGATGACGTCGAACAGTCGGCGCCTCTCCACGACGTAGGCAAGATAGCCGTTTCAGATGTGATACTAAACAAGCCGGGCAAGCTGACCGACGAGGAATTCGATATAATGAAGACCCACACGACAGAGGGCAAGCGCCTGATCGAACAGGCCATCAGCACTGTCGAAGGCGAAGGCGGAGAAGAGGAAGAAAGCCAGAGCTATCTCAAAGAGGCCCGCAACATGGCCGCGTACCACCACGAGAAGTGGAACGGCAGGGGATATCCGGAAGGCCTTTCCGGAGAGGACATACCTCTGTCAGCCAGAGTAATGGCCATCGCCGACGTATTCGACGCCCTGACATCCAAGCGAGTTTACAAAGATGCAATGCCGTTCGAAAAAGCCGTTTCCATAATACAGGAAGACGCCGGAACGCACTTCGACCCGAAATGCGTCGAAGCCTTCAACGACACTCTCGAAGCCTTCAGGAAAGTCCTTAATTACTACACAGACCTGGAAAACAGCGGCGATGAAGAAGACAAATCATCAGGCCCTAAGAGAGACGTGTTCTAAGTTGCATTTCAGTCCTCAGCCGGTGCGTTATAAATCTAAGCGCGAAATACATCTGCGCATCAGCATTCGGCGGAGAGAAGATGCAATGCACGAGTACGCGGCAGTTCGAACGCTAGGAGTTGTGCAGCCCGAAGCGAAGCGGAGTCTGCAAACTCCTCGTGAGAACAGAGCGGCGGAGTAGCAGTGCACTGAACGCAGCTCATGATGATAAGC
>CACYHR010000039.1 GCA_902774265.1 uncultured Eubacteriales bacterium
TGCAGAGATGCACCTTGCATAGCGGCAATAGGCGGCGCACGATGTCCGTTGCGGTTTCCTTTACTGGAAGCACGCGACTTCAGTCGTGTGAGGCTTCACAGGCAGCTTAAGTCAGGAGCGAAATACATCTGCGCATCAGCATTCGGCGGAGTGAAGATGCAATGCACGAATATGCGGTAGTTCGAACGCATGGAGTCCGGCAGCCCGAAGCAAAGTGCGGACTGCATGTAAGGGATCCGATAGTTAATGTTGACATTTTTTATGTATTCAAGTAAATATTACATGTAAGATTGTCTCACGCCTAGCAAGGAGAACCCTCATGAAGCAAATATTCCTGCAGAGAACAATTTTATGCTTTCTGCTATTGCCGATGATAGTCTTTTCCTTTGCTGCATGTTCGGCCCTGCAGCATGGAGAATCCCCGGATACGGATGAATCTTCAGGACCTGACATTTCAAAGTTCATAGTTGCCGTGGAAGATGAACCGGACACGGTCGATTTCCAATGCACTTCTATTCACTATACCATCGCGCAGAATGTATTCAACCGTCTTGTTGAGACGGAGAATGATGCGAACGGAGATATGCAGATACAGCCGTCGCTGGCTGAGTCCTGGGAAATCTCCGATGATGGCAGGACATATACATTCCATCTTAGAGATAATGTCAGCTTCAGTAATGGCTCAGCTCTGACAGCGTCGGATGTAGAATATACATTCAGAAGACTTCTTACACACCCGGAATCCTGCAACAAAGACATCGCTGACGGGATCGCCGGAGCAAGTGATCTTGAGAGCGGTAAGACCGAAAAGCTTGCCGGATTCAAGGTCTTGAGTGATCTGGATTTTTCAATTACTCTGGATGATCCTTTTGCGGCTTTTCTGGCATGTCTGTCTATGCCTGCCGCATCTATCCTTGATCAGGAAACAACCGAAGAAGCCGGTGACCGCTTCGGCAAAGATCCGGAGTGGACGATAGGTACCGGCTCTTTTGTGATGTGGAAATGGGTACCGGAAGAGGGTATGCTGCTGACAGCCAACAAGGATTGCTGGCAGGGTGCACCGCACAGCGAAGGTCTTGATCTGATCTTTATTACTGATTCCAAAGAGATACGAAGGATGTTTGATAACGGAGAAATCGATCTGCTTGACCTGGACGAGGTAGGAAATGCGGCTGAGTATTACATCCACGGTGATATATATCAGGACAGACTGTACTGTGTTCCACGTATAGGAATCACATACATAGCGCTGAACGAATCGATCGCGCCTCTCAATGATGTCAGGGTGCGTACAGCCATGCAGCGTTTGCTTAACCGCTCTGTACTGCTTGAGGCGGTATACGGAGGCCGGGGCAATGTTGAAAACGGTATTTATCCTGCCGGATTATATGGCTATGATCCGGATCTTCCTGATATCCCGTATGACCCGGAAGGTGCAAAAGAGCTGCTTGCCGAGGCAGGTTATCCGAACGGCTTTGACCTGACAGTAAGCGTCAATTCCGCATCGACCCGCTGGGAACTTTCCGTTCTGCGCATAGCTGCTTCGATGTGGGAGAAGGCAGGCATACATGCAGAGATAGACGTTATAGATGAGAGTGAGTTTATGAGTCTTCGCAAGAGCGGCAGACTTGAGTGTTATACAGCCCAGTGGATGGCTGATTACAACGATCCGGATAATTTCATCTACACATTTTTCGGTAATTGGGAGAACACCTCATTCAGGAGTCTCTGTTACCCGGATAAGGATGTGATGAAGCGTGTGCGCCTCGCCCGCGCTATTGCCGATCCGGATGAGCGTATCAAAGAATACAGAGAACTGCAGAGCAAAATCGTGCAGGATGATGCCGCATGGATACCTCTGTATTCAAGACTGAGATACTATGTAAGCTCTGAGAGGCTTGAAGGGGTACAGGCCTCCTGGAACGGCTCGGTCAAGAACAATTATAGGGAACTGTCGATAGCTGATGGTGAATAGGGAGCAGATATGAATTCTATCCGGACAACGATTACAGCGATTACTGTAATGATCATCCTTACGAGTATCCTGTCTGTTTTTGTGGCCAGTTCTGCGATTATCGTAAAGGAGACAGATCAGAACTCCGTAAAGATGATGAACCTGATCGGTCAGGATACCCGGAAGACTCTTGAGAAATACTTCGAGAGCATAGAGCAGTCCGTAGAGGTCTCGGCTAATTTCGCAATCGATGACCTGGACAGCGTTCTTCTCGTGGAGTACGGAGCAGTCAGAGCTGATCAGGAAGAGGATCAGACAGATGAGCAGAGGAAATCTCTTGACAAATATCTCGCGGGATACTGCGACAGGGTACAGGAGAGTTTCATTGGTGTAGCCGATTATGCTTATGGCGTGACTGAATATTATTACTGCATCAATCCTGAGATCAGCAGAAAAGAACACGGTTTTTTCTATAAAAAAATAGGAAAGACCGGCTTCATAGAGCAAAAGTCTTCTGGTGCATGGATTTTCAAACAATCAGATACCCTGAGCGACGGGTGGTTCAATACTGCTGCGAAGATCGGTCGTCCGGCATGGATCGGTCCGTATACTACGGATTCCGACAGCGGCAACTGGATCTTTTCGTATTGTGTTCCGATCTACAAAGCCGGCATGCTGATAGGTGTTATGGGGATGGATATTCCTGCGGATACTCTTGTCGAACAGCTCAAAGATATCAAAGTATATGACACAGGATATGTTTGTATTCTGGACCCTGAAGGACGGGTAATATATCATCCGGAACTTCCAATAGGCAGCGATATCAATGATCTGGGACTTACGATTAAAGCTGATCTGATCAAAGGTGACAGCAGCGGCGACGCTCTGATCAGATATGAAGCCGGCGGAAATGACCGCCAGCTGTCTTACTCAACAATGGCAAACGGACTCAAGCTTGTCACGGTCGCGCCATCCAATGAGATAAATGCTCCGTGGATAAATCTTATAAAATCGATCGCGCTGATAGCGGTAATTGTCATAATAGTATTCGTTATCCTGATCTTCTTTGTGATGAAGGCCCTTACATTCCCTCTGCGCCAACTGACCGCTGCTTCTCAGAGGCTTGCAGACGCTGATTATGACGTTGAGCTGAACTACCGCGGCAACAATGAACTCGGCATGCTTACGAGCTCATTTATGCGGATGCGTGATCAGATAAAGCACTATATAGACGACCTGAACCATCAGATATACCATGACAGACTGACTGATCTGCCTAATATGAGGCATTTCTTTACTCTTGCAGAGGATCGCAAGTCGGAGATACTTGCCGACGGACGCAGTGTGGTTATGCTGTATTTTAATATAATCGGACTTCGTCACTATAACCGCCAGTACGGAATAGAAAGGGGCGATGGTCTTCTTAAAGAATTTGCCGGAATTCTTACAGGACAGTTCGGTGATCATAGTGTATGCAGATTATATGCCGATTGTTTCATGGCTGTCACTGAAGAGGACAGTGTCGAAAGAGTAATTGCGGCTGTCCTGCTGGAGTGCGAAAAAGCCATGGACGGAGTCGAACTTCCTGTAAGGATAGGTGTATACCGCTACAGTCTCGAAGACGTAGACGTGAATATAGCCTGTGACAGGGCCAAATTTGCCGGCGACATTAATAAAGGAGATATTTCTTCCAGCGTCACTTATTTTACCGAGACTATGCTGAAGAAGGGTGAGGTATACCGCCATATCATCAACAAGCTGGACGAGGCGCTGTCTGAGGGATGGGTCAAAGTATTTTACCAGCCGATCGTGCGTGCGGCTAACGGTATGATCTGTGATGAGGAAGCGCTGGCAAGGTGGATCGATCCGGAACTGGGTTTCCTGTCACCGGGAGATTTCATACCGGCTCTGGAGGAGAGCAAGCTGATCTACAAGCTGGATCTCTATGTCCTTGAACAGGTGATTGAAAAGATGAAGCGCATGCAGGAGCTGGGCTTCTATCTTGTCCCGCAGTCCGTCAATCTGTCGAGAATGGATTTTGAAAGCTGTGATGTGGTAGAGGAGATCCGGCGGCGTGTGGACGAAGCAGGGATCGACCACTCGATGATAACGATCGAGATCACAGAGAGCGTTATCGGCAGCGATTTTGAGTTTATGAAGACACAGATCGAGAGGTTCCGCGAGCTCGGATTCCCGGTATGGATGGATGATTTCGGCAGCGGCTATTCGGCTCTTGACGTGTTGCAGCATATTCATTTCGATCTGATAAAATTCGATATGAGATTTATGGAGAGATTTGATGATGGCGATGAAAGCAAGATCATTCTGACCGAGCAGATGAATATGGCGATCAGTCTCGGTATGGAAACTGTCTGTGAGGGTATTGAACAGCTCGAGCAGGTAGAGTTCCTGCGTGAGATCGGCTGCACCAGGATACAGGGATACTATTACGGAAAGCCTGTTCCTCTTGAGGATATTATCTCGATGTCAGAGAAGGGAACATATCTCGAATACGAGAATCCTGAGGAATCTGAATACTACGCATCCATAGGACGTATCAATCTGTACGATATTGTTGCGCTTTCTGATGAAGGCAATGCCGACAGCGAAAGCAACGATTCCTTATCACATTACTTCAATACTCTGCCGATGAGTATACTTGAGGTCAATGGCGACAGACTCAGATTCAAGAGATGCAATCGTTCATACAGGGATTTCCTGCAGCGCACTCTGGGAATAAGCTACAATACGGATGACTTTTACGGTGATGACGTGTCAAGTATGATCATCGACGCTGCGATACAGTGTGCAGCCGATGGTAAAAGTGTAATACTTGATGAGAAGGTCGCCGGAGATGTAGTAATACATACTCTGATCCGCCGTGTAGCAGTCAATCCAGTCACGGGAACAGTAGCAATAGCTCTCGTGATATTGGGTGTCATAAGCCTGCCGGACGCTTAGGTTACAATTCAGTAAACTACCAGAGTTCAACCAGGAGCAAAGCTCCAACAAGCTCGCTCCTGGTTGAACCTTACCTTTGCCGAGGGGCGGTAATTTCTTGTTTTTGCCGATGGTATAAAGGTCTGCACGTTTGAAACCTGCAGGCCCTTTTTTTATTTGTAAAGAAATGAAGGACCAGAGGTCATATGAATATCACAAAGTAAAGAATGTGGATAGGATGGTCGGCCAAACTGGAAGTTAGTAAGCATCAGCAAAATTCGCGAAAATTACAACGCCTATTATAGGAGGAGTAATTCCCTCCTGCAGGGGCGCATATATAGCATTCGGGAACGTCTTCGACGGGAGGCGTTTTATTGTACGACGAAAAGGAGGCAATACTATGAGTAAAGGAAAGCTGATACTGGCCATGTTGGCTTGCTTGCTGGTACTCGTTTGCACGGCATGCGGAGGCAGCAGTGATGCACCTTCCGGGACCGAGGCAACCGATGCACAGGAGACAGAAGTCACTGAGGAAGCTGAAACTGAGGAATCAGATGAAGCGGAAGAGTCGGAAGTCTCTGTTGTGACACCGGAGTTCAAGGAATACATGGACAGCTACGAAGAATTCTTCGATGAATACGTAGAATTCATGAAGAAATACCAAAACTCCGATGATCAGGCGAGCATGTTGTCTGATCTTGCAGACTACATGACGAAGTATTCGGAGACAATGCAAAAGCTGGACGAGATTGACGAGGACAGTTTGTCAGCAGCAGATCTGGCATACTACACCGAGGTCAATGCCAGGATAATGAAGAAACTCGCTGAAGTTTCATAATTAGCAGGTGCGCCCCTGCTTTTTTATACAATTGTGGTATACGAATTCCATTTAAAGTAAAATGAATGGGGAAAAGAATATTGTTAGAAATACTATAATTAAGGATGAAAATATGGGATATAGAAATGATAAAGGCGAAATAGTGATATCTGTGGAACAGATGAGGCGCAGTGATGCATATACGATTGAGCATTACACGCCCGGCAGAGAACTGATGTATCGGGCTGCAAAAGGCGTATATGATTCATATCAGGAATGGGATGGCAAATCGATAGCGATAGCAGTCGGCGGCGGCAATAACGGCGGTGATGGCTATGCTCTTGCCGGAATACTTAAGAAGAATGCTTATGATTCGGTAATTTACAAGGTGTCGGACAGGATGTCTGACGACGGCAGGTACTATTTTGATATAGCGGCAGAACTTGGCGTACCGGTAATTGATTTCGGCGAAACGACTGATCTGGATTCTTATGATGTTATCGTAGATTGTATCCTGGGCACAGGCTTCAAAGGAGAAGTAAGAGGCAGAGCAAAGGAAGCAATCAAAGAGATCAATAACAGCCACGCATATGTGATAAGTGTGGATATCAACAGCGGTATGAACGGAGACACAGGAGAAGCAGAATTTGCAGTAAAATCTGATCTGACAGTATCGATAGGATATTATAAGCAGGGGCTGTTCAGAGGGCAGGCCGGAGAATACATCGGCCGTCTTACCAATGTGGATATAGGGATCAAACTGATTGACGAAAGCGGAGAGGAATCTCAATAACAGGTAACGGCAGCGGAATGATATATGAATGATAATTTACGAATGATTCACGATGAAGCGTTTGGAAATAAGGAGATATTCAGAAATAAGGAGGTATTAAAGTGAAGAAGATTACGATGTTTCATATAAATGAATGTAAGTACTGTGATTTTGCAAGAAGAGCGATAACTGAGCTAAGGGAGGATAATCCGGAATACAGTAAGGTTGAGATAGAGATGATCAATGAAAATGAGCATCCTGAGATCATTGAGAACTATGATTACTGGTCAGTGCCAAGCCTGTTCATAGGGGAGGAAAAGATTTTCGAAGCAGCACTTTTCATGCCATATGAGACGGTTAAGGATGGAGTCAGACTCGCCTTTGATAAAGCACTGGAAGAAAGGACATAATCATGTGCTGCAGGTATTATTACGAGGACTTTGAGAGGGAACTGAGGGAATTGATGAGGGCAGAAGCCGTGGTTCAGCTGTCCGGATTTGTGCAGGATCAGATTGCCAACCGGGATATATTCCCATCACAGTCAGCTGTAAGTATACACGCTGTCAATCCTTCAGACGGTTACCATACAGGCGATCTCGGGGCGTCTGAAATGAAGTGGGGTTTCACGAATCCATATAAAAAGGGGCTGATCATTAATGCAAGATCAGAGACTGCAAGGGAAAAGAACCTCTTTGCTGACAGCATGGCAAGGCGGCGCTGCGTGATTCCTGCAAGCGGATTCTACGAATGGGACCGCTATAAAGCGAGATACAGATTCACCCTGCCAGGGGATAAGCTGATACTTCTGGCAGGCTTCTTTCACGAGGAACAGGGCGTCAATCGATATACTATCCTCACAACAGATGCTAACGAATCTATGATCAAGGTGCATGACCGTATGCCTGTGCTGATCGGCAGAGACGAGATACGACCGTGGATATATGACAACTCAAAACTCAGCGGATTTCTGGAAAGAAAGCAGCCGAAGCTCATATGCGAGCAGGACTCAGGACAAATCCGAATGGACTTTGGAATATGAAGAAATAAGGCATACTATATTATGAACGGCATTAAAATACTCTGTATTGGTGATTCAAATACTTATGGCTATGATCCGCGTTCTTATATCGGATCCAGATATCCTGAGGATATACGCTGGACAGACAGGGTCATGACGGCATGGAATAAAGAAAACCCGGATAATGGATTGAACATGATCAATCTGGGAGTAAACGGCATGACAGCAGCCCGTGCCCGTGCGGCATTTGAAGCAGCTGTCAAAAGAGAGGCCCCGGACCTGGTGATCGTCATGCTCGGCACAAATGATATCCTGTCAGGATATGATCCTGAGGAGACTGCTGATCGAATCGATGATCTGCTTAGATCCATCGGTGAAACGGCGGGAAAAATTTTATTGATCGCACCGCCTCTGCTGCAGATGGGCGATTGGGTCACGGGTGAAGGGCTGATCGAAGAGTCACGTGCTCTGGGAGAACTGTATAGAGAGATCTCACTGCAAAATAACTGCCTGTTTGCTGACGCAGGTGAATGGGATATAGAAATAACATACGACGGAGTACATTTTTCGCCGGAAGGACATGCGTTATTTGCAGAAAAAATCAGACCGTTAATAGCCGGCTGCCTGCAATGACCGCAGAGCCGTTCATATAGTTACTCTGCAGTCTTTTCAATGCTTTCTACAGCGCTTTCTACAGCGCAATTTGTGAAGTTTTGTAGTTACCGAGAATGATGAGTTCGAGGCAGTCGTACTTAAGCCGTCTCAGAGCCTCCGCAACATCCGGATCATTCAGATTTCCGGTGAAATCCAGATAGAAGCAGTATTCAAAAGCTTTTCCGACAATAGGGCGGCTCTCAAGCTTAAGAACATTGATTCCAAAAGAAGCAAAAATATTCAGCACATGGCAGAGAGCGCCCGGAATATGACGCGTAACAAAATAAATGCTCACCTTGTCTGCTTCCGGGTGGTATTCATTATTACTGCTGATGACCAGGAATCTCGTCATATTGGAATTGTTGTTCTGGACACTCCTGATCAGTATCTCCATATCATTGAGCTCTGCGGCAAGTTCGCTTGCGATGGCAGCTTTGCTTCTGTCACCGCAGTTTTTGACATATTCTACCGCGAGTGCGGTATCCTCATATACTACAGATTTTATGCCGGGATTATTCCTGAGAAAATTGCTGCACTGAGCCAGTGCTTCCGGATGGCTGTATACGGTTTTAATATCCTCAAGCTTCGTGCCCGGTATTACAATGAGATTCTGCCTGATACGTGCAACTGTCTCAGCTATTGCATAAACATTATAATACTGGAAGTAGTCATATGTTCTGGCTATGATCCCGGTCGTTGTATTCTCAACAGGAAAAAAAGCACATTCAAGTTTGCCGGAGTCAACATCCTGCAGCATTGTTATGAAATCACTGTATCCGACAGTCTCATATTTAAGCTGTTTAACTTCAATGTCATCGGATTCTTGCTCAAAATACAATTTGATAGCTGCTTCGCTGAATGAACCTCTTACGCCCTGATAACCTATTTTCATAGATTTTTCCCTTTCCTGCCGATGGTCGCGGCAATGACCTCTTCGATCGAATGCATTCTGTTTCCGGCAATAACTATACAGTATTCTGTAATACAATTCAAATATCAGCTATTACGATTCAACCAGGAGCAAAAAATACGATTGATGTTACGAACGAATCCAATTACAATTCTAATAAGAATTATTATGAAGTTGTGGCAGCAGCTAAGGATAAGAACAGCACCTGCATTTTGCAAAGAATCATACACGTAGAAATGACAATGTGATCAAAATATGTGAGATGAAGTTTCTGAAGCTGATAAAGGAAATGGAGAAGACGGTTCATGAAAGGGAGATTTAGTTATAGACAGCTGTTTGTGGTCCTGCTGGCGGCGGGCATAGTTGCAGCAGCTGCATACATATTTTTTAGCGGAACATTATCTGCGAATCCGCCGAAATCGGCAGACAGAAAAAGCCCGACAGTGTTACTCATCCTGGACGGTTTCGGCCTGAGCGAGCAGAAAGGGCATAACGCTGTCGCGATGGCGGATACACCTGTGCTGGATCGTCTGATGAAGGAATGTCCATTTGCGGAAGGAGATGCCAGCGGTCTTGCGGTGGGCCTTCCGGAAGGCCAGATGGGAAGCTCCGAGGTGGGGCATCTGAATCTGGGTGCCGGTCGTATTCTGGATCAGGAGCTGATCAGGATAAACAAGGAGATCGAAAACGGAGATTTCTATGAGAACGAGGCATTTCTGAAAGCGGTGAACAATGCTAAAGAAAGCGGAACGAAGCTGCATCTGTACGGTCTTGTATCCGATGGCGGAGTGCACAGCCACAACTCCCATCTTTATGCACTGCTTGAATTGGCAAAGCGTCACGGACTCGAGAATGTATATGTACACTGCTTCATGGACGGAAGAGACACACCGCCGGAATCCGGAATTGATTTTATCCGGGCCCTGCAGGAAGAGATGAACAGGATCGGCTGCGGCAGAATAGCTACAGTGGGAGGCCGTTACTATGCTATGGACAGGGACAATAACTGGGACCGCGTTGAAAAGGCGTACCGGGCGATGACCCTGGGTGAGGGAGAGACGGCGGACTCAGCTGAGGAGGCAGTGATGCAGTCCTATGATAAAGGTGAGACTGACGAGTTTATACTTCCTACGGTGATCATGGAGGACGGCTCGCCGGTGGCTACAATCGATGATGGAGATTCCATTATTTTCTTCAATTTTCGCCCGGACCGCGCCAGAGAGATCACTCAGACATTCTGCAGCGATGATTTCGACAGCTTTGACAGGGGTCCTCGCAGGCAAGTGACCTATGTCTGCTTCACAGACTACGATGAGACGATCCCGAACAAGGATGTCGCATTTGTAAAAGAGAGCATTCCGAATACCTTTGGTGAGTGGGTCGCTGACAACGGCATGAAACAGGCCAGGATCGCCGAGACGGAGAAATATGCTCACGTGACTTTCTTCTTTAACGGTGGTGTAGAGGAACCATTCGAGGGGGAGGACCGGTTCCTGATCCCGTCACCGAAGGTCGCGACTTATGATCTGAAACCGGAGATGAGCGCACCTGAGGTTTGCGATACTCTGGTAGAGAAGATCCGTTCCGGAAAGTATGATGTGATCATTACGAATCTTGCAAACCCGGATATGGTGGGACATACCGGTGTGGAGGAGGCGACCATCAAGGCAGTCGAATACACCGACGAATGTATCGGACGGGTGGTAGAGGCAGTCGAGGAAGCGGATGGCCAGCTATTTATCTGCGCCGACCACGGCAATGCCGAGACGATGGTGGACCCTGAGACAGGAGAAGCGATGACATCGCACACCACCAATCCGGTCCCGTTCATTCTGGTGAATTACGACTCTGCATATACGCTGAGAGAGGGCGGTTGTCTGGCTGACGTCGCTCCTACGCTGATCGAAATGATGGGTATGGAGAAACCTGCAGAAATGACAGGTGAGTCATTGCTGGTCAGAAAATAAGAGCCTGCAGGCACGCAGGAATTCTTTCTGATCGATACATAGACTTGGGAATACAGAGGACATTATGACTGAGACTATCATACTGGCTCCGGGAGCCAATAATTCAGAGCTGCTGCGGACACTTGCAAAGCAGGGCGTCAATACTTTGGGCTGCCGTGTGGTGAGCCCGGTTGAGCTTGCTCGCATCGCTCTTATGAGATCAGGTGTTTCAATGACAGAGGAGTTTCTCCCGGGGAAGGAGGAAGCTTCTGTCATTTTTTCATTCCTGAGCGAAATCGGATATTTCAAGGCGCCGTCTTTCGCTGATGCGGAGAGTCTGGCAAAGGCTCTTACGACGGCAAGATCGCTGATCGCTGCGAATGAAGAGGTTGAAGCGGTTGAAGCGGCTGTACTGAGAGTTAGGCTCAGTTCTGGAGAGTTTGCAGATAAGAATGCTGCTATTCTTGAGGTCTATGAGCGTTATATGGCAAAGTGCGCTGAGGATAACAGGATCGACAGTATTGGTCTTGTGAGAAAGGCGATAAAAAAAGCCGGGATAATAAGCCGTGCGGAATTCAGGACGCTCAGGGAGTATCCGCTGCTGCCTGTGGAGGCTGCGCTGATCGATGCTGTTTCGGGCGGGAATTACGTTGAGACCACGCTTGCCTGCCTGTGTGATAAATGTGATAAAGAAGAAAAAGCCCTGAGCGATATCACGATCACTGAGGGCTACGGCCGTATAAATGAAGCGGAGGATATAATCACAGATATTTACAGTAAGGGGATAGCTCTTGATCAGTGCGTGATCGCATGTGCGGATACTTCGTCGTATTCGCAGCTGTTCTATGATCTTGCATGCAGATACGATATCCCGGTCTCTTACGGGAGCGGTGTTCCCATACTCGATTCCAATCCGGCAAGGCTGCTTAAGCTCATCTACGAATGGAGCACGACGGGTTATTACGGCATAGATGCTTTGAGAAATATCCTCAGCAGCGATGCGTTCGACAGGAGTGAATTCGAAAAGACGCTGGGGCTCGATGACGGTCTCGGCAGGAGGGATGCCGAAGAGCTGGTCAAAATGGCAGGCAGCATAAGGCTGTCCTTTGATGATGCGGTGAACAGGCAGAGGCTTGCTGATCTGAAGAAGGTTCTCGGCGATGATTACAAGCTGCAGGTCTTCGGGTGGACTGAGAAACTGGCCGGAGAACTTTCGCAGGGCTGCGCGGCATTTTTATCAAAATATGTTCTGATACGGGCGGCTTCATCCGGCAGGGTGACGGAGTCCGCCGGAAGGATAGATCAGTCCGCGATACGTGTCATCACCGGGGCTCTGCAGTCATATCTCAGATATGCTCCTGACGGAGATATAAACGATATCATCCCCGAGATACTGAACAAGACGGTATGCTCGGAGAACAGCAGAGAGGGATATCTGCATATAACATCTGTTGCGGGAGCTCTTTCGTGCATGAGAAATAATCTGTATGTGTGCGGCCTCGGCGCTGCGGAGTTCCCGGGTTCACCGACCGAGAATTACCTTTTGCTCGACAGCGATCTTGAGCTGCTGGCAGATAAAGCAGCAGCTCCTACTTCGGAGAACAGGATAAAGAGAAACAAAAAATCCCTTGATGATCTGCTCAGGTTCGCGGCATCGCTGGATGTCAGAACGAAGCTGTCGTATTCGGGATATTCTCTCTCGGAACTCAAAGAGCTGAACCCGTCTTCGGTGCTTTTCAATATTTATGAGAGCATACATCCGGGCAGCAGTATGGAGGACTTCAGAAAGAGTCTGAGATATGCGCCGTATTTTGCAGACGGGATCTCTGCAGACCGGCTCATAGGTGATGAGTACAGCAAAGGAACAGAACTCAGCTATGGGGATCGGTCTGCGGATAAGAAGGATGCAGCGCCGGCGCGTGACAGGGCGCTGCGCAGGGCGCTTGACAGGGCGTGGTCGCCGTCAGCGCTGAGCAATTATCTCCAGTGTCCGAGACATTTCTATCTCGAAAATGTGCTCGGGATCAGAGTTAAGGAAGAGGATGATCCGTTTGAGGTGATGAGCGCAGCAGTAACAGGAACTCTTGCGCATATCATGATGGAAAAGCTCGCGGCGGAGAACTGTTCAAGGGATGAATTCCTGGAGGCTTCTTCTCGTGAATTCGACAAGGCTCTGAAGGTCCGCCCGCCGCTTCACAGGTCAGACGCCGATGCAATGAAGAGGGATTTCCTGCGTATGATGGAGACGACATACGATATGGATCCTAATAATCCGGTCGTGTCAGCCGAAACAGAATACACATTCAGACATCCTTCCGGCATCAGTCTGCACGGCTATCCGGACAGGGTGGAAAAGGATGCAGACGGCAGGTATATAATCGCGGATTTCAAGACCAAGAGAAAGATCGAGCATAAAGAAGATGATTTCGGCAGCTGCATGCAGGTGATCGTTTATGCGTGGCTGTGCGAGCAGGCAGGTATAGATATTTCTTCATGCGAGTACAGATATCTCAGAAAAGGGAAGACTGTCAGCTGCAAATATGACGATGAGATGCGTGATGCTCTTGCGGCTCTGCTTGATGATCTCAGGGCAGCTATCGATAACAATTATTTCCCGAGAACTCCGGATAAGGATATAAGCTGCAAATACTGCAGGTTTGCGGACATTTGTGAGTGGCCGGAAAATGAGACAGGGAAGGAGGCCGGATCAGATGAGTAAAGATCCCGATATGATTTCGCGTGATAAGATACGCCATGACATAAACTCCAACTATTTCGTCGAAGCAGGCGCGGGCTCGGGCAAGACTTCCGTGCTGGTCGACCGCATGGTTGCTATGGTAGAAGGCGGAATAGATATCAGCAGGATTTGTGCGATCACATTCACCAAGGCTGCTGCGGGAGAATTCTACGCAAGATTCCAGGATGCTCTTTCGAAGTCTGATTCGGAGAATGCGAAGAAAGCTCTGCAGGATATAGATCTCTGCTTTATGGGAACGATTGATTCGTTCTGCAATATGGTGCTCTCGGAGCATCCGGCTGCTGCGGGGATCCCTTCGGATACGGTCGTAGCGGATAAGGAAGCTATGGATGCCCTGTATCGCAGGGAGTATTCGAAGATCAAGCAGGGCGCGGCCGGAGCTGCGCTCAGGGCAAAGGCCGAACGTTTCAGCGGATGCTTTTATAACGCCGAAGATATATTTCTCAGGGGAATGAATATACTTTCTGCGTCGAAGAATGCTCATTTCAACTATGTCGCGCCGCCTGACGAGGAGCCGGATGCTTATTTTGGCGAGAGGAGAGCAGAACTCATACGGCTGCTGAGATTTCTGCACGATCACCCGGAGGCTCTTGTGACCGACAAGCCGAAGGCAGCCGCTGAATCATATGCTGCTCTGATGGACAGTATCGATACGATCGAGGATTCGTGGAATGACAATCTCGGCAATGTCGAGAGGGCTCTTGGCAATCTCAGCGGCCTCAGGATAATTCCCGAATATGATATCGATAAGCTAGGACAGGGATGGGAGCGTTACTTTACGCCGCACTATACGAGGAGCAAACTCACATGGTATGAAACAGATACGGATTCGGATCCGCTGATGACCGAGGCGATAAAAAATCTCAGGTTCTCTATCGCGGCGGATTTTGTGAATGACTGCCTCGATGATATCTCAAACACGCTGAGAGAGGAGGGCAAGCTTTCATTTACGGATTATCTGCTCTATCTGAGAGACCTTCTCAGAAAGGACGCAGGAGAGGGCGGCAGACTCATCCGGCATATATATGAGCGCCACAGCTATTTTCTGATAGATGAATTCCAGGATACGAATCCGCTGCAGGCTGAGGTGTTTTTTTATCTGACTGCAAAGCAGCCGAAGGAGAACTGGCAGGAATGCATACCGCAGCCGGGAAGCCTTTTCATAGTCGGCGACCCTAAGCAGTCGATATACAGATTCAGAAATGCTGATGTAGCATCTTTCCTGCGCATCAGGGAGCTGTTCAGGAATCCGGGTGTCGGCGAGGTGCTGATGCTGTACCGCAATTTCAGGTCGACAGATAATATGTGCAAATGGTTCAACAGCACTTTCCGGGATCTGCTTCCGGATGACACGGAAATACAGAGCAGATTCAGTGCGATACCTACAGGCGAGAAGACGGCTTATGATTCGCCGATAGAAGGCGCGTATTACTATACTGTTCCGTTTTCAAGAAGCGCCGCGGGGAGTGAAGATCCTCATAAGGTCGCTGAGATCATCCAAAAGATGATCAGCAAAGCTGATGTTCCTGTGAACAGCTATTCCGACTTCATGCTGATCACGCCGGGCAAAAATCATCTGTCGCAATACATGAATGCTCTGTCCGCAGCGGGCATACCGTTCAGGATAGAGGGCAAGGTGCTGTTCAGCGAATGCGAACCGCTCAGGTCGCTGTCATATCTCATGACTGCGACTGCCGATCCTTTTGATGCGAAGGCGGTTTTTGCGGCTGTCCATTTGTCGGGCTGCAGGATATCCGAAGACGATATCCATGCATATTCACTGCGGGCAAAAGATATGTCTCCGGCGGCCGTGTTCAGCATGCTGCTCGAAGAGCAGAGGGTGTTTGCAAGAGCGGGCACACATAATGCGGAATATGTCTGGTTCGCGCTTGAACTGCTGAGGAGCGCCGAGGTGGACGGTACGGCGGCTTCGGTAAAGGAAGGCGCTGCATTCATCGCGGGACTTATAAATGATGAATCATCCGAAGAACGATGCATACAGCTGAGGCGCGATGCCAACCGGGTGCATATAGCTAATCTGCACAAGGTGAAAGGCCTGCAGGCGCCGGTCGTGATCCTGGCAGATCCGGCATCTAAGGCGCATGGTGCTAAGTGCAGGGTGGACTATTCTGTTACGCCGCCGGAAAGCTATCTCTTCGAATTCGACAATTCTCTGAGATCAACGGACTTTGCGGAGGAAAGAGAGAAAGAGGAAGAGGTGCTTGCGGCGGAGAAGACAAGGCTTCTCTATGTTGCAGCCACCAGAGCTGAGAAAGTGCTGGTAGTTTCCGCTTCGCTAAAGAACAGCGGTGATCTTTCTCCGTCAAATCCGTGGCTGCCGCTTGCAGAGCGCATAGACGAAGATATTTTTGATGCCCTTGGCGATGTAACGATTCCTGAAGCTGAAGCGAAAAAGGTGCTGGATGCGGAAAATCTGTATAAACAGGCGGAATCTTCATCCGTTCTGAACTCTAAGGAAGCGAAAAAAGCATCCTACAGGATCAGAAAGCCGAGTACCGTGATACTCAAAGGCGTGACTTCATCAGAGGATGATTATGAAGACAAGACTCCGGATGAAACGGGTTCGCCCGAAGCTCTGCGAAACAGGACAAGAGAACAGGCTCTTCTTACGGGAACTATGGTGCACAGACTCATGGAAGTGCTTGTGTCGTCAGGCAATAAAGCCGATCTTGATAATGCTGTCATCGAGACGGTCAGAGAATATGAGGCAGATGAAGAATACTACAGGCCTTTGCTGGATGAGGTCGGCAGGACGATCAGAGCCGGCGGTTATCCGCAGCAGAACGGCGCGCCTCAGGACATACTCGCAGAACTGCTGGTAGCCGATGAGGTATACTGCGAAATGCCTTTCTGCTATCGGGAGGATGATAAGAACATATGGCACGGCGTCATGGACGCAGTCTACAGGAAAGACGGCAGCTGGCACATAATCGACTACAAGACCAATGCAGACGCTGACGACCTCGACAAGCACTACAGGGAGCAGCTCGAAGCATATACAAAAGCCTTCAAAGCAATGACCGGGAACGACGCCGACGCGATGACATATCATATTGAAGTATAAAGACGGCGGTTTCAGAATCAGATTTCACGCTCCGGGACATGTCCATTCCGAATGGACATATCACGGAGCTTTTTTGCTTATACTGTTGATGTGATGAGAGAGGAAAGCAGATAAACGAAGATAAGTGAGCGGAGGGAAAAAATGAAATACACATCAACAGAAGCAAATAAGCTGCTGAAGACAATTGAAGCCAGAATAGAAGATCTCAAGAATAAGGAAAAAAAGAGCAGTTCATTCAATGCTGCATATTCAGAAGACCCTGAGAAGCTGAGACCTGAATATGATTTTCATGAAACACAGGCTAAGATCAATAAGCTGGAGGCAGATGTAAGGACAATCAAATATGCCATACATGTGTTCAATGTCACACATTCCCTGCAGGGCTTTGATGGTATGACAATAGATCAGGCTCTGGTCTATCTTCCACAGCTCTCAGCCAGAGTCAGGAAGCTGAAGGATATGGCAGCAGCTCTTCCAAGAGAGAGGGTGGAGGAACCATATTACAGGAGCGGTGTCATAGACTATGTGATAGCAAATTATGATATAGCAGAGGCAGAGAAGATATACCTTGAAGAGCAGGAAAAACTCAAAAACCTGCAGCTTGCACTTGATACAGCTAATGCGGGTGAAACAATGGAGATAGATATAACACTTTAATACTTAATATTCCGGTCCGGTCCGTGATTGCTGTTATGTGCCACTTGAAAGGCCGATCAACCTGTTACTGTTCAGTGTTCGCGTTGAAAGTTGTTAAGTCAGTTCGCTGAAGTATATGTTGTTCTTAAAGGTTTATGGCAACGCATTGGAATGCATGACATGCAGTCGGGACTAAGCAAAAAC
>CACYHR010000040.1 GCA_902774265.1 uncultured Eubacteriales bacterium
GACCCTACAGTGACGGGGCTCAACATCATCCTTCACTGCAAGCCTGAAGGCAAGTATGAATCGATCGCTGTGGCCGATGCAGTATGGTGCGGCGAAAACAATCCACTGCTGCAGCAGGGCGGCCCCGACAAGAAGGGCTTTGACCCTGATCTGCTTGAGGTGCTGCCTTATCAGTGTATGGACGGGATCAATGAAAAAGGGCTTTACGCATCCATCCAGCGTGTAGATATCAAGGAGGGAGATCAGCCTTCCAGATTCCCGGCCGGATCCAGCATGCTGCTGCGTCACATACTTGATGACTGCGCGAATGTTGATGAGGCTGTTCAGAAAACGAAATACGGCATTCTTGTACCGGAAGACTGGCAGGACTGTCATTTTATGGTGACTGATGCAAGCGGCCGCAGCGTCGTGATAGAGAGCCGCAACAGTGAGATCGAAGTCATTTCTGCTGATATCTGTACCAATTTTTTCCTGGGCAGCAATGATATGGAGGATTCCTACAGGAACGACAAGCTCAGGGAAGAGGCAGTCAAAATGACTGACGAAGAATTGGTATCAGATTACAAATATGATTACGGTTACGGTCATGGCTATCATCGCTTTGCTGCGATCCTGGGACAGCTTGAATGCTACAGGGACACAGAAAAGAAAGATTATTATACAAGAATGAAAATCTTTCACATTCGATGTGGAGGGAAACCAGATCTCATCAAATCAATAATTCAACTTAATAATCTTTTCGAAAACGGGGCAAACCCGTTTTTTTTTGAGCGCAAAAACTCCAATATTCTGAAAACCCAATTTTGAGAAAAAATAACAAACTCCAATATTTTGAAATTCTCCCGGGGGGTATTGACAAACCTGCAAAGATGTATTATTGTACTAAGTAGTTAATACAATAATACATTAATACAGATCATGAAAGATGTTATCACCTGCAGTGAGAGAAAAGAGATGAGATATGGAATGGAATTTCAAGAACGGGATCCCCATCTATACGCAGATAATAGATGAGATGACCATGCAGATTGCCAGCGGCGAGTATTCGCCGGGCGAGAAGCTGTCATCCGTCAGAGATCTGGCTACGGATGCGGGGGTGAATCCGAATACCATGCAGAGGGCTCTTGCAGAAATGGAGCGAAGAGGGCTGGTATATTCGGAACGCACCAGCGGAAGGTTTGTTACAAAGGATGAGAATGTGCTCGCGAAGCTGCACGAAGAGCTTGCGAAGAAGTATTTCGAAGAATTTAACGAAAAGCTTCGCAAGCTGGGAATGGACAGTGAAACGGTCAGGTCATCTGTCAAGAGATGGCTGGACGAAATAGTATAAGGAGGCAACAAAGTGGCGATAATAGAAATCAGCGGACTTACAAAAAGCTTCGGTGAACTGAGAGCTCTCGATGATGTAAGCCTCTCGCTTGAAAAGGGGCAGATAATAGGGCTGCTCGGACCGAACGGGTCAGGTAAGACTACATTAATAAAAATACTCAACGGACTGCTTCAGCCGACAGCCGGCAGTGTAAGCATCAACGGAATGGCGCCGGGCGTCGGTTCAAAGAAGATAGTCGCATATCTGCCTGACAGAAACGCTCTTCCGGACTACATGGACGCGAAGAAACTAATGGATATGTATCAGGACTTCTTTGAGGATTTTGACAGGGAAAGAGCAGAAGCCATGATCAGAGACCTCGGCATCGATATGAAGCAGACTATGAAGAAGATGTCGAAGGGAACTAAAGAAAAGCTGCAGCTGTGCCTGGTCATGGCGAGGCAGGCGCAGGTCTATCTGCTTGATGAACCGATAGGCGGAGTTGATCCGGCGACACGTGATTACATACTCAGGACGATCATTTCAAACTACAACGAGGATGCTGTCGTGATCATATCGACACATCTTATATCCGACATCGAATCGGTTCTGGATGATGTCATATTCATAAAGGAAGGAAAGATAGTGCTCCACAGAGCTGCGGACGATATCCGCGAGGAAAAGGGCGAGAGCATAGACGGACTCTTTAGGGAGGTGTTCAAATGTTAGCTAAACTGTTAAAATACGAGCTCCCGGCAATGGGACGCAAACTGCTGCCTCTGTATGCGGCATGGGCTGTGACTGCTGTTTTCCTGGGTATAGGTACTCAAAGCTCGGCGTCAAAGACTGATTTTATAGCAGTTATGTCGATACTGCTTTATACGGCTATAGCTACAGCGATCGTGGTCATGTCGGTTATTATGATAGTGCAGAGATACAGCAGGAGCCTGCTCGGAGAAGAAGCATATTTCAATCAGACGCTCCCTGTGAGCGCAGCAGCTCACATAGGCAATAAGCTGATCTCCGCAACAGTCTGGATCTCAGTGACTGCGCTGGTCGCATTGCTGACAGGCTTCCTGATACTGATAGGTATGGGCTTCATAGTGGGCTTTGACAGCTTCAAAGCGGAATATATCGATATACCTAAGGGGTTCTGGGGACTTTCGTTTGAAATGATAATTCTTATTATCGCGAGCATCGTAAAGTCGGTCATGCAGATATATGCGGCCGTTACTATCGGTCATCAGGCGCAGAACCATACGACTCTGGCTTCTATAGGAGCATACATTACAGTGCTTGTGTTCGAAGGAAGCGCAGGCAGGATCGTGATGGGGATGATACCTTCGATGACAAAACTGATATATGGTGCAGAAGAATTGTATGGCCCGGACGGAATACTGAACTTTACGGGAATATTCATTCCGGCACTTCTGACTACTGCAGCCTTGTCAGCCATATATTTCTTCATCTGCAAATATCTGATGGAAAAAAGACTCAATCTGGCATAAAGGACAGGGAGCCGGGATCATAAATGATAAATGAGGTTATCAGACATAATAAAAGCGGCGGACTTCACATCCGCCTCACATCCGCCGCTTATGGTATGCAAAGCTTACATTCCTGTATATCCGCAGTCAACAGGCAGCATCACGCCTGTAACATATGTAGTCTTTTGTGATTCAAAAATATGTGAAAAAACATAAAATTTTTTGAAAAAATATGAGAATATATTGAAATTATCACTATGCAAAATCGTTAATTAATTAACAAAATCAGAGAGCTTTGACAATTTGTTAAAGCGGCTTATTTGTTGAAATTCCAACGTTTTCACAAAACTAACACATAGAAAAATGCCGAAAAATCGCCGCTTTAATGTGAACTAAATATCAACATAAGATTGACTTAAAACAAAAAAGAGGCAATAATATATACATGATTTGTTATTTGTCACCACAATCAGATTCTGCTGCGGCGCTCCGGATCAGTGAAACTGAACAGTATCCGGGGAATCCTGCAGACAGATTTTTATAGAAGAAATTTTTATAGCGAAGTAAACATTTAGCAAGGTGACAATAGAAAAGGAGTTTTTATGAGTTCTGAAATGATTACTTTTATTCTTTACTTCGTCGCTCTGATGGGAGTAGTAATCTACTTCTACTTCAAGGACAAGCAAAGAAGCCAGGAAGATTACTTCCTCGGCGGACGTCAGATGGGACCTTGGGTAACGGCTCTGTCTGCACAGGCATCCGACATGTCAGCATGGCTGCTGATGGGTCTTCCGGGATCTATCCTCGCATTCGGATTCGGACAGATCTGGATCGGTATCGGACTTGCTCTCGGTACTGCAGCTAACTGGATCCTCTGTGCCAGAAGACTGAGAGTATTCTCAGCTGAGGCTGATGATTCCATCACTATCCCTCAGTTCCTCGCAAACAGATTTGATGCAGACAGCAAGACTCTGCAGGTAATATGTGCATTGATCTTCCTGTTCGCATACACCATCTATGTTGCATCCGCTTTCGTTGCAGGTACAACCGTATTCGGAACACTGTTCCCGGGAATCTCGACAACAATGGCAATGGTTATCTTTGCTCTGCTGATCGTATTTTATACTATATTCGGCGGATTCACAGCTGTATGCTGGACAGACTTCTTCCAGGGCATGCTGATGATGATCGCTCTGATGGCAGTTCCTATCACGGTTCTTATTACACATCAGGAGCTCGACACAAGCCTGCTTTCAACAGTATATACTTATACTGATGCCAACGGAGCAGAGGTCGTATGCGACTTCGGAAGCGGAATCTTCAGCGCAAGCTGGCAGGATGTTGCAACAGGTCTTGCATGGGGTCTCGGATACTTCGGTATGCCGCACATCATCGTAAGATTCATGTCGATCGAGAAGCCTTCACAGATCAAGAAATCAGCTTCTATCGCTATCATATGGGTTCTGATTTCACTCGGAAGTGCATGCCTCATCGCATACTTCGGCAGAATGCTCGTTGCAGACGAGCTGCTTCCAAATGGAATGCAGAAGCTCGTATTCATCACAATGGCAAGGAAATTCTTCCCGCCTGCGCTTTCCGGACTGCTGCTCGCTGCTATCATCGCTGCATCGGTATCGACTGCAGACTCGCAGCTGCTCGTAGCTTCCAGCTCGTTCACATCTGACCTTTACACACTGTTCAAGAAGAACGTAAGTGAAAAGGAAGCTGTAATGGTAGGACGTATCGTAGTTGTTGTCATCGCATTCATCGCTTATCTGATCGCTTCTTCAAAGGGAGCAGGCGCTCAGGCTATCATGAATCTGGTAGAGAACGCATGGGGTGCATTCGGCGCTTCATTCGGACCGGTAATCATCCTGTCCCTCTTCTGGAGAGAGTTCAACTATAAGGGAGCTATCGCAGGAATCATCGCAGGATTCGTTGTTGACCTCGGCTGGCTCTTTGGCGGTCTCTCCGCAAGCACAGGCGTTTACGAACTGCTGCCTGGATTCATTGCAGGCGGTCTCGTAGCATTCATCGTTGCAAAGGTTACACCGACTCTCGACAAGGAGAGAGCAGTATATGATCAGGCAAGAGTTGCTGATGCAAACGCTGACTGATAACTGAACATCAATAGTCAACAGATATCTGTGATTTATCAACAAAATAATCAGCAGTGCAGATTTCGATCTGCACTGCTTTTTTAAGGCCGTTTTTTACAGAGTATTGTTATGAGTGTTTTCTGAGTCTGCTGCACTCTCTATGCATTCCGCAGCAACTGCATGAATTAAATGATTGATTGCATCGGTTTATTATCCTGAATGCTTTTATTTAGTCTTTGTATTGGCTTTGGATTTTTTATCTGCAGTGACCTTAAACTTTGTCTTGACAAGAGTCTTTGATTTCTTCTGATCTTTAGCACTTACGATATAGGTGTATTTGCCGGCCTTCAAGCTGCCGAATTTGATGTATGGATCGATTCTTTTGAGATCGTATGTCCAGCCTCCGCCCGGTTTTTCCGTCCGTGATAACGCCTTTTTGCCGTTTTTATCCAGGATCTTAACTGTTACTCCGGTAATAGGATAGTTCGATTCGATAATGCCTTTTATGACAAAGCTTTTTCCCTGTTTCAATGATTCCGGTGCGCGCACTCCGCTGATACGCAAGGTAGACTTGACGTTGTCTTTTCCGGCGCCGTTACTGCTGCCGGAAACTTTGGTTATTACCCAGTATTTAGTGCATCGGGTAATACTTTTCATAAGAGTGGAGTTCCATTTCTGTATTCCGTAGTTTTCATTGCCGGTGTTGTATGCAGCATCTGCAGCATATACAGTACTGTTTTTTACTTTTACCACCAGCACTGCGTGACTTCCTGTTGCTGCGGCATTTGATCCGTATACGACCACGCCGTATTTATATTTGTTCAGAAGACCTGCGATCATCGCCTTCTTTTCATCAGCGCTGTCTCCGGTTAACTGACCGGATCCGATGGTGTATTTAATACCATCGTGCTTGAAGTAGAATGCGTTCTTTACTGAACTGGAGTTTCCTCCGGTCGTTGCCGATTTTCTGAGCTTTGCATTCGTAATTGCAGACCATAGCGGGGATTTACGCCTTATAGCAGCTCTTCTCAGCATATATGTACATGCTGTAAGCAGACAGTCTCCCGAACGGTAATCGCTGTCAGAAATATGATATACAGCCGGATCATCAAGCGATGGAACAGAAACAGCGGATGCATCAGGCGGTGATGAGAATACTGTCATCACTGTAAGTAAGATTAAAGCGCAAACTCTTTTCGAATTCATATCCTGCCTCCAATGAATGCCTAATCAGGCATAATATATGCAATTTTAAGACTGTTGTTTATCAATTTTAATTACCGAAGCTGTAATAGTAAATACTTCTGTATGTTTTTTAAGCCGGAAATAAATAATACCCGCTCCGGCATAATGCATTGCCGAAGCGGATATTTTTTTCTTAAAGCAAATCTTCTGTCGAAGGAGCTCAGCCTGCGCAAATCCTACTTCGCGATATATCTTGTTTCGATATAGTATCTCTTCTCGTTTGCTTCGCCCATCGAGAATGTCTTACGAGGCAGTGCGCCGTCTGCTGCTACAGCAGGGAAGAGCATGAACTTGTCCATAGCCGGCAGCAGGAATCCTGCATTGCCGTCCTTTGTTCCGAGTCTCTCTACTACATCCTTGCCGTGGATATAGTCGATGTCGCAGCATTTCTCTTCCTTGACCATGATATCAAGTGCGTGCTGTAGTGCGCCGACTTCGAGCTTGTTATCAGGCTGTTCGATTATGATGTTGCCGCAGCCTGCACCTGTGATATAAGGAATGCAGAATGCGCCTTCAGGTACTGCTGCATCAGAATCAGCGAGGTATGCCTTGCCGTTGTCTCTGTCGAGGAGGCTTACGACTTTCTCAACCAGTTCCATTCCGCTCTGGCCTTCCTTTGCAAAGATGACTCTGTGGATAGGTTCAAAGACGATTCCGTCGTCGTGGATGTTTTCAATCTCGCAGAGAGCATATCTTGCAGGATGGGTCTCGATCTCTTCAGGGGAGAGAGTCTTCTTGATGTTTTCCCAGGCAGTCTTGGCTGTAGCGAGTGAGTGGTTGCCGTCGCCCATAGCCTGGAATATAACATTTCCTGCGCCGTATTTTTCTTCGGCCTTGTCAAAGAGTGCGGAAAGAGCTTCCTTAGCGCCTTCGAGATCCTTTTCTTCGATGAATGAACCTGTGATGTGTCCGCCCTTCATCATGAGATCTGTGTCATAGATTACTTCCTTTGGAGCGTTTTCGAGAGGCTCGATAACAGTCTTGTCAGGGTCATCGATCAGTATAAGGATATGAGGCATCTCGATAGGTGCGTCTCCTCTGATCCTGAGGCGAGGAGGTATACGCTCTACTACAGTTCCCTCGGTAGCTCTTGTGAGGGAAGTGGAACCTTTATTGAAATCGTATGCTTCAAGATCTGTAGCGATTACGAGACCCAGACGTGTTCTGCCCTCTGCAGTTCTCTTGACGAGCATGCAGCCCGGAGCCATTGTTCTGAGAGTGCCGTCAGACAGATACTTGTCCATAGCGGCTCTTACAGCCTTGATGCGTTCTGCTTCGTCAGGTCCTTCAAGATAGATCTCAGGCAGCATCAGTCTGAGTGTCGATGGAGCATCACCGACAATGCTTTCGACCTCATCCCAGTATTCAGGCTCGGATGTATACTGGTCGCATGCTACTACAGCCCACTTTGAATAATCAGTACCTTCCTTAGGCAGCATGATCTGAGGGATGTGCAGACCGAATTTGCTCCAATCATATGTAGCCATAATAATGTCCTCCATAAAAAATGCAAAAAGGTTAAATAAATATGTTACATGAGCCGCTGCCTCTCAATTTATGTTCAATTGCCGCACAGCAGCTCACACAGTTTTATTATCGAATAAATGCACACATTTTTCAAGATTGAATATAATATAACATCCCGCCATACATTCGCAAGAATGAATGACGGGATGACTGTTTGAATGTTCGCTTGTATGATCATTTTTCTACTTTTCAAAGAATGTACGCAGTCTTTCTGCATCTGCATCCTGCTCATCTTTGGTATCTTCGTACTCATTGGTAAGATGGTATTTGTCAAGGAGATACATGATGAGGCCGAGCAGCATTCCGGTGATAGCGGAAAGGCTCATTCCCTTGAGCTGAACATTGCCGATGTTGATAGCTATACCGGAGAGACCTACAACGAAAACGACTGAAGTCATTGCCAGATTGCGGGCTTTTGAATAATCTATCCTGGAATCTACCATAAGGCGGATACCGGATGCTCCGATCATTCCGTAGAGCAGGAAGCTGACGCCGCCCATTACAGGACCCGGAATAGTCTGTATAAGAGCTGATGCCTTGCCGATGAAGGAAAGGCAGATCGAGAATAATGCAGCTCCGCCGATGACCCATACGCTGTAGACTTTTGTTATCGCCATAACACCGATGTTTTCACCGTATGTCGTAGTAGGGCAGGATCCGCAGAATCCCGAAAGCATTGTCGAGAATCCGTCAGAGAACATGGATCTGTGGAGACCCGGATCCTTAAGCAGGTCCTGACCGACGACTTCCGATGTTACTACCTGATGTCCGATATGTTCCGAAACTATTACAAGTGTAGCAGGTATTATAATGAGGATAGCCTCAAGGCTCCACTGCGGTGTCTGGAAAGCAGGGAGTTCAAATAAGCTGGCAGTGCCTATGGATGAGAAATCTACGATTCCGAAAATCAGTGCCAGTACGTAACCTGCAATTATAGCGATAAGAATTGCAATAGCACTTGCGAAACCTCTGTAGAGAACTCCGCCGAAAACGGCGAGAAGCAGTGTTACGAGGAATACGATAACGACCTTCGGATCAAGGTCTGCGGCCATTGCGCCGTCTTCGCCTATCAGGCCGGCTGTCTGCGCCGCATTGCCGGCAAGTTCAAGACCGATAAGCGCTACGACCGGACCCATGGCGGCCGGAGGCAGTACAACATCGATCCATTTGGTTCCGACGAATTTAACTATAACAGCTATAATGCACATAAGAAGACCGGTAACTACGAAGCCGCCCAGAGCGTATCTGTATCCCAGTCCTTCAGTTCCTATAACCAGCAGGGCAGGTGAAATGAAAGCAAATGATGAACCCAGATAGGCCGGGGCTTTTCCCTTGGTCACAAAAATAAAGATAAGTGTTCCGATGCCGTTCATGAGAAGAGCGATGGAAGGACTTATCCCTAAAATATAAGGTACTAATACTGATGCACTGAACATCGCGAATGTGTGCTGGATAGAAAGCGGAATGCCCTTCGCGAGAGGCACTCTTTCCTGTACACCTATGATCTTTCTCTGTTTTGCCATAAATACTCTCTTTCTACCTGAGTCTCAACAGGCGATTCTGTAAATGTTTTTTATCACGCCTATTATAATGATGAGACTATCCCGCGACAAGTTTTTATCTGCGATATATTGCACTTTTAAAAGTCACGGTATACGTAAAGAATACGATTTACTATAAAATCTGACATCTTCCTGACTGCAGATTATTTATAGAACATGTTTGATAAATAATGCTTGCGTTATTTACCCGCGGACACCATGTATGCTACAATTCTGTATCATGGAAAAGAAAATAACAGAAGAAAAACTTAAAGCAGCGAAGGAAAAGCTGGCGTGCCACATTCAGCCGCCGGGACAGTCTTCGCATGCATCGGGAGCAGCTGCTGCCGAAGAACCGTTTATCGATCCTGACGGGACAGTACATCTGACCAGGATGACGACTGCAGGTGGCTGAGGCGCCAAGATAGGACCGGGAGTCCTTTCGAATATATTGTCCGGCCTGCCTAAGATCAGCGATCCGAGGATACTAGTTGGATTTGAGAGCAGTGATGATGCCTGCGTCTACAAGGCAAGTGACGATCTCGCTATCATTAATACCGTTGACTTCTTCCCGCCTATAGTGGATGATCCGTATATGTTCGGACAGATCGCGGCGGCCAATTCGCTGAGCGATGTATATGCGATGGGCGGACAGCCAAAGCTTTGCATGAATCTTTTGACCTTCCCTAACGGGAAGCTGCCTCTCGATGCGGTAAAGGGCATTCTTGAAGGCGGAAACGATAAGGTCTGTGAGTGCGGCGCTACTATCGTGGGCGGTCACAGTATAGATGATAAGGAGCCGAAATACGGCCTTTCGGTAACGGGTTTCGCACATCCTGACGATATACTCAGCAACAGCGCAAATCCGGGCAATGTTCTCGTCATCACAAAGAGGATAGGAACGGGGATCATGACTACCGCGGCTAAAGTCGATCTGCTCACCAAAGAAGAGAACGACGAGATCGAGCATAATATGGCTTTCCTGAACAAATATGCCTGGGAGGCAATGCAGGGCGTAAAGGTAGACGGATGTACGGATATTACCGGATTCGGTCTTATTGGTCATGCTGTTGAGATGGCAAGAGCCGGAAATGTGACTCTGGAGCTCTACAGCCATAAGGTGCCGGTTTTCCCAAAGGCGCTGGAGATGGCGGCTATGGGTATAATCCCTGCCGGAGCATACCGCAACAGAAACTATGTTGAGCAGGAAGTCATGGAATTTCTCTCCAAAGATCCGGACAGAGATGCGAATCTGAGAGCTCTTATAGACTGTCTGTACGATCCGCAGTCATCCGGCGGACTCCTCATAGCTGTTAATGAGAGCGAGCTTCCGAGACTGATCGAGCAGCTTGGTGAGAGAGACTGCGAGACTGATGTGATCGGTTACTTCAAGCCGAGAAACGGAAGATTTACAATAGAAATACACGACTGATAATAGCAATATCCGTTAGGAATATCTGATTGGGGTATCTGAGCGAAATGCATATTATGCAGCTAAATAAGACCCGGAGCCGACTGCCGACTCCGGGTTTTTCTTCAGTTATTCTCTTCGGCTTCCTCGTCCGGCTCAAGCTTCGCCAGACATGAATGCGAAACAACATATTCTTTGAATGCCTCTGCAGCCGGAGAAAGCGAGATGTTCCTGAGACTGATCATATAGAATGATCGGATCTCATTGAAGCCTTCGATTTCCACTATTTGCACTCTGCTGCCTGCAGATTTTGCAATGTTCTCCGAAATGATGGCTGCACCGAGACCTGATTCAACTGCTCTGATTATAGGATCCATATCATCAAACAGTGCGGCAACCTCGAAGACATCTTTATCATAACCGCGTTCGGAAGCGGCCTGTTCAAAACTCCTGCGCGTAGCCGATCCGGTCTCACGCCATATGAAAGGGCATGTAACGGCTTCGGCCATAGTGATCTTATCAGGCATTCCATAGGATGGAGGAACTATAAGAATAGCCTTGTCTCTGGCTACCAGTGTGGATTCGAGAGTGCTGAGACTCGTTTCTTCTCCGATGAATCCTATTTCTCCGCGCCTTTCGAGTATGTTGTCGACTACCGTTTGTGTATCGGACATAGAAACATAGTACTGTATGCCGCTATGCTCTCTGCGGAAATCCGCAAGTAATTCCGGGAGAAAAGTCACGCCCGGTATAGAGGAACTCTGTATCTCCAGAATACCCTCAACGCTGTCACTGCTGCTGCCGAGAGCATCAAACGCCTGGGCTCTGGCATTGATCATTTCTACAGCATATTTGTAGAATTTCGCTCCCTGAGGAGTCATCTCGACAATACGGCTCTTACGGTCGAGCAGTTTTACACCCAGTTCTTTTTCGAGGTTGCGAATATGTGTGCTGATCGTCGGCTGTGTGAAAAATGTGGCATCCGCTGCCTTGCTGAAACTCTTATACCTTACGACATTTACAAATGCTTCAATTTGCTTGAAATCCATTATACCTCCTAATCCATTCCCAGCAGCTGTACCCGGGAGAGTCCGGATATCTCACTGATCTCTCTGATCATATTGTCCAGATTGTCAGCATCCTCACCAAGCTCAAGCGTGATAACAACGTTTGCCTTGGCATCTACGGGAGGATTCTGAGTAATAGTCCAAATGCTGTAATCATAATTCGAGACAACTCTAAGAACAGTCGATAGCAAACCGACCCGATGGCTCATCATCATTGAGATGATGGCATGACGACCCATGGAGACAGTGCTTATATCTCTGACAAGGTCCTTGTATTTATAGAATGTGCTGCGGGATATCCCGACCTGGCGCACGGCTTCGCTCACATCTCTGGCCTGTCCGTCATCGAGCAGTTCTCTCGCGCGGGCAACCTTTTCGCAATATGGGGGCAGCAAAGCCTTGTCTACTATCAGGTATTTTCCTTGCATACTGATTTTACCTTTACTTTCAGCAATTTTCAACTACATATGATCTCATCTCGTCTGTTTTTATGACATCTTCGTGTCTGACTTCGCGGTCGAATACGCCTGCGAGTCCGGCAGGCACAGGAGCACCGGTTATTTTGTGGAGTTTTTCCATGTTTTCGCGGTCAGTCCCTGATGCATCCTCACCGATAGCCTCGAGAACGGCGCGTGAGAATTTGTAAGGAGAAGCAGTCGAGAGAACTACATATGCAGCCGCATCCTTACCTTCTTCGGAATCTCTGTATTTGTTCATACACGACCATGCAATGGCTGTATGAGTATCCATGAGATAATGATCTGATTCGAATTCCTCTTTTATAGCAGCGGCGCCTTCCTCATCGGAAGCGTATAATCCGGTGAACAGTGAACGTATCTCTGCAAGCTCTTCACTGCTTATGGTGTATTCGCCGTTTTCAGAGAGTTCCTTCATATATCCGAGGGCATGATCTGCTCCGCATACATAATACAGAAGGCGCTCGAGATTGCTTGAAACAAGAATATCCATAGACGGAGATGTCGTCTTGTGGAAAGGCCTTTTTCTGTTGTAATGACCTGTCTCAAGGAACTCGGCGAGCACATCGTTTTTGTTCGATGCACATACCAGCCTGCCTACAGGAAGGCCCATTTTCTTTGCGAAATATCCCGCCATGATATCTCCGAAATTGCCTGTCGGAACTATATAGTCGACCATGTCTCCGTCCGTTATCGCTCCCATGTCGAGCAGCTGTCTGTACGCAGAGAAATAATATACGATCTGCGGAACGAGTCTTCCGATATTAATTGAATTGGCGCTTGAAAGAGAAACGCCGGCCTTAGGCTGAGGTATATCGCGGAAAAGCTGTTTTACTCCTGTCTGTGCATCGTCGAAGTTACCTCTGACAGCAACAGCTCTGGTGTTGCTGCCCGGTGCAGTTACCATCTGGAGGCGCTGTGTATCCGAAACACCTCCGTAAGGATAGAAAACTATGATGCCTGTTCCGGGAACATCGCTGAATCCGTGAAGGGCAGCGCTGCCGGTATCTCCCGATGTAGCGGTGAGGATAAGTATATCATCACTGAAATCGTTCATCGATCTGGCTGCGGTCATCAGATTAGGAAGCGCAGAAAGAGCAACATCCTTAAATGCGGAAGTAGGTCCGTGATACAGCTCGAGCACATATGCTCCTTCACGGCCTGTTTTGACGAGAGGTGTGATCTCGTCAGATGAGAACTTGCCGGTATAACTTCTCTCTACCAGCTCTTCTATCTTATCGCTGCTGTAGTCATCGAAGAAGATACTCCAGACGGCACGTGCCATGCCCTTGAAATCATTATTTATTATTTCGTGATAATCCTTTTTTATCTGATCCATAGATTCAGGTATGTAAAGTCCGCCGTCAGGCGCCTGTCCTTTCAGTATTGCTTCTGACGATGAAACTTTATGGCCCGGATCTCTTGTGCTGATATAGTTGATCATTTTTTAGACTCCTTATGCAATTATTTTGTGCCGGCGCATTACTTGTACCCCGGCCTCCGGTGTAAAACCGTTGAAAAATCGACTCGTTTATGATACATTATTTTCGGTTTAAAGACAAGTGTTTAAGTTGTACGGACATATTTTTCGTTCTTGTCCGTACGAAGCGGAATTGAAAGAAAAAGGGACTGTTTTTTTGTTTGCGGAGACAATTTCCGGCAATTATGTACAGTCTGTATCCGCGTTTTTATACAAAGCACAAGTGTACATTATTAAGCACAAAGGAGAATCAGAGAATATGAAAATCGCAATTATGGGTTTCGGTACAGTCGGAAGCGGAGCATACGATGTTGCTATGGATGCCGGCGGGATCGAGGTCAAAAAGATACTCGATCTGCAGATCAGGAAAGGCTATGAGCATATAGCAGATAAATTTACCAGAGAACTTTCGGACATAACTAAAGATCCTGAAATCGAGCTGGTCGTTGAGGCTATGGGCGGGATAGATACTCCGAAGAAATTTGTAATGGAATGTCTGAAGGCCGGCAAACATGTAGTGACTCCTAACAAGAACCTTATCAGCGCATGCTACGAAGAGCTGATGCAGACTGCGGCTGATAACGGAGCGGAGCTGAGATTTACCGCTGCTGCGGGCGGCGGGATACCGTGGTTGTACAATCTGCTCAGGACAAGACGCTGCGACACAGTCAGAGAGGTTAGAGGCATTGTAAACGGCACATGCAATTTCATTCTCGATGCCATGCATGACAGCGGAGCGGATTTTGACGAGATGCTGGCAGAGGCAAAGTCTCTCGGATATGCAGAGGCAAATCCTGCAGCTGACATAGAGGGTACTGACACACTGCGCAAGACAGTCATTTCTGCTAATTTTGCGTTCGGTACGATAATAAAGGAAGAAGATGTTCCGTGCTATGGCATAGATACGATCAGCGCTGCCGATGTAGCATATCTGAAGGAAAAGGGGCTGGTATGCAGGCTGATGATGAATGCCCGCAGTGAGAACGGCGCAATAAGCGCATATGTCGAACCGACAGCTTTTCCTGTCACAAGCCTCGAGGCAAATGTAAAGACGAATAACAATCTCATAACACTTGTAGGCGAGAGTGTCGGTACACAGAGCTTTTTCGGACAGGGCGCAGGCAAGCTTCCTACCGGTGAATCGGTTGTGCAGGACATCATCGACATACGTGAAGGAATAAGCATGAACATTCCGTCTGCCGGACAGGACGAACTATCTGTTGATAACGGATCGGCAGTCCACAGATATTACATCAGGCATAACAGAATGTGTGAACACATAGAACCGTTCATAGACACATTCGAGGAAAGGGACGGCATATACTACTGCCTCTCAAAACCTGTAAGCGTTGCCGATATGCATGCGCTGGCACAGCACCGCAAAGAAAAGGGCAAGCCTATGTTTATTGCGGGTCTTGCAGAATAAAGAGATGACGGAACAGAGATAATAATAAATAAAGAAGAAAGAGATAGAAGGAAAGGAATACAATGCTCAAAGTTTTAAAATTCGGCGGATCGAGTCTGAGCGACAGCGGACAGTTCGCAAGAGTCAGGGATATAGTGGAACATGACGAATCCAGGCAGGTAGTCATAGTGAGCGCTCCCGGCAAGAGAAACAGCTCGGACAACAAGATCACGGATCTTTTGTATCTGATACATGCACATATCAGATACGGAGTGAACCATGAGACAATACTAGGAATGGTAAGGGACAGATACTCTGAAATCAGGCGGGAATGCGGGCTCGGCACCGATATAGAGTCTATGATCGACGAGGTGCTCGGCAGTGCGGACAAAAACACTTCGGTCGACTATATAGTTTCGAGAGGTGAGTATTTCTGCGCTGTACTGATGGCGGAATATCTTGGATTCAGATTCGTGGATGCAGCCGACTGGCTGAGCTTCGATTATGACGGAAAGGTAGATAACACTGCCTCTGCTCAAAAACTCAAAGATCTCAAGGACGTATACGGAAAGATAGTAACGCCGGGCTTTTACGGAGCCTTTCCTAACGGCGATATACATGTTTTCCCGAGGGGCGGATCCGATATCACAGGCGCGATCGCCGCAGCTTCTCTGGAGGCGGACATTTATGAAAACTGGACCGACGTATCCGGTATTCTCATGGTAGATCCGAGGATAGTAGAGAATCCAAAGACTATCGCGAGAGTAACTTATGATGAACTGAGAGAACTCAGTTACATGGGTGCGAGTGTCCTGCACGAGGATACTGTTTTTCCGGTAAGGCTTAAGGATATACCGGTCAATATACGCAATACCAACGCTCCCGATGATCCCGGAACCATCATACAGGAAAGCTTTGATGACGAGCTTCAGGAAGAGCATGAGAGATTCATCACCGGTATTGCCGGAAAGAAAGATTTCTCTATAATAAATATATATAAGAGCCGTATTGGAGATGCCAAGCTCGGCCTGCTCAGACAGGTGCTGGAACTCTTTGACAGATATGATATTCCGGTAGAGCAGATCCCGAGCGGGGTCGACAGCTTCTCTGTGCTGTTCCCGAGCGAGAGCATCAAAACCAAGAAATACGATCTTATGCATGAACTAAAGAGCAATGAGAGCATTGACAGCTGTGAACTGACGGAGGGCATCAGTCTTATCGCTATCGTGGGACGGCAGATGGCCTACAGGACCGGAATATCAGGCAAGATATTCAAAGCCCTCGGAGACAACAAAATCAATATCCGTACAATAGAACAGGGCGCGGATGAGATCAATATAATGGTAGGAGTGTATTCCGAGGATTTTGAACGCACCGTGCGCGTGTTGTACGACAGCTTTGCAATGTAGAAGTATTAAGAATGCAGATGTATTAAGACAGAACACTGTTTAGAAATGCAGCAGAACGATAAATCCGCATAAAATTCATATTAAAGACATACATTTGGAAACAGAAAGGACATGAGATGAAAAAATACAACATAGGTGTAATGGGAGCGACGGGAGCCGTCGGTCAGGAAATGATAAAGGTGCTCGGAGAAAGGAACTTTCCTGTAGGAGAACTGAGGTGTCTTGCCAGCGCAAGGTCGGAGGGAAAGGTATTGTCAACTCCGTTCGGTGATGTAACGGTGCGGAAGACATGCGAGACCGCTTTTGACGGACTGGATATAGTGCTCGGAGCATCCGAAAACGATATTGCAGAGGCTATGGCTCCTCATATCAAAGCTGCAGGAGCAGTTTTTGTCGATAATTCATCGGCGTTCAGAATGGATCCGGAGGTTCCGCTGGTAGTGCCTGAGATCAACCCGGGAGATGTTGAATGGAACAACGGCATAATCAGCAATCCTAACTGCTCGACTATTATCACTCTTGTTGCGGTAAATGCTATCAATAAACTCTCTGAGATCGAAGCCATTTATGCATCGACATATCAGGCAACGAGCGGAGCGGGAGCTGCCGGCCCGGTAGAGATGTATGAGGAATCCGAAGCGATACTGGCTGCGAGAGCTGCAGGAGGCAAGGGCAATTCATACGGCGCAAAGATAGAACCAAAGGTGTTCCAGCATCAGATAGCATTTAACCTGATCCCGCAGATAGGCGGTTTCGGAGCAAATCTTTATTCATCCGAGGAGATGAAGCTGCAGAATGAAGGCCGCAAGATCATGCATCTGCCTGAACTCAAAGTATCCTGTACCTGCGTAAGAGTTCCTGTTGAGAGATCACATGCGATTTCGGCCTGCGTAATAACAAAAGACAGGCTGGAACTCGATGATGTAAGAAAGGCCGTAAGCGAAGCATCCGGTGCAAAACTCTATGATGACGGAGATGCTCATGTTTATCCTATGCCGCTCGTAACATCAAATCAGGATATAGTCTTCGTAGGCAGGATAAGACGCGATCTTGTGAATGAGAACGGTATCAATCTCTGGTGCTGCGGCGACCAGGTGCGCAAAGGCGCAGCCACAAACGCTGTACAGATAGCGGAACTGCTTACAAAATAACAGACGCCGGATGTCCCCCGCCTCTTAGGCGGCGGGTTCCATTTTCGACCATCAGTGGTGGGTAACAATCCCCCACTGATGCTCTCAGGAGCT
>CACYHR010000041.1:0-16709 GCA_902774265.1 uncultured Eubacteriales bacterium
GACACCGGATGTCCCCCGCCTCTTAGGCGGCGGGTTCCATTTTCGACCATCAGTGGTGGGTAACAATCCCCCACTGATGCTCTCAGGAGCTGAAGCTCCTCCGATAAGTACGGCGTCGCTCCGCCCGGCTGCATATTTGATTTGATGCCGGGAACACAAGGAATAACCGGAGACCCCGATCAGGGACCTCCGGCTTCATTATTCCCGATGAATTTCCGTCGAATTTAAGATAAAAGCTTTTTCCGGTGCATGAGGTGCAGTTTCCTATTTGTCATTCATGTCTTTTACCGTTCCCGTTACCGGCTTGACTCCGATCAGCTCATTGTTTGTACCGGTTCCGCCCCATGTTGTGTTCTCAAAATCCTTGGTCGCTGTGCCTTCGAATACGAGAACGTTAGTGCCTGTACCGCCCTTGAATGTTACATTATTGATAGGCATGTACTGGCTGAACGCGGATGTGTTGACTCCGATATTTGAAGTACTCTTGATCAGCTCGTTATAGATAACCGAGAACCTGACCTTGTCGCCCTTCTTGTAACTCGTCGTCGCAGCAGGAGCGATTCCCACCTGCTTTGGTCCGCCGCTATCATTGATCTTCAGTTCAAACTCCGTATTGTAGAATTCCCATACATCTTCACCTGTCCATCCGGAGAAAGTGATATTTCCGTTCATCAGGTTCTTCCATGTTACCGACGTGGAATCCCACTTTCTCCATTTCCTGTCAACTCCATCATCTGAATTCACCTTGATTTCGTATAATTTGCTTCCGTTCAGATAGTATGTGAGCGAGAAATCGGAATTACCGTGGCCATGCTGTCTTTCTGATTCATAATGTGCGCCGAGTTCAGCGCTTGCCTCCGAACTCTTTAAATATCCAAGTATATTTCCGCTCGGAGTAATTCCTTTGTCATTCAGATTGCACAGATCATATATATGTCCCGAATCAGTATCCTCATTGAACCAGATATGGCTGAGTTCGTCATCGTTATCATATTTATCATCGATCTGTTCTGTTTTATCCGGCATTTCTACAGTCGCCTTTTTGGTATCGTAAATACTGGTAGTCAGTCTGTTGCCCGACGGGATCGTCATGGTTCTCGTGACTTCAGTATTGTTAAGTACGCCTGTAACGTATCCTGTCGTGCTTACAATCTTATAGAGTTCTACTGTGTAGTATCTCGTACTGTAGCCTGACAGATTGAACATCTGAGCATAGATACCATTATCATCAGACGGTGTTTCCTTGCCGTAATACCTTGTATTCACATTCTCCTGTGTGACTGTGAACTCGGTATATGAGTTGCCTCCAGTACCGAAACTGCCGTTCTTCTTCTTGTTATCTACCATTGAATAACATTCGGTATCTGAGAACAGCGCGTATGTGTTCTCTCCGCCTACATGGTAGAAGTTGATAGCTGACGCTGTTCCTCCTACAGCTGTTCCGTTGACCGTACGGAAGTAAATACGCTGAGGATCCTTTGACGGGACTGTCCCGGCCGGTACAGTCCTTGTGATCCTGAATGTCGATGTTCCGTTTCCAGTCGGCGAATCGCCGCCTGAAGACTGTAACGAGAGTGTAAAGTTACCGGCGTGAGCCCATCTGGCCTTAAGCTGTATATCTCCTTCCTCTCCTTTTAGTTTAAGATTTGATACTTTTTCACCTTTGCTGTCATACCACCCGAGGAATTCATATCCCGCTTTTATGCCGCTCGGATTCCTCGGCACGATATCGCTGTCTGTCGTTTTGTATGACGTCGGATTCTTACTGTTGTTTGATGCAGCTCCGATGGTGATATCTGTGTATGATATCTGATATGTGACTGCTTCCCATACAGCAAAGAGGTTGACTATATCATCTCCGGTCGACAGGTTATTGCCTTCGCCGAATGACGCTCCGTCTGCATATTCCACAGAACCGCCGCTTGTCAGCGACCATCCTTTGAATACATATCCCCTGCGTTTAAGTCCAAGCGACGACACAGTCTTTATAGCCTTTGATGTATCATATGTGAATACATTATCTGTTTCACAGCTATCCGCGCCGCCGGAATCCTTTCCGCCTTCATACTGCAGATTGATCTTATATGTCCTCGGTATCCATTTTGCGTATAGCTCTACATTGTATGCTGCAGGCGTCATGGATTTAACGATATCCCCCTCCGCAAATGAAGCTGTTCTGTACCAGCCTGCGAAGTCGTATCCTGTGCGGTTCTTTGTCGGAGGCGGCACGAGGAAGTCGTCATCTTCTATCTGCCACGTGATATCGTCTGCAGATGCATCATACATATTGCGGAATTCTATTTTATAAGTGTTCTTTTCCCACTGTGCGGAGAGTATAAGATTTCCGGCAGGCATCGTCTCAGGAAGTTCATCGATGACATCCTCTGTATTTATATCCTTCCAGCCTGTGAGCCTGTATCCGCTTCTTTCAGGAAGAGCTATATTGCTCAGATCAGTGCCCGGCTCAAACACTTCAGACCTGTATAATTCTCCGGAGTTGTAAAGCTGCAGTTTATACTTATCTATCCGCCAGTTTGCAGTGAGGACGATATCATCCTTCGAGTCCTCGCCGATCACATAAACGAGAGAAGGCGCCGCATCACTTCCGTCGGTCCAGCCGGTGAATGTATACCCCTCTCTTGATGCCGGTCCTATAACAGTCTCTTCTCCGATTGCGTATTTGTCAGGATTGTTATTAACATCTCCTTCTTTAAGCCCTTTGTAGCTTATATCGGCAGAAACGACCCGCCATCCTGCATAGAGTATATGATTTCCGGAAGCGGTAACTGCAGTGTTTGCTGTTATCCTGTTTCCGCCTTCCTTTGCATCATACCATCCTGTAAATTTCGCATTGGCTTTGCTTGCCTCAGGCAGACTGCCGTATATGCTGCCGCATTCCACAGTTATTTCAGCTTCTGCTCCTTCCGCAAGAACGCCTCCGGCCGGATCGAACGCGACCCTGCATGTGTCGGCAGTCCATATTGCACTGTAAGTAAGATCGGAGTCACCCATCACAGCTTCCGGAGCTTTGTCCCATGTGTATGAACTATATCTCTTACTGAGTACAGGCGCTACTATTGTCTGTCCGTAGTATACAGCACCCTTTGTGTAATTATTGGATGCAGTGCCTCCGTTAAGTTCCCACTTAACACTGTGCTTATTGCGCTCATAGTGCAGATCAACTGTGACTGTCTTATCCTTTATAAGCGTTACACTTACGCCGTCCGCTCCGGATTTTCCGTCATATGTGAAGCCTTCATATTCTCCGGCTTCGATATTAACGGTATCTCCGTCATTTCCGGTAACAATACTCTTATCTGCGAGTATTGTATATTCGCCGTTAAGGTCCATGAGCCAGTGTCTGACCTCACATGCAGCAGTATTATCTGTCCATACCGCCTTGAGTGAAATATTTTCGTCCGGCATAGCAGATGCAGTGAATTCAGTCTCCGCTCCTTCAGCAAGTTTCCGCCAGCCTGCGAAAATACTTCCGTCCTTTACAGGAGTTCCGAGATCCAGCTCTTCGCCGTAGTATCTGCTGAATTCTGTTTCTTCGCTGTTTGTGAAATGCCCGCCGTCAAGATCTATCTCAACGCTGTGTTTGTTCCTGCTGTACCTGTATTCAATTACTGTTGATCCGTCACCCTCTACAGGAACAGTCTGCTTTTCAGGTGCGGTAAAGCCTTCGTATTTTCCTGTATCAGGACTGATATTCGTTCCGCTGACAGCTTTACCTTCGGTCTGAGATATCATCTGATATGTCTCTGCTTCTGTGCCGGTGCTGCTGTCACCTATATCCTGCAGGAGATGCTTCACTATGTACTTTGTATCACTCCTCGCCGTCCAGTGTGCCTTAAGAGACAGATTGCCTGTCTTTCCGCCCGGGAGACTGACGATCCTGGAATTGCCTGCATACCATCCGTCGAAATCATATCCCGCTCTGACAGGATAGAGCAGTACCTGCTCAGGATCCTCAGCCGAGTATTTATCCGGATTCGAACCTTCTGTAAGGATTCCTCCATCCAGATCATATGAAACACTATAGCTTTCCGTATTCCAAACAGCTGCCAGATTGACCACAGCATTTTTGAGTGCGTTCAGGTTTCGCACTTCCTCGCCGGCTTCGTAAATTCTGCCGCTTGCTGCATCCTTCCATCCTCCGAATATGAATCCGTCTTTATGCGGTGCGACCTGAAGCTTCTGAGGAATATCATATACAAATATTTGCTCGCTGTTCCCCGCAAGAGTACCTCCCTTTGCGTCATATTTTACTTTATAGCTGTTAGCAGACCATCCCATTGATGTATAAACGGCATCACCTTTAACACTTATTACTGCGAATCCTGTAGTATCATCAGTCTGAACAGGATTGCCGTTCTCATCCCTGAAGCCCCTGAATACATAACCCTTTCTGGTCAGTTCAGGCATGGCGAATTTAGCACCGTAAAGGATCGTGTAATCAGTGTATGCAGATGAATCATCATTTTCTTCATCGCTCTTACGCAGCGTCACTTTGCACTGTTTGCGGCTGTATCTGACCTTTACTACAGTACTGCCGTCAGCCCTGATGAGAGCCGGTTCATCTTCGCTCTTCTTTTCGCCATCCTCTGTGATGCAGTCAAAGCTTATAAGCTTAACGTCGTTTTCAGTGTATGAGAACAGATTATCCGCAGAACCCCTCTGTTCTGTTTCTGTCCCGTCCTCTTCCGTTTTCTTCACAGTGAGTACATTATTCCTTACTGCGGTCTCTGTAATCGGATCTCCGGCTTTTCCCTGTCCGTAATCGATCGCCTGAACGGTATATGCTCCGCTAGGCTGCTGCAAATAGTATTCGACCCGGTAGAGAATATCGTCCCTTACCTTCCACTGAGCTTCATATATGGCATCAGTGCCGTCTGCCACGGTCAGCACACCCTTGTTTTCGACTATGGTTTCAACACTGATGAATTTACCTGTTTCAGTATTCTTCCAGCCTGTTAATTCATAGCCGTTCGCAACCATTTCAGGAGCATAAATTTTTTCACTGAGCTTGTTTACACGAACAATATCAGCGCTGTTTCCATGACTGCCTCTTGTGAATCTCGAAGTGCTCCTCTTAATGTCATAGTAATATCTGATTACAGCAGAACCGTCTGCCAGTATCTCGACTTTTTCTGTGGCCGGCGTTACATATCCCTCGATCTGCTTTGGCGCAGGACTCGCTTCTGTTCCGGTAGTTCCTCTGTATATCTTCCTGCCTTCATAGAGGTATTTACCCTCGGAATTCGGATCCTCAGTGTAGTAATATACTGCATAAGGCGTATCGTCAGCAGGCTTCCAGTGCGCATATATCTCCTGATTTGTGTTCGGCATTGTTTCAGGATACTGATATCTCTGTCCGCCCTGAGCCTCTGTATACCAGCCATCAAACACATATCCCTTCCGGGTCGGATCCTTAGGTGCAGTTACTGCGCTTCCGCGTGCGCCGACGCTGGCCTCAACATAAGAACCTCCCTGTGTATAAGGCGTGATCGCATATCCATCCAGATCATTATCCCATGAGATATGGTATTTTCTGTATATCATTGCGTGCGAAAGAGGGATCGTCCCGTTCTTGTAGTACAGGGTCATATCGCATTCCGCTTTTTCGCCGCTGAAATTACTGTTAAGTATCAGCTTATGATTTTCCTCATCATAGGAGAAATTATTATTCGAAAGTTCGACCCCGTAGCATTCATCTTCATAAGAAGTATTTCCTATTTCACCTTCATCAAGGGACAGGGTAGTCAGCTCGTAGCATTCATCAGGTATCACGAATTCAGTTACATATTGCCTCATCCTGACAGGTTGAATATCCTTCTGATCGATGCTGAAATCGAGCGGCACCTCGTTCTCGCCCGCCTCCTTGAGCGGGAATTGTTTCTCGAAGAGAGTGTGTTCAAACGATGCGATCTTGCCCTTCACCTTTTTATAATTCTTGCCGAGCTGGGCTCCGGTGCCTATCTCAAGATAGATTCCCAGTTCCACGACAATAGCCCCGGCATAGTTGGTTATCTTATCTCCCCTGAATATGTTGACATGATAGTAGAAGAATCCGGACATATCAACATATGCGCCGACGCCTACAGTGAGAGACGCTTTGCCAAGCACTCCTTCGAGCAGCTCAAGCGAGAATTCGATCTCAAAGCCTATCTTGATTTCCAGCGTTCCCATTACATAGAATTTAAAATCAAGCTCTGCAGGTATCAGCTCTATGGTTTCGCTGTCAACGCCTCCTTTCAGTACATGAATGTTATAAACCGTCTTCTTTTCCTGTATGTTGGTAAATTCAATGCCCAGTGATACAACGATATCAACTGTGACCTGGAACTTGAGCTCTACTCCGAGAGAGATTATACCCGGCACAGCCTCGTACTTCGCCTCGAAGAGCTTAAGTTCTACAAGAGTAATAGCATCATGCTCCTGTTCGAGCATTTCCTTGTACTTGACTGAAAGGAATGTGGCCAGGTCGCCGGCATCATCTTCCTCTTCTTCCTCATTTTCCTCCATGAGGTTTTTGAGTTCTTCTGAAATATCCTTGTACGGTGCCTGGTAGTCCTCAAATATAGAATCTCCCATCCCGTCATCCTGACCGGCAGTATATATCATGGAATCTATGTTTATGCCGGTATATGTTCCTGTAGTGAACCCGGGCGAGAAGATAACATCAGTAGGCACAGGCAGGAATCCGGCGACCTCTGTCCATTCTACCGTTCCTCCGAATTCCATTCCCAGGTGGATCTCCTGTGTGAAGGTTGCCGAAACCTCGATGTTCAGCTTGTTTTCTTCCTCGGCTTCATCATCCTCTTTGTCGTCGTCTTTCTTGTCTCCGTCCTTATCCTTATTATCCCCGTCCTTGTCCTTATTATCTCCGTCCTTGTCCTTATTATCTCCGTCCTTGTCTTTGTCGTCATCTCCTTCGGTAAAATCGTGTTCAAGCTTAGGAACGGTCACTTCGATCTCGAATTTTACTCCAAGATTGATAGCGGTGCCGCCTGTCAGGTGATTGGCTCCGCCTATATCGGCGTTGATTTCCGTGAGTTTGACTTCAACGCTGCCGTCATCGTCATCATCATCGTCAGCAAACTGCTTGTAGGAGTCCATAATCTCCTTATACTTATCACTGTAATCGAGATACTTATTCAGAAGTCCGCTTGCCTGCGATCCGACATTCCTTGAAGTGACAGTGACATTCAAATCGCTGACATCAATGCTGTTCCCGCTGAGCGATCTGAAATTATCCGTTGCCAGAGCTGATTTTGCGAGATATTCACCGGCTTCTTCAACAAATCCGCTCTCAAGAGCCGACTCTTCGATGGATGCTTCCATCTCTTTTCTTTCCTTACGTGATATCTCCGAATTGATATCAATAGGACGAGTATAGTATGTCTCACCTGAGTCCGCGATCTGATCGAATGAGACAGCCCTGACGTTAACAGTAACATACTCTATGTCCTCGCCGAGAGAATTCTTAGCAGTCTTTACATCTGATATTTTTAAGGTTTCCTGATAATCTCCGACAAGCCTTACCTCATTGCTTCCGTATTTTCCCCGATATAAGGCTATGTAATCTCCTTCATCAAGACTTGTCTGCGAGTCAAGTCCGGCACTCTTATAACTATCATCCGACCAGTCGAGAACGGACAGAGGCAGCTCATAAGTGCTTTCCTTATTGTCGAGCTTCAGATCCGCATCGGCCGGGACCGGCAGTATTTCCGGCTGCTTCATAATATCGCTTATCTCGGCATTGCAGAAATAATATCTGCCGCTTTCGACCTTGTTGATGAATACATAGGCTATGTGATTATCGCCGTTCTCGAAAGCCTCCGGATCCTTAAGAGCTTCTGAAGGATCCATGCCGCTGTACAGCGCTACCGTACTTCCTGCTTTGATTTCTTTGCTGATACCCTGTTTCAGCATGAAGGAACCGGTCATTTCATCGCTTTCTGTCTGCGTTCCTGACGCATCGATCGCCATAAGACTTCCGTCGATGTATTCCATCGCCTCATTGTCAAGGCTGCGAAGATCTTTTGCCTCAGCAAGCAGATTGACCATAACAACATCATCCGCAAGAGCGAGGTTGTTCTTCTCCCTGCGCGCTATCGTGAGATCGAATTCTCTTACTGAATCAGCTTCTCCTTCAAATGTAAGCTCTGAATTTCCGTTGGAATCAGGCTCAGGAAGGGAGATGGTATAGCTTGCTCCTTCCTCGAATCCTGCTTCCGGAGCCTTGTTTGTCATGATCAGATGTCTGCCCGAAAGAGTATAAGTACCGTTCGAACCGCTTATTCTGATGTTGTTGTCTTTTTCCTGATATACCTCCGAATCCTTATGTGTTATGTTATTGAAAGAAATTGCACCCATAACATCATCTGCTGACATGCCGGTGTTTTTTGATTTGATCACAATCGTGAAATCCTGCGGCGCATCTTTTTCTGCAGTGATTCTTGCAGCATCGTCAGGCGTCTTGTTTTCCTCGATAGCAAGAGACTTTGCGTACAGTGTTTTTGATGTTCTGATCACATCACTATCCGAAGCAGGTTCTGTTAAACCGTCATCATAGTACCATCCGAGAAACATTCTGCCGTTTGTATATGCAGGCTTCTCAAGATCTCCCACTGAAACAGCAGTAGCAGGATATACCGGTTTAAGCTTGCTCCCGCCGTCCTTATCTACAAAATTGATGCATACCGTCTCATTAAGCACCTCGCCGCTGCCTTCTCCCGGATCCGGTGATGTACCTCCGCCGGACGAACCGCCGCCGCCCGGTGTTGTGCCGCCGCCGGATGAACCGCCACCGCCCGGTGATGCGCCGCCGGATGAACCGCCGCCGCCCGGTGATGCGCCGCCGCCGGAATTATCTCCGTCGCTTCCCCCGTTACCGGTATCATCTCCGCTTTCATCGGTTTTTTCCTTACCGACAGTAATATCGCAGCGATAAGAAGCACCGCTTGAAACGGTCGCAGTAATTACGGTCTTGCCATCAGCCAGCGCCCTGACATCTCCTCTTTCGTTTACCGAAGCAATGCCCGGAACTGAGGATTCCCATGTTACTTTCTGTGTATTTCCGGCCAGATTAAGGTTCGCTGTGTCGTTGACATCCATATGCATCTCAGAGACAGATATCTCCGGCTCTTCGACTGTCAGATTGCATATATATGCAGCTCCGCTACCGTCCACAGCCTTTATTCTGACTTTGCCCCCGGATACAGCTTTTATTACACCTTCAGAACTTACGGTAGCACGTCTTGCTGCTGAAGACTTCCATTCTACGCTCTGCTCAGTGTTCCTGAGACTTAAATCAAAGCTGTCTCCCTTTGCCAGGGTCAGTTTTTTCTTACTCAAAGATGGCGTTTCGACAACTATTTTACATTGATAGTTCTTGTTGTCTTTGCCTTTGATCCTGATCCGTGTGCTGCCTTTTTTGACTCCCTTAACGCTTATCGCCCGGGATCCTTTTCTTACAATGGATGCAGTTCCTTTTCCGAGCGATTTTGCGCTCTTTACTTTTGTACCGTGCAGCTTAAGCTTGACGGATCTTCCTTTTGTCACATAAACAGTTTTCCGGAATAATCCGTTTCGCACTTTCACCGTACAATTATATTTTCTGCCGCTGCTGCCTGTAATAGTAACAACAGATGTTCCGGCTTTCTTTGCCCTGACTAGTCCGGTTCCTGATGCAGCGGCAACGCTGCGATCTGATGATGATACTTTCCCGATCGTATCTCCGGTGAGCTGCAGTTTATAGGTCTGATCAACTGTCAGCGTAATTTTTGAAGCATTGATCGAATATCCTTCACTCTCGGCAAAAGCCATTCCGGGCATGTATTCGATCAGCATGCACGCTATAACAAAGAAACATATTATGCGTGAAAGCCTCCTGTTAATGGATTTCATATGAGTCCCCTTTCAGTTTATCCGGTCTTATGTAATGCATGGTGTGCACTGTTTATTCAACTGTCACATTTATCTTCTTTTTTATGCCATTACGCGCCATTACATAAACCAGGCACTTACCCTTAGCTTTACCCTTTAACGATCCTTTAGATGATACTGTGGCTGTTTTCGAATCCGTTGACCAATATGTCAATCCGGACGCAGAGCCTTTAAGCTTCACTGTTTTTGTTTTTTTACCAGTGTATTTCTTTGCAATCACATATGCTTTAAGTGATTTTGATGCTCCTTCTGACAGCTTTACTGACTTCATATCAGTCACTATTCTTTTTGCATTGCTGCATTTTGCCTTGCTGCCGCCTATACTGAGATGATTGCTCTCTGCGATAGTAATTCTTTTTCCATTTACAACAATGTATGTCTTTACATATGCTTTATAAACACTCTTGCTGCTGCCCCTCATATCGATATTTCTGCTCCCGGAATATGAGGTTTTGTTTTTGACGGTCGCAGCCTTCTTAAACTTGCCGTTTCCTTTTGCTATATATACATAGTAGCCGTCCGCGATTTCAGAACCGCCCCATTTAAGAGTCAGCTTTTTCCCTTTCCATGACAAGCCGATACTGCTGTTAAGTGCAAGCTTTCCGCTCCTTGCAGCAATATTACGCGTGACATTATTAAGAGCGTAGCTGAAGGTGTAAATTCTGCTTTTCAGTTCATTGGCAACAGCATAATTTGAATCCGCTGTCGAATCGACTCTCGCAACATATACCTTGCCCGGGATCAACTGATCCTGTCTCAGCGGAACTGTGAATTCTGTATCTGATTTATTGTAAATACCGACCTTCATACCGACTCTCAGCTTATCACCGTCGATCGCGCCCCCTGATTCGGATGCATATGCTGCAGGCATCTGATTAACAGAATCAAAATTCCATACTACCGAATCTATAACAGCCGGCATTATCCTGAATGATACAGTGACTTCCTCCTGAGGGAAATGCTCAGTAGCAGCCTGTGTTACTGTTAATCTGTATGTACCGGCATTGGTCGGAGCTGTAGTATCAGAATACTTATTTCCATTCACATCCTCGCCTTCGTATAAGTATGCGAAGTATTTTTCCTGTTCGGCTTTGCTCATGCCGAGTATATCCGTATTGGCTATTGCGAGTTCCGGCTTGCTGAGAGATTTCCCGTAAGCGACCGTATACATCTCATCCGATCCATGACCGATATAGTTGATTACGTCAAGCTTATCGGCAGCAGCCTGTTCGCCGGAGCCGCCGGAACCGCCCGAGCCACCTGACGGGGCCGGATTATCATTATATTTAAAGTTAAAATACCTCGTTTCATCTGTATCTGACAGGCAATAATTCGGGTTATCTGTTCCGGTTGCTTTAGCTCTGTAGGTCGTGCCTGCTTTCAGGCTGCTCTGCACAAGCGGATTGCTGCAATAAGTATCCGCAGTCTCAAAAAACTCTGCGACCGGTTCACATTTATCATCATCCACAATGCCTTCGATCCTTCCGCTGTCATCCTTTTTGAATGCAGCCGAAGGTACCGCCCGAAGCTTTTTGTCATCAAATGTCCATTCCAGACCCGCAAGCGGTTTAGGCTCGATCTCAAAGTCTGCCGAATCGCTTCCCGCTTTGAAATGATAAGTAGCCGGGATCTCAACTTTGACTTTGTACTGTCCCGCGCGGACCGGAGCTTTGACTTCATCTATTGTCCCTGAGCTGTAATAGGATTTACCGTCGAGGCTGCTGCCGGAATATGTATAAGTTATCAGGCTGCTCCCCTTGTCTTCCAGCTTATCGAGATATGTGTTGCTGTGAGTGAATACGATATCGGGAACATCTGTACCGTATGTAACAGGTCCGAACTCTTCTACCTCAATATCGATCTGATCAGGATCGTGATCGTAATAGAATTCGTAATTTCTGCCGTCGTCATTATCCGAAAGCGCATAATTACTGTTGCTCAGATCGGTGATCCTTGCAACATAGACCGTATCATCAGCAAACTCATTATCTTTTACAGGATTACTGTAATTGTTATTGTCTGCATCGCTCTTCGTAAAGTACGCGACTACTGCATCGCACTCATCTCCGGCAGCAAGCGACTCCGCAGGATATGCCGCAGTCGGCAGCTTGCTGTAATTGTCTTCATCAAAATTCCATTCTGCACCGGTAAGTATCTTAGGATTGATGATTCCGGTAAACTTCACTGATTTATCCGCCGTATAGTTCCATGCAGGGTTCTGTGCATCGCTGCTTCCCGCAAAATCCAGACCGGCTGCGAATACTTCTCCCTCTTTCGCAATAACATAACCATCCTCATCGAATCTGACATCAGGATCATCATACTCCGCATATTCGGCATAAGTCTTTTTGTCCGGCACTACGCTCGATTCGTCTCCGCTCACTAAACCGCTCAGTGTTATCCCACCCCAGTTGAGTTTTGCCGTTTTGCTCCCATCGTAAGTTTTGTCCTCTGCAGTGAGTCCATTAAACCTTACGGATTTTGGTTTTATAACCGCCTGAGTTGTCTTGTTTTCATCTTTGATTAATAAATCATAGTTGTTGGCATCTGTATTATTATTTCCCGGATTCAAGCCGTCATATGTAATGCTGACATTCTTGGCGTAAATTTTACCGCCATTTTTATTTACATCCTTTCCTGCTTTTTCACTGCCTGTTTCCTCAAAGCTTCCTCTTACGACAGGCAGAACCTTTTCCTCAACATCCGACGCGAGCTTTATATCTTCAAGCGTAACTGTGACAGTCGCATCCGCGCTGCCGTCGTATATCTTATCAGCAGCCGAAACATCCTTGATGCCGATACTGTATGGGTCGATCACACCTTTTATCTTGTCAAGATTGCCGCTGCTCTTTATCCTGTAATTGCATGTCTTTACAGAGGTGTTACTGCTGTCAAAAGCAAGCCCGCTCAGTGTTACATCGATTGCCGCTCCCCTGTTTACATCCTTTTGAGCATATGCTGCAGTATATTTCACCGGACTCTTCGCGGGATCGCTGTAATCCGCTTTGCTTAGAATACCCGCAAGCTCTGTAATTTCCTTTCCGTTTTCATCTTTCCAGCGGGAATCGGACATATCGAGCACAGCGCTGACAGTTCCGTCATATACTTTGGATGTTTCTGCTTTATTTTTATTATTATCGTATGCTGCCTGATTGACTCTTGACAGCATAACCGGCCTCGGAAGTATTCTGTATGATACTTCACATGTACTCTTCTCATAATGCTCCGTTGCCGGAAGAGTTATCTTCGCTTTGTATGATCCTGCGTCTGTCGGCATAGTATCATACATTACAGTATCGCTGTCAGTATTCGTATAGCAATACTCGACCTTATTACCTATATTGATATTCAGACGTTTGTAATCTTCATTATCGTAATCAAAGCTGAACTTCGGATTGTAAAAATCCGTCCCGGCATAATCCGCCTTTGGTTCATATATCACAGTCCATGTATCACCGCCGCCGGCTTTCCATTTAGCATTGCCCGGTACGGCAGTTATGCTGCTCTCGAGTCTTTTGATGTTCCATGGAACTACGCATGATCCTATGTACTTATCGACACCGGTGACCGTGATCCTGTATGGTTTCTCATCGGCTCCCGGATCTGTAGTGACTCTGTTATTCTCTACCTGGCTTGTATCCCCCGAAGCTGTATAGTCTGTATTCTCAGCAAGCTTGCTTACATTGCCTTCGCTGTCTGCGACCCAGATGGAAGGACTGCGGAAACTGCCGTTATATAAAACAGGATCTTTGCCGCTGTTTCCGGCAGCCGCCGCCCATATAGCGTTCTTTGATTCGTGTTTATCATATGTTCCTATGGCAAGCTCCGAAAGATCTATACGCAGCGGGCTGATAGTATAGTCGAATGAATTGCTCGAAGCCTCGTATGTGCCGGATCCCTTATAAGAGACTGTAACAGTATAATCGCCCGCAGCCGAAGGAGCTGTTTCACTCTCAGTATAGCTAGTTGCGCCGCGGCCCTTATACCTGACTGTTATATCACCGCTTGCAAGCCCGTCAGTAATATTTATGTTATACTCAGTATCCTTTACAGTGTAGTACAGGCCGTTTTTGTTTGAACCAGGCTCAGCTGTATGAGGCTCACCTGTTTCATATATCTTAGCCGGAGTCTTATCTATAGTGACTCCGGTGCGAGCCTTGCGAATCTTCCATTTCAGGATCCTGGTATCCGTATAGTTTCCGTTTCCGGCTTTGGCCGCTACTTTTATGTCATATGTACCTATATCGCTTATCAGAGAACTGTTCGGATTAACAAGATAGTCATAATTATCTCCGCCGCCCTGACTACCGGCCTTAAGAGTATATATTTCACCTTTTCCATCGTCTGTCTTTGCCGAGCTGTCTTTAAGAGTTATAGTAAAATCATTTTCCCTGAACCCGTCTTTGTTCCAGGCGACTGACCACTCATCCTTTCCGGGCTCTTTTCTCCACTGCGTTGTATTATTCGTCATCTCGGCAGTGATCTTGCTGTCATTGAGACTTCTCGGGAATATCTTAGCTGCCGCAGAAGTCTGAGTAGCTGATCCGTCTGCGCCGGGCTGGGTCACTTCATAATTAGGATCACTGAGTGTGATCTCTTCTATCTTTACATTCTTACTTACTACCTTCGCAGAAATACCTGTGCCTTCGTAAGCTACGTCAGCACTTTTTGCGGCACTTCCAGAACTGCCGTCCATAAAGCTGGCTTTGACGCACGGAACTATATCACTGCCATACTTGTCCGTATCGCACTCCATGATAACCTGATTTTTGGTTTCACCGGAATTGAAATTCACACATTCGAGATTCATTCCGCTGTAATCGATCTCTGCATCGGACCAGCCGTCATATGTCTTATCCTTCGCAGCGAGTCCTGTTACTTTTATCTTTCTCGGATTGATCGTGAACGATACAAAGTTTAACCCTTTATAGCTCATATTGTATACAGCCGCATCCTTAGGCGCGAATGAAGCCGCATTGGAATCCTCAGCTGCAATATATTCATCTGTGATCTCCTTATCGCGATAATCCGAGTCCGTAAAATAATCGCTGGACCGCGATTCTCTGTAATTGATCGTCTGGCGCGATATTTTGATATCTTCTATACCCAGGCCGCTCAGAACGCTTCTGTTTTCATTAAGAACGACTTTATGCTCTTTACCGTCATATGTGCGGGTATACTTTGTATCCGACTGCATCTGTCCGTCCGGGATGCTGAAATCCATTATTACAAAAAGATTCTTACTATTTAAGCTTCCGGACTCATTTTTCTTTTTGTAAACGGCATTGCTGCCATTATAAAACATGACCCTGTCAGCACTTTTCATTTCAAACCGGTTTCCCGCAGCTTTGCTGCTTCCTGACAGCTTGACTACGCTGCTGCCGGTGACAGAAAGCTGAGAATTCGAGGAACCGGAAGCATAATATGCAAGACAATAACCACCTCCGTTTACACTGAGTATCGTATTATCTGACACAGTCACATTGCCTGCGGCGTTTGTGCCATTGCCGGTGCGTATTCCGCCGGTATTATTGCTTGCATTGATGACTTTGATATCCAGATATCCTTTTTTCCCGTCAGCTGACTTTATCGTCAGATTTCCATGCGACCATATACCGCCATATTGTGCTTTGGTAGTAATAGTGGCATTCCCTTTGAGTTCTATGATTGCGGTAGGATTATCCTGAGGAGGATTAAGCTGTATAGCGCAATCCTCTTCTCCGGAATAATTACTCAGATCCAGATCGAATCCGTCCTCAAGAGTAAGAGTTCTTGCCGCAGGATCCCATGAATATCCATGGGCGGAATCTATAATATCTTCCTGCTCCCCCACCAGATTGACAGGTGCTGTCAGTTTCGATACGGCATTCGACTCCACAGGGCACGCGAACAATATAATGCCCGCAAGCATCAGACAAGCGACAAATACCATCGTTCGCATTTTTTTCATATAAGTCATATTTTTCACCTTTCTATTAATCATGAGACAGGTCTTCTCAATCCGGCGTCTGCTGTCATGCCCGACCTGAGCTTTTCATCACGAGCGCAGCAAAATCAGCAAACAAAAAAGACCCCGGCAAAATCGTCCGATACGATACTAATCGATATTCATCGAATCCTGTACCAATCAGAATATGTGGAGTACTTAAATACTTTCATCCCCCTAAACTCCAGTCCATAATCCATCCCTTTCCCCTTCCCAAATTTTGTAGATTTTATCATTTTGTATGCTTTTTGTCCATCAACACAAGCGCAATTATACGGAATTACAAACTAAATACATACAAAAAACATACTAAATTCAACCTAAACATTGAATACAAGTATCTAGTCCGCCAAAACCGGAATGGCACCCGGAATATACCTACTTTTTATGCCAATACGACTGTTCAGACGCATATGGCACCCTGCCCGACCATACTGAGTATGCAGATATGGTCCTTCAAATTGAAAGGGTCCCCGGGCGCCCACCTTATTCGGGTCGCCCGCCTTTGTGCTCCCCGGGTCTGCTTAGCCGATCGCCCTCGCTCTATAGCTGTCGGCCGGGCTGAGGAGTACCCGCCGCCAGCGCGGGGCTCTCGGAGCAGACCAAGCATATACCTAAGCGTAAGTCTGTAAGTGCATCAAGAGCAAAATTTCCGTCCAGAACGGCGAATACGGGTCACAAGGACGGAAGTCGGCAATGGCGGCACAGAGAACCTTCCGTCCTTTTTGCTGAAAACTGGCCCTCGGGACGGAAGTCATCGGGGAATGCC
>CACYHR010000041.1:16717-33798 GCA_902774265.1 uncultured Eubacteriales bacterium
TGCTGAAAACTGGCCCTCGGGACGGAAGTCATCGGGGAATGCCAGCAAGAAACTTCCGTCCCAAATGACGATTACGGGTCTCAAGGACGGAAGTCATCGGAGAATACCGGCAAGAAACTTCCGTCCCAAATGACGATTACGGGCCTCAAGGACGGAAGTCGGCAGAGATAGTGATCCTTATCATGTCTCCGTTTTGCTAGCCGGCGCTACGACCGGCAGCATTCGCGAGCAAATCGTGACAGTGCACAAGTGAGCGGCAGTGAGACCGGCTGGAATTATGTGCTCTAGCGCCGCAGGCGCGATTTGCACTAATTCCCCGGTCTCACCGAGCAAACGCCGATGCAATGTCCGATTTGTGAACATGATGCCGGGCGGAGCGCCGACTGGCATTTGATTAATTGATTTGTTGCCGGGAGAAACGCTGGCTATGCTTTGTTTGTGAGCCGGAGCGCCGACGGTTTTGCATATTGCATATAATAAAGAGCCTGTATTGCAACAGACTCTTTCATGCAAAAATTCATATATTGCTTTCTTCTCATGGAACCGGGTTCTGACAGATACCGGGTTCTGATGTCCCGGGTTCAAAAGATGCCGGATTCTACAGATGCTGATCCCTCTCTATCCTGTCATAGTGTTTTTGCAGCAGAGGCTCGATCTTCGAAGTCAGCTTCATATCCAGATTAAAGAAATATATGACGAATGTTACTGCAAACAATCCGGTGCAGCACAGCAGCAGATACATCATGGCTTTTAATACTTTTTTCATATAATTGCCTCCATAAATTATCATTCAGGTATATTCTTTTGATACTACAGCATCGATATGGAATTGATCACCTGATGTCAGGCAGGTGTCTGTTACATTTACCACGAATTATCATCATCGAGTATCTCGAGGGTCGGATCAAGCGGTTCCTCCTGCATGACCGTTCTCATGTATGTGTTGACCTGATCTCTTACTCCCTGTCTGGATATGACACGCGGATCGAAGAGCTGGTGGTCTACCCAGATAAGAGGTATGCCGCGCTCCCTCGCCTTTTCCTCAAAGAGTCCGTGCATGCCGTCGAGCGCCTTGCATGTGATATGCTCCCACAATATGATCATATCGGCATCGAACTCCTCCACGAATTCGAAGAGCTCGTCGAGCAGAACCCTGTAGCCGCCGTGTGTGCGGTTTCTCATGATCATGTTCTCAGTGAGCCAAGCCATATCGTAATATGCCTGTTCACGGTTCTCAGGAGTATCAGTCTCGGCGATCATTTCAGTATTGACCATCGACAGCATATCTGTAAGCGGGACGATGCCCCAGCAGTTCAGAAGCCACACCAGAAAATCCATGTAGAAATGAGACTGCACGCCCCAGACTATGGCTCTGTGACGGTATTCTCTCGCAGCCATCTTTTGCTTTCTGTATGCCTTTTCTGCCAGCTTCATAAGACGTCTGTCCGCCTTTTCGAATTCAGGCACCTTGCCGCAGATGGCCATGTAATTTGTTTCGGTATAAAGAGCGAGATTGGATCCGAATACCTGCGGGTATGCGGTCTTGTTCATATCGAGCCATTCGTTGCGGCATCTCGTCGCGACATTCACGCGGCGGGCGCATTCGAAGTAGTAGTCCCAGTCCCATTTCTCGCCTGTCTGCTCTTCGATAAATTTTATCGCCCTGCGTATCTCTTCGGCCGCATATTCCTGCACGTCGTCCTCTCTGTGTCTGAGGGGCGCCGGAAGCTGGAATACCGGAATGCCGTCTTCTTTTTCGAGTCTCCGTGAAATTACACCGTTTCCGAGCAGCGAGCCGTCGCATGTGGTGTTGCACTGTATCGCGCATTTTCCGAGTACCGGAGCATCATCATCTATGGATACTCCGGCTTCAGCCTCAGGCATAGGACAGACATCCCCTGCCAGGCCGTATTCCTGAGCCACATCTATGTAATGCTCCGCGGCATGCTGGTTGAGAAGCACGCTTACATATGTCGACGGAGTCTCGCGGCTGAGGCCCTTGAGGCCCGGGAAGCCCATCATCACAGCCGTCATCTCGTTCTCATCTACGAGCACTACCTTGTCGGAAAACGCCTTGTCATTTCCTATCCTGCGGTCTCCGCGGAAGAGATTGGCCAGCAGCTTTGCAACATCCAGTATTATCAGATCCTGCTCCGTATGACACATACGGAGATATTCGCCTCTCAGCCCCTGAGTATGGCGGTCAACCATCATAGGTACTGCCAGATAGTTCGCCATCCAGCGGTATCTGAACATGGCCTTGACATTGCGCGGTACGGCCACGAATTTGCCGAGCGTGAACATTATGCCGAGCCATCTCGAATAGTCATACAGCGTATCTTTTACGCCTCTCCATTCGCGGCGCTTTCTGACCTTGCCGCCCGGCTTGTACAGATCTCCGTATCTGATATCTCCTTTGATCCCGGACGGATTGACCATTTTCCTGCTTTTCTTAACAGCCATCACTCTGCCTCCTTACGGATCTTTTTGATATCTATGCTTTCCATAAACGCCTGCACTCTTGTCCTCATCTGTCCGGAGCTGCCGATCGAGTACGGACGGTCGACGGCCAGCACCGGCCAGCCGTATTCATCTCTCAATATGGTGGAACCCATCATCTTTTCGTACGCCCACGGGTCGCAGAATTTCATTTGCTGGAAAATGATCCCGTCGGCCCTGTATTCCTTTGCGATCCTGTCTATATACGCGCGGCGTCCGTCCATTTTGGCGGTATCCATGTAACGCGGACATTCTCCTCTGTACATGTACTGCCTGCATATCTGTGTCAGAGCATTCTCATCATCGTTCAGCTCAATGACATCCCTTCCCGGCAGTGAGCCGTAGCAGAATCTGTCGGCACATACGAAAGCTCCGCTGTCTTCGATAAGCTTTATAAAATCAGTATCGTCCACCTCCGAACCGGCAACGACTACCCTTGCCCTGAACCACGGCTTTGCATCCGGCTCTCTGTGCTTCAGCTCCTCGAGAGTTTCCTCGAGCCTGTCTATTATCAGATGCTTCGGCGCAGCATAAGTCGCCAGAGTTATTACGTTATATTCATAGCCTGTTATTGCCGGGGTTTCGGATTTGCGGAAATCACCGATCTCTCTGATCAGTCTGCATACGCGGTTGTGCTCCGAAACGGCTTTGCGTATCGCGGCGTCGCTTACATCTATTCCGTAGTTCTCGCTCAGAGGCTTAAGTATGTGATTTCTGCACTGCAGCACATAGAGATCCAGACCGTTGTAATCGGCCTTCATAGGTATCTCCATATAGTCAAAGAAGAATCCCTCTTTGCCCTCTCCCATAGCTTTGAGGACTTCCATATTCTCGACGCAGCGGTTCATCATGGTGCATCCGTCAGGTGTGATGACGGCATCGACAAAATTGAATCCGCCTTCGAGTGCTCTTTCAAGCAGGGCTCTTGAATACTCGCAGAGGAAGCTTGTCAGATAATATGTGCCTACATCTATCGAGCCTGTCCTCGGAGCGCGCAGCCTCGAGGAGAAGCAGCCCGGCAGGTTGAGAAGAGGTTCCGGGACATTCTCGCACATATATCCGATACACTTCATACCTTCGCTCTGAGCCTGCCTGATCAGTTCATTATTGGCATCCTGCAGCAGATCCTCGAAGTATATCAAATGCTTTAGGTCTTTCACCTCTTAACCTCCCTGCTATTTCTTTATGATCTTATTTATAACTATCTTTCCGGCACGCTGAGCGGCATATTTTGCCACAGGTACTATCTTATCCTCACACCTGCACATATTGCTTGCTGCAGGATGTGTACGGTGCAGGTGGATAGCATCAAACTCGCATCTTGTGGTACAGAGTCCGCATCCGATGCAGCGGTTCTCGTCCACCTCGGTTGCTCCGCATGAGAGACACCTGTTTGCCTCCGCCTTTACCTGTTCCTCGGTAAATACACCTTTATCATTGCGGAAGGTCTTGTAGAATTCAGGGTTATGTATAGGTCTCTGTCTCGGAGTCTTATCCCATCCGAGTTCAATGACCGCTTCATCCTTATTTAGCTCAATGAATTCTCTGCGATCACGGGCTATCATCATGCTGTTGCCCGGATGTACGAATCTGTTCATGGAATCAGCGACAGCCTTTCCGACTCCGATTGCATCGATGACGAATTTCTGACCTGTGACAACATCGCCTCCTGCGAAGATATCCGGTTCCGCAGTCTGGAAGGTAATTTTATCCACTTCTGCAAGATTTCTTTTCTTTGACAGTTCAACCTTAGTGCCATCGAGCAGTCCGCCCCACTCAGGCTTCTGTCCTATACAGAACAGCACTGTGCTGCATGAAGCTTCCTCTGTTTCATTATCATCGAATTTCGGATCGAATTTGCCCGATTCATTTTTAACAGACAGGCACTTGCGGAATTTTATGCCGGCACACTTGCCCCTTTTGACAATAATCTCCGTCTGTCCCCATCCGGCATGAATCTCGATTCCTTCCTCCTCGCATTCGAGCCTGTCTTCATGACCCATCGGCATCTCGTCATATGACTCAAGGCAGTAGAGCTTTACGCTGTCCGCTCCGCATCTTACGGCTGTGCGGGCAATATCCGCTCCGATATTTCCGCCGCCGATTACAACAACGTCACCCTTAAGATGTTTTTTGTCTCTGAGATTGACATCTCTGATGAAATCAATGCCGGATATGACGCCCTGAGCATCCTCGCCCGGAATGCCCATGCTGCCGCCGCTCTGAAGACCGATCGCGATGTAGAATGCCTTATAGCCCTCTTCTCTGAGCTGCTGTATGGTGACATCCTTTCCTACCTCGACGCCGCATCTGAATTCCACGCCCATTTCGCGCAGTACATCTATCTCTGCGTTTACTACGTCCTTTTCGAGGCGGAAACTAGGTATTCCGTGCAGCATCATTCCGCCCGGCGCAGGCTGTTTGTCAAATACGGTTACAGGATATCCGTCCTTGCGCAGGAAATATGCCGCAGTCATTCCGGCAGGTCCCGCGCCTATGATCGCCATCTTGTATTCATCGCCCCACATACCGCCATCGTGCTTCTCACAGAGAGGAACGAATCTCGTTTCGTCGTAAAGATCGCGGCGTGCTATAAATTTCTTTATTTCATCGATAGAAATAGGCTGATCTACTGTCCCTCTGGTGCAGGCGTCCTCGCATCTCCTGTTGCAGATATCGCCGCATACTGCAGGGAACGGGTTATCCTGCTTGATCAGTCTGAGGGCATCGTCATATCTGCCCTCCTTTGCCATCTGTACATATCCCTGTATAGCCAGATGTGCCGGACATGCCGTCTTGCATGGAGCGGTACCTGTCTCATAGCAGTGTATCTTTGCATCTTCTCTGTAATTGTAATTCCATTTGCTTGCCGGCCAGTTTTCTTTGTCCGGCAGTTCCGTCTTAGGATACTTGACCGGTCCGTCCTTGGTGCACAGCTTCTGTCCGAGCTTTGCAGCCCCTACAGGACATACCTCTACGCACTTGCCGCAGGCCACGCATTTTTCCTTTTCGACCTTTGCGCGGTAAGCCGATGCCGAAAGGTTAGGAGTGTTGAAGAGCTGCGATGTACGAAGAGCGTTACATACTCCTGCAGCGCAGTTGCAGATTGCGACGATCTTGTTTTCACCGTCTATATTTGTAATCTGGTGAACGTAGCCGTGTCTCTCGGCGCGTTCGAGTATCTCGTATACTTCTTCCTTGGTGATGTAGTGACCGATGCCTCTGTCATCCATGTATTCGGCCATATCGCCCATACCTATGCAGTAATCGCCGCGGATCTGTCCGGAGCCTTCTCCTCTCATCGCCTGCTGCTTACGGCATGAACATTCGGATATGCCGAATTTGTCATACATGTCTATCCATCTCGAAAGATGCTCTACAGGGACGGATGTCGTTTCCGCCTCTATGGCCTTTTCAACAGGTATTGTATGCATACCTATTCCCGAACCGCCTTCAGGAACCATCTGAGTAATTCCTGCGAGCGGCAGCTGAGTCATAAGATTGAAAAAAGTTGCAAGCTGCGGGTATTTGTCAGTCATCCCGTCCTGCATCATCATGAATTCCGCTGAGCCCGGCACAAAAATAGGCAGTTCATACTGTTTATGGTGATCAGGTTCCTTTGATCTGTTCTGTTCGATGATTCCCTTCCATCTGAGCTCCTCTACCATTTCAGTAGTCTCTGCTATGGACATTTTGTTCATCTTTGCCAGTTCAGGAATGGAATAAGGAACACGGACCTTCATGTTGAGCAAAAACTTTACTTCCTTCTTGTTCAGCACCATGTCCAGCATCCAGTATTCAGGATCCCCGTAATTCAGAGATTTTGTAAATTTTTTGATGTATCTGTCCGTGATCTTCGATGCCAGTTTGAGCACCAGCTTTGCTTTTTCGGGATCTTCGGGTTCGTAATCAGGATCAGGCCAGTAATCATTGGCATTGATCATCGGATCGCCGATCTTCCACTCATCTATACTTCTAGGCATTTGTTTTCCTCCCTCTTACATGCGGCGACTTATCTCTGCTTCACCGCTGAGCATACTATTGTCTGAATTTTATCATGATAAATAAGCGTTCAGCAAGGAATCAGCTCTAACAATACATAACAAAACAATTATAGTCCGATACTGTAAGGGAGTGCGTCTTCTAGTGCCTGGACTGGTAGCGCGGGGTGCGCAGGCGAAGAATTATCACTATGAGAATGATTATCAGTATAAGTGATGCCAGTACGCCTGCTATGATCGCTGATGCATGGTTCGAAATATATATGTATGACGGGAACCATCCTGTGACGATACTCTCTGTCGCTATGAGAGATTTCTTTGCGATGAGCTCATTATCGACATATACATAATAACTGCCCAGCTTGTCTCCTTTTCTGACCGGCGCTTCTATTCTGTCATATTCGGTCTCTATCCTTATATCCCCGGCATCTCCGCTCTTCGGATATGCACGTGTTGTTCCGGAAACGGCAAGTGTTGTGCGCGTTTTTGCTCCGTGCCTGACCCACACATCGATAACAGCTTCTCCTTTTTGGGATACCCGGTATCCCGGCGTCACTTTATGTGAGAATTTCATCAGTTTTGCAGCATCCCTGATCCTGCTCTTTTTTGTATCTCCTATCAGAACAATAATGCCTTTTAATCCTTTTTCGCTGAAATCAACGACTATAGAACAATCATCCTCAGACCAGGTGCCGGTCTTGCCTCCATCCATGCTTTTGATTTTCAGTTCCGGTCCCCTGACTTCTCCGCTTTTCACCTGAGCATTATATGCCTTTGCTGTCAGCAGCATATAGTTGATCATATCTCTGCTGCCGGTTTTATTAGTAGCGGCTGCCTTGTATTTTTTTGTCCTTGATATTTTGAGCAGGGTCTCGTTCTCAAAGCAGTTCTTTGCTATCAGAGCCATATCATGTGCCGTTGTGTAATGCTCTCTGTGTTTCCATCCGTTGGCATTGGCAAATTTCGTGCCCGTGCATCCCCATTTTTCCGCAGTATCTGTCATCAGTTCGGCAAAATCCTTTTCGCTGCCCGAAACTGCTTCACCAAGGGCATATGCGGCGTCATTTCCCGATTCGAGCATGGCACCGTAAACAAGGTCTTTCACACTTATTTTTTCGCCCGGTTTGAGAAATATCGATGTGCCGTTCTCATAGGTCTGTGTGGCGTTTTCCGATACAGTCACTATCTTATCCGGATCGAGCTTCTCAAGAGCCAGATAGCATGTCAGTATCTTGGTGATGCTGTATGGCTCCCTCCTGGCATCAGCATCTTTTTCGTAGACCGGTCTGTCCAGCTGAAGGGAATAAAGAACAGCGCTCTTTGACTTGATCGAAGGAGCCTTTGCACTTTCATTCCCTATTGGAGTAATGGTTTCATATTCCGCCCATGCAGGCTGTATGAACGCCGTCAGCACCGACACTAGTAAAATCAGCAGCCCCGCCGTAAGAGCTGCTGATCTTCTGCTTATATTATCCATATTATATGATCTTTCTTTCATGTACTTAAATCTTTCCCCGATCTGTCGTGAGCGATGAGGACTGAGTGATAGATCGCAAGCGGCATTACGGGCGCAGTACCCGTATGGCCTCCGGCACTATCTCAAGATGAACGGCAGCGGTATGGAATTCTTCACCATCCCCCACAAAGCCCATTTCATCTCCGAGCATCGGTTCTATTGTAACACTCTTTACCTGACTGTAGTTTATTATATTCTCAATACCTTTTTTCTGAAATATCCTGCCTTCTTTGTATGCAGGGAAAAGCGCTGCGAATCTTCGCCGGGTCACGTCTTTGATCGCCATCAGTTCGATCAGTCCGTCTGTCAGCTCGGCGTTCGGACAGCTTTCTACTCCGCCTCCGCAGAATCCGCCGTTTGCAGCGGTCGCAAGAAGCAGATCGCCTGTATGGAATGCTTTGCCGTCGGCAGTGATCCTCAGCCTCTGTCCCTTCTTGGCTGCGAGATTCTTTATAACAGCCAGCATGTATGAAGCTGTCCCGGATATTCCCGGCATTTTTTTAAGCTCATTTGACAGGATCGCAGTGTTGCCGTCAAACCCTATGTTCACCCCGTTGACAATATACCTGCATTTCTCAGCTGAACCATCTGTCCATGTCATCTTTATCAGATCCATCCGGAAGGTCTCCCCGCCGAGCTGTCTGGACGGCACGCGGTAATCGGCCGCATTTCCTCTTCCTTTTGCAAGTGCTCTTGCCAGATCATTTCCGCTGCCGTAAGGAACGACTCCGAGTATGGCATTTTCATGCCCGATGAGGCCGTTAACGACATCCTGCACCGTTCCGTCACCGCCACATGCAAATACAACAGTGTCTTCGTCTGTTTCCGCCGGTATCAGATCCGCAAGTATTTCTGCATCTTCGGGGCTCTTCGTATAAAAGATCCGTATATCTTCTTCCGGATGTTCTGCAGCGAGAACTTCAATTGCATGTATAAGTCTCTTTTTGTGCATTTTCCTGCCGGAAGCAGGGTTGATAATGAATGCATATTTCATATATCAGTTCTCCTGGCCCAGATCACCGGATGTATTATTTATACCGGCATCATCAGTATCGCTGTCATAGATCAGCTTTGGAATGGCACCGAGATAATCCAGGGATGCCAGCTGATAGCTGACTCCTCTCACATTTCCTTTTATCCCGCGGCCGTAAGCGATCTGCCCGTGAAGATGGCCGTAAACGCATTTCCATACGCCGTACTCTTCGAGCACCCGTGTAAATTCTGTTTCTCTGCCGCCCGCATCACTCGGAGGATAGTGAAAACATGCTATTATCGATGCGTCAGGATAGGCTTTTACCGCCGCATCCAGACCTAGCCGCAGCCTGTGTACCTCCCTCGCATATATCTTCTCATCATGCTGAGTATATTCGTCGGAGCCCGGATAGAGCCATCCTCTCGTCGCTATTATGACTATATTATGTCCTTTTATCTTATAGCATTCATTCTGAAGGAATACAATGTCGTCATAAAGGGAGTTCAGATACTGTATTCTTCCCCACCAGAGATCGTGGTTGCCCTTGGAAATGATCTTGATCCCCGGCAGACTGTGTATCCACTCAAAATCATCCATGGCATCTTCCAGCTTCAGCGCCCATGATATATCGCCCGGTATCAGGACTATGTCCTCATCAGATACCAGCTTTCGCCACGCCATGCCCAGTCTTTCGGTATGGTTCTCCCATCCCATGCCGAACTTATCCATTGGCTTGTCAATATTCTCACTGAATGAAAGATGCAGATCTGCTATCGCAAAAATCTTCATATCAAATCTCCGGTCCCTGTCGGTTCTGTTAATCCGGATCGCCGTTTCTGATCTTTTCCAGCACTTTGAAGATATCACTCCGGGTGAAACCCCGGGATTCCAGTTTTCGTCCTATGGAACCGATCAGTTTTTCATCAGGAGCTGAGGCATTTTCGCTGTCCGGCGCCTCTTCACTTCTGAGAGACAGTTCCTTTTTCGCCAGCTCCAGCGCATCCCCGAACTCATCCACTTTGTTTTCGTAGAGGAAATCCTCTCTGGCGTTTTCGATGGTCTCTCTGTCGACGCCTTTCTCCGCAAGCTCTCTTGCCGCACGCAGGCTGCCCCTTTTCTTTTCCCTGTTATGTTCAAAATATCTCACGGCATACTGATAGTCGTCAAGATATCTGCCGCCTATAAGTTCATTGACAGCCTCACGGATCTCATCACTGCCAAAGCCTTTATCTGACAGATGCTTTTCGACCTCCCGTACTGTACGCATACGGGCTGATATATATGAATACGCCTCTTCGAGCACGTTTTTTCCGCTCTTTTTGTCTTTGCTTTTTTCCATCTCCTTAAACCGTATCTCCTTGACGAGTATCTCAGTAAGCGGTTCTTTGACACAGATAGAATTGCTTAGATTTCCGGATCCGGGTATAGTCAGACTTCCGAAATACCAGGTATCTCCCATATATGTCACGGAAGGGCCTGTGACATGCGGCAGATCCGTATGAGCTACCGATATTCCCAGAGCCTTGACAAGAGCCTCACGTCTTGTCCATATCGCGAAAAACACTTCCTGAGCTGCATCCGGCCCGTTCGTTTCAGCGATCCTGACCGCAGCTGCCTCTTCCGGAGCAAAGAAACGCTTAGCGATCGCTGTGCGCTTGCAGTATCTGTAATACTCTATATCAAAGCCGCAGTTCTCGCTGCTTATCAGCACTGCCCAGGTATTGCCGCTGTGCGATATGGAGAAATGGTCGAAACCGTCGATCACAGGTTTACCGTAGCCTCCGGATTCATGCATACTGTCCACCAGTGCATCAGCACGCTCCCGGTCTCCGATATAGTCTCCTATGGCGTATCTCAGCAGCATATGGCTCTCGCCCTTATTATTACCGAATCTATGTGTATAATAAATGATCACTTAGTGAGTTCTCCGATCGCTTTATCAAGTGATTCTTCTTCATCAGCCTCTATATCAGGACTTATACCTACTCCGTTGACTTTATCTCCGCTCGGTCTCAGGTATTCACTGTCTGTGATCTTGATGGCGGAACCGTCTTTGAATTTACTGCTCAGCTGCGTGACGCCCTTGCCATATGTCTTTGAACCTATTATAAGTCCTCCATTATTGTCCTGTATTGCACCCGCCAGTATCTCCGAAGCACTTGCTGTCCCTCCGTCTGTCAGCACCACATAATCTATTTCCGCAGATCCGGCCTTTGAATTATAAACTTTCTCGGATCTGTTCTTTCTGACTTCTGTCATTATTTTACATTCCGGCAGCAGATAGTCTGCTATCTCCACGCTTTCATCCGTAATACCGCCTCCGTTTCCTCTGAGGTCTATCACGAATTTTTCGCAGCCCTTGTTCTGCAGATCTTTGACTGCATTTTTGAATTCGTCCGAGGTGCCTTTCTTAAAGGAATTGATCCTTATTATACCTATCGATGGATCGTCTTCGTACTCTGAATACTCCACAGATTCAATATCTATGACTTCTCTTGTGAGCTCAAGGTCCATGACTTCGCCGTCTCTGTCAATGCTGACGGAGACCTTTGTACCGGCTTTACCCGATATCATATCCACAGCCTCATCAACATCATAAGGTTTTTTCCCGTCGATCCCGACGATAATGTCGCCTTCCTTCATTCCCGCTTCATCAGCCGGTCCGTCATCATTAACAGCTGCAACGATGATCCCTTTGTCAGTCTGAACAACGACTATGCCTATACCCACATATTCGTCCTGATAGTATTTCCAGAAGTCTTCATATTCTTCTTTGGTGAAATACTGGGCATACGGATCGCCCGTATCCTTTACGAGCTCTTTGAGCATTTCATCGTTCAGCTCCTCCGGCTGTTTCTCAGCTATAGGATCCTGTTCGATCAGTCTGAGTATTTCATAATACTTGCCGCAGGCCTCATAAAGTTTCGAATAGTAATTATATTCCTGACCGGGTATTATCCTGAAGACTCCGAGCCCGTAAGTCAGCAGTATCAGTCCTGCCAGACAGGCCAGCATACCGGAGCAGAAAGCAGCAGCAGTTCTCATCCTGCGCGCCGCGACAGATTTTTTCTCATCTTCGGTTTTGCTTCCGTTAATGGCCGGGTGCGCAGCATACTCGGCATCGGAAAGCTCAAGGCCGGTCCTGATATCTTCTGTTTCAAAGGCCTCATCCGATAACTTTATCTCATTTGTTTCATGTTCATTTGTATTTTTTTCGTCTTCCAGCATTTATGCTTCTCCCTGCTCAGGCAGTATGTGTCTGACTATTATCTGAGCCTTGCGCTCATCCCTCCATGTGTTGATCTCAATACTGCCGTATATGTCGACCGGACCGCTGCAAACTCTTTCATATGCTTCGGCCGCATCATGGAACAGAACACAGTCTATGAATCTGCCATCAGATGTCTTTATAGCGAATTTCGCCATCTTTTCCTCATTTTTGAGATATTTCCAGCCCGAGATTTCAGGAGCTCTGATCACAAAGACCGGTACCTCATTATCCTTGCCGCACGGCTCCAGAAGCTGCACTGCTTCAGCCAGTTTCAGGCTGATCTCCTCAGGCTCTATATAGGCATCGCATTCGTAATCGACATCAAATATCGAAGAATCCTCCCTGTACATCTCAGCGATATCCGTGTTAAGGCTCCGCCTCAGTACATCGGCTTTTTCTGCAGGAATAGTAAAACCGCAGGCAGCGCTGTGCCCGCCAAAGCTGATAAAATCATCTCTGTATTTATCCAGCATCGAAAAAAGATCGACCGTAGGGATGGATCTTCCGGTCCCTTTATATGTATCGGCATTACGCGATATGACCACTACAGGTCTGTTGACCTTTTCCCTCAGTTTGCCTGCAACTATTCCGAGCACCCCTTCGTGGGAATCATTGATTTCCACGATAAGGAAATCACCTCTGGACATTTCATCAGGCAGCAGTTTAAGACCTTTTTCATATGCATCATCCTGCAGTCTGCGCCTTTCGGAATTGGCATCTATAAGCCTGCTGCAGCATTCAGCTATTTCATCATCGCTGTCAGCAAGGAACAGCCTCACTCCGAGAGAAGCATCGCCGAGTCTTCCCGAAGCATTGATTTTAGGTGCAATACCAAACGAAATATCTCCCGATCTTATTGTCCTGTAATCAAGACCGGATCTGTCAATAAGTCCGCGCAGACCTTTGTTGCGGCATCCCAGATGGATGCTCCGGAGTCCGCATTTGACTATAGTCCTGTTTTCATCGAGCATCGGCATTATATCAGCAATGGTGCCGACCGTGACCAGTTCAAGGACTTCAGCCATGATCGGCGAAGGAACACTGCGTCTCCTCGCAAGTGCAAGCGCCAGCTTATAGGCAACGCCCACTCCTGCAAGGCCCTTGAACGGATATTCATCCTCCGGAAGCCTCGGATTTATGATCACCCCTTCGGCTCTGACCTCTGATACTATGTGATGGTCTGTCACCAGAGTATCTATTCCCAGAGAATGGGCATATTCCGTTTCCGCCTTTGATACAGTGCCGCAGTCTACCGTGACAATGAACTGCCCGCCGTCATCAGCAATCCTGTCTATAGCATCCATATGGAGACCGTATCCCTCATCGAGTCTTGAAGGTATGTAGTAAGTGATATTGTCTGTCAGACTGCCTATCACTTTCATCAAAAGAGATGTCGATGTTATTCCGTCGACATCATAATCTCCGTAGATGACAATCTTTTTACCTGAATCAACAGCCTGAAGCAGCATATCCACGCCCTTATCCATATTGGTAAGAAGGAATGGATCATATGCAAGCTTTGGTCTGGCCGAAAAAAATTCTTTTAATTTATCATTCCCTATGCCTCTGGATCTTATGATCCTCAGCACTGCATCGGGAACGGATAATGGCGGAGCATTTGTATTGTTATTGTTCACATTATGTCCCGTATATTTCATCTTTTCTTAAATATTCACAGGCCTAATATCAGTACAGCCCGAGCGGATTGGTTATGGAACCGTTGAGGAATACAGTAAAATGCAGATGCGGTCCAGTAGAGTTGCCCGTGCTTCCGATATATCCTATAAGATCTCCCTTGTGCACTTTCGCACCGTTGCTTATATTGTAGCCCTTGAGGTGTCCGTAAAGCGAACTGTATCCTTTCCCGTGAGCTATCTGTATGCAGTTGCCGTAGCCGCCGTACCATGATGCTCTGGTAACTATACCGTCTGCTATCGCATATACAGGGGAACCATATGTGCCGCTGCTCAGAACTATATCAACACCGTTATGGAATTCCCTGCCGTGGAAAGGACATATCCTCCATCCGTAATTCGATGTGATCTGATAGTTCCCGCTAGTAGGCCATGCAAATTTACCGACGCTGACTTTTTCATCCAGTCCTGCATCAACTATCATCTTTTCGGCTTCCTTTTGCTTTGCAGCAGCTGCAGCAGCCAGTTCAGCTGCCTGAGCCTCGAGTTCATCCTCCATAGCCTTGAGTTTGTCAGCCTCTGCCTGGTACATCTTTTTGAGTTCGGCAGCCTCTGCCTGAGCAGCCTCAAGAGCTATCTCCTGCTCTTCGAGATCGGCTTTGAGCTGCTGAAGGATCTTATAGTCCTTCTGGAGCTTTCTCAGCAGTTCCTGATCGCTCTCGAGTATCTTATGTACCATTCCTACATTGGTAAGAAGATCCTCAACATCTTCCGAATTAAGTATAACATCCACAAACCCGGCTGTCCCGGTTTTGTACATAGCTGTAAGACGGTCATTCAGAGCATCATTCTGTTCCTGTATCTCCTGCTCTTTCTTTTCCATTTTGACCTTTGTGTCAGCGATTTCTGCACGCTTCGCTTCGACCTGTCCGGTCAGCGAATTGAGCCTTGCTTCCGCTGCTTCAAGATCTTTTGTCGCAGCAGCGGCTTTCTTTGCCGCTTCCTTTGCTTCGGCTTTTTTTGCCTCTGTTGCCGCAGCCGCTTCTTTTGCCGCAGCATGAGCAGCATCATATTCCTCCTGTGTCACCGCAAATGATGATACGAATGAAAATGAACTTATCAGAGCCATCACGAGGACTGCCGCGATCAGCATTCCCTTATGCCCTTTGTTTTGTCCGCTTACTGTTCTGCCAGTTTGTCTGTTATGCTTATACTCAGATCGATCATGTCCGGAACGCATTCTTTTTTTCTCCCTGTTAACTGCTTCTTTTAATCGTTGATTTGCCTGTAAGTGTCTGTTTATCTGTCAAGGAATCTCCTGATGGAGATTATGCTTCCGCACATACCTATGCTTACGCCTATGCACAGGAATATGATCAGCACATTGTACGTCAGGTATTCAGCCGGAACGACTGATACAGACAGCATCTTTGAAATATCTCCTCCGATTATCCCGATCACCTTACTGTATATGAGGTATGTGAGACCGGCTGCAAGACCGGCGGATATCATTCCTACTATTATCCCTCCCCAGATGAACGGTGCTCTTACGAACCAGTCCGTTGCTCCGAGATATTTCATTATGCCTATCTCTTTTTCACGATTGAAAACTGTGAGCTTTATCGTATTTGCAACTATGATAATCGATACAATTACGAGGAATGCCATCACTATGACAGAGCCCATTTCTATGAAATGCGACAGTCTGGAAAGTTTATCTATCGTATCCTGATAGTAGACAACATCATCGACTCCCTTGATATCGGTTACTTCCTTTGCCACTCTGTTGGCAGCTTCCTTGTCGGAAACATAAACAGTGAATGATTCAGGAAGAGGATTTTCCGGAAGATTCTCGAGCAGATATCCGTTATCGCCCCATCTCTCTTCCAGCGTGTCGAGAGCCTGATCGCTTGATACATACTCAACATGATCAACGCCTTCCATGTCTTCTACGGCTTCATGAGCCGCTTCAGCCGTTTTTGGTTTTACGTTTTCCTTGAGATATACCTGTAAAACGTTGTAATCGTTTTCTATCGTTGCCGCAAACAGATTGACATTGACAAAGGATACGAAGAAGAGTCCCAGTATCAGCATCATAGCAGTTATGGCGAGCACTGATGTGAAATACATTCCTTTGTTTCGTCCCATCTGGGAGAAGGCCTGTTTCAGGTTATAACCCGGTCTGCTCATAGTTATTTTCCTCCCCTCCGTCAAGGTACTGACTCAGCATGTCATCGACAGCAGAGTCATCTGTCTGTATCAATCCCGCCTGCAGATCCTGAATGCCTTCAATACCGGCGGCTTTGCCGCCCTCATGCAGTACCGAAGTACGGCTCGGCTGTATCATCTGTATCGACTGCTCCATATACATCGTCTGCCGTCTTTCGAGATCCTCGGCATTTTCTTTTCCCACCATTGCGCTGTAGCCGGGTGCGATCAGTTCTTCCTCTATATCCTGCTCATGCTTGAATCCGTAGCTGCCCTCTTCATCACGGACGATGCGTCCGTTCTCGATCGCTACCACGCGCTTGTTCATCTTATCGACAATGTCCTTGGCGTGAGTGACCATAAGGACCGTGGTGCCGCGTACATTGATCTTATCAAGTATCTCCATGATATCCATGGCGGTAACAGGATCCAGATTTCCTGTAGGCTCGTCGCATATCAGCACTCTCGGCTGATTTACAAGTGCTCTGGCTATACCTACTCTCTGCTGTTCACCGGCTGATAATTCATCGGGATATCTGTTCGCCTTATCTGCTATATCCACCAGTTCCAGCACAGCCGGCACGTTTGCCCTGATCTCTCTGCGGCTCTTGTGGCGCACCTCCATTGCAAAAGCGACATTTTCAAATACAGTCTTTTTTTCCAGCAGCCTGAAATCCTGGAACACCATGCCTATCTTTTGTCTGACCTCAGGGATTTCTCTGCGTCCGAGTCGTGTGATATCTCTTCCTGCCAGCATGATCCTTCCCTTATCGGGTTCTATCTCCTTTAAGATCAGTCTGATAAATGTGGTCTTGCCCGCTCCGCTCGGTCCGACGAGGAATACGAAATCCCCTCTGTTGATATGAACAGTAGCATCTATAAGACCGATATTGTTTCCGAATCTCTTTGTAACATTTTTGAATTCTATCATTTTGCAGAAAACCCCTCCCTGCGCATAAGTATGCCTTGTGATTATAAC
>CACYHR010000042.1 GCA_902774265.1 uncultured Eubacteriales bacterium
ATGGCTGCGGAACGAGTTCTTCTTGACCCGCACCAAGATAATAAAAGGGCTATAAGGGCATACGAGAAAGCCGGGTTTAAAATCATTAAATCACTTCCAGAACATGAGATGTTTGAGGGAGAAAAAGTAGATTGCTGGCTGATGGAATTAGCACTGTAGATTCCAGTTTGTAGGTGGTAATGATACTGATATGAGAGATAGATGACTTCTTGATGCAGGCATGCTATAATAGCCTAGATATTAAATAAGTACTATATCGGATGTCACGGTATGGTGGAATCGTTGGGGACAGCATTGGGTCTGACCCGATTCCGTAACCCTGAAACGTTGAAATTTCAGTAACAGCCTTAGGGGTTCGCATACCATGTCCTCCGCCATTTTTTAGCCCTGAGAGACGTTTTCTCAGGGCTCTTTTGTTGCAACGGATACAGGCTCTAACCCTTGAAATTTCAGTATATAGCGGATTTTTTGCAACTGCATGTGATGTATGTACAATGTATCTTGAATTGCGGGAAAATGGGTCTCCGGTTGGGGATATAGCAGGTTTGTTGGGTCTGAGTACGGCGTATAGGCATGGTAAAAAAATGTACGAATAATGAGTACGGTGTATTAACATGGTACACAGACCCAACAGTTGTATTATTTCTCTGAACTGCTTGATTTTACTGGCGTTGATGCATGTTTTTTTCCTTGGTTGGGGACACGACAAATGCCAGGTTCGTCATTTTTCATCCCCAACGGGCTGATTCCAGGATATTTCAGCAATCTGTCCCCAACTGTCAGGCATGCTGTCCCCAACGCGACTACAATATGACTGATTTCGCAGTATTTATCAAGTGTCTTTTTCAAAATCGCTAAAGTGATTATTTGCAGAATTGCAGGCCTTGACCGGATATTTTACACTTAAGCTGAAAAAAGGATCGTATATATCAAAATGGAAAAGAGGTGAGCCGAATGTTCAAGCCTAAGTTCAGATTCACGCATGATGAGGTCAGGATCATAGTAATGGCTCTCGTCGAATTGAAAAATCAGCTCCTTGCTGAAGGAAGGTACACTGATGCAGTCGACGACTTGCTGGTAAAGTTCCTGGACTGACAAACCATACAGCCGCATTCCCGGCTGACTACATGGCTCCGTACAATAAGGTGCGGAGTCTTTTATATTGCAGCCGGAATGACCGGGGAAAGGATCTGAATATGTTCAATAAACAGAAAGATAAAAAAACAGGACTCACCGATGAGGAAAAGAAGATGGCAGATGTACTGAATGAGGCTATAGAAAAGAAACAGCAGGAGAAAGCTGATGAGGATCCGGATGAATTCAAAGATGAGATCAGTATACCGGATGGACTTCCACCGGAAGGCAGGCTCGCGTACAATATCGCAGACCATCTTGCCGAAGTCACAGCGGAGAGATTCTCTGACATGATCGACGGGATGGATATGGATATAGTGAGGCAGATCATCAGAAGACTTCAGGCAAGCGATGCAGAAGCACTTGTTGGAATGCTTCAGGAGATGTTCCTTATTAAAGGTATGGTCCACGCCGCCGAAGAACTGGATATCCTCAGAGCGTGCGAGGAATTCGAAGAATCGATCTACTGGCTCTTCCAGGACATTCTGTCTGATCAGGAAGTCTTCACATATTTCAGAGTGAAGAACATGATCGAAAAATGCGGTGAAGATGGATGCTCAGTTGAGATAAGGATGCCGATGGAGGTAAACAGATGGCAAAGACTATAGCGATATGTAATCAGAAGGGCGGAGTCGGTAAAACGACTACCACGCTGAATCTCGGAGCAGGATTAGCCCGCCAGGGCAGAAGAGTACTTCTGATTGACGCAGATCCGCAGTCTGATCTCACGGCATCGCTTGGATGGAACGGAGATGCTCTTGAAAAGTCGCTCGGGAGGCTGATGTATCTGGCAACTCAGGAGTACAAGCCAATTGTGCAGGATACTATAATTCATCATCCCGAGGGGGTTGATCTGATTCCATCCAATCTGGATCTGTCTTCAATGGAAACTCAGCTCGTAAATGCGATGAGCAGAGAAAAGATCCTCTCGAATATCCTGAAGTCAGTGAAAAATGACTACGACTATATACTGATAGACTGCATGCCGTCACTCGGAATGATCACGATCAATGCTCTCACGGCAGCTGACAGTGTGATCATTCCTGTGCAGGCACAGTACCTTCCGGCAAAAGGAATGACTCAGCTGATGAAAAGCATAGATATGGTAAGAAACCATACGAATGATAAGCTGGAAATAGACGGTATTGTCATGACGCTCGTTGACGGCAGAACCAATCTTGCCAGGGAGGTCATAGATACTATAAGAATGAAGTATGGTATGCAGATCAGGATATTCGACACACAGATCCCTGTTGCGGTCAAAGCGGCCGAGGCATCCAAAGCAGGACAGAGCATCTACGAGTATGATCGGGATTCCAGGCCGGCAAAGGCGTATGAGGCATTGACGAAAGAGGTGATGAGAATTGGCGAACGGGAAAAGCGTAGAGATGAGACTGCCATCGCTCGATGAGCTGTTCTCATCACAGGAAGAAAGAGATGACGCGAAGCTTAAACGCATTTATGAGATACCGATCGAGGAGATAGACCCGTTTCCTGATCACCCGTTCAAGGTCAGGGATGATGAGGATATGCAGAACCTTGTCGAAAGCATACGGACTCAGGGTGTCATAACACCTTGCATGGTCAGGAAGAAAGACGACGGCAGATATGAGCTCGTATCGGGCCACAGGAGAAAGAGAGCCTGCGAGCTGCTGGGCATGGACACATTGCGATGCGAGATAGCAGAACTGTCAAAGGATGAAGCTACGATACTGATGACTGAGTCGAACTTCCAGAGAACGACCATACTCCCGAGCGAAAAGGCATTTGCTTACAAGATGAGGCTGGAGGCGATGAAGCGACAGGGGCAGAGAACTGACTTAACTTGTGAGCCAATGGCGCACAAGTTGCAGGGAATAAAATCAAGAGATGTTCTCGCTGATCAGGTTGGAGAAAGTAAGGATCAAATCAGAAGATATATCCGCCTCACTGAACTCATCCCTGAGATCCTTGATCTGGTAGATGAAGGCAGGATCGCACTCAGACCGGCAGTCGAGCTTTCATATATTCCGAGACTCACCCAGGGTCACATATGGGAGTGTATGGAGATGGAACAATGCACACCGTCGCACACACAGGCGAAGCGAATGAGAAGTATGGCCGAGGAGGGAAAACTTACACCTGAATCCATCGAAGCCATCATGTTGGAGGAGAAACCGAACCAGAAGGAACGTATAGTTCTGAGAGGAGACAGGTTCAGCAGACTGTTCCCGCCCGATCTTCCGATGTCAAAGCGTGAGGACTATATTGCTGCTGCTATGGAGTATTACGGCAGACACCGGGAGAGACAGAAGGCGAGAGACGATGCGAGATAGTGTGTCCCTTATGCATCGACACCGGTCAGCATCGTGGACACAAATTCCCATCTCCTCCCCTGTAACCCCTCCTCTGTTACTACCAGTAACTGACCGAAGAAGAATGAATATAGGGATAATTGAGTAACACTAAATAAGCTAAAACATAATATACCAATAATAATCGCAATATCATGACACAAAGAGCGTTCAAGTCAGAAATGGCCTGAGCGCTTTTTTTTGTTGCCCTGATCTTGCGGGAAAGGAACTCACATGGCGAAAGATATACACGAAAACAGCAAAGACGAAGTGATCATGTGCACTGATGAGACAGGGATGCAGCTCTATCTCAGCGAGAAGGCTGCAAACAGGCTGTCGTGGATCCTGACCGGGATAATGGCAGCGCTTTCTCTTCCGGTAGTCATCCTTGCGATCATGCTCATCTAGCGCGAAGAAAGGAGAAACACGCAATGACAGACAACAGGTATTTCAGCGCGGCAAAGCGCATTCTGACCATGACATTTGCCTTTGTCATGGCGCTCACAGCAATAATGCCGCTTGTGACGCAGGATTCATATGCGGCATTCACAGGCAAGAAGGGCAGCAAATACACAGTCCATGACGGCGGACAGATCACATACGGTTCGGGCGCAGGCGGATACAGCAACTCCCGTAAGTGCGACCTTGATGATGACCTCGGCAGCAGATATTCATACTGCGTGCAGCCGTCAAAGGCCTCGCCGGGAACAGGTACTGTGACCGTGGACAAGGTCGTGACTGACGAAAACGATAAGGGAAAGTGGAATGCTCTCCGCAATATCGTTTACTACTCTCCGTCATATCCGGGATATGAGAAGAACATCAAGAACGTCAAAGAAAACTACTACACAGGCAATTTCAGCAAGGACTGGGGAATAGCTCATCTGGCGCTTTCCTATGTCTATGAAGGCAGACCGTCGGATCTTGCGACATGGGGCGGCACCCACGCATCCGACCTCGGTGAAGTATGGACCAAGGCCAAGAAGCTCGGGGATGCTCTCTGGAAGGCAGACAGTTCGAAAGACGATGCGGTTCCTGACAGTTTCAAGGTATTCATCTGCTATATGTCCGGAGTACAGGATATGATCGTCGGATATCTGGAAGCGCCGGGACATCTCAAAATGAAAAAGATCAGCAACAGGACTTCGATCACAGAAGGAAATGGATGCTATTCGATTGAGGGAGCCAAGTATACAGTCTATGACAGTGATGGCAAGACTGCCGGCACACTGACACTAAAGGCCAACGGCGAGAGCAATACCATCGATCTGATGGAAGGGAAGTACACTGTAAAAGAGACAACAGCTCCTCCGGGATATGCTCTGGATACAAAGACTTATACCGTGAAGATCGAGTCTGATGAGACCACTACGTTCACGGCAAAGGATGAGCCGATCACAGATCTTATTGAGCTTCTGCTCACTAAGAATCCTGTGGGCTATCCTCATGACTACGGCGAAGGAGACGCGACTCTTGCAGGCGCGGTATATGAGTTTAAATTCTATGGCGGCCAGTATGATACAGCAGAGAAGGCTGAGGCATCGAACACTCTGCTGGCGACTTGGAACCTGGTGACAGATGAGCATGGTAAGATCAGCGGACAGGAACCAGTGATCGCGGAAGGCTATGAAAGTTCTGCATTCTACAAGGACAAGGACGGCAAGACCGCTTATCCTCTCGGCACATATGTGATCCGCGAAGTGAAAGCGCCTGAAGGATATCTTATCAATGATGAGAAGCTCGTGTGCCATATCACTGAGGACGGCACAGACGATCTCCACGTCAAGACATATAACGAGTCGATCAAGGGTGATGACACTATCATCAGAGGCGGAGTGAAGCTCGCCAAGATAGATAACGATCTTGATGAAGCATACGCTCAGGGTGATGCTACCCTCGCAGGAGCTGAATTCACCATCTACAACCAGTCGAAAGAGACTGTCATGGTAGGCGGCAAAGAGATCGGCAAAGGCGAGCCTGCTCTAGTGATCACTACGAACGCTGACGGCATCGCTGCTTCAGGCGATCATGATCTTCCTTACGGAACTTATCTTGTGAAAGAGACCGAGCCGTCCAAAGGTTATCTGCTGAATGAGCAGTGGTCAAAAAGCTTCACTATCAGAGAGGACGGAGTGATAATAGACCTTGCCGGAGATCAGGTAAGGCAGGCAGTCATCCGCGGCGGAGTTCAGATCATCAAGAGAGACAAGGAACTCCTGAAGTCTGAAGCTCTCGGAGGAGCAAAGCTTGACGGTATCGTTATGACGATCAGGAACGTATCCGGCCATGATGTAGTGGTCAGAAAGGACCTCGACAATAAGACTGATACAGTCGACTGGAAGAAGCTCGAATCAAAAAAGGAAATGTTCGAGTCCGGCGCGATCAAAAGAGTAGCTACAGGAAAGGATGTCGGTAAGATCACAGTCCACTGGAACGAGGAGAAGAAGGCATATACCGCTGAGACTCTGGCTGATGACCTGCCGTACGGCACATACACTGTCCGTGAGTCGAAGACTAATGAGACATACCAGCGCACAGACAAGACTGAGCACAGATTTGAAATCAGGAAAGACGGAGTAATGGTCAGCTTCGATGATAAAGAACATGAGGCTGCGCTGACCTTCGATGACTATGTATACAGGTCTGATGTACAGGGTACAAAGATCGCAGACTCAACTTCCGAGAGATTCTCGTATGTTCCATTCAAGATCATATCCGTCACTAACGGAGAGACCCATGTAGTCGTAACAGACAGCAACGGATTCTTCTCCACAAAGGACAGAAGAGCTGCCGGCGATCTCGACGAGGATGAGGATGCGGAAACTGCAAGGAAACAGAATCCGTTCGACGATCTGCTTGAGGCAAAGGAGATAAAGACAGCTGATCTCGAAGCAAGGCACAGAGACATCCTGCACGGTGTATGGTTCGGTACAGGCGAGTTCGGCAGCAAAGCTGACATGAACAGCGATTTCGGAGCACTTCCGTACGATTCATATATCCTTGAAGAGATGCCGTGTGAGCACAATGAGGGATATACTCTGCAGAAATTTTACTTTACGGTAGATCAGAAATCCCAGAACGGTTTCGTGGATCTTGAAACCATCACTGATGATGTGCCGGAGATCAGAACAACTGCATCTGTAGGCGGCCAGAAGGAGAACATAACACCGTCAAAGAAGATCACTCTTAATGACAGGATCTGGTACAAGGGACTTACAAAGGGAGAAAAGTACACTGCCAGAGGCGTACTGATGGATAAAGCGACCGGAAAGCCGGTACTCGATCCGTCCGGCAGGGAGATCACAGCGGAGAAGGAGTTCACGGCTCTGCTCGAAACAGGCTTCGTCAATGTGACATTCACATTTGATGCTTCCGATCTCTTCGGTAAGACGACTGTAGTATTTGAGAAGGTCTGCGATGCAAGAGGTCACGTTGCTGCAAAGCACGAGGATATCAATGACGAGGATCAGACGGTCACCTGGAAGAAACCTTCTATCGGTACGAAGCTTACCGGAGACAAGGGCGTCAAGACAGTAGCTGCTTCAGAGAAGACAATACTCACAGATACCATAACCTATGAAGGTCTCGATACTGCTCAGTGGTATATATTTGAAGGGACTCTGATGGTAAAGGACAGCGGGGATCAGCTCGTGGAGCACGGTGTTCCTGTTAATGTCAGGAGCAAGCCTTTCCGGCCTGAAGCTGCCAAAGGCGAAGCAAAGGTGACCTTTGTTATAGATACCACGAAGCTCAAAGGCAAAGAGCTCGTAGCATTCGAAACCGCCTACAGGCTTTCGGGCTACAGGGAGGGTGATGATGTGACAAAAACACCGTTTGAGAAGGTGGCTGAGCATAAGGATCTGAAGGACAAAGGACAAACTGTGAAGATCACTGAGACTCCGCCTACGACAGTTCCTCCTAAGACAGGTGATGACAAACCGCTGTGGTTCTTCGTGTTCCTGTTCACTGCAGCACTTGGTGCAGGGCTGACTATGGCGATCAAAGAGGCTATCAGGAGATACAGAGAGAAAAAAGCGGATCTGGCAATGTTCGTCTGATAACGGCAGCAGCCTTAAAGTGAATAACTGACGCAGGGGCGGAGTCGAAATGATTTCCGCTCCTTTTGTTTTACAGAAAACGGAGGAACAGACGATGAAGTACAACGAGAGAAAGTTCAATATGGATGTCGCTGCAGCAGCAGGCCTCAGGGAGTCGGTCATTGCCGACTTCATAAGAGACCTGCAGATAACAAGCGATGAAACGACATACAGATACGGACACTTATGGGTGAAGTGCACTCAGAAGACTATGACAGTTCACATACCGTTTCTGACTGAGGATATGGTGCAGCACTCAGTCAGAAAGCTGATCGAAAAGGGAATAATCAGGTCCGCTGTGCTCGATGATGACAGATTCGATCACACCTACTGGTATACCTTTACAGCTTACGGTGAGGAACTGCTCGACGATGGAGTCAGCATTGAAACAGACGAAGACGACAGTACCGGGCACTAAGGTCGAATGTCCGGATAACTGCAGATACCGCAATAAGCTTGCACCATTCTGCGGATACTGCATGATGGAGATACTGAACAGAAAGAAAGAAATCGGAGGTAACGATGGAAAAAACGAAACAGAGACTGCTGGACAAGCTGGGAAAGAAAGGCTTTGACACAGAAAAAAAGGTAAATGCGATAGATATGCAGGCAGCGTTCGACAACGGACTGGCGGACGAACTCGGAGGGATACTTGCACTTCAGAAGGCAATCAAGACACACAGCGTGTATGCCTTCCTGATGGATGGCACTGATCCTAAACCAGAAAAGAAGGAGATTAAGCATGCAGAACTTGAAAGAAATTTCGGAAATGGAAATGAAAGAATCAGCTACTGAAATCAGCAGTCTTGAGGAGCTCAGAGCGCGTATCAATGATATCCCTGACGGGACTGTTTATTCGGTAGATCTGGAGGTGATCGAACTTGGGCAGGAGACCTAATGACGAAAAGATAGAGGTAGTCAATATACGCATGGTGAAAGAGCCATCGATATACAGCACCGAGAAAATGAGGTCACCTGAGGATGTGCTCAAGGTGATTGCTAAAGAGCTTTCGGCATACGACAGAGAAGTGTTTGCAGTGCTGAATCTCAAAACGAACGGTCAGCCGATAAACCTTAATATATGCAGTGTGGGCACGCTCGACTCAGCTGCGGTGTCTCCGCGGGAAGTCTTCAAATCGACTATCCTTTCGAATTCGGCTGCGTTCGTCGCAATCCACAATCATCCCAGCGGGAGCACCTGTCCAAGTCAGGAGGACAAGGACGTAACTAAGAGACTTCTAAGCTGTTCAGAACTTCTCGGCGTAAAAATGCTCGATCACATCATAGTTGCGGGAGATACAGGCGACATGTACAGCTTCAAAAGTGACGGACTGCTGGATCAGCTGAGGCCAAGGTACAGAGACTGGGAACGGTGTTAATCGAAGGAAAGGAGTTTTTTATGGCAGAAAGAAACAGTGGAAACAATGGAGAATTTACTTTTGAGATCAGGGAGTTCATCGGAGCACTCGATGCTGCGAACGATAACGGCTGGCGCAGAGAGCTCAACCTTGTATCCTGGAATGGCGGAGCGCCAAAGCTGGATATAAGGGAATGGTCAGCTGATCATACCAGGATGAGTCGCGGGATCACCATGACCGAGGAACAGGGCATCAAGGTAGCTCAACTTATTGCTCAGAGAGCAAGAGAGAAGCAGAAACAGAGTGTTGAAAGGGATTCCTTCGCAAGGTGATCATTATCTCGTAAGTAACACAAACAGCGGCATACAGTATGTTAATATATGTACTGTAATGCCGCGCTACATCATTTTGCTATATAACCAATGAGCAAAGCCAGACAGGAAAGACTAAGAATAGCAAGAAAATGGTATGAGGAACAGTACTTTACTGAGGATTCCCATATCGTGAAAGCATATAGAAAGCGATTCGGTGTAGATAATACATGTGCGAAGCGCGAGCTTTGCATGCTTGGTGTTCTGAGTACTCAGAAGCAGGCGACATACGAACAGGAACTGAAGGCGAAAGCAGAAAAAAGAAAGAGAAAGTACGAAAAAAGGCAAAACAATAATTTGGTGGAATCCTTCCGTGACGATCATTTCTATTACATTGCAGGATATACATCGGGTGGTGCACCATACGGTGTCACCTGGGATGAAGCTAAGGCGCAAGGCCTGCTGGATGATACAGAGTCATGAGAATACAGGGAGCAGATTCTCCTTCTTTTTATACAGCAAAGAAACCTGATCCGCCAAAAGACGAGGAAAGGAGATTGCTTATGCCGGAGAAGTCCGATACGAATTATCACATAATCTAATTTGTTGAATTTAGATTTTCCTGATTGTTGACTTTAGATTTTCCTAGTGCTACACTTCGGAATATACTAGATGAGGTGATCCTATGATCAAGAGAAACGCATATGATGCATTAGTAAGACTGGCGGAACAATTTCCTGTTGTAGCCATTACCGGGCCAAGACAAAGCGGCAAAACAACATTAGCTAAAATGGCTTTTCCAGAGAAGCGGTATGTATCGTTCGACGATAAGAACATGAGAGAACTGGCGAAATCCAACCCGGGAGATTTTCTGCGCGCTTTTCCTGATGGAGCAATCATAGATGAAGCGCAAAAGGTACCTGACATGTTTGATGCTATTAAACTCATTGTTGATAATGGAGGGTATAGCCCGGGTAAATTCATCCTTACAGGATCCAGTCAGTTCCGCCTGAAAGAGAACATATCTGACAGCCTCGCCGGGCGTATCGGATTGATAAAACTCCTTCCGTTTTCAATAGATGAACTGAAAGAAGAGGGTATTCTGTCCGATGATGCATATGACTATGTGTTTAACGGCTTCTATCCTCCTCTCTATGACAGCAGTAAGCATTATTTAAGAGATGACTGGTTTGAAAACTATATAGATACTTATATGGATCTTGATATTAAGGACCAGATAAACCCTTCAAATGTGAATGCATTCCGCAAACTGATCCAACTGTGTGCAGCAAGAAGCGGGCAGATGGTAAATTACAATGGGCTTTCATCCGGATTAGGAGTTTCAGCAGTAACGATAAAATCATGGCTTTCGATTCTGGAGGCCTCATACATCATTCATTTTCTGGAGCCGGATTCAAACAATCTGGGAAAGAGTGTTGTCAAAACTCCAAAGCTATACTTTGTTGACTCTGGTCTGATGTGCTATTTGCTGCGCATTGATTCAAAAGAGGAGCTTATGCTTGATGACCATAAAGGAGCAGCAGTAGAAACGATGGCAGTATCTGAACTGCTCAAAAAGAGATTCAATTCAGGAAAAAAATCTAACCTGACATTTTTCAGAGACAAAAATGGATTTGAGGTAGATACCATAGCTGACTGGAAACATACTTTTGCGATTGAAGTAAAAAGCAACAGCAATACAGAGAAGAAAATGTCATCTAATGTGAGAAAGTACATAGACCTCAGAGCTGATGGCTCAGAAGGTAAGGTCTACTATCTTGGCGATCTTACCTGCGAGCTGAATGGAGTGCAATACGTATCCTGGAAAGATTGGGGGAAGTGAAAAGATCGCAAGTATAGTACAATCAATTAAAGAGGGCGAGCATCTGGAGATCATCGAAAACTATGATTACTGGTCGGTACCGAGTCTCTTTATAGATCATGACAAGATATTTGAAGCAGCGTTGTTCATGCCGTATGAAACGGTCAAAGAGGGAGTAAAGGCAGCTTTTGACAGAGCCCTGGAAGCGTGATGATAGAACATAATGTCTCAGTAAATGGTATCGAGGTAAATGCGGTGTATAGCGAGAGAACGGTAAATGAGCTATTTTACCCTCTTTTGAAAAAGCTGTCAGATATGCACAGAACTAAAGGCTCTCGTATCCTTGTGATGCTGGCAGCGCCTCCCGGAGCAGGAAAAAGCACATTGCTCAGTTTTCTTGAGATGCTTGCGAATGAACACCGGGATATGGATGATATTCAGGTAATCGGCATGGACGGGTTCCATAGAAGGCAGGAATATCTTCAAACTCACTATGTCACACGAAACGGGAGACAGATATCAATGGTGGATATAAAAGGTGCTCCTGTGACATTTGATCTGGATAAACTGACGGAAAGAGTAAAAAAAGTTTCAGCAGGAGAGATTTGCAGCTGGCCGGTATATGACAGAATGCTGCATAATCCTGTAGAAGATGCGATCAGGATCGATGGCGATATCATCATTCTTGAGGGCAACTATCTGCTCTTGGATGAAGACGGCTGGCGCGAACTGCATAACTATGCGGATTATACGATATCAATCAAAGCCGAGGAGGAACTCCTTCGCAAGAGACTTATAGACAGACGGATGAAGACTGGCGTAGGAGAAGATGCGGCAACAAGATTTGTAGACTACAGTGATATGCCAAATGTCAGGTTGTGCCTGACAAAGACGATGCCGTCAGATCTGCAATTCTCCATTGCCAGCAATGGAGAATACACATGATAACGAGAAAAACGATAGCATAAATCTGGTAATCAGAAGAAGCTTTCCAAATATGTAATACATAGCTGCAGGCAATTGTGTCTGCAGCTTTTTGTATTGCGGAAACTCGGAAAGGAGGGCGTTAGATGGCAGTATTCACGGGCAATAACTATAAAGGAAAATCACAGAAAGAACGCATTCAGGAGATCACTGAACAGCTTGAAGCAGGTGTTATTGCGGTTTTCGAGAGCGATGCATATAAGGCATATCTGAAGTGTATGAGCAAATTTCATAACTACAGTCTGAACAATACTCTGCTCATAGCATTGCAGCGACCCGATGCGAGTCTTGTTGCCGGCTACAATGCCTGGAAGAAGGATCACGGCAGACAGGTGCGAAAAGGGGAGAAAGGGATCAAGATAATCGCTCCTTGCAAATACAAAGTCGAGCTCGATGAGAAGGATGATGACGGCAATCAGAAGGTGGCTGAGTATACGGGATTCAAGGTTGCAACAGTGTTCGACTATTCCCAGACGGAGGGCAGAGAGCTTCCGAGTGTCGGTGTCAATGAACTCACCGGAGATGTCAGCGATTACAGAAAACTGTTCAATGCATTGACTGAGATATGCCCGGTCCAGATATATTCAGAGGACATTGAAGGAGGAGCGAAGGGATATTACAGCGATGCAGACAGGAAGATAGTCATCAAATCCGGCATGAGCCAGCTGCAGACGATAAAGACGATGATCCATGAAATGGCACACGAAAAGTTGCACGCTAAGGAGAATCTCGACAAGGATCATCCTGTAGACAGACGCACCAAAGAGGTCGAGGCCGAAAGCGTAGCTTATACGATCTGTCAGCATTACGGTCTTGATTCTTCGGATTATTCCTTCACGTATGTTGCGGGATGGTCTTCCGGGAAGGATACAAAGGAGCTGAAAGCTTCTCTTGAAAGGATCCGTTCCGCTGCAGATGATATGATCACAGGCATAGATAAATCTCTGGAGAAGCAGGCAAAAAGAGAGACTCAGCGGATTTCACGTGATGATGCGAGGTGATGGTCATGCCGTATTATTCCGAAGAACAGATCAAAAAGGCGAGGTCGATAGATCTGCTGACATACCTTCAGTCATATGAACCGACAGAACTAGTACACGTCAGGGGCAGCACGTACTGCACCAGAGAGCATGACAGCCTGAAGATATCTAATGGGAAATGGATGTGGTGGAGCAGAGGCTTCGGAGGCAGTTCAGCTCTCGATTATCTGATCAAGGTAAAAGGTATGCAGTTCGTAGAAGCCATGGAGATACTTACCGATGAAAGAATAGTTTCTCCTAAAACAGGCACAAAAATAAGAGAAAACAGTTATCGTGAGGAGAAGAGAAAACTGCTTATACCTGACAGATCCGAGACAAATCTCGAAGTGACCAGATATCTGACCGGTCGGGGAATAGACAAAGAAATCATCCGGGATTGCATCGAAGAAGGACTGTTATACGAGTCGCTGCCTTATCATAACTGCGTATTCGTCGGATATGATGAGACCGGCAAGGCAGCATATGCCTGTTATCGGGCGACAAATGGTGAAAGGATCATGGGCGATGCGGCAGGATCAGACAAGCGATATGCGTTCAGGATAAATCGTAACGGAAACACGATCCATGTGTTCGAAAGCGCCATCGATCTGCTCTCTTACGCGACAGTAATGAAGATGCAGACCGGCAACTGGCGGGCTGAATCAATGGTATCTCTCGGCGGTGTCTATGCTCCGAGCCCAAACAAACCGGGCATACAGATTCCGGCAGCGCTGGATAATGCGCTTCAAAATCATACAGAAGTGAAGACTATCGCGTTGCATCTTGACAGTGACTATGCCGGAAGAAGCGCAGCGAGATCTATCGCGGCGCAGCTGAAAGACACTTATACGATCAGGGATGAACCGCCGCCATATGGAAAAGACTGCAATGATTACCTGCTGCATATCCATCATCAAAACAGATCGAGACAAATGGATGCAGCACGATATGAGCATCCAAGATGAAAAAACGCCACATGACAACAGCCATGCCCGGAGTTTTTGCTCATCAGCATGGCTGTCTGTGTCATTGGTAGTTTTAGGTATTTTGGAGTTTTATATGAAAAGTATTTGTCTCTGTTGACAATGATAGAATAGCAACGTCACCTTAAGTGAACTTAAAACAGACAAAAGTTTTTCAATAACAGAATACAAATATATGCCCGGCTCGGTCGTAGTGATCGGGCATTTTGTATGCTTACAAACCGAAGAAAGGAATGTTTCATATATGACAGAAGAAGAGAAAAACATGCTGCGAGTGATCGTCTGCAGGCCGGATGAGTATGCAAAAGTGACCTGGATCGAGGACAGTCTTGAGGCGATGCAGGGCCTGGTCGGAGGCCTGATCGAGCCTTACGATCCGTTCTATTCTGACTCAGATCCACGGTATGAGAACGTGATTCTGGTCTGTAACGAAGAAGGAAAGCTCCGGCAGATGAAGCCGAGCAGAGCAATTATCGACGAAGACGGACATGTGATGGATGTGATCGCAGGCCCGTTTTTTCTTTGCTATTCGCCCGTTGAGAGCGAGTCTTTTGAGTCGCTTCCGGTCGATCTTGAAGAAGTTTTCAGGAAGAAATATGAGAAACCTGAGCACATTTCCTGTATAGGAAATGAGTATCACGTTATCGCATATGACCCCGGAAGGCACGAAGCAGAGCATGAGCGCTAACTGGCCGGAATACCGGGAAGGTGGAGCTTACAGGCGCAGACTGCGTTCTGCGTCGTTGCAGTTATGCCGACTTTTCAGAAATGCCGATGTTCAGATCGAGGCCTAGAAAACACAGGATTCTCGCTCAAAAACATTGGCATAACTAATTCCGGAATGTAATTATGATCAGAAAAATGTCGGCATAACTATTTGGCAATTGTAGAATCTCCTCAATGAAATTCATTACCCATGTAGTTTTCTGAGGAGGTTTTCAATGGAACAACAAAAGATATTGGTATCCGAACTTGCGAATAATAAATGTTATCGAGGATGATCATCCTCGATATGCGTACGAGAAGACATAACAAAATGAGCAAGGCAAGAAGGTGACAAATCGGGATTGAATTTATCGAAATAATCTGATTTTTGAGATAGGCTGAAAAGGATTTTTTTCGTCAGAAACAAGAAAATCGAATTTCACCGAAAAATAAATTAGAAAGACATTGACGTGATTCTGCGTCGTGATTATAATTTTCGGTGAAACAGCATATTAATGCACTTACCGAAAACTATAAATAGGAGGATGCATGTTAACAGGCAGAGAAAAGGAGCAAAAAAAGCTCAGAGCTCTATATGAAAGCGGACAAGCTGAATTTGTTGCAGTATACGGTCGAAGAAGAGTAGGCAAGACATATCTCATAGACGAAGTCTTTAACAATGATATCACATTCAGACATGCAGGACTTTCTCCGATCAGTGATGACGATACTTCTAAAAAGAATAATATGAAGGAACAGCTTGGGCATTTCCACCAGTCGCTTTTGGCGCATGGGATGAAGGAATGTGAACCGCCGGAATCATGGCTTGATGCGTTCTATATGCTTGAGAAACTCCTTCTGGAGAGAGATGACGGTAAAAAACGGCAGCTTGTATTCATTGACGAGATACAATGGCTGGACACCCCGAAAGCGGGATTTATCAGAGGCCTTGAGGCATTCTGGAACGGCTGGGCTTGCCACAGACATAATGTTATGTTGGTTGTTTGCGGTAGTTCTACCTCCTGGATACTGGACAAACTGATAAACAACCACGGAGGTCTTTACAACAGACTCACCTGGGAGATAGAACTTCAGCCATTCAATTTGTATGAATGCGAACAATTCTTTATATCAAAAGGATTATCGCTGTCCCGATATGATATCGCGCAAGCATATATGATGGTAGGGGGGATTCCTTACTATTTGAACTACTTTGACAAAGCTCTAAGCGTTCCTCAAAATATACAAGCTATATTCTTTGACAGAGGGGCGCCCCTGAAAGATGAGTTTGATCGTTTGTTTTCATCGCTTTTCACAAATCCGGATGTGATGAAATCAATTGTGATGGCGCTTAACACGAAATACAGAGGATTGACCAGAAGGGAGCTTCTGAGTAAAACCGGTATTACAGACAGCGGATTGTTCAGCAGACAACTGAAATCACTGGAAAACGGAGCGTTCATAATAAAATATGATTCTTATGGGAATGGAAAGAGAGAAAGCTTTTATAAGCTCGCTGATCCGTTTTGCATTTTTTATTTAAGATTTGTAAGTGACAGCTCTTCCAGAAAAAAGAAAGAATGGATCAGTGCAGCAGATACACAATCAGTCGTGACATGGACAGGTCTGGCATTTGAAAACCTGTGCTTTAATCATATCAAACAGATAAAAGCAGCTCTTGGTATCAGCGGAGTAAGTACTGATGAATCGCTATGGTCAAAAAAGGGAACTGATGATGTGGAAGGTGCACAGATCGACCTTATCATTGAAAGAAAAGACAATGTGGTAAATATGTGTGAGATAAAGTTCTATAGCGATGAGTTCACAGCAGATAAGGAATGCCATTTTGCACTTGTACGAAGGGAGCGGCTCCTGCGGGAAATCATCCCAAAGAAAGCTTCGATTCACAACACTTTGATTACAACGTTTGGACTAAGGCGCGTGGAATATTTCGGAGATTTCGTCAGCACAATAACGTTGGAGGATCTGTTTCAAGATTTGTAGACATGCGCAGATTCAAGTTTGAAAGTGAGGAGAGATCCCATGAAGAAGATCGATGAAAAGTATTTCAAGGACTGGAACTACAAGAAACATGCAAAGTTATGTTATAGGAGAAGGACGGTCTTACAGTCTGTGAAAAGACGTATGATAAGCTGATATATGAGTATTAGGTAAAAAGCCAATTTACGAGTTCTGGATAATGAATTCAGTAACCTTTCTGTTTTTATATATGGAGTGAGATTATGTGCGGGCGGTTCTATGTAGGCGGAGATTCACCAATCCATACAGGAAAGGGCTGATAATCAATGCCAGATCAGAAACAGTCAGAGAAAAGAATCTGTTTTCAGACAGCATCATAAACAGACGATGTATAATTCCTGCGAGAGGATTCTATGAGTGGGATCCATATAAAGCGAGGTTCAGCTTCACTTCGCCGAATGATGACGTCATACTTCTTGCAGGATTCTACCGGGAAGAACATGGAATACCCAAATACACTATACTTACGACAAAGGCCAATGATTCCATGAGGCCGGTGCATGACCGGATGCCGGTAATGATAGAAAGAGATGAGATCGGAGCATGGATCAGAGATAATGACAGGCTGACAGAGTTCCTGAATAGACCGCAGATACAGCTCGTACGGGAACAGGATTCAGGCCAGATACGAATGGATTTCGGATCATGACAATTGAAACAAAACCGATCGTTGACATCGCCTGACACAACAAGCCCGATGAATTACATGATTTATGGAGATCGTTAAGAGAACAGGAAGAAAAGGAGCCATAGAAAAGGAAGCAAAATGAAATCAATTCTAATAAAGGATACGACCAGTGAAGAGCGGGAACGGATAGTTGCGGATTCTATCGGGAAAATCAATGGCTCCTGCGATGGATGTGCTGCCGGACTTGCTGAGATGTACCAGGATTACATTGACGGCAGGAAAGAGATCCGTGATATCAATATGATTTTTGCTCATGATATAAATCGTAAATGAAAAGAATAATCCTTGGACAGATGTTATTAATAGTATGCTGTATCTTCTACATGATCTGGTGGTACAGATGCTACAGACCGGGAGAAGCGGTGAATCGTGTCAGCGATGCAAATGGAATACTTCTGTTATGCACAGCTGCTTTTGGCATAGCTGGAGTTGTGCTGAGTCTCACAAATGTACCGGCGATAACACCGCCTAAGATAGACAGCACATGGATTTTGACAGCGGGGATCGTTGCATACATTGTCCTGCATATAGTTACACGCTTCGCATTTCACCGAATCGTGACAACGGAGCTGATCCTTATAGTCGGCTGGACTATGCTGGAGATCGCTGTCATAAGCAAGCTTAATGCTGCAGGCGGCCTTTCAGGAAGAGGCTTTACGGCCATGTGTATAGTGATAGCCATCGCATTCATCATCAGTATCATTTTGTATGTGGCATATTATCGCATGGAAGATATGAAAGCATTTTATGCGGCAATGGTGCCGCTTATTACTGCTGCAGTGTCGATGGGAATACTCATTGCAGTACAAAGTGTGTGACGAACTATGAAGATAGGAATAATTTCAGATACTCATGGGCTGCTCAGACCTGAGGTAACAGATGCACTTGGAGGGTGTGAAGTGATCCTTCACGGCGGAGACATCAACAGACAGGAGATAATCGATCAGCTTGAAAAGATCGCGCCTGTATATGTTGTGCGTGGCAATAATGACAAGGAGTGGGCGGAGAATATACCAATGTTCCTTGATTTCGAACTTGCAGATCATATGGGGTTATCTTCAGATCGGTAAGATAATAAGCAATCCGGATGAAATCAGGAAGGTATTCTGGCATCCGCATTCAGCTGACAGGTTCAACGGACAGAAGACAAATGTAATATTCAAAGCAGCTGAAAGCCTGTCATTCGATAAAAGCAAACCAGGAGCAGGACTGCTGTGTTTTGATGAAAAACGCGTCCTCATACTTGAAGGAGCAACCAAAGCGACCTGGAAAATGAATCCGGTTTACGACCCTCATCATATATGCAGCAAGAGAAAGAATTTGGCGAAAGACCAATCAACAGGAATCTATTATGCGGGAATCTGGCAGGAACTGTGCCTGATGGAATCAGAAAAATGCACTGATTGGGCAAATAGCATAATTGAGTGAATGGGGAGTGAGCTGAAATGGATGACAGAGTTCTTCTTGATGCGGATATACGTGAGCCACTGTTTCAGTATCTTGAATTGTATCACGGCAAGGTGAGGTTCCTTGAAGAAAAGGTTACCGGCAAGGCCCGGGCAGATGTAGTGATGGTGCTTCTGAACAAGGTCTGTGGAATAGAGATAAAGAGTGATGCAGACAGTTATACGAGACTGGCAGCTCAGGTCAGAAACTATGACAGATATTACGATGAAAACTATCTTGTCATTGGCTCGACACATGCGCATCATGCAGCAGAACATGTGCCGGAATACTGGGGAATCATTTCTGTAGAACTTATAAAAGGAAAAGTTGACTTTTATCGAGTGAGGGAGGCTAAGCCAAATCCTAAGGCAAAACTACTGAACAAGATGAGCCTGCTATGGAAATCCGAGTTCTCACATATACTTGAAGAGAACAAAATGCCGAAATATGCACAGAAAAGCAAGAAGTTTATAGCGGAAAAGCTGATAGACAGAATACCTGAAGAGAAGCTTAACGAACAGATCAGTGAAGAACTTTTTGAGAGAGACTACACAATTTATGACTAAAGGAGTGTGATTGTCATGGGCAGACTGAAAGAACTCAGAAAATACGTAAATGCTGAACTGAATAAAATGGAAGATGAAGATAAGCGAACCAGCGCGATCGTACATCTTTATGGAGTTTCGCTTGCGGCGACTATGATAGCAAAGAAGCGCGGCATTGACTGGGAGATCGCATCGATGGCAGCTATGCTGCACGATCTTCACGCATATAAGAGCGGGTCATATGATGATCATGCGCATAAAGGAGCCGACCTGGCAAGGGAGATCCTGGGGGAGCTGAAGCTCACGGATGATGAAGAAACAGAGATTATCTGCTCGGCAATATATCATCATGATGACAAGCTAGTCACAGATGGACCGATGGATGAGGTCCTGAAAGATGCAGATGTCATACATCACTGCATGAACGATCTGTCTAAAACCATTAAAGAAAAGGAACAGGATCGCTTTGAAAAACTGTGCAAGGAATTCAGTATGAATACTGATTGATTAAGATTATGAAATCAATATTGATCAAAGATACAACAGGGACGGAGATAAGCTGTATTTCGGCAGATGGTTTGAGGAAGGCGATGGCGTGGATTACAAATACTGGGAAATTATAGTCGTACGTGACCTATGCGGAAATGAGATAGAAGAGTTCCCGGGAGATATTAGGGTCATGCCTAACGGAGAGAAGTGGTATCTGAAATAGAATACGAACTGGAGAAATAAATGGAAGCATTAGCGTCGATCAGCGACAAACTCGGAATGCTGTTTATGCTGTTGCTGGCTTTGATCACGATCATTGCAGTAGTAAGAACAGCGATCAAGCTGGTAAAGGGTAAGTCGATATCTGTTCCGCCTGTAGGAGCGATGAACGATCTTCCGAGCAGTATTACGGGAATCAATAAGCACGACGATATGTCAGAACGACTTATCGAAAGAGCAAACAAGAAGACTGAGTAAAGATTAGGACGAGATTTATAAAGCATGGATATAAGAGTTGTTTTCGCACTGCTTGTAATAATGGCATTTGGCGGTATCCTTCTATATGAGATCCTGCGCAGGACCGGGCAAAGAGAAAGCCCTGAAAGAAAAGCCGGAAGGATAGGTGAAGTACTCGTCAGCGACATGATAAAAGAAGTATTGAATGACGATGATCATATACTGACTAATATCAGGATCAGGGCTGATGGCAAGGAAGCCGAGCTCGACAACCTGATCATCAACAGTTACGGACTCTTTATAATCGAGGTCAAGAACTATAATGGCACTCTGTATGGTGATGAGGATGACTACGAGTGGAATAAGGTAAAGATCAACGAGGCAGGATACTCCTATGTAAGCCAGGTAAAGAATCCCATTAAACAGGTGAAACGGCAGATATATGTACTGTCCCGGTTCTTAAAGCAGCACGGCTTTACCATATGGATCGAAGGCTTTGTATTTTTAGTAATGGGGAATAGTCCTGTTGCCAGTCCTTATGTTTTACATAACGAAGAAGAAATAGATGAGGTCATACATCGTGGTGATAGAACCGCAATTGATAATGATTCTATGGATAGGATAATAAAATTGCTGCGCTGACACGGGCAGAAAAGGAGGCACTTATTAATGGTGAAGACAATTGTCAGGGATGCATTCTTCCTGAGTCAGAAATCAGATGAGGCAACAAAAGCGGATCTTCCGATCGTGCAGGATCTTGAAGATACACTCAAAGCCAATCGCGAGCGATGTGTTGGCATGGCTGCAAACATGATCGGATACCGAAAAAAGATCATTATTGTAGCGACAGGTCTGGCAGATATTGTAATGATTAATCCTGTTATAACGGACAAATCAGAACCGTATGAGGCTGAAGAAGGCTGTCTTTCACTGCCGGGAACAAGAAAGACTACACGTTATAATCGGATCACAGTCAGATATCTGGACAGGAAATTCACAGAGCATGCTCAGGATTTCAGCGGTTACATTGCGCAGATAATCCAGCACGAATATGACCATACTAAGGGCATACTGATATGAATGAACAGATTCATTCCAGTCGCTGCAAGAAAAAGCTGATAGCTATCCTGATCATTGTAATCCTCACCTATATCTCCGTAACAACGATCAGCATCGTAACGTTTTCCGGTAATGATGAGACAAAAATTGCAGATGCAGCTATCGTTCTCGGTGCGAGTGTATACAACAACGATCCGTCACCGGTATTTCGCGAGCGGATCAATCATGCGGTCAATCTGTACAACGAGGGTTATGTAAAGGCTATCATAATGACAGGTGGCATCGGCGAAGGTAATATCCGTTCAGAATCAGATATTGCACGTGAGTATGCTGAAATGCAGGGTGTTCCATCTGAATCGATCTATAGAGAAGAAGAATCGACTGTTACCGCTGAGAATCTTGAGAATGCTAAGCGGCTGGGGTAAGGACATAGTGTATGAAAAGAATAGCTTTACTGACAATGTATTCAATGCCTGGGTCATGCAGACATTTCATAAATCATGATTCAATCCCATCATGACGAATCGATACTGACTGAGCCTGAACTATATGAAAAAATTGTACGAAAATTTCTGGGAAGGTAGATAAATCGTAATGAGACATGTGGAAATCAGAAAGGCTGATCATTCAGATCTGGATGCCGTTGAAAAAGTATATAGTGATGTGCATGATGCCGAGGAAGGCGGAAGGATCACTACCGGCTGGATCCGCAGCATATATCCGATCCGTGAAACAGCAGAGGCAGCACTGGAAAGGGATGATCTGTTTGTGCTGACAGAAGACGGAGATGTCGTTGGAACTGCAATAATCAATCAGATCCAGGTCGATGTCTACAATGGTGCTCCGTGGGAGAATGAAACAGATGACAGTGATGTCTGTGTGCTCCACACTCTTGCTGTCAGCCCTTTTGCAGGAGGAAAGGGATACGGAAAAGCCTTCATCAGATTCTATGAAGAGTATGCGGCAGAGCGTGGCTGTCATGAGCTGAGGATAGATACAAATGCCCGTAATAAAACTGCAAGAAGTATGTATAAGAAGGCAGGTTACAAAGAAATAGATATAGTTCCTACTGTGTTTAACGGTATTCCGGGGATAGATCTTGTTCTGATGGAAAAGAAAGTTATACAGGCGTCGCTGAGATCGACGGAAAGATAAAGGGGTTGTACATTCTCCATCCCAATAATATCGGCAGATGCGGTCATTTTTGCAATGCGAGCTATGCTGTAGCGGCATCTGATCGTGGTAAGCACATAGGAGAGCAACTTGTGCTGGACTGTCTAGATATGGGAAAAAGACTTGGATTCCGCGTCCTGCAGTTCAATGCTGTTGTAGAGAACAATATTCATGCAAGGAACCTTTACGAGCGGCTCGGGTTCAGACAGCTTGGGACGATTCCCGGAGGGTTCCGCATGAAAGACGGGAGCTATGAGAATATCTGCCCATATTATAAAGAACTGTGAATACGACAACGGTGCAGGCATGCTTTCAGTTAGTCGGTGCCATTAGTAACATTATTCACAAAATACATTCGGAAGGAAAAGTGTGATGGAACAACATAATGCAGCATCGGAAATAATAGTATCTGTGGAGCAGATGCGCCGGAGCGACGCATATACTATCGAGCACTATATATCCGGTCGGGAACTGATGTATCTTGCCGCGCACGGAGTATATGACTCATATCATGAATGGAACGGCAAATCTATCGCAATAGTTGTTGGCAGCGGCAATAACGGCGGCGATGGCTATGCACTTGCCGGAATACTGAAGAATAGCGGCGTCACTCCGGTAATCTATAAGGTGTCGGACAAAATGTCTGACGACGGCAGATACTATCACGACATAGCGGCAAAGCTCGGAGTACCGGTATTTGATTTCGATGAAGTGTCCGACCTGAAGGGATACGATGTAATCGTAGACTGCATCCTTGGCACCGGCTTCAGTGGTGAGGTGAGAGGAAAAGCCAGAGATGCCATCACGGAGATCAACGACAGCTATGCCTATGTTATAAGCGTAGACATCAACAGCGGTATGAACGGCGACACCGGCGAAGCGGAACTCGCAGTCCGATCTGACCTGACAGTATCAATCGGATATTACAAGCAGGGCCTTTTCAAAGGCAAAGCGAAGGAATATGTCGGCTGGCTCACCAATGTGGATATCGGCATCAGACTGATTGATGAGAATGGACAGGAGATGGATAGCTCTCAGGCACAATCCACGAGATGATGTGCTGCAGGCATAGCGGCAGGGGACTTAAAGGGAGGATAAGACAGCATGATCAGAGCAGAGGCCGGAGCAGCGGTAAGCAAATTTCTCAGTGTATCGTTTCTTGATCTGATGTCGCATTTCTGCGATACGGACATCATTGCACCGTGCAGTGAAGCGAAATGCGAGCTGAGAGAGGAAGAATGGAATGCGATTCCGGAATGGTTCGCCGAAGAAATGATCAGCTTCGGATTGCCGACGTTTGACGAGGTAGGCGGAATGCCTTTTATCCGCAAAAAGATAGCGCAGCTCGTCAAGATCGCGAAGGCGGAGGATGAGATCCAGCTCGATCTAGTTTCTGAGCTGATACTCTTTCTCATAGGCATCAACTGCGGAGCGCTTGCGTGGAAAGACGACAAAGGAGTAGAGCATACACCGGAGGAGCCGATAGACTATCCGGACAGAGAAGCACTTTTCGAATCTCTGGGTTTTGATGATGAGGATCTTGATGACGCTGAGTACATTGAGGAACAGAAAGCATTGTTTGACTCTTTCTATACCCTTATGCGCATCAACGAATATGAGGACGGTTACGTATTCTTCGATATGGACTACGAGTCCCTGCTCGAAGACAATATCCCCGACGGGATCCGCATGCTGTATACGGCGTTCGGAGATTATGATAAGGAATGGCACAAACGCCCGTGGACAGACATAGGCGAAGAAGTCCCGCCCGCTGTCATATGCGAACTCGACGGAGTAGAGATCGACGGTATCAACTTCGGCGGATTAAATGGAATGCGCGCCGAAAAAATACGACAGTTTCAGGATAATCTGCTAAAAGATTTGAAACATGACAATCCGGGCGACCTGCCGGACGATGATGATCTGCCTTTCTGATAATAAGCATGTTTTGCCACTGTCCGAAAAATCTGATCTTCACATCCGTACTGTCTGCACCGCTTGCGGTCAGCGCTGCTTCGTCGAGCAAATATACCTGGAACGAGAAAAAAGCTCCGAATTATGTCGTTACCATAGGCGTAGCCAAAGTGACGAACAAGCCTAAAAAGGGAAAGATCAAATATGCCAGACTCGACAAATACGGCAGAACCGGCAGGGCTGTCGGCAACATAACATATAAAATGGTGAAGGATTCAGCCGGCTGGAGACAGGACTTTGAGGAGGGCTCTGACCCGGCAGGTTGGGGACGAAAGACAAAGGTTGAGATCGAACTATATAACGGCAGATACTATCGAGGGTATATGGAACAGAAGCCATCTGATCGCAGACAGTCTCGGCGGCAGAGCGTTTAGACGTAATCTGATTAAAGGGACACGTATGCAGAACGTCGGCGCTAACGACGGCAAAGGCGGCATGGCGTACACTGAAAGGAAGGTCGTAAACTACCTGTACAAACACCAAAAGGCCAGCGTGTATTATTCAGCCAAGCCTATATATAAGGACAACGAACTTATCCCGAGATCTGTCATTGTGGATATCAAATCATGAGACAAGGTATTAAATGAGCGGGTGATCGTCTACAATGCTGCTAAGGGTTATACCATAAACCTACAACACATACAACATAAATGAAAAAATTTGACACAAAAATTGGAGTCAACGCAAGTAATTGCAAGGACTCCATAAAAACACCCTATTAACAAAGTGTTAAACTACCGATCTTGAGGGGATACTGATATAGTGAACTGTGAAAAGAAGAATGATGCATTGATTTACATGGGCTGCAGGCGTAATGTCTGCAGTTTTTAGTTGCATCAAAACAGCGGATATATCAAGCTGCAATTATCAATTTACTCTATATTGCTGTCTCTTGCTATAGGGAATTTAATATTGGACTAGGTCTAATAAAATGCTATGATTAATACAAACATATGTATTAAGCAGTACAAAGGAGGAAAAAAATGAATACATACTATAATCCGGACGATCTCGCAAAATTCGCTACTATAGGAGAAGAGGCTTCTGCGCTTTGGGATGCGTTCCTTGCTTATTACGGACCTGTAATGGCTGACGGAGCTCTGACAGCAAGAGAAAAAGCTCTTATTGCACTTGCTGTTTCACACTCGGAGATGTGCCCGTACTGCATCGATTCTTATACTCAGACACTTCTGTCAATGGGGGTTGATGAGGAAGAAATGACAGAAGCGATCCATGTTGCAGCTGCGATGAAGGCCGGCATCACTCTTGTTCATGGTGTTCAGATGAAGAATGTCGTTGACAAACTCGAACAGTAATCAAGGATATTCATTCAACAGGAGAAATATTTATGGACATGAAAGAACAATTCAGGGAACTTAGCAGTATTCCTGCATTCCAGTCAAAGTTCACCGATCCTGCGGTAGCTAAAACCGATGCGATGAATGTACTGCAGATAAATGTTGGACGTATGTGCAATCTCGCATGCAAGCACTGCCATGTAGAAGCAGGACCTAACAGAACTGAGGTAATGAGCAGGGAGGTCATGGAAGCATGCCTTAAGGCCTATACCAACTGGGGGTTTGAAACTATAGACATCACGGGAGGCGCGCCGGAGATGAACCCGGATTTCAGATGGTTCGTCGAAGAATGCTGCAAGATCTGCAAACATGTCATAGTGAGATCAAACATGGTCATACTTCTCGAAGAAGGCTACACAGACATCCCTGAGTTATACGCAAAGAATAAAGTCGAACTTTTTGTATCACTTCCTCACTACAAGGCAAAGAAAACAAACCGTCAGCGCGGGGATATGGTATTCGAACGCTCGATCGAGGTGCTTAAGAAGCTGAATGCTCTCGGATACGGTAAAGACCCGGAACTTGTGCTGAATATGGTATATAATCCAGGCGGGGCTTTCTTCCCTCCGGACCAGACAACAATGGAAAAAGAGTACAAAGAGATACTTGGACGCGATTACGGCATCGTATTCAATAATCTCTTCTGCATCACCAACAATCCGATAGGAAGGTTTGGCGCGTTCCTTGTTAGCTCCGGTAACTTCGAAGGATATATGAAGAAACTATATGATGCGTTCAATCCTGCAACTCTTGAGAACATGATGTGCAGATTTCAGGTATCCGTCCGGTGGGATGGCGAGCTGTATGACTGCGACTTCAATCAGGCAGCTGATATGAAAGTCACTACAAAAGATACTATTTTCGATATAGCAGAAAAACCGTACGAACCTAGGACTATATACTTTGATAAGCATTGCTACGCATGCACTGCCGGAGCCGGATCAAGCTGCGGAGGAACTACTGAGGCTTAGCATACATCCGCTTCTCATACTGTAAAGGAGTAATACTATGAATAAAGAACAAATTGCTGACCTTTTCATGAGAGGGCAGGACTGCGGGCAGGTTGTGCTCGATCAATATGCCGAGTTTCTGGGACTGTCAAAAGATGACGCAAACCGTCTGACTGCAGCATTTGGGGGAGGCACAGGCATTGGAGAGACCTGCGGGGCTGTTATAGCTGCCATGATGGTGATAGGTATGAAATACGGCCATAAAGGACCTGATGATCCTGAACACCGCAATGTAATTATGGCAAAGCGTGCAGAATTTATCGGAAAATGGAAAGAGAGAAGGTGCTCATGCATGTGTAACGACATGCTTGGAGATGACATCTCTACACCGGAAGGTTTCGGCAGGATCCTTGAATCGGGAAAACTGTTCACACTATGCCCGGAGATCGTGACAGATGCTTTAGACATCCTTAACGAGATGGGAATAAATTATAAAGGTTAAGGGTAATGATGACGTTGACCGAAAAGTCTGTGCTCACTATCTCAATATCCTGCAGTTCAGAAGGTTCTAAATTGAATAGCTTTATGATAGTATCTTTCATACAAAGGCTCCTGTTCTGAGCTGCTTTGATGCAACATAAAGATTAGCACAGAACAGAAAAAGGACACATTGCTATGACTGGCAATGTGTCTCTTTTTATGTGAAATATTTGGCCCCAATTAATGCAAAAGCGGAAAGCGACGCTTTATCCATCAAAGTTAAAGGGCCGTTTTTTGTATTGTGGAATGACAATGAAAATAAAAAGAATTATTGATTCAGCTTTTGCAGCAAATTGGTGTCACAAAACACTGTGAAAGTATAGTACAATCAATTAAAGAGGGCAAAGAACAGATAAGCCCTGACATTAGTTTATTATCATAAGTATATTACCGTTAACGTGGGATTCTCCCGGAAAAGAGGACAAAATGAAACTGACCGGATACAGGAGGGAGATTGGAACGGGGATCCAGGATTTTGAAAAGATGCGTGCCAACGGAATCTGCAAAAATGTCACATGGAGCAAGGACTGAGTAATGGAATCAATTCTAATTAAAGATACAACCCGGGAAGAGCGGGAACGGATCATTTCAGAATCTATTGGGAATATCAATGGAGCATGTGATGGCTGTGCTCCCGGTCTTGCTGAAATGTACCAGGAATATATAGACGGAAAGAAGGAGATTCGTGATATCAATGCGGAGTTTAGCGTGCGATATGAAAGGTAGTGCTTATAGAAGATGATTTCAGTACGACACTGGAGAGTTTTTGACTGATAAATTTCGAATTTATGGGAGAAAACAATATGAAGATAGGAATCATATCCGATACGCATGGGCTGCTCAGACCCGAGGTAATAAAGGCGCTTGATGGATGCAAAGCTATCCTTCATGGCGGAGACATCAACAAACAGGAGATAATCGATCAGCTTGAAGAAATCGCTCCTATCTATGTTGTGCGTGGAAATAATGACAGTAACTGGGCTGATCATATTCCGATGTTCCTGGACTTTGAACTTGCGGGTCTGCGCATCTATATGAGCCATATATGAAGAAATCCGGCAGGGTAAAACACTGTTGCTCAACCCGGGCAGCTGCGGTCCGAGACGATTCCATCAGGCGATAACCATGGTAACTGCCGAGATAGTAGGTGGTAATATTGCAGTCACGCGCGTAGATATCTCGCAGAAAGCAGCTGGGAAACTATCAAAAACAGGCACTGCTGATCTGAAGAAGCAGGTAGAAATAGTAATGCGAGAGACAGATAAAAGCAGAAGTCCTGAAGAAATAGCGAATAAGTATGGATTCGATATGGCACTTACAGAACAGATCGCAAGGCTTTATCTTACACATCCAGGCGTCACTGCAGATGGGATCATGATAAAAATGGGGTAC
>CACYHR010000043.1 GCA_902774265.1 uncultured Eubacteriales bacterium
CTCTGTTTCAACGCTCTCGCCGAATCTGTCGACGACATATTTCATCAGCTTGTTTCTGCATTCGAGCTTGACTCTGACTTCCTCTCCGTCGTACATCTCGAATATCTTATGAGCATATACAGATACGTTGAAGCCTTCAGGCTTCTTGACTGCTTTCTCCTTCAATGGAGTCACCTCTGCCATGCGATCAACCCGGAATGCTGATACATTATCGTGCTTGTCGCTCCAACCGACTACATAGTAAAAGTCTTCATTCCAGTACATGGCGTACGGGCTGATGACGTAGACTTCACCTCCGTTACGGAGGACTCTCTTCTTGTTGCCGTCATACTCCCTTATCTTGAAACTGATCTTCACCTTATCCTGGATGGCATCGTTGATGCTGTCAACCACGGTGAATATCTTCTCGTTCTTCGGCTTGATCTTCTCGGTTGTGTATACGCTGCGCTTCAGCTGCTTCCTCTGATATTCGCTCGCTGTGCTGAGAAGCTTTCGGTTAAGCACTCTGCTTCTCTTGTCGGTTATAAAGCGTGACGAGTTGACAGCATCGATCAGCAGCTTCAGCTCCGGGATATCGAAGAGCCTCTTGCCGCAGTAATACTTGTTAGGCCTGCCGGTGATCGTCACGATGTCCATACCGCGCTGCCTGAGCAAAGCGATATCGCTGCGAAGCGTCTTGGTATTCGCAGGCACACCGTTATCCGCCAGATAATCTATGATCTCGAAGGTGTCCATCGGGTGCTCATCGTCCGTCTTCTCGCAGAACATCTCCGACAGCACCAGCAGTCTAGCTTTGACCATGTTTTTCTTATCCTTATCTGTCATAGCACCTCCACATCGACGATCCTGTCTTTCAATACGCTATTGTTTATTATACTGTAGGATACGGGCTGCATAAAGATGCCAATTGCTGAAACCCTTGAAATATAAGGCTGCCGAACATCCATACATTTTCTTTTGCACAGGGCACTATCTGTATACGCATAATAAAAAAGCGGGGACTCCGCCATACAGCAGCGGAATCCCCGGGACTGATCCTATTCAAAGATCTTCTTGAACTTTTCGATCACAGCGCTGTTTCTTTTCGATGCAGTTGATGGATCGACGCTGTTATCCGCAGCATACTCACCAATGCTGTCGCCGCGGTCATATACTGACTCATAGAGCTCCATCTGCTTTTTTGAGAGAGCCTTTCTGCCCTTTCTGAATCTCCTGTCGTCAGGACTGAAGATCTTTCCGGCGACCCTGATGAGCGTTTCCCCCTTTTTTGCGGTGCTGAGCCACTCGCCGTCTTCTCCGTCATCGAGTGAAACATGTCTTCTGGTCTCAGCGTGGTCATTGTTGTACTCTTCTCTGTCGAGCTCCGCCAGAATGCCGGCCCATTCATCGCTTACTTCGATAATTACACTTTCATTGCTAAAACTGTACTCATACTTTTTCATCCGTACACCTCCGTGGAATTGCGAAAACTTATGTATTCTCGAAATCCACGAGAGTTACGGCGATCTGCAGTGCAGATTATGTCTTTTACTGATATGCATCCCGACCTCCGCTTCACTGCCGAAGCGAAGGTGTCGGATGCACCAAAACACGGGTATGCCAAGGCCGCACCAAAAGCATCAACGCTTCAGTATTGCGACCGGCATACCCATGAACCGGTTACGTTATTTGATTTATCATCACACCCGCGATGGGTACTGCCTCCGGAAAGCCGCAGGGTGTGATGCCTGAGCAGTAATTATTTGTTCGTTTCTACAATTGCTATTATTGATTAATGCCACCAGCAATGCACAACTTGGCAAGTTGGAAAGAACCCCTGTATTTGCAGCAATCTCAAAATTCAAGCAACAAAAAAGGCCCCCTTTTCGGGAGACCTCTCCAACTTTACAAGTTGATATTATTTTTGCGCCGATCCTAATTGTCTAATGCCAGCCTTCTCCAGTATGGAATTGAACTCTCGGATCGACAGGCCTGGCATCATTTCTATAATACGCAGGTATGTTTTATCTGGATCATGATATTCCTTTAGCACGATCCCTGCTTTCTCAAACACCTTTTTTACAATGTTACTTCTGTATTTCAGGCCAACGCAGATTGCCATGAGCACATCTCTACCCATATTGTTGTATTGATTCTTCTTAATCCGCCCGTGATAATTTTCATGTACCAGCGTGTTATCGTACAGATCGAGTCCTTGATTCCAACCTGCCTTTTGTATGGAATGCCACAGGCACTGACAAAGCGTAGTGTCAGGATCTCCGAGCATCCGCAGTAATTCTTTCTCTTCATCCTCATCGAAGGAAGCAATATATTGAACGAATCCTTCATATACTTTGGAGGGCTCATCTTTTAAGTCTGTTTGAAATTTGGGATGGAAAGCAATCAGTCTCTTATCAACACTTTCCAGCTTATACATATAGGCATAGCCTACCAGATCTTTTGCTGAATTCTTATATTCAACGCTCTTATGCTCGACTATGTTAAGGGTGTAAAGGGATAGGTTTTTCTTTGCAGTCTTTGTAAGATGAAGGTCTCCGTTAGAATCGATACGGATAGTCTTCTCTGATGGTATAACAAAGTATCCATCTACAAAAATAAGATTCCTACTCTCTACCCATTCCTCAAGAATCACATTTTGCGATAAAAGAACAAAAGCTTCTTCTGGAGTTAGAGCAATATGTTCCGTTATGTTATTGATCTCAGTATACAACTCTTCATAATCGTCGAATACTGATATCACATCCTGAAGACCCACCTCTATCAGTCTGTATTTGACGGACGTTCTGGATACAATAAAGAAAGCGCTTAATTCTTCTATCAGAGAATCACACGATGGAATGATATCGCTCTCAGTCCATGAATCAATTATCTCCAGAGCCTTTTGCTTGAACATATCAATTGGCATCAATACACGCGGAGCAAGTCGATGCGCCTGCCACTCCAGCCATTTTATCTGATTTGCCTTCGTTTTCTTTCCTTCGGGTGGTTCATAGTACATGCCCGATTGCCTGCACATTATGGGATATAGTTTTTCTGATTCCGTTTTATTCCTAAGCTCCAGAACCTGAAAATACTTCTTATCCTTCTCCCAATGCAGTGCCTCATGTATTAACGTATTTCTCTTGGCACCCTCACCATATGCCCACTCAGAATCCGGGTCAAACAAGATCGTACCTGCCGGATAAAATGTTTCCCGCATTTCCCGGGTTTCCTTGTCATAAATCTCAACATAACCATCCAAGAGCATGCAGCATCCAAAAATATCGAGGTTTCTTGAAAGAGAAGCCGTTTTGATGGTCAGCCCAGCATTTTCTAAAATATTCTCGACAGGAAGAGGCATCGGTTCCATCAATGCCTCTTTACAGTGTTCATTCAGGTATTTTTTTGCATAATCATCGAGTCTATTCTTTCCAATGATTAGTGCGCCCGTCTTTTGATCGACATCTAAAATGTCACTCGGTGTCTTCTTGTGATTCATCTATATCCACTATCCCCTTTTCCATGTAATCAAGAGGCATTTCTGTTAACAGTTTCTTAGCATCTCTCCATGCCGGATAGTATTCCGCTACCAGCGATTGAAATCTATGGGTATGATTCTTCTCCACCAGGTGTACCAGTTCGTGTGTCACAACATATTCAAGGCACTCGATTGGTTTCTTTACAAGTTGTAGATTGATCCATATCCTGCGATCCTCAACATTACAGGTTCCCCACCGAGTTCTCATATTTCTGATACGATATTCGTTCGCCTGCAATCCTGTCCTCTTTTCGCAGCGTGTCACAACAGAGTCCAAAATCCGCTTTAGTTCCTGTCTATACCATTCCGTGAAGATCGTCTCGCGAGTCTCTACCGGCGTCCCTTCTGGAACCGTCATTATTATCTTTGTAGGCGTTTTCAGTATTTTACGACTGTTCCCCTCATAAATAACCTGCAGTCTGTATGGCTTGCCCCACAAATAATGTGACTCGCCAGAAACGTACTCTCTTTTAGTCTGGCGCTCCTGAGCGAGCATTCGATCTCTTACCTTTTTTACCTCAGGAATCTTTCTAAGAACAAATAGCCTAATCTCATCATCGGTCAAATCTATCGGTGCGCTCACTACCACACTTCCCTCCGGTGGATTGACCCGAATATACATGTTTTTTAAACTATTCTTTCGTTGTATATTGACAGGAATATCCCCGATAATCATTTCTCCACTATGCATAGTATTCCTCTTGCCTCTCGGCTACAGCATATATCTCTACTGTTTTTACCTGCGCATCTTCTTCAGTATAGTCGTTTTGCAATAAAGTCTTATATATAGCGAGCCTTATCTTCTGCTGCTTTTGAAAATTCTTCTTCCACTCAGGCTGAATAGAAGATCGTATTGCATGGTCTATTTCAATAGTAAGATTCTCATCTTCATAGAAATAATCGAATAATGCTCTTTTTGCTGCACTGTCTCTTATGCTGTCCGGATAACTGTCATTAGTTTCAGGATGAAGGATTGCCTTAGCCAGTTCTACAACCTGACGCAGATATTCCTCATAGCTCATTGCCTCCATCTTGCGTTGCAATATGACCCGTTGAAGCATCTCTGACAGTTTCCCGTAATATACATTATTGGAGCTCATCTTCTTTACGATTTCATGTTGGAGATTGTTATCGATGGTTTCGGCTTTAGCCTCATCAGTACCAGGCAAACCTTTGATCAAATCAACAGGGGTTGTTGTTTCCCCCTGCAGTAGCAACTCTACAAGAGACATCTCCCCGAGCTCACTGACAACCTTGCTGTCTTCAGCACGGATATACGTATCAAGAATATACCGCATATCTACTTCATACGGCTTTAGGTCGATATAATCGCAGCTTGCCAGTTTAATCATCTCTTTAATTTTGTTATAACCATTAATATCATGGCGGAGATGATCAACCTCTTCCTCGGTAAATCCATAATCAGAAACCAGCTTATCACAGCAATTTGCAAATGATCTGGAGAGTGCGGCCGTCAGTACATAAAGGGTATCTCTTCTGGCGATTTTCTCTTCATCCTCACTATCATCACCGCAGAAATACTCTATGAAGTCAGTATCTGCCCGAGGCATATCGACATTGGAAACCAACTCCTCTAATGAAGCAAGCGTTCCCTCCAGTTCCGATTTTGCCTCATCATACCTGCTCTTTATCAGGCCTTCGACATCTTCCTTATCATAGCCGTCAAACGCTTCCGATGTGTAATCGGCAACTGCAACCTGAACGTTCCGGAACAAGTCCATATAGTCGACAATGTAGCCATAGTCTTTATCTTCACCATCTGGTCTGTTAACACGACAGATTGCCTGGAATAGATCATGATCACGCATTGATTTATCAATGTAAAGATATGTAGCACTAGGTGCATCGAATCCAGTCAGCAACTTATCCACAACAATAAGCAGTTTCATCTGTCCTGGCTCTTCCTTGAATTGCTTTTTAACATCGCGCTCAAAATCCGAAAGCTTCTTTCCGTTCAGCATACGATCATATATGCTTTTTTTGTATTCCTCCTCACTCTCCTGTGAAAGATCTGACGTCGCCGTCCTGACGCTCTGTGTTGTTGGCTCATAGGAAGTAACAACCGCACATTTGGTAAATCCCATGCTATTGAAGATTTCCCAATATTTACAAGCCTCATAAATGCTTCCGGCAACCAGCATTGCCGTACCTCGATCATTTCTTAGCCTGGGTTTAAGGCTCATGTCAAACACGATATCTGCCGCAATCTTTTCCAACCGCTGTCTTGAGCTATATAGCTTATTAATCGATGTCCAGCTTTGCTTCAGCTGTGTTTTTGCACGTTCTGTCAAACCACGCGTCTTTGTTTCAAACCAGAGATCTACCCTGTCCTGGCTTGAAAGATCCTGATCAACATCTCGCGCTTCGTATCGAAGATCTAAGACAACGCCATCAGCCACACCTTCATCAAACTTATATGTATGAATATACGTCCCGAAGGTCTCCAAGCTTGTCTTCTTATCTGTCTTAAGAAGCGGCGTTCCAGTAAAACCAATCAGAATAGCATCTGGCATCAATAGTTTTACTGCCTGGTGGAGCTTACCTGAATTGGTACGATGACACTCATCGATGAAAGCAATAATGTTGCCCTTCGCTTTAAAATCAGCCGGCAAATCTTTTATCAGTTCACGGCGATACTGATCTATGTCCGATTGGCTGCCTGCATTGTGGCCATATTTATGAATAAGAGAGCAGACAATTCTGTCTTCATTTTTATCGAGAATATCCCGCAGATTGGCACAGCTCTTAGCACGTGTCACCTTTTCGCCTACATCAAAGTAGAGACTTTCTATTTGATCATCAAGCTCATCACGATCTGTTATGATAACTACCCTGCTGTCATCAATATTCTCTATGATCCATTTGGTGAGCCAGACCATTATGAGCGACTTGCCGGAACCCTGCGTGTTCCATATGATGCCACCTTCTTTTTCTCTTATTCTTTTCCTGGCAGCAATATTAGCAAAATACTGGTTATGACGTGTTACCTTCTTGATGCCTGCATCGAAAATAATGAAGTCATAGATTAATGACAAGAATCGCTCTTTCTGACAAAGAGAAACAACCCCATCTCTCAGACGATTGTTTTCCTTTTCCTGCAGGCTCTTGATTTCTGCAGACAGATCATCAGTGGCCTTCTTGTCCTCTTTCCACTTCAGATAGTATTTCTCTGGGGTGTTGATTGTTCCATAGAATAGGCCTTCTGATTCATTCCCGGCAAAGAGATACTGTGCCGTACTAAAGAAATTTTGGATGTTTTCCTGCTTCTGGTTTTGAAGTAGCTGTCTGATGCCATTCCCAGAACTAACATAGGAACTTTTAAGCTCAAAGATGCCCAACGCTATTCCGTTGATGTATAGTACAACGTCCGGACGCTTACGGGTGACATTATCATAACGGAGAACAGAAACCTCTTCAGCAACACAAAAATCGTTGTTGTCGATATTTACCCAATCGATATAGTGGACTGTCTGACGATTCCCATTTCTATCCCTAACGCCCTGTCTTCCGTAGCGCAGGGATGAATACACATCTTGATTGATCTTATAGAGCGTATCCGCCTGATTATGCGTCTTATTTACCAGCTCGATAACGGCAACACTTATCTGATCATCCGTATAACCACGCTTTTTAAGATTGGCAATAAGAAGATCTTCCTTTACCGGCTCATTGTCTTGATCTTCAAGATTGCCAATATATGTATATTCCAAATCTTCAACAAGCCAATGCAGGACTCTATTCTGCAATTTTCTCTCAGCATCTACTGTTGGCATTCTTTTCCTCCTTAAATTGCCAGACGGACGCGTCCTGTCAGCAGGTCGTCCATTGCACCTTCTCTGATTTGAATCATTTTATCCCGTTCCATTTCCAACGCCTCGATTTCCTCATCCATTGCAGTTAGCGTATCCGCTATTGCTTCCTGTTCTTTCTTGTCCACAGGGATTTCAAATTCAAAGTTTTTTAAATCCTTCTGATACAAGTGTTTAATTGTTGATCCTGCCGACAAAGTGTCAATAAATTCTCTGAACACAGAAGAGGATAAAACTCTGAACAAGAATGTTGGAGACAATTTGTTGTTTGTTCTGAATACAAACACCCCGCTGTTGAGCGTGGCAGGCTTTCCAAGTTCAGGTACAATTGCCACTTTTCCGATAGTGCCATCTTTCGTCACAAGCACATCGTTTTCCGATACCTGAATATTTACATCCATGTCGTAGCGTTCTTTAGAAACATACCAAATACTATCACGGTTTATGGTTCCATGAGAGAAATCCGCGCCGCCAATCAGATAACTATATCCATTTCGTAAATATTCATGCTTTTTCAAGCCTTGCCAGCCGATTCGGGCTTTCGGAGTAATGACCTGATTAAATGTCACCGTTGCCCACTCGTCATTAAATCCATCAAGCCGTGTTCGATGTCGAATCAGGTCTTCTAAAGCGCCATCACGTATGCTACGCTTTTTCTCTATAAGACCAGACAGATTCTGAATTTGAGTTTCCAAAACATCTAACACCTCAGATATGGCTTTTTGCTCTCCCATTGGGGGAAGAGGGATTTCAATTTCAGACAGTGCTCTGCCTGTTATTCCAGCACGTGTAGTGAATTTGCACCTTTTTGCGATCTCATCTCGTACAGCCTTTGTTGAAAAACAGTACTTGCAGTATCCTGGAAACAGCCAATTGTTTTTGGGCCTTGCACGCAACACAAACCCATTGAAGACACAATCTGGCACATCTTCCAATAGCACTGCACTATACCCAACTTCTTCCGGAGTTTCGGAGGTTCTTGTAAAAAAAACGTCATTCTTTTGAACTGCCAGTTTACTGATTTCTTCCTTTGTCAGATGCACTCTCCCTCTAATATCGGCTGCTTTAAGACTGTTATACTTATACACCTCTGAATAGCTGATAAACGGAGTCCCTTGTCCAAAGAATTCTTTCCCTTTACTAAGACCATTTTTAAATTCAAAAACATCACCGATGAGAATGCTTGGCCATTCTTTTACCATTTGTATCCCATCCTTTCCAGTGCTGCTACTACCGCTGCTCTCGATTTTATTGTTCTATCTTCGATCTCACCAAGCGTGTGCTCGTATCGTTTGGCAATCAGGAGGACTTTTGACGATAGGCTGTTTAGCACTTGCTCAAATTCGCCACAAATATCCGCCTCTATTTTTGCCATCCATTTCATGTCAAAGAGGAGTTCCTTGATCTCATCCTCAGTTAGCTCGTCATATTTCGCCTTGACCTTCCCATCTAGAACCTTGCGAGCTTCTTTCCAAGCCTTGTCTGCCTCATCTTTTTCTGCGGATTTTGACGCGTATGCTGTTAGCGCATCATATTCGTCCCCGTAAATCTCCGGCACAACTGCGGAATCGGCAGCCGCCTTGAGCGCCGCCTTAAGCTTACCTTTTCCGAATTTGCCGTTCTTATTGCGGATATCGAAGTCAGCCAGTTCCGGCATTTCACGGATGAGTTTCTCCATCTCATCGACCTTGCTCTCGTCAAAGAGCACAACCAGACGTGTCATGGCATCCATGACGGCAGACGTCTTTTTTGTGTCGAGTTCCTTGAGTCGCTTATTAAGATTTGCCTTCGGAATGCTATCACCCTTTTCATTCAGCACATCCTTCAGCAAGCCCTCATCACCGGACTCTTCTTCACGCATCTCATCAAGTTCTGCCTCGATAGCAGCGGACTGTTCCATCAATTCATTTATTGCTGCAAGCTCATCTGCAAAATAAACCGCCTCAATGATTTCTCTCGGGATGAGTGCTCCCTCGAAGGACTTAACCTTGGAAGTATCGTCTACAGAAATCGTCTCTCCATTTTCATCCTTCGTTTTCTTCTGCGCATACTCGTATTCAATTTCACGACCGACCTCATATCCGCTGGCTTTGATGGCGTAAACATCGTCCTGCAGCTTAGCATTCCAGTAATTCAGAAGACAGTCGTACACATCATAGTTATCAAGAAGACGTGCGGATTCATAGGCCTTGAGGAGCATGACCGCAATCGCACGGATCAGCTCCTTAGGGTTTGTCTCGGACTCAATGCCGAGCAGTATCCCCTTTACCGAATCACGCCACTGTGCAAATATCGCGCCAGTCTCTTTCTGCTTTTCGTTGATGATACAGGCGTCCTGTATGATCACGCCCTCGATCTCGCCGGAAGAGAGAGCGAGGTTATATACATCGTGCGCTTCATCCACACATGTAAAGATTTCTTTCTTCAAATTCGGTGATATATCCCACAGTCTCTTCAGAGACTCGATATCTGTCCCCGGAATACCGCCTTTTAGGTGTGCCGCTATATTCTGTGGCAGCGTTTCATCAATTTTCTGTATGTAGCGAGGCACATTCAAATTACCTGCATTCTGCTCCAAGATTTCCTCGTATTTCACAAAGCGAGAATAGCCCTGTATGGTTTCTCGGTTAATAAAAGTCTGTACTATTTTCTCTATATCCTGTTCACGGAGCCTGTTTTTATTGCCGTCTTTCTTGAAACCACGGCTTGCGTCAATCAGGAAGATGCCCTCTCTGGTGTCTGCGTCCTCTTTGTCAATGATGACAATGCATGCAGGGATGCCAGTTCCGTAAAACAGGTTTGCAGGAAGACTCACTATGCCTTTAATGTATCTTTTCTTCAACACTTCAACACGGATGGTTTCTTCTGCGTTGCCTCTGAACAGAACGCCATGTGGCATTATTATGCCAGCTTTTCCAGTAGCGTTTAGTGATTTAAGGACATGAAGAAACCAGGCATAGTCTCCATTCTTTTCAGGAGGAATGCCGTAACCATCAAACCGCTTGTATTTGTCGTCGGATGTTTTAATCCCATCGCTCCAAGACTTATCCGAGAAAGGAGGATTCATGACGATGAAGTCAAATTGCTGCAGGCTGCCAAACTCTGTGGTAAATGCCGGATCAACAAGCGTGTTACCGCGTTTGATCTCACCCGTCCCCTTTTGATGGAGAATGAGGTTCATTTTAGCGAGACCTGCTGTAGCATGGTCCTTCTCCTGGCCGAATATTGTAACAATTGAATCTCCGTTTTCATCGACAGGTGCTTCATCTGCGGCGCGAATCAACAGACTTCCACTTCCTGCTGCCGGATCATAGAGCGTCCATTTTTTTGTTGCTGTCTGCTTGATATCCCCAATGCCTATTAAACGGGCAATGATTCTTGACACTTCACTCGGTGTATAGAATTGGCCCTTGCTCTTACCGGACTCCTGAGCAAACTTCATCATAAAATACTCATAGGCATCACCAATGATATCGTCGCCGCTTGCCCTGTTATTCTTAAAGTCGATAGCCGGATTCTGAAATACGCCTATCAGGCCAGACACCTTGTCGACCAGTTCTTTCCCTGATCCAAGTTCCTCTGGATTGTTAAAACTGACATCCGGGAGAGATCCCTGCAACCTATTGTCCTCAAGAAACTTCTGGATGATCTTATCAGTTCTTTCCCCTACATCACTTTTTCCTTTTGCCTTAATCAAATCATCAAAGGAGGCGCCTTGACTAATAGTAAATTCAGCAAAAGGCTGTCCTTTATAGCGGTCTGATACATATTTGAAAAACAGAAGAACAAGTACATAGTCCTTATATCGAGCCGGCTCCACACCGCCCCTCAGTTTATTGCACGCTTCCCATAGGAGCGAGTATAATTCAGATTTTTTCACAGCCATGCCCTCTTAAATCTCCTCTTCTTTCATTACTTTATTATCAGAGACATATTCCATGATATCTCCATAATCTGCACCAAGAGCTTCGCATATTTTGCCTAGCACTCCAAGAGTTACGTCTTTATCTCGACGCAGCTTTGTCATTGTGTTCGGAGCTATCCCTGCAGCATTCATAAGCTCAACTTGGCTCATATCTTTATCTATTAGTAGCTTCCAAAGTCTTTTGTAGGACACTGCCATAATGCACCTCCTTTTATCCGCTTGTATAATACCATCTATCATACTCATCTTCAAGATGAAATCGCAAGGTATTGCGATAAAACAGCGTAGATGTGCTTTTAAGGTGCCATGAATTACATCAAAAAACAAAGCAGACCTAAATTGCCACATATGACAATAAGGTCTGCTATCTATGATATTCTCTGTAATTATCCGAGCAGTTTGTCTGAAAACTTTACCTTTATAACCTTTTTTGCAGGGATCACCATCTCTGCGCCTGTGATCGGATTGCGGCCTGTTCTCTCTGCTCTCTCGGTAACCTCTGCTTTGAATGTTCCAGGGAATACTACCTTGTCGCCTGCCTTCAGAGCGTCAGCTGTTACCTCGAAGAACGCCTTTACTGCAGCTGCAGCGTCCTTCTTGCTCATTCCGGTCTTCTCTGCATACTTTTCTACGAATTCTACCTTTGTCATTTCTGTTTTCTCCTTTGTATCTTTAATGTTATTGAATGTCGTATCTACAAGGCCACCGAGGAACTTCCCGCAGCAACCTTGCAGAGTATACGATATTTCCTGATAAAATGCTACTGTTCGTCAGACTTATCCTACATATCTTATCGCAACCTTGATCCGTGACTTGGTGCCTGCTGAAAGGGTATTGCCTGATTGGATATTGTCGCTTCTGCCACTTGTGCAGTCGGCATACAGTCCGTTTCCTTCATAGAAGATGGTATGGTAGTAGCCGCTCACGGAGTACAAAGCCGCTATGTCTCCCGGTCTCAGCATGCTTAAAGGTATCGCTGCTCCGCCGTTTCGGATCACCTTGCATTTCACTCCTGTTCTTCCCGAAGCGATTCTGTCTGCTTCCGCGTCAGAGCTGCAGCTAAGAAGCCTGTTCCATGTCCCGTCATCGATGACACCACAGCTGCATCTGCTGTTGATTCCCGCGCCGTGTTTCCAGCAGGCGAACGCGAAGCCGATGCAGTTCCATCCGCGGTATTCCCCTTTCGGATGCTTATTGCAGACAGGACATTCCTGTGTCTTACTGTCTCCGCTTTTCCAGTGCACATAATGATAACTGTCATCATTGGCTACCAGATTTGCCCAGCCGATCGCTCTCTCGAAAATCGCTGACGAGGCATGTGCCGAAACGGATACAGACAGGCCATAACCTGCTATCCGACGGTCGCCGACTCCGTATGAAGCACGTTTACACGCATTGCTGTAATTGCCCTCGATAGTAGTGAGACTTTTTCCGTCGCAGGTCTCAACGATCCCGACATGGTCTATCACCCCGTCTCTCTCAAAGTCAAAAAAGATGATATCTCCGGGATGCGGCGTATAGCCTCCTCCTGCCCATCGGTGATGCGATTTGTACCAGCTGACTCCGGTATCGCAGCCTGCGAACTTCGGCATTATTCCGGCATCGATATAGCCGCACTGATCTGCGCACCAGCTGACAAAGCAGGCGCACCAGTGCACATGGGTCTTGAATCCGTACCATTTCCAGAACTTATCTCCGCCAACATTGCCAAGCTGTGCCCTGGCCACTTCAACTATCGCGGTATCGCCGGTCCCATCGATATAATATCCATCCTCGGTCATATTGGAAGCAGCTCCGAACAGCACCATGATCACGATGATGCCTACAGCAACAGCGCCGCTTATGGACAAGGTGCCGAATATTGCCTTTGTACCCCTGGCAACGCCTGCAAGTACTCCGCCTGTTCTGCGTGCTGTTTTATCCGGGCGGGAACCTTTGACGACCGCAAGTATTCGCTGTAAACCGCTACTTTTCGCATTCTGCTCTGTTATGCGTTTTACCGCATATTCCTTCCTTCGCCTTTGGATGAGTTCTTCACTTTTCAGCGGTTTCCGGCGGTTTCTGGCGACCCTGCTGGTTCTGTATCCGGCAAGCTCTTTGCTCCTGATTGCCGAGGCTCTTTTCACACGACCGGTCACCCTGTCTTCCTCAGCATTTCGCAGGACTTCCTGCTCTGCCATTTTCGCCCTGCTCTGCCGGTTGCGGATGGTCTTGATCCCCTGCTCCCGGAATGCCCTCTGTACCTGCTCCGCATTATCCGATGATGCATTGGCGGTTTTTGGTGATTTATGGCTGCCGGGGATAATGACTGCATCTGCATCATCAGGCAGCGAATCAGGCAGCGGTTCGGATCTGTATCCTGCCTTCTCTCTTGACTGGAGCATCATCTCCACTCCTGCCTTTGCAGCATATGCCGCACTGCCGCCCGCATAGTGTTCTGCAGTGTCCTGTGCATATGAACCCGAAGACTCACTGTCAGCTTTTCTTCCAATATCTGCAGCCCTGTTCCTTATCGTCTCTTCCTTCAGGTGATGCATGGAGCTTGCTGCCCTGTCCAGAGTCTTTATCGTGCCCCTGGTAACATCTCTTGTTTTTATGTCTGCCACTCCGGCTCCTCCTTTCATTCAAAAAATAAAAAGAACTCCCAAACGGGAGCTGTCATGTAGCGGAGCGGACTCGCCGCTCCTTATTGCCCGAAAAGTCACTTTCTTCAGAGCAGTTTTCTCACGAAATTACAGTTTCTTCAGGATTCCGCCTGATTCAGATACTTCCTGACCATCTCATCGAAGTCAGCGTTGCTCACAGCCACCTCACGGATCTTCCTCAGTATCTCCTGCTCGTCAGAATTGCTGCGCGGTATATTCGATGGATCACCAGGCATATTGGCATTGCCGGCAAAATAGCCCTCACCGAATTTGCTTGTCATCAATGCGTAGAGCTTCGTATCCTTCGGGAACTTGTTCTCGAACGGAACAAGGCTTGATCCGACTTTCAGCAGCCCGTGCCCGGCATCAACGTTCGTAATATACGACAGCTGTTCATTGGAAATATTCAGCAGCTTCGCCAGCTCTATGCGGTCTGTCGCTGCCTGATTGAGCATGACGATGAACTCGGAGTTACTGAGCATCGTCCTTGCCGTGTACGACTGCAGCAGATCGGCGACGTTCTGGGTGATTCCGGTACAGAAGGCTCCGTACTTACGCACTCTCTTCCACAGCTTGTAGAGAAACTGCGCCGAGTACTCGTGCATGAACAGCAAATAAATCTCATCGATAAAGATATACGTGCGCTTGCCGGCCTGCCTGTTCTGAGTGATCCTGTTGAGGATCGAATCCAGGATGACCAGCATGCCGATGGCTCTCAGCTGCTCGCCGAGTTCAAGGATATCGTAGCAGATCAGACGGTTTGAGGTGTCCACATTGGTCTGCTTCGCGAAGGTGTTGAGGGAGCCTCTTGTGAACAGCTCAAGCTCGAGTGCCAGCGAATGTGCTTCAGGCTCAGGCTGCTTCAAAAGCTCCTCTCTGAAATCCGCCAGCGTAGGCGGCGTGCCCATATAGTTGCCCTGCTTGTAGTAGCGGTACACATTCTCGGTGCAGCGGTCGATGATGGACTGCTGGCCCTTCTGGAACTTGTGCCCTGCTACTATCTGTTCGCAGAGCGATTGCAGGAACTGGCTCTTCTCGATGATAGGATCGGTCTCGCCGTAGTCTCTTGACATATCCATCGCGTTGATGTGATTCGGCGAGTTGGCGGATATGTTGATCACTGATCCGCCGAGCGCTCTGACCAGCGGACCGTATTCCGACTCAGGGTCGATGATTATGATGTCCGCATCGCCAGAGAGCATCAGATTGACTATCTCATTCTTCGCCGTGAAGGACTTGCCTCCGCCTGGTACACCGAGTATGAACGAGTTGCCGTTCATCAGCCTTCTGCGGTCGGCGATGATCATGTTCTTGGATATCACATTGTTCCCGTAATAGATGCCGTGGCTGTCATAGACCTCCTGCACCCTGAACGGCATAAACACCGCCAGCGACTCTGTGGTCAGCGTCCTGAAGGCGTCGATCTTCCTTACTCCGAACGGCAGAGCCGTCTTGAGTCCGTCCAGCTGCTGATACTTCAGCACTGACATCTGGCAGAGCCTCTTTCTGACGATGGTGAGAATCTCCTCGGTATCGTTATCGAGCTGCTTCTTGCTGTCAGCCGTATGCACCAGCGTCAGCACCGCGAACATCATCCTCTGGTCTCTGGTAGTCAGGTCGTCAAGGAACTCTTTCGTCTCCTTCCTCTGCTGCTCCATGTCGTACGGAATCACAGCGGAGAAGTTGTTGTTCATGTTCTGCTTGCGCTGCCAGTTGGTTATGTTGGTCTCAACGCCGAGCAGCCTCTGCTCGACCTCCTTCACCGCCTCGTCCGTCGGGATTGGAACTATATCGATCGACAGCATCAGGTTGCGGGAAAGATCCGTGATCTCGGCAACCATGTCATCGGATATATACGACGCATAGTCCCTCAGCAACAGAACACGGCCAAAACGATTTCCGACTTTGAAATAGTCGGCGTTATTCTCATAGACATCCGGGCAGATATAGTCACGGAAGTCATGTCCCTTCCTCATATGATCCTTCAGGTCGAAGTGATACGAGGTCTCTTCGCCCGTCCTCATGAAGTCGTGGATGATGCGCAGCCTGTCATTGGCTGTCATTTCGATGCACTTTGATCCGAGCCTTGAAAAATGCGCGGTAAGATCCGCTCCTATCCTGGCAAAGTACAGTCTGGCATCCTCGATGCTCTTACGGTTCACCGAGATGGTAATATACTTGTCCTGGATGATCGCATTGCTGCCGGTCGCCTTATCGGTCAGCATGTCGTTGTACTCTTTACGGTAGACATCGAGCGGATCGCCCATCATCTTCAGCAGTATCCTGTCCTCGAAATCGAGCATGTTCAACCTGCGGTTGTTGATGGTGATCTTGGCCGTGCAGCCTGAGTCGAGCGAGTTCAGGAGTTCAGAGTAGCCGAGGAACATCCCGGCTTTATCGTCTCTTGATGCGACAGCATAATTGATGTCCGTGAACCGCCACATCTTGCTGAACTTGTTCTTCCCTGTCATAAAAACGCCGTCAGTCCAGATGGATCTGACGGGAATGATGTCCTGCACCTTGCGAGGCACAGCGAACTTCTCTTTGTCCTGCTTCAGGACGTTAGTAAGTGTTTTGATCAATTGCCATCAGCTCCTTTCCTTCGTTTCTTCTGCTTATTGCTCTTCACACCCTGTTTGCGGGTGGAGTACCTTTTGTGCCTTGAACCGCGTCTGTGAAACGGTTTCTTTTTTCCGTGATCCTCACTGTCTCCCGCCATAACTGCATAGTAGTAATTGGTATTGCCGAACAGCAGCACCTTAGGGATCATGAATGTCGATTTGATCCATGCAGCAATGAATTTCTCTGCAGTCATACCGTTGTACTTCAGGAACCCCATAACTGCGAACGGGAATGCCGCCACTATGCACAGCCAGCTGGTGGTCTCAGTCCCGAGGTATGGGATTGAGACCAAGGTAGATGCCGACTGCCACGCCGCATGCAAGGACAGAAAAAAAGAACTGCCTCAGCGACAGTCCGAAGAACATTGACTCTGTGTAGTCTCTTATTTCTCTGTTGATGCGAACCTCCATAGGGTCTACCTCCCTTCGGCTACCATGTCACCGCGCTCACGGTCAGGGTTCACCTTATCCAGTCCGCGGTCGCCCCTGCTGTAGTGATAGACGTTGTCCGAGAGGATGTCCTTCTCGTCCACAACAGTCCTGTTGGCCTGCTTCACCATGTCGCAGAGTTCCTTTTCAGTGATTCCCGGAGCGTCCGGCACAAGGATGACCTCATGCACGCTCGAAGGGAGAATATAGTAGTCAGAGCCGAGAAGCTCAGCTGCCAGCTGCCTTCTCCTTCACATCCGGGTAGAACAGCGCTGCCGCTCCGAGTGAACCGCTTGCGTTGGTCAGCACATACATGCCACCGATATCCTCAGGCGCGATCGGCTCATCCCTGTCAAGCAGGTTCACCCTCTCCGGGCTGAAGAGTGCGCTGCTCATGTCTATGAGCATTGCCGGCTCTGCGATCGCGGAGTTCTTCATCGCCTGTGCAAAGAGCTTCTCCTTGTCTACTCCAAGCGTTTCAAGCACATTGTTATTGATCGCGATCCTCCAGTCGCCGCCTTTGTCCTCGCCCATGTTGATGTCTGCGATCACGGCAAGCCCGTGGCCTACGCTCACATGAGGCGTGCTCATCAGGAACTCGCGATTACGCTTCTTCTCAAGGAGCCTAACAGTCAGATTGTCCTTTACCTTGTCGTAGCTGAGGTCTATTTCCGGCGGCTTGACCGCATTTCTTGATGCCGTATACATATTCGCCATCTCAGTCGCGAGATATCCTATGTCCGCTCCGTCCTTGTATGCCTGATACATCTCATCGACATACAGTGTCGGCGCAGCATCACTGCCCGGCATCCTGAAGGTCAGGCCGTGCAGCTTCTGGTCATTCATTTTGACCACTTCCACATCATCGATGATGACATCCTTATATACGTCATCCGGCAGATAGTCCATTACCTCTTCCTTCATCTTCTCAATGAAATCTCTTACTTCCAGCATTTTTTGCATTCCTCCATTTCATTTTCCACAGTTTGTAACGGTACTGATCGATCCTCTTTGCTCTTGCGTTCTCCGCAGAGTCTGCCGGGATCACGGCAATGTATCTTGACCATGCCTACGAGCACGAGCATATTGAACGCCAGCTCTCCGACATACTTCCATACCATAGTCGCTGCGGCAGCATCCTTGTCCACGACAGGCGGACTGGCTGCGAACTTGCTGAATATGATGCAGGCAAGCACTATGATCGCGCCTTCCAGACATACTCCCGCATAGCTCTTCAGAAAACTGACTCCTACGCTTTGGGTAGGCTGACCGGCAAATGTTGATAGCGGTATTGGCGCGATTGCCGTGTACATATACAGGCGGAAGAACCTGCCATAGACCGTGAGTATGATTATGAACGACATCACAGTGATGAACAGGCTCCCAATCAGCGTCACAGCCCAGAGCGGGATGCTCTCAAAGAATCCGCAGTCCTCAATCGCAGACACCATTTCGCTCGGCAGGGTCGTCTTAGTAGCCGAGCCTATGCCGGACGCATTCATGATCGTTCTCATCGCACCCTGCGCTATGTCAAAGAGCGCCAGCATCAGATCGAGTCCGTAAGTGACTACACCCTTTGCAATCGCAAACCTGATGAACAGCTTCAGAGCATGCTCTGGTCTTTTCACATCGGTAAGGCTTCCGCAGGTCTTGACCACTCCCATCAGGAAAAACAAAACGAGCAGTGCCAGGCCTATACCCTTTACTGCTCCGTTGATCTGTACGATGACGTGCCATATGCCTCCGCCCTTGAAGCTCTGAGGTGATGTGGTCAGAAGCGACCACACTTCCGCCATCTTCGCATTCCAAGTATTCAGCGCATTTTCAAGATTCTGCACTACCCAGTTGTCGCTGTCCAAGCCCTGTCACCTCCTCTCCTGATTCGTTTATTTACCATTAGTCTCACCTTTCCTCTCTGTCACGGTCAGTTTTTGCCGGGCGTCGTCCCAGCCCGTGCTCAAGCCTGTCTGCCACTTCAGCCCTCTTGGCATTATTGAATCTGGACAAATCGCCAGAAAGATAGCCGGTGACCCTTCTGATCCGCTCGAACTTAACGCCTTCGCCGACCATGCCGTCCACATTCTTTACTCTGTTGTTCGTCATGTGCTTCCTCCTTCCCTGCGCATAATAAAAGACCGGTACTTTCGCACCGGCCGCCAATATCTTTATTACCTTAGCGATTATTTCTTCCCTATGACCTTTACCGCAGTTCCATATGCCAGCACCTCAGCCGCAGTATCCATCACCTGAGACGATCCGTATCTGAGGCCTATGACTGCGTCGGCTCCAAGCTCCTCTGCCTCATCGACCATGCGCTTCGTGGCAATCTGTCTGGCCTCGACCAGCATCTCTGTGTAGCCGACTATTTCACCGCCGACAAGCGTCTTCATGCCCGCCATGAAATCCCTGCCAATGTTTTTGCTCTGCACTACTGTGCCCTTAACGACTCCCAGCACCTCTATGTCTGCGCCAGGGATATAATCAATACTTAGAAGCTTCATCGATCTCTCCTCTCTTTACTTCGCCGAGTCTCTGCACCAGAGCTACGATTACTCCAACAATGATTCCGCCGAATATGATCACGAATACCGCGATCACTCCCCACGGTGCCGGATCCTCGCTGTTCGCCAGCATTATGGCGACCAACATAAGTGCCGCGATCATTATGACTGCGATGGCGGACAGGATCGCACCGGTCCTGCGCTTTTTAACATCAGACATCTTTACATTCACAAACCTGACGCCTCCTTTCTCCAGTTCCTTCATCCGGTCAAGATAAGCGGAAGCATCGATATCCGATACGTCGTCTACTTCGTCCGACAGCATACGGCAAAGCGTTGCCATGTGATTCAGATTCTCCTTTTCACGATCGAGCTTTTCCATGTGCCCGCTCATGCATGTGTCGAAATCCAGTTCGCCGTTCTGTAGCATCCGGATGTTCTCGCAGGATATCCCAAGCTGTCTCAGAAGTTTTATCCTCTCCAGCTGCTTTGCATCCTCAAGGGTATATTCCCTGTACCCGTTCTGCGGATCGCGTCTGGGCTTGATCAGTCCCTGATCCTCATAGAACCTGATATTCTTGCTCGTCATACCCGCCAGTTCGGCGATCTGATTGATCTTCATATCGCGATATCTCCTGTCTGCTTCCTTATCCTGGTCAAACGATAAGCCTTCCATAAAGTGGAAGGTCAAGCAGTTTTTGAAAAAAATATTATTTTTGTCTTCTCCAGATGAAACTGACTGTTTCTTCATCCCTGCTTTCTACAGAAAAGCCTAGATTTTGATATATCTGGAACGCATACCGTGCTGGCGGAATCTCGTAGCGGATGGTCTCAAAGCCTGACTGCTGAAGATCATCCATGAGAAGGTTCAAGAGTTCCGTTCCTATGCCGTATTCAGCGAACTGACCCTTGAGATTCATCTTCATGACAGCCTCAGTGCCGTCAGAGTTCGTTTCAGCGTATGACAAGCCGGCAAGCTCGTCACCTATCCTGGCAACGAAACGATGGCCGCCCATATGGTCAACATGGTATGAATCCTCATATGGCCAGCCCAGCCTTCTGGTATTCAGATATTCTCTGAGGTCTTCTTTGTTCATCACTTTCCTATTTCAGCACTAGCGGACTGTCTGCCGCACCTTCCCTGATTTTGTTCACTTCCTCGTATACCGTCTGATAGTCTGCAGCAGCCTGTTCGTCCGACGGGTCGAACTGCACATCTGATGGATATTCAGCGATATACATCTTCCCGTTCTTTTCTCCTATGACACTATAGCTCGGAAGCATCTCGTAGTCCTTGTCCGCCGGATCATAAGCCTTGATCGAAACAAGCCTTCCGCCGCAGTTTGCTTCTCTGGCTGCGACATTATAGATCGTGATGGATGTCCTGCTGTCCACAGTGTAGTCCCAGCTGCTGCCGTGAGTAAGCGT
>CACYHR010000044.1 GCA_902774265.1 uncultured Eubacteriales bacterium
ATAACCAGCGCCGCCGCTATCAATCCTGCCAGTAAACACGCTGCTATGATAAGATTTTTTCTGTTTTTCATTTTTGTCAGTCTCCATCTATTCATTATTACTTCTGATAAGCGGAATGTGGAACAAGCTCTGTTTCATATCTATAAAGGGATCGAAAGCAGCTGTCTCCAGTATATAACAGACACCGGATGTCCCCCGCCTCTTAGACGGCGGGTTCCATTTTCGACCATCAGTGGTGGGTAAAAATCCCCCACTGATGCTCTCAGAAGCTGAAGCTCCCGGTGTCTGTTGACGGCGTCGCTCGCTCCAATCAAGCGAGCCTGTTGGAGCTTTGCTCCTGGTTGAAACTTTTCCGTATTCTTATTATTAATAGATGAGTTTTGCAACAACTCAGGAAGCCGCCAGGCACGTAATCTATTCCGAATGTGCCTGGCTTCTGTCCGGTTATTATTTTGTAACTATTTTGATCTTTTTGTATACACCGTTCTGCGCATATGCATAAACATAGCACTTGCCTTTGCTCTTTGCTTTGATGACGCCTTTAGAGGATACAGACGCAATCTTACTGTTTGTCGATTCATATCTCAGACCGAAATATTTCTTAACCTTTAATTTTTTTGATTGAGGAACCGGCGAGGCATTAAGCTTAAGAGTCGATCCTTTTTTGAGCTTCCTGGCTTTTTTCAGAGTCTTACTATCTACTTTAACACTCTTGTAGTTACCGCTGCTTCCGCCCTTAGTACTTACGCATATCAGTTTGGAAGTCGATACCACATTATTATCCTTGTCCAGTGATACGATGATGAATTTGTAGTATGTACCCTTTTTAAGCTTCTTTCCTCCGATCCTGCTGACTGTCTTAGAAGTGCCTCTCACAGAAACCAGCTTTTTCGGTTTGTATTTATCGCCGCATCTATTGCCATATATTACATATGTTTCTGCCTTGCTGACTTTGCTCCATTTGAGTTTTACGGAGGTCTTAGTCTGCCTGGATGATTTCAGCTTGAGCTTTGAGAATTCTGTTCCTTTCAGGTCTTTTTCACTATCCATCGAAGTGATCGCCTTATCTGCGGACGCAGCACTGGCCCCTTCTCCTACATCAGTTCCGTCAATGCCCTTCTGATTCGGATCGCTTCCAGGTTCAGGTTCGGGTTCGGGATCTGCTTCGGCCCTGCTTACTGTTACATGGCAGCTTGCAGACCTGATCCCAGGCTGACTGAAGCTGGCTGTTATATCACATTCTCCTTCTTTGAGTGCTGTAACGATTCCATCCGCTGTAACGCTTGCAACAGTGCTGTCTGATGACGCCCATGTGATAACACCCTCTGCTGTCGGCGGAACAGTTGCAGTAATCTGCAGATTCTTTCCTTCTTCAAGAGTTATACTGGAATCAACGTTCAGCTTTATTTCCTGATCGGCCTCAGTGCTGTCTCCGCTGGAGCTGTCTGAACCTCCGCCGCCTCCGGAGCCTCCGCCTCCGCCTGATCCACCGCCGGAATCGCCGCCACCTGATCCACCGCCGCTCGGGTCAGGATCAGGTGTAGGATCTCCGCCCGGTTCCGGATCGGTACCGGATTTTTCTACTGTTACATTACAGCTTGAGGATTCCGCGCCTTTGACATCAGGTATCGCCCTGATTACAGCAGTTCCTGCTTTGACCGCAGTCACTGTTCCGTCCGCAGCTACAGTTGCCACACTCTCATCCGAAGATGACCATGTCACATTTCCATCGGATCCTTCCGGAACTATAGAGGCCGTGAGTTTATAACTCTTACCCTCTTCAATCTCTATACTGCTTTCTGACAGTTCTACACCCTTGGCCCTGGAAACGACCGTGATCAGGCATATATCCGTCTCGTATGTACTATTTGATGTAAGCTTAACTGCTGCTGTTCCCTTTCTCTTCAACGACACCTTTCCGTTACTGTCAACGCTGATGACCGGATTTGTTTCATCATCCACTGTCGACCAGCTGAATGTATCATTCGGTTCCGAAGATTCCGCGGAGAGCTGCACAATGCGTTCAGCGGTACTCAGACCGGCAATATCAAATTCCTTCACTACACCTGAAACATGTGCGCCGTTAAATGTGATGTGCACAAATTTAGATGAAGATCCGACCGTTACAGAGCATGTCTTTCTGATAGTCTCTCCGTTTTCTGATTCTGTCGAGGCAGTTACAGTCGCCGTTCCCGCCTTCAGGCCTTTGATGGTTGCATATGCTTCTGATGTTCCCTTTCCGTCTGCTGAGAATGCTGAAGTGAATGTTTCCGATGTTTCCATCTCACCGGTTTCTTCATTTTTCACATAGAATGCAGCCGTATCCGGGTAATCAACAGTCCATGTTACGTTTCCATTGGCACGGGAGTTAGATGCCTCCGCCCGGATAACTTCAAAGTCTCCTTCGTGCATCAGGATCCCGTCTGATTGCAGTGTCATATCCTGTGCCTTCTCATATACGAATACCCTGCACGAGTCGGACAGTCCGCTCGGAGCGGAAACAGTGATAACAGCTTCGCCGCCGCCTTTTCCTGTCAGATTGCCGCTTTGATCAACGACAGCGACGCTTTCATCTGATGAACTCCAACTCAGAGTATCTGTCGTATTAGACGGTGTGATATCAAGCTCAATTTCTTTCTTTTCATTTTTGCCTATTCTGATATCATCCCCTTTGATGCTGATATCCGTTATGTGGCTGACATTGCTGATCTCAACAGAACGGGATTTGATTGTCCCTACAGTATTTCCATTCACGTCCACAACTTTGACAGTGACTGTTGTCTTTCCCGGATCTCCTGCAGTTACCGTGCAGCTTGTGCCTTTCTCATTCGGGCTGATCGATACGATACTATCCGATCCGGTGGTCCAGACAAAACTTGTCTCGTAAGGAAGCCTTGACCTGAGCGATGCCTTCAGTGAAAAGATGTCCCCTGGCTTCACCTCATCTTCACTTATCTCATTGCCCTCTGCATCAGTCAGTTTCAGAAGCTCCGGAGTATTGTTAACAGCGATCTCATATTCAGCACTAAATCTGTCATATGTTACGATAACCCTGCCGCTGCCTTCTGAATCCAGCACAACGCCATTGGTGAGAGGTTTCCCGGCTTCATCTCCGAGACTGAGGGTGAGAGTGTAATCAGTTACCGCCGCCCTGGTTCCGTTAGTCAGGTTCGCTGTAACCAGCATTCCTTCGGTTTCGAACTGATCACCGACCTCAAATACAGTCTTCTGAGGTTCCGTCGTGATCTCTATGCTCTCCACTCCTTCAGCAGAAGGATTCGGTTCGATCTCTTCTGTTTCCGTTTCGCCGCAGACAGTACATATACTCGTCCTTGTCCACTTTCCGTCTTTGTCAGGGGCATCCGCATATTTCCATGCTCCGTACATATGCGGTTTACAGTAGATCTTGCCGGTCACAGTACCGCCGTTCCTGTTAATGAAAGTACTTCCATAGTTGTAGAGTTTTGCCCCTTCAGCTATGCTGATACTTCCTTCATTCACCAGGCTTCCATATTTGTGCACCACAGCCCCGTTCTCAAGAATGAGCTTACCTTTATTGTTGATCTGGGTTTTGTTGCTGATTTTCAGAGACGCTCCCGCTTTGACTGTTATGGTGGTATATTCGCTCACGTTCTGAGAATCTACCGAAATGACTGCGTTTCCTATGATCTGCAGCTTCTGATATGCATTTTCGCCACGTTCATCCGCTGCTGCTATCGCATCGTCTACATTCTTGTAGTAGACAGTGTTCAGCACCTCACCGGCAGCATCTGTCCGCGACAATGCCGCTGTGTATTCATTCAAGTCATCTTCTATTATTCCGTTTATCCTCACATCATTCTGAACATCTATCTCCTCTCCCGGAAGGTATGCCCTGCTGCCGACCTCCCATGCATCCGGCGTTTTATCCGGGAAGAGATCTTCTCCCGGAAGCGTGATTTTACCCGGAACATAGTACTTGGTGATCTTACTTCCGGAGACAAACTCTACTTTGACCGGAGCAGCGATTTGCTCGTCGTTTCCTGTCAGTACATATACATATTTTTCCTCCGGATTCTTCTTTACTCCATAGATAGCTCCTCCGAGCTTGTTGTTCATCACATACGCGAGTTTTCTATAGAATTCCGGTGTCTGTACTTCTTTTTCAGCCAATTCTTCAACATCCGGTGTCTCAGTCAGATCAAACGCGTTTTTACCATGCGAATCATGTGTGTCATATGTCTGCAGGTAGTAATTCGATGTGAAGCTGCCATTATGCTGAACTGACTCGCCGTCAAGAGCTACTATATTGTTTTTCATAACACCTGCAGAAGTACCCACATTTTCGAAGTAGTTTCCGGTCATTGATGCATTCGACGCATCTGATGATTCGGATCCCGGGGCCGGTCCGTTATATACCACTCCTCCTGCCACTGTACTGCCTGAAGCAGTGCTGTTATGGAAAGTCAGGTCTCTTATCATGCAGTGCTCTATCGTCCCCCGGTTCTCATAAGCGATCCCTGCTCTGGCGCTATCTTCGCTGACAGTTATGCTCGATCCGATGATGGACACTCCGCTTATGGTTCCGCAGTTCGTATCCGCCAGGAATCCGCAATTATTTGATCCATTAATCGTAAGATTGCTGAATACTACATCTCTGATCTCTGCACCTTCGTGGATCGTTCCGAACAATCCCCGGAACCCCCTCTCACCAGGCTTAGCAAATAATCTTAAATTACTGATCGTGTAACCATTGCCGTCGAAAGATGCGTACATATGCTGGAGCCGGAGATCTTCTTCGAGCTGGCCGATATCTATGCTTTGCATATCTATATCATTCATCAGAACACCGTCCGTCTGTTTCCCCTGTGTACTTCCGCTTTTTGCCATTCTGATGTAATTCGTAAACTGATCCGGGGTACTGATATAGAATGTGTAGTGATCTGACACGGTTATTCTCGCATCAGAACGGATTATTTCCGGATTGTAGCTGTAACTGTAGTGGTATATCTCCAGGGCGTCATTATAAGTTTCATGCCCATCCGGATCCGGCCAGAGAATTTCCTTGCTGCCATACGTACTCGGATCCTTATCCGGATCAGCGACCCAGACGTAAGGATCACTATTCTTAGGCACCACAACACTGAAAGCAAAGACTCTTTTCTTTGCCGCACGAATTATCTCGCCGTTTTTGATTTCTCCGCCGCTGCTATCTAAAATGCGCGCACGCTCATCCCTGAATTTGCTGCTTATCTCAGCAGAGTAATAATTGTTCGGGCTGAATGTAGCTTTTATATTTACATCACCGTCTATTCCGTCGATCCTGAAAGTGCCTTCATCAAGGGTCTGCTTCTCACCGTTCACAGTAATGGAGGTCAGTGTGTACTCATTATCGCCCTCAGCCGAACGGAAGAGTACAGACTCGCCCTTGTATACGTCAGTACTTAAGCTGGTGCCTTCTCCTACTGTGCCCTTTTGAACTTCTTTTCCTTCATCATTGCTTATAATGTACTCCAGAGGACCGCCGCCTTCTGCGGACATGCTCATCGAGTATCCGGTCACGGTATCTGTAGTTGCTGAGACGTACATGTTCTCTGTGATATTGCATGTATATATCGTGTCTCTTGAGGCTTGCTCCTCACCGTTTATGATCCAGCCGGAAATGTGTTCTCCTCTGTTCTCCGGTGAGGCTTTGATATCTATCTGCGAGCCGCTTACGATATCTTTCACAGTCGAGCCTTCCATCTCCTGTCCGTCGACTGAGATCGTAAACTTTACCCCTTCAGCCTCAGTCTCAACTGTATATTTTCCCTTTTCGGTCTTTGCATTTACTACAGCGGATATTGCGTTATCCGGAAGCGTGAAGGTACAGGCAGGCCTTCCCTGTGACTCCGTCTCTGTCACAGGTATTTGTTCAGTGCCGTCAGCATTCACGATCAAAGCATTCCATTCTGCGTCGGAAGCAAGCACGAAGCCCGGCTTGGTTCGTACGATGACTTCCGATCCCAGAGGAACATTCCTGCCCTTCTCGGTCTTTACGAGTTCTCCCACGTCATGGTAAGGATCGCCTCCATTGTTGACATACAGGACCTCCAGCCCTTCCGCAGCGGCCACATCGACGCTGATCCTCGAGAATACAGCATACACCTCAGCTGAGCTGTCAGGCATAGTGTATTCCTTTGTATTGCTTCCGTCTTCGTTTGCAGTTCCGCCGGACACTACATTATTACCGCCCAGGGTCGTAAAGCGCCACTCCTTGAACTCCCATCCAGGTGCAGGAGTAGCCGTGAAGGTGAGCTTTGACCCCGCGAGGACATTGTCACCGCTCTGTATCTCAGGTGTTACGCGTACACTTCCGCTATCTTTACTTCCGATATAGCCGAACTTGATCCTGTTGTTCTTAGGCTTCATCACAGCAATGATGTTTACTTCCCCGGCACCGTTGGTATTCTGGCTCCTGACTGTGAAGGTGAAGCTTTCTGTACCCGGATATGTTGTCTTATTACCGCAGTCATCGACTATCCATTTACTGATCTCATATCCCGGATTAGGTTCAGCTTTAAGCACTATCTTTGTACCGCCTACATAACCTTCTTTTGTGAAATCTGTCTTCTTGTCAGGCGATACCATCCTGACACTTCCCGTGCTGTTGTCCTCAGGCCCGGCGGATATCAGATAGTAATTGCCTACCACCATGAACCTGCCCTTTTTATATACAGGTGTATAGAACCAGCTTGTGTCAACTCCGCCTGTAACAGCTTCCAGCTCAACGGCACCGTAATACGACGCAGGAATGAACTTACCGGAATCGAAATTTTTAGAGCTGCATATATAATCACCATTCTGCTGATAGTACTTGAACAGCATAAAGTCAGACAGGCTCTTGTTGCCGTCGGCTGTCGGTATATTCTCTTTCTTTGGATCTATGCCGCCTGAAAGTTCTAAATCATCACTTGTCAGTTGCTCCAGAAGTGTTCCTGTACCTGTGGTCTTATCTTTTACGTCTATCTCCAGCGGCACCTTGCGTGTAACGATCACTTTTGACGCGGCCGGTTCGTTGCTCCCATGCATGTACACTTCAACATATGCCTTGTTTGCGAGCCGCTTGTCGAGTGGCAGTTCAGCGGCAGCATTTGTACTCGTCATATCGCATGAAGCGACGAGTTCCCCTTTCTCGATGCCATCTGCTTTATAGAAATTAACTGTACTGATCTTGTCTGTATAGTCTTTTCTGGAGATCTTGCCGGAGATATTCTGACTGTATTCGAAGAGCCCCATCGTGGCCGCCAGATCTTCTCCGAAATAGTACGAAGACTGAAGAGACAGGAACATGCTGGAATCAATATTCCTGAGATAATGGTATTCTTCAGGATCTCCTGCCGGATAGAATATCGCGTTTCCTGCATAGTAGCACGTGATGACATAGCCACCGTCCACGAAACCGATTGCACCGAGATCCTCGATACGGTCTTCTATGCTGTTTATCGTTACATCACCGGTCTCTTCGTTGATATTTTCCGCGACCCTGATATTACCGTTCGGGCCGTCAATGTCAAAGACCACCATCCCGGTAGGTTTTTCCCTGCTGGTCTGGCTCGTATTGGAAACATTCACATAGAGTCCCGTATTTGTCCTGGAGACACCCTCGCCTTCGAACACTTGTATATCGCTAAACTGTACCGATCTCAGCGAAAAGCTCACAATGCAGCTCTCAGTGAACGTTGAGATGTACTGTGGGCTGCTCTCCCTCTTCCTTACGAGATTCATACGGCACCGGTATGTCCCGGCATCCTTCGGTGCGCATCTGTAGAAATGCAGCAGTTGCTTATTACAGCCTTCGATATCCTCCCACTTGCGTTTCTTTGTATTATATTTCTGCCATTGATAGCTTATATTGCTCTGATAGTTCTCAGGATCTGCCAGCCGGGCTTTGATGTCATATGTACTGTCCGGATAAATAGTGAGTTCATCGGCAGAAAGCGAGATATCAGGCTTTGTGCCGACATCTGTCCGTGCCTCGATCACAGGGCTGAATATACTCTCACCCGGCAGTTTTGCCGTCCTCACTTTCACCCTGTACTTATATTTGGTATCGGCAGTAAGATTTTTGTCGGTAAATGAATATCCGCGGATCACATGCCCATCCTTGTCTCTGAGCGTATTCCCGTCTTCATCCTTAAGGATCTTATAATCACTTCCGTCAACAGTGCCGATCAGCTTATCTCCGCCTCCGATTGGGAAGTCCTCATATCTGTAAATCTCAAACCTTTGCGGGTTACCATGGTTGTAGGTCCATGTAAGAGCGATCTCTGAATCCGTAGATTTCTCAAAGTCCTGCTCGATATTATCCGGAAGCTTTGGCGGCGCGGTAACATCGTTCACCATATATGTGACCACAGGGAAAGTGCAGTTTTTGTCCTTTATGTTATATTTGAATAACTTCCATGAGAAACCATAGCCGTAGTCCTTTGCGGCCCTCGGCATGTTCTTTATCGTTCCCGAGCAGTCTGCGCCTTCAATGGAAGCCGCAATATCTCCCTCTACCTGACTGAAAGAGAAAGTCGCTCCACCCGCTATTGATGTGAACCAGAACATGGTATCAACATCGGAGCCGAAACCGAGTTCTGTCGAAAAGAACGCTCCATCAAGATGGTTATCATATCTGTCACGCGTTTCCTTGGAATATGAGAGTGTCTGCGTTATGCTGCCTGTGCCGAATGCTGTGCCGGCCCATTTCTCACCGTAATCGACTGGGTGATCGGTTTTCCAGTCGATATGGGACTTTGCCTCATCCGACAGATCATTCTGGTTCATAGGATACGACGCCGGATCTCCCGGAGTCGATGTCAGATACTTGGAAACATCAGGGAGTATGTCTGAGTACCTCTTTTGGATCTCTTCATAGTCTTCCATCGTAAGAGTCTGCGTGACCGGCTTATGAGGCTTGGTCACGACCATCGTATTGGTGAACTCCTCATAGTCCCCATCGTCGTTTACCATGACGCCTCTGATTTTATATACGTAGTTTTCCGTCGGGATCGAGTACATGACCACGGCATCCTCACCGCCCTCGGTCCTGTATGATATTTCAAAATCTCTTTCTTTTTCCCATCCCCAAGTCTCAGCGCTTGCCCAGCCTACACTGACATTGGCGATCCCGTGGGCTGAAGCGACGCCATGCTTTGTATTCAGGAATCCACCGAATTCACTTGAGAAAGAGTATTCTATTCCATGAGTGGATCCGGTGATTTGGCCGTAATCTGTAGTGAGGAACGGAAGCATTCCGCCTTCATCATACGCGGCTACATCTTCAAAGTACGGCGGCGAAGCAAGCACAGCAAGGACTGCCGGATCCTGATACTGGATATCATGCTCGCCGGTATATTCAGCTATAAGGCCATCTTTATCGGTGTCAGCCGCAATGATAAGAGTCGGCGCCCCGTAAAAATGATAATTGTCCTCAGTATTCTTTTCGAAGGGATCGCACCTTGTCAGATTTCCGTTTCCATCACTTATGATCATGGAGGATGCATTCTTTATACCGGCATTTACGAAATCCTCGCCATGTTGCATAGCTGCTTTTCTTGTACTGACCCTGTTCACGATCAGCTGATCCGCGACCGAAGCGGTAAAGTTGGCGCAGTCTGCCCCGAACTCATAGTAGGACGAAGGTTTTCCATTTGCGAGCTTCATCGCCTTGTTTCCGGCAAATAAAGCACTGCCTTTAGCTTTGTCGTCATCCGTCGAATCATCCTCAAGTTCATCCACGATCTCAAACACTCCATTGTCATATGAGTACAGCACACTGTCAAGATATATCTTGGCATCGCCGGCGCTTCCCGATATATTACCTACAGCAAGATTCGTCTTCATGAGAGGTGCGCTGTAGTAGTTCTCATCCCAGCCGTTTGCAGAAACAAATTTGCCCTCTTCCGTTGTCGATCCGTCTACGACAGCCATGTTCTGTATGGATTCAAGCACCATTTCACCCTTGTCTTTATCGTATATATAGCGGCCGAGAACTCTGGATGCGTTCTTATCCTGCTCACTCCTCAGTTGTCCGGCGAGGAACATATCTTCATTTCCGTCTTCGTCCACATCTCCAAACGCAAATGAAACTCTGATAAGCTCCTGTCCCCCATATGAGATATTCTGCGAGTCTCTCAGCATCTGGCCCTTATCACTTCCGTATAGCAGGACGGATTTGCTCGGGAGAGATTTTCTAATCAAATCTTCTGAACCGATATTTCCATAGTGATAATCAGTATCTGATGCCCCGCAGGAAATAATCAGGTCGTCTATGCCGTCATTATCCGCATCCCCGGACGTCAGATCGATATCGTTATACGCGTTGGAAAACCCTGTCATCCGTGTATTTGGTATAAACACAGTAACAGTTCCTGAGGTATTTTTCGGAAGCGCATAATTCCATGCGCATCTCCATGAGCCGATATCGTAAGGATCTTGGCACTCCTTACCATCGGTAAGGTCGAATACCTTGACATAATTTGTGCCGAACAATTCCCCTGTAGGCGCATAGACCGCGATCTCATCGACCGAGTCCTTATCGTAGTCGCCTGCAGTTATCTGGAGCTGGGACTGTACCTGAAAGTTATAGGACGCTACATAACCTGTAAGCGTTGTGATAACAACACTATCGGAATACCTTCCGCTTACGGGATCGTAAAGGCACATATATAGATTTTTGTCAGTCTTTTCTTGTGTAGATATGTCCCTGTAATGGTAATGTGTATAGACTATAGCGACAGCCGAGGCTCTTCCGTCTCCGTTTATATCGCACTTTACCGCATCCACAAAGTCATGTTGTTTTATTGGATTAGCTCCGCCGGTTTCGGTATCATAAGGTATTACATTTTTTATCGGCTTATCCAGGAACTCATTAAGATTCCCGTTTAGTTTTTTGTTGTGCCCGTACAGCAAAGACTTGTTTCGATCATCCTGATTCGCATTATTTGAATCAGAATGTGAAATATCGAAAAGCACCGCCTCGTCCACTTCACTCAGATTTGTTACATCAGAACCGTACGGATTGGTCGTCGCATCCGGATCATAGTCCTCCGGCATTTTTGACGTGTCAAAGCCCATGCTCGCAAGCACGCCGCCGTTCTTATCATATGAAATGTCTTCGCCGTCAGCGATGGATCCCACTTCCGCGAACACATCTCCATTCAGCGAGCTCAGTCCCAACGCTGCAGGCAGACATAACGCTGCCGCGATCATAAGGATCAAAATCCTTTTCACTGTACATGACATTTCAATACCCCCTGTCTTTACGAACATCTGCATTGCCTGCTCCCTGCAGGCACAATTCACACAGACTGCCGGATAGTATATTTATTGAACAATATCATAATATATACAAATTTACACCGCTTATTACGCCTTTTATTTTACTATAACATTTCCATAACTTCATCCGAAACATTCTTCCGGGAAAGATTATGGCATTTTCAACCAGGAGCAAAGCTCCTGGTTGAATAACAGTTTTCATGTTTAACGGAACATAAAATAAACTATCTTATTCAGTTCTCCTGCTATTTATGAAAGATACAGGCTCTCCCCAGTTGATGTAGTGCCATTGTGTGACGTGGCTGACCTAAGACCCCGCGGAGCTGTATACTTCCTGGCCTGTAACGTCCGTATCCATGTTGCCTTCCATGGGTCAAAACATGTCAGCGCTCCGGTTGTTATTAGATTTCGGGGCTGAATGCTAGGCCGTTGAATTTACTAAGTAAGTAAGAAATTCGAATCTGGTTATCTGTATCTGAACTGATACATAATTAAGGCTTGAAACCATAGACTTCTCTCATTAAAATTGCAATAGTAGTTTTAGTTAGCGAGGTATAATTATATGTCCAAAGTGAAAAAGACTAAAGAGCACAAGTTTTTAAACAAGCATACTATACTGGGGGTAATCTTGCTGATGTACTTTAACTTTGTGCTCATCGATTTTGTTATAGGAGCTACTTCTGCGATTATTTGTAAGCATGCCGGCATAGATAGTAAAATCGGGTTGGGAGCAGGGAGCACTATCGGAAGCATATTGGCACTGGTCATATGGTTCCGGTTCTTCTCGCCTGAGTACAAGTGGAAACCTGAAAGCGGCAGTTGGGGTAAATCCTTCAGGCTGCTTATACCGCTCTATATATACTGGGTGTTCTTGTTCAGTGTGTTTGGATACTTAGCTAAAAGCATTCCGTTTGGAGCTATCAGCCTCTCGTCATTCCTTGCTGCAATAATGGCAGGAGCCGGCGAGGAGGTCGCTTTCCGCGAAGTCGGCATCTCATATCTGGCAAGGCAGTGGAAGGATGAAAACAAGATAATCCTGATGGCAGTAATCCCTGCAGCGGCATTTGCACTGACACACGTGACGAATATTGTTTCGATGGGTCTTTCGGACGTTCTTAAACAGGCTCTGCTGACACTCTTTATGGGAGTATTCCTCGGCGCTGTTTATATAAGGACCGGTAATATCTGGCCTATCATACTGGGCCATTCACTGCACGACATTATGGCATTCAGCGCAAGTGATAAACTGTCAATGCTCGGATTGAATCTCCCGGATTGGTCCGTTACACTTCTTACCGTTATAGAAGCAGGACTGCTCATCAGCGGTCTCTACATGCTGCGCAAATCCAAGAGGGCTGAGATAATTGCACTTTGGAATAAACGGTGGAGCCGCGATACCGGTGTAACCGAAGAAGCATAATCTGAAAGGGGAAGCACGAAGCTATTCATAACCCGGCTTCGATTCCTGTCGCCTTCACCATTGATCAGGCTCCAGAGAATAATCTCTGGAGCTCTTTATTTGCAACGAACACGGGCGATTCCAGGCGATGCAGGGATTTCGCAAATGGTTGCAAAAATGGTCTCACTCAAAGAACGGAAAAACGCATAATTTGTACAAATTTCGAAGGCATAATTCACAGACGTCCAAGTGTTGTCCAACGATAATTCAGGTAGATATATTATGAGATCCCTCGGGCGAAAAATCATAGATGTCTCTACATGCTTCGAAAAATCGTATATAATTAGGTTTGATTTATAGCTATATTAAAACTAGAGAATAGTTCTGCAAAATGCAGACAAAAAGATAATGACATATCCAAAATACCAGAGAACCGGAACTGTTTTGAACAGAGAATACATTCGTTTCATGATTCCGGCAACGCTGTCCGCTATAGGAATTTCACTGAGTGAATTTGCGGACAGTATGGTCGTCTCGAATCTGCTTGATTCAAATGCTTTCGCGATCATCAATCTTGCGTTACCGATCATCTTTATGGCCACGATGATCTATACGATAACCGGGCTGGGAGGGTCGCTTCTCTTCGCCGAATGTCTGGGAAAAAAAGAGAGCAAAAATGCAGATAACTATTTTACGATATCATCGGGCCTGTCGGTTTTGACAGGGATCGTGCTTATTGTGATCCTTATTGCCTCGCACTCCTTTCTCGGCGATGTTTTCGGTTGTCCGGAGGAGTTGAGGTCGGAATTCGATACGTATGTACGTGTCCTGTGTTTCTTTGTTCCGGTGGGAATCCTGTGCATGCACTTCACCTATTTTTTTCCGATCATTGGAAGACCGTTTCTTTCCATGGGGATCGTGATCTCGGTGAACGCGCTGAACATCATTCTTGATTTTGTTTTCATTCGAACATTCGGAATGGGTTGTGAGGGGGCAGCGGCAGCCACACTGGTGTCATACGTTCTCGTATTTGTCGTAATGCTTTTTATCTGGCATTTTGGCAAGATTTCCATGAATCTTTGCAGAGTAAGCAATACACGAAAGTGTATAGAGGAGATCGTAAAAAAGGGATTGCCGGCGGGAGTCGTACAAGCCGGTTATATGGTGACAACCGTCTTCTGTAATCATTTCATGAATCTTGCATTCGGATTGAGCGGTGTGGTGGCCATGTCTCTCTTTAGTCAGCTGGATTCGTTCATTTCCATAGCGCTGACGGGGATCGTGGATAACAATGCCTCCTTTGCAGCTATGCTGAAGGGGGAAGGGGATTATTATGGGATCCGCAATCTGAGCAAGCGTGTAGCAGTGATGATCGTAGTGGCATGTTCCGCGATGTCAGTTGTTTTCGTATTGTTCCCGCAGCACCTGGCTGCGATGTTTAATATTCGCGATCCGAAAACTCTGGCATTGATTGAGAAGCTGATATGGATATATGTCCTGTATTATCCTTTGCGCGGGATCCTGCTCGTTCTCAGGGATATTTACAATACGCTGGACAGAAGCACGTATGCGACCGTTATTGGCATTCTGGACAAAGTTGTTTCCATTCCTCTTATCGGCGGAGCACTGTATATTTTCTTTGGAGGATACGGGCTGATTGCGGCTTTCCCAATAAGTGTGACTCTGCTCCTTTTTATCATAGCAGGGGTCAATCACAGGATCGTTATAAGATCGAATGGAAGATACTCGCCCATATTGCTTTTGGACGAAGAGTATCCGTTGAAAAATATCAGCAGCTTTTCAGTAGACTCCCTGGAAACCCCGGCGCAGATCGGGACATATATAGCAGACAGTCTGATGCATAGCTCTATGGATCCTTCTGTCTCGCACAAAATATGCCTTGCCGCTGAGGAAATGGGATTATATATAATAGACCAGTGTGGGATCGATAAGGCTGTGGATTTTCTAATCAGTCACAACGGCAGTGAATATATCCTAACATGCAGAAGTTCGGGCAAACCATTTTATCCCATCAAAACAGACAGAGAAGAAATGTCTTTGAATGAAATGCTGCTGACTGGTCTGTTCGAAATCAGACACGAGTATATTTTTGGCTTGAATTCCACGAGCCTTACCATAGGAGACAAAAAACATGACGAATAAGATAGTAGTCGCGGAACCGATGTCCACAGCTTTCAACTTTCTCGAAGATATACGGCAGAGAGGATTTGAGCCGGTCATACTCGAAGCATATATACCCGAAGGATATGCGAGAAGTCTCATGGATGCGGAAAGGGAAAGCAAGTATTCAAGGATAGATTACCCAATCACTATCATCAGGGAAAACCCTGAATACGAGGAGACTCTTAAGGAGATACGTGAACTGGATCCATTTCTTGTCTTAGTAGGTGGAGAAGAAGGAGTCATCATAGGGACTCGGCTGGCAAACGATCTGGGAATGACGGGCAATCCTGCTTCTAATATCGACAAGATGACACAAAAAAGCGTTATGCATAGAACTCTACAGGAGGTCGGACTCAGATCCATACGATTTATGGAGGTTTTTTCTTGTGAAGACTGCCTGAGATTCATGGAAAAAATTGGATCAGAAGATTTGGTTCTGAAACACGATCATGGCGTTGCTTCTGTCGGTGTACATATGGTGCATGGCAGGGAGGAAGTGCTGGAAGCATTTCGACAGGAGGAGACGGCAGAGAATATGTTTGGGGAAGAAGAAAACCGACTTATTCTTCAGGAACGCATTTTCGGTGAGGAATACATCGTGAATACGATCAGCAGAAACGGGATTCCCGCCTTGACGTCAGTGTTCAAGTATTATAAGAAGCAGTTGGCTTCGGGAGCTATCATTTACAGAGGCCTGGAAACGGTCATGGAACTCGATAAGAAAGAGCGAGAACTCGTCGAGTATGCATTCGAGACAGTCCGCGCGCTTGGGATCACCGACGGTCCTGTTCATGGAGAGTATATGATCGATGAGAAAGGGCCGGTTCTTATCGAAGTAAACTGTCGTGCTATGGGAGGAAGTGCTCCCGTCGATTTTCTCGACAAAGTATTCGGATATCATGAAACGGATGTGATATTGGAAAGCATGCTGGACAGTGACTATCACAGCGAATTCCTAAAGAGAACGTATCGCCCCCTGAGAAAAGGATACGTCAAGGACTTTTATTCCGATATGGACAAGCCCATATCTTCCTCCGGAATCATTCCGATAGTTCTTAATCTGAGGAGCTATAACTCAGGATGGTTGGAAAATGCAGGAAAAACGTCTTTTCTTCACGAGACCGTCGACCTTGAGACTGAGACCGGATGTGTCTATCTTGTCCACGATGATCCGGAAGTGACAAAAAAGGATTTCGAACTTCTGATGCTCATTGAAGAAAAGTATCCAAACTTGTTACATTCGGACAGTCCGCTGTTTATCCCGCCGGAAAAAAATGAGGATATAACGCCCCAGATCCGGAAGACACTTGAAAAAGACACGGAATCTTTGATCACAGACATCATTGCATTTTACAGAAACGGTGCCAAAGGGGAACCAATCGTGCCTGTGGCGCTTCTTGAATCGAATCCGTATAACCGTGAGGTCATGGAATTGTTAGGGGAGATAGCAGGCTCGGTGGGTCGCTAGGAGACAGCGAACCGCCCCATGTCTCCAACTGATTATTCTCAGATCTGCCTTGCAATACCACAGCAGGTACTCTGTATAGTCATCAGTATCTAAGGAAAGCTGAATAGTTAGATATTTATTTCAAAAGCAGTCTTCATGTATTTTATCTGTCCTCTGGATAAGCCGCTCCCTCTCGCTATGTGTTCCCAGTTATCTTTGACTGCAGTAACTATTTCAGATGCGATTTTGTCAGCACGATTATTATCGATTCCGAATCTTACGGCAACCGAAAGTGCAAGATCTATTGATATGCTGTTATCTGTTTCACTCACATTAAGAGCAAGTTCATTTCCATAAGGCACTATCAGAATCATCAGATAAAAACGGCCCGTCTTCATCAGTCTTAAAGCGAAGTCCTCCCATTCGCGTTCCGTCATAAACTCCAAGAAGATAGTCGCTGTCAAAAAGCTTATCCGGCTTCCTGCCTTCCTTTTCAGCAAGGCTCCGTTCTCTTCTGTTCATTAATGTTCTTCCCCAGCGATCGGGTGATGAATCCTGAAAGATACCGAATAAGCGGCCGTCTACGGGAAACGCTTGTTTCAAATCGCTTCTGCATCGCAAAAGGCACCTCCGCGGGGGAGATGCCTCTGATGAGTGTATGTGTGTCCTTATGCTTATCTTTTTGCTTTGATTTTCATTCGACCACTTGCCGTATACCTTTTTGATAGCGCCGTCAGACAGGTTTTCAACCTTCGTATATGTACGGATCCTGAAAGCATATTTCTTTCCGGCTTTCAGCTTCTTAACGGTCTTCCTTAATGTCCCGGCATTGCTGATATTGATCTGCTTAGCCTTGATGCCTTTAGCCTTGTAGCTGAGCTGATATCCGTCTGCGCCATTGGATTTCTTCCATTTGATTACAGCCTTTCTTCCTTTCACAGCCTTTACTGAGCTTATCTTCGCTTTAATCGCAGCAGCCGGATAGTCCACAGCCGCCTGGAGTTTATCAAGCTCCGATGAGCTGATACTGCCCTTAGCCGTATCAGGCAGTGCCTTGTATGCTTCAACAGCATTTGCTACATCATCCGCGTTGGCCTTTGCCGGATCATCCGGAAGGCTGCTGATAATATCTATGACATATTGTTCGGACGGCGTCAGCTTCGGGATAGATTTTGTCTCCTTATGCGAAGGATCATTCTTACAAACACGAGTCTCAACGCCTTCCTCGGTCTCTGTTGATCGTTTGGTCACAGTCCATTCATCCCAGTCGTGACCGAGTGCAGCAGCTGCGCGATGTGTTCTTCTGATTTCGGTCCCGCATTCCGCACAGTAAACTACTTCATCGAATTCACCGTCTGTTTCCTTATCGATTTCTTTTTTGCCATCTTTGTCTGAAAAACACTTGCCGCAAGGATGATCTCCCTTATTGCAGATATAGTACCCTATGTTACCGGCCTCTGTGCATGTTGCATTTTTCGGAGCAACAGAACTTAAATTATGTTTGTGGTCTGACCGCGGAATGCTGCGTTCCTCCTTATGCGAAGGATCATTTTTACATACACGGGTCTCAACGCCTTCAGCGGTCTCTGTTGCCTGCCTGGTCACAGTCCATTCACCCCAGTCATGACCAAGCGCAGGGATAACCGTACCGTCAATAACAGCATCACATCGAGAGCACTTCTGATCAGCTTCTTTGCCGGGCTCAGTGCAGGTCGCGGCAACGGCAGTATTTTTGACTTCCTGATAGTCATGACCTTTCGGGTCAGTAAACTTTGCCTCTTTCTGATTGCTCCTGGTAGTGAGATCGGGTGCATTTACCGATGCGATCTCCACTCTGTATTCTGTCCATCCGCCGCTCGTGCAGCCCGGCTGAACAACTCTTGTTGTCGGTGTGATCCGCCTGTTTATGATATCACCGCAGCCTTCTCTGATGCATATGTAGCCGGCAACTGCTTCCGAGTATCCCCGTTCTTCATTTCCTATCCAGGTCCAGCCGGTGAATTTCCGGGAGTGACCGAGATTACTGCCCTCTTTTTCGCCACAGATTTTGCATGTTTTCGGATGTTCGCAGTCAGCAGCGTTCCATTCGTGCCCGGTAGCCTTTATAACAAAATCTTCCTGAGGTTTTGGTTCTGATCCGGCTCCGGCTCCGGAGTTTTCGAACCAGCCGCCGCATGTGCAGACGTAGTGCGCCCTTACACCGTCAGCTGTGCACGTTGCAGGGGTCCCATCATCTTTACTCATCGGAGCTCTGCTGTGTTCGTGGTCTTGCTCATATTCTCTCCGCTCCGCAAATTCGCAGCGATTGCATCTGCGTTCCTGATGCACCCTGTCTCCGGTAGTCCAGGAGCGCCAGCCATCCTTATCGGTAGTTCCGTCAACGACCCATTCATGGCCGAGGGCAGGGAGAGCCTTACCTTCGATCACATCGCCGCAGAGAGAGCATTTCTGATCTGCTTCTTTCCCGACATTTGTGCAGGATGGCTCGACTGCCGTACCGGCAATTACCTTATAGTCATGAGGCAATGCTTTTCCTTCAGTTTTTCCGCATATTTCACATGTTTTCGGATCTGTGCAGGTGGCTGCTGCCCACTTGTGAGATCCTGTCGTTGGCAGGGCAAGTTCTTTTAAATCAGAAGCGTAGTCCGAAGTCTTGTCACCATTGTACTGTTCATTGAATACATACAGCTTGTCGCCGCTTTCCATTTTTCCGGATGTATTGACAGCGACCTGCCCGCCTTCTTTAGATGCTTCTGCTATCCTGCCGTAATACTTGATGCTGTCATCACTTCCCACGATGATGGCAGAAATAAAACTGTTTGATTCTGCTTTAGCTCCGCTGTATCGGAACGTTACCATACCGCTTGCACTATCATATGAGTCGCTGCAGGTAGTGATTGCAAAATTCCTACGATCTGCGTCTCTTATCGTAAGTTTCCATTCGCTGTTCTTGTTATTACCCACTTTGGTGAGTGCATCAGCACCCGATCCGCTGACCTTACCGCCCTCCGCTGCAGATGTGAACAGTATGGCGTTCATATCCAGATCGCATGCAGGGCGCACACCATGATAGGTATCAGTGCTCACTCCATCCCGGATTACAGCGGTAAAGTCATAATTATAATCGGTCCAGCAATAAGCTACTTTACCATCATATTGGCCCGGCGATCGCAGCCACCATGAATTATCGTTATATAAATGTCTTATTCCACCCGGCAAAGCCTCAGCTTCTCCACAGGAAAGGAGCCAGAAGCCGGCGTCTTCTACAGGATTGCCTTTGATCTTATTCTCATCATACCCTTTTTCGCCGTAATTGCTCCCGCCGCCTTCCAGGGTACGCTTGACTATGATTCCTTTTTCCTTAGAGTTATTCCACTTCCAGTCTCCATCACCGTTATAGTATGAATTCACTATCCATCTGATGTTCGCGACAGAGTACTGATTCGCATACGACACATTAGAATTTCCGGAGAATCTTTCTCCGCCGCTAAATGACGGTATATTTTTATGGAGAATCGTGATCAATCCTTCCCTCGATGCCGGGTTGCTGCCTTGTCCGTCATATCCGATCACATACCACATGCGCTTTTTGGTCTTAGGCTCAAGGTATCTTCCTAACCAGACCTTTTGCAGACCGTCTTTATTTACATTCTTTGCCAAAACCGATGAGCCGATCACCATAGCGGGATCGCCGGAGTCAGCATAGGCTTTCTGTATGGTATTCGGCATCATCGTAAATACGACAGCAAGCATCAGCACAAATACCAGCGTTTTTGAAATCATTCGTTTCATAGCTCTAACCCCCTGTGTCCTTTCTCTTAGATCGACATTTTTATTTCTCGCGCATGTTGTACTCTGTGTCTTCGTCCATCATCTGCAACATGATATCCGCAAATCGCTCATCGAACTGTGATCCGCGTCCTCCCTCTATCTGGCTGCGGACTTTGGACTGTTCCATAGCGCCGCGGTAACTTCTGTTGCTCGTCATAGCATCATATGCGTCTGCTACGGCTATGATGCGCGCCTGTTCAGGGATGTCCATACCCGAAATACCGTCCGGATATCCTCTGCCGTCCCAGCGTTCATGGTGCCATCTGGCGCCGGTCACGAGTTCAGGACGCTCTTCGATATTGCCGAGGATCTTTGCACCCATCACAGGATGCTTTTTCATTTCCGCAAACTCCTCATCGGTCAGTTTGCCCGGCTTGTTGATCACGGCATCCGGCACGCCTATCTTGCCTACATCATGCAGCAGACCCATCATGTATATCTCATTCTGCGCTTTTTCGCTGTATCCGTATCTCCTCGCTATCTCGCGTGAGTAGTCAGCAACACGGCCCGAATGGCCGTTGGTGTATGTATCCTTGGCATCTATGGCATCCGCAAGAGTCTGCACCACATGCAGCGACAGGCCTTCATTTTCCCTGGTCTTCTTTTCGACCTCATCCTCGAGATTGTTCTTGAGCTGCATGAGTTCTTCGGTGGCCCGTTCGAGATCGCCAGTTACGGCTTTCATGAAGGACATCAGCCTCAGATCGAGCGGGATCACTGTATCTCTGGCCATATTGTTTTCGTCAAACGGTAATTTGATGAGTGATCTCGCACCTGTCATGTCGCTGCCTTCGCGAAATCCGACCGCGATCAGTGCGCTGTGCATTTCTCCTCCTGCACCTCCGCTTCTGAAGATCTCTGAATTGCCGTGCATGAATGCTGCTTCCGGCACAAGATTGCGATAGTAGTCTGTCTCGATATGTTCAGCATCTCTGAGAAATATCATGCGGTTCATACATATGACCATCAGCATTGCCTGAGGCACAAAGCTCATAAAACTGCCCGAATCGTCCTTAACCTGCTCGAATATATTCTGAGGCAGACCGTATGTGAATCGTATCTCCTCACCCTCATGCATAGCAACCGCGAAATGAAGACTGCCATCATCCGTCCACGAATAAGGGATCCTCGCCATATGACGCTTAGCCTTTTCTTCTCCCTTGACATCGCGTGAGACAGAGAGGGGAAATTCACATATGTTCTCCGTCGCCATATCGAGCCTTCTCCACGGTATCCCCAAATATTTCTCAAATATGTCTGCTGCCGTCATGCCGTCTATTTCAGTGACAGTATACGGATCTTTCAGACCTGTGATAGTCATAATGCGGCCAACTTCCGTCCAGCCGAAATTGTATGATGCCTTGATATGCAGATCTTTGCCGCAGAACAGAACTGCAAGCAGAGAACTTTCATGTACCCCCTCATCATCTATGACATATGATATCGAGCCATCATGAAGAATTAACGAATCAAGTCCGGCAGTCGCACCGAATACAGGGATATCCGGATTGCCTTCCTCCGCAGCTTCCAGCATTCTTTCGACATCAAGCGGTTTGCCTGATATCAGCGTCATAAGGCACTTAGGCGTTTCATTCCGGCCGATCATTTGTCCCAGTTCTCTGCCCGCCTCATCTTCGCTGATTCCGTTCAGCTCAAAGCGTCCGATCTCAAATGCAGGATTATCAAAAAACATGAAAGTAAGAATGGTGTTATTCGGTGCTGTACCTCCCAGCACAAGCATATTGTCAAAGTGAGTCGCTCCGGCGATCTGCACCTTAGGCAGTACGGTCCTGACCATTGAGATCTTTCTATTGATAACAGTTTTGTCCCATCCCTGCTCCAGCATAATGAGCAGTATCTGCGACGAAGACTCATATTCCGGCATCGCAGCGATTTCGTCAAGCACTGAGTTAAACTTCGCCTCAGTATATTCATGTATGTGATATGTTTTCTGAATCATGCTGTCACTATTGCTCCCTGATATATTCACGGTATTAATGTTTCCGATATTCCCGTTTTTCGATTAGTTCCCAACTGTATTTCAGTAATGGTATCACAGAATGCGCCGCTGTTTGTGCGCATTAAACGATGATGTTTATGCAGCCTATAACCAGTCCAATAAGGGCGCCGAGGCTTACTATCATGTTCAGCTCCGTCTTCATGACTGTCAGTACGCCTTTTTCGAGTTCTTCGACAGACATTGAATTGATCTTGTCCTCAACCACCTGCGATACATTGATCCGTTTAAGCGCAGAATTTACAGCGTTGACTACAGATTCACGGTAAGCCGCCTGTATCTTGTTTCTGACAAATTCAGGATCGTATCCTGCGAGGTCGAGTACATACAGAGGCGTACGCTTACCCAGATCATGTATCTTTTCGGAAGTGATCTCTCCGATCATTTCCGGTCCTCGTAATTCGATAAATTCCTCCATCTTACGGCCGACATTTATCATCGCAATGTCTACCAGATTATCCGAAACCAGCGTCCTGAGGATACGCGACTCTGAGATGTGCTGCCTGATCATCTGACCGCCCTCATCTTTGACCAGCTCAGGCAGATCCATCTTTTTGAATGCCTCCAGTATTTTCATATTGAGAAGCTGAATAAAGCTCTCTTCAAGTTTGTCATATTTCTCGGCACTTCCGGTCAATATGGCTCCTGTATCGCGTATCTCCTCATCAAGAATACTCATAGCCTTGTCGATAATAGGATTCTCGACTTCATCCGAAAGAAGTCTTACCGAGATATCTTCTCCCGTGAAGAGTTCATTCTGTACTATCATGCCCGCAGACTTCGCAAGGCGGGCCTTGCCCTTAGGGATCGCGCCGGGTGTAAACGGCACGTGCCAGCCGAATATCCGCTTCTCCTCATGAGGGAAGAAAAGCATTTTGACCGCTATGAGATTGGTGAAATAACCTATAACCGCACCGACGAGAGGCGGCAGCAAATAATTAGTGAAAAAATCCATATCCATCACCTTCCTAATAATATATCAGCCCCGATGATCCCGACGGGTTTTCAGAAGAGTTATTATAATTCTAAACTACTGCCATTTCAATCAAATTATTTTGAATATTAACACTGCAATTTATGCGGATTTTGATCGCTGCTGCTTTGTTTCGATTGACTTTGAGTATTTTAATGAATATGATTAGCTTTGCGGCATAGACAATGAATGTTAAAGAGGATTAATAAGATGTTCAGATCACCCAAAACAAAAGCAGGCAAATTCTTTAGAGAAGCCTTGATAGTGCTGGTTTCAGCATTCTGCGGCTCCTCTGTACAGATATTCGTTATGATACCTAATGGCATGACATCAGGCGGTATTCCGGGCGTAGTACGTATCATCACTCACTTCTTCCCTGTCAGTTATTCACTGGTATATTACTCACTGTCAATGGTGATCCTTATCATCGCTTATTTTACTATGGGCAAGGGTGAAGTACGGCGTATAATAGCACTCGGATTCGCATATCCTATTATGCTGTTTATATTTGAACATATCGACTATGAATTCCTGAGTTCGCCGGATCCTTTGCTGGCTTCCCTGCTGATCGGAGTCTTTTACGGTCTGGCAACAGGTGTCGGCTACATAGGAGGATATTCATCAGGCGGAACGGATTCGATCTCAAGGATACTCAAATTCAAATGCTTCAACCATCTCAGGACCGGCGATATACAGATGGCTATCGACATGACGATAATCGCAATCTCAGCTTTTGTATTCGATACCAATATTGCGATGTATGCTCTTGTAAACGCCTTTGTTGCGGCTAAAGTCATTTCGATGATCACTATCGGTTACAGCGGCAAATTCGTACAGTTTGACATAATTGCAAGCAGCAAAGAAACATCCGAAGAGATCACGGAATATATAATGAAAGATATCGGCCGCGCAGTCACATCACATGTATCCAGAGGAGAGTATACGAAGGAAGAACGCAGGACGCTTACTGTTATCTGCACACCTTCGGAGAGCATGAAGATAAAGAAATACATAGCAAACAAGGATGCACATGCATTCGCAACTGTTATGCCTATAAGTATGGTATGGGGACTGGGCAAAGGATTTTCGGATATTACTGAAGTGGATAATATTTAGCAGCTCCCAGGCGGCAACGCCGCATCGTACTTACTGACAAAAAACTCCGGATAAGCAGACTCACTGCTTTTATCCGGAGTTATTTTTATCGTTCATACATTATCATGCCGTAGCTTCCGGGCTGCCTGCAGGCTCTGTGAGGCTGAGGAATTTTTCGATGTTTTCCTCGAGTCCGACTACCCAGAGGTCGTCATCCTCTTCTATCAGAGTGTCCGCATCAGGCATCATGAATGTCTTGCCGAGCGACTGCAGTCCTATGACCATGCACTGTGTATAATCTGTGATTCCGGAATATTTAAGAGGTTTGTTGCAGTACGGCGCGTCTTTGGTTACTTTGACTACCTTGCAGATCAGCGGTACCTGAGCCTCTGTGGATCCCAGACCCATGAAATCCTTGAGATTTCCCATTGTATACTTATCACCTATGTACTGTCCGTCACGGAATCTGATTATGGATTTTTCTATACCTACAGCGAACACGCGGTCTCCCTTGAATACCTGCGTCTTGCCGTTAGGCAGGAATATCATCTGCGTGCCATGCTCTATCTTGATTATGAATACGTTCTGGCTCTTGCCCCATCCGAGTTCTATCAGTGTCTTGCCTGAGTAATCGGCCTCTTTAGGAACAACGAAAGAAAGATATCTGTAATCATCTTCAAAGAATTCAGTATATTCAGGCAGTACTGTGTCGCCCTGCGCCATCATACTGGCAAAGAGAAACGACGCTCTCTTGAGCTGTGAATAATGCCTGCGCTGGCGGTAGTCGATTATAAAGAGCACAAGTCCTATAAACATCCATCCGGCGAACATCGCTGTAGCGAAGCCGCCCATGAATACCGGCTGTCCCGGTATGATGAGGAGGGCGAGCAATGCTGTCATACTGATGCCTGCGAACCAGGCCGTCTTTTCCCCGCCCGGGATCTCGTACGGACGGTTGAGGGTCGGTTCTGTATGTCTCAGCTTTATGAGGCTGTATGCGGTTATCATCCAGCTTGTCACATAGCCTGCTGCGGAGAATGTAGTGAGTGATCCGATCAGTCCGCTTCCGAGGAAAGGTCCTGCTATGGATGCGACCAGGCAGACCTTGAGAGCGTTGATCGGAGTCTTGTAGACAGGATGCTGCTCAGCCAGTACATCCGGAACTATACTGACTCTCGCCATGGCCATGAGTATCTGTGAGGATGCCATCATGAATCCGTTCCATGTAGTGATCAGTCCGGAAATAGCTCCGATTAGGATAAAGAGATAAAGACCCATTCCTATCGGTCCGCCGTATACATCACGGAACAGCAGAGCCGCAGCAGGGCTGTCAAAGCCTATAAATTCCTTCCACGGCATTGCTCCGCCCAGTGTGAACAGCAGCAGAGCATAGAAAAAGCAGGATAACACTACCGTAAGAACTACGGTTTTTCCCACGGATTTGACGTCTCCACCGGCACTTTCAATGCCCTGAGGAATAGTCTCGAATCCGGCCAGGAAAAACGGCGCGGATGCAAGTATTACCATCGCACCGCCGATAAAAGATTTGTGCGTTCCCTTACCGATGTTCTCATATATCGGCTGGAAATTGGCGGTATCGAATTTGAACATCGCAAAAATCATTGCCAGTATGCCGGCACCTACCAGAATAAAACAGAGAATTTTCTGTATTGAAGCCGATGAAGTAACACCCTTTCTGTTTATAAGGTAAAGTATGACTGAGATCACCAGACCGACGACGATGTGACCGAGATATATGTCGGCGCCTGCCAGTGTGTACAGCGGAGCCCCAGCCTTTAACACAGGTATCAAAATGCTTAGAATATCAACTACATAAATAGCTTCCCACGGGATAATAGTCACGAATGCACCAAAAGCCGCCCATCCCGAAATAAAGGCTATATTATCGCCGAATGCTCTGAAGGCATACGCCATTCCTCCGCCCGATACAGGCAGCATTGCGCAGAGTTCGCAGTAACATAAAGCGATAGGTATCATTATTATCAGCGCCAGCATATATCCCACAGCCGCCGGCAGCGGGCCGCCGCTTCCGGCCATCCAGCTGTTGATCGAAACAGCCCAGCCTACTCCGACAATGGCGCCAAATCCTATGCAAAAGAAATCGATTGCACTTACACCCTTTTTCTCACTCATCGTTTTATTCTGAGTACCTCCGTTTTCCTTCTTTTGATAAAAGCCATGCGTACTGAATGCACGCACAGCCTTCTGTAATTTCTGAATCAAACAGAATAGTACAACAAGAAAAAATACAATTCAAGGAGATTCTCATCCTCTTTTGATTATTATTTTTTTAACGCAAAATTCGCAAAAGCAACAGGCCCTTCTAGCATTTCGGGTCTTTTTTTGCTCTAATCTCCCCATTGACTCATCACATTTTTGCAGCTGAGTTATGATACAATAACTCAGATTGATCAGGTGATCAGTAATGGATATCGTTTTAACTGAAGATGAATACAGACAGAGAAAGGACTTATATGGGCAAGGAAAAAATACTGGTAATGAATCTCGGATCCACATCAAGCAAGATTGCAGTCTATGATGACGATAAAGAAATGTTCAATGACACCATTCGCCATACGACAGAGGAGCTGGCTCCTTTCGGCGATGTGACAGAGCAGTATGAGTTCAGATACAACAAGATCAGAGAATCGCTCGAAAGCAACGGAATGAGCTTCGACTCTCTCACCGCCGCTGTATCAAGAGGAGGCAATATCGTCCCTTGTCCTCACGGAGCTATAGGCATCGATCAGGCTATGATCGATTTTCTTACCAGACCTGAGGATCTGGCAAAGCACCCTTCACTGATCGGCAGCATGATCGCATTCGATCTCAACAAAAAATACAGCATACCTGTATGCATCTACGACGCAATAGGAACAGATGAAAAAATGCCTGTCGCAAGGGTCAGCGGAGTTCCTGAGATCCCTCATTTCACTGTAGGACATACTCTCAATACAAGAGCTATGGCTATTAAGTGCGCTGAGGAAAAGCTCGGCAGGAAATTTGATGAGTGCACATTCATCGTAGCTCATCTCGGCGGCGGCAGTTCGATCAGACTTTACAAGGACGGAGTCAACATCGACAGTGTAAACGACGATGAAGGTAACTTCACACCTGAGAGAGGCGGCGGAGTCAGTGCAAAGAGACTTGTGGATCTCTGCTACAGCGGCAAATATTCTTACAAAGAAGCTATGAAACTCTTCCACGGCAAGGGCGGACTTATCGCACATCTCGGCAATGCTGACGCAAGAGATGTGGAAAAAATGATAGCTGACGGCGATCAGTATGCAGCTATCGTCTATGAGGCTATGGCATACAATGTAGCCAAAGACATCAGCAAACTTGCTGCCGTAGTATGCGGAAAAGTCGACCGTATCATCCTGACAGGCGGAATTGCTTACTCGGACTATATCACTGACTATATCAGCGAGCACGTTTCATTCATAGCTCCTGTAGAAGTCATGGCCGGTGAATTTGAAATGGAAGCTCTTGCTGCAGGATGTCTGAGAGTACTGAGAGGCGAAGAGGAACTGCAGGATTTCGGCAAGATCGCAGCTACAGCAGAGGAGAGGATCAGTATCATACCGGGAGTGAAGCCGGGAACAGTTCCTAAACACTGATACGGATATGACAGCATCCATATCAAGCTGAAGATATTAAAAGAAACTCCGTTGCTGAGAGATGATCACTCAGCAGCGGAGTTTTTTTGCTTATACGCTAAGTCAGCGAAAGCCATCCTTACTCAGTTGAAATTCATGCAGTCTATAGATCTTATTCGCCGCGCGTGATCGTGTTGTAAATGAGTTCTGCTAGCTGTCTGTGTCCATTTTCGCTAAGGTGCTCGCTGTCAATAGCAGATACTTCGACAGTTTCTGTTGCGTCTATAGATTCGCAGCAGTGCTCCTCTGCGACTTTTCTGTACAGTGGAGCTATATCGTATGATATTTGCACTGCCTCCGGAGTCAGCTCGTATGCAAAAGGTGAATTCTCATAATTATCTCCAATCGCAGCAGGAGCGATCACTATGATCCGCGGCACATAGCCCTGCAGGTCCGGCGCATTGTCTTCCGCAAGCTTTACCAGTTCTTCCATTCCTTTGGCTATCTTCTCTGCGCTTAGTCCGAGTTCTTTGTTGACATCGTTTGTTCCGAGCATGATCGTCAGTATATCCACCGGTTTATGGGTGCCGAGACATGCGACAAAACTGCTGCTGCCGTTCTTCCACGCAGCTCCCGGTCTGTCGTATGCCGTCGTCCTTCCGTTCAGACCTTCCGGTATGATTTCGTATCTGTCCCCGAGCATCTGTCCGAGAATGGTAGTCCATCTCTTTTCATGGGGATATCTTGCACCGGTAGCAGGGTCATAGCCGTAAGTATTGGAATCTCCGTAGCACATAACGGTGATCTTCTCATGGCCATTGTCTTTTTTGAGCGCCTGATCAAGCTCTGTTGTGAGCTGTTCACGGCTTTTAAATACTATGCCCTTCCATCCCAGCATTTTTGCGGCAGCGATGTTTTCCGGATGATCGTCCACAAACAGACACTCCTCAGGGATCAGGCCGTATTTATCAGTCAGACTTCTATATATAGCGGCATCAGGTTTGATCAGCTTCACATCGCATGAATACACGCCGCCGTCCATATATTCCGTAAAATAAAATGCCTCAGGATCTGAGCCCATTACATGCTCTGACATGTTCGAGAGGAAATATACATTATAGCCTCTCTCTTTGAGCGACTCAACGAAGGGCCCGGCCCAGTCACGCCGTTCAACGCACTCACCTATCCCGTAAAACGCCTTTTCGATCTCAGCCTTCATTTCGGGATCAGCCGCGTAAAAAGTCCCCAATATCTCATCAACGCTCATTACCGCCCTGTCAAGCTCATGCCATCTGCGATCACCGAAGATTGCCCTGCTGACTCTGTCTGCGATTTCTTCATCATAGAGGGATCTGATATACCTGTCCCAGTCAAAACCGAGCAGCACCTTTCCTATATCGAATACTATATTTCTGATCATTATTTATCTGCCTTTCTTATTCCTGATTCCCATTTTTGCTGTAAAAGCCGTTTAGGATCGCGTTATGATTCCCCGCGGAACTTGGAATGAGTCAGGGTACTGCCCTGCATTCTGATCACTGATCTGTATCTGTGCTGATAATGAATCTCAGCTCGTAATCCCTGTTCGCCGGATATTTGAACCTGTCAGCTGTCTGCGGTCCGCATATACCTGTACCGATACCCTGCTGGAAGGCGGAAATCGTTACATATGTACCGCTTCTTTTCTCATCTTCGCGATGCTTCATGCCGATCAGTTCTCTGTCGCTGTACGGCTTGATCCCGAGCTCAAAAGCCCTGTCCACCGCCGTAAACCTGAGTTTTACGGATCCGTTGCTTACGCTTGCCCATCTTGTATCGAAGCGGCTGCCGCTCTCCTGCGGCCTTATATTAGGTTCTGTCATATCGCTTACTCTGCATTGCACATGCTCTATAGGGAACTGATCCTTCATATCCGCATACGATTCGCCGCTGCGGCCGTAATACTCTACAATGTCAAAACTGCTGTCGAGCCTGAACGTTTTGCCAAACCTCGGGAGCACTCCCCTGCCTCTTGTCCTGTCCTTTATGCAGTGTATCCTGCTGGTGACGAGCAGACCTTCGCTGCACGCCTCATAAACGTCCGTACACTCGAACTGACTCTTTTTGCATATAATGCGCGATACAACAGTCAGCTTTGTTTCACTGCGCTCAACCGAAACTATCTGCGTTCTCTGATCAGTATAGTCTCTCATGCAGTCCTTCACTCCGTAAAATATGTAATCGTTGTCAGTCGGAGCCCTGAACAGAATCGTATAAGGATCGGCCGCCTCTGCTTCTGCCTTCGTATCGCCCTCACCGAAGCTGAATGCAAAACCGTCCGCCCTGTCACTGAAGAAATCCGGAAGAGGAAGCTTTCCGGCATCTGCCGGCCTGCCCGGGATATGCTCCTTTATCATGAGCTGCTCGGTCGCGAGCTCCGCTCGCGTCTCACTGTCAACTGTCGTGACAGTGAGCATGCAGTCTGCGCCTGCAGCCTCGCACTCCTTTTTCCACACCGCCGTTTCCAGCCTGATCACCTTCCTGCCGAGCGGCGGAACATCTGCAAACACAGTTTCCTCTGCTCCGGTGCTCCACCTGCATTGTAATTCAAATCTGTCTCCCGGAGTAAACGCCCTCGTATTGAATACTTCAAACTCATCTCCGCCCAAATAAGTGATCCTGATCGGCCTGTATACGAATTTTACGATCCTTGCCCCCGTCGAAGGACTCCGGTCCGGATAGAACATTCCGTCAACACAGAAATTTCCATCGTGTTCCCATTCTCCATGATCACCGCCGTAAGTATAGCTGCCGTCCTCATGGAGCACTGCATGATCGACCATCTCCCATACACAGCCTCCCATCAGACTGTCATACGAATATATCTCCTTCCAGTAATCCTCCATGCCTCCCGGTCCGACGCCCATCGCATGCGCATATTCGCAAAGAAAATACGGACGGTCGCAGAACTGCCTGACCTTATGAGTCTTTTCTCCCACCTCATGGACTTTTTCCGCCGGCGGGTACATCTGACTTGCCACATCGTAAGCCTTCCTTTTGGTATGTACAGCGCTTTCGTAGTGGACCGGTATCGAAGAATAGGTCCTGATATACTCATACATTCTGTCAGTATTGAAAGTACCGCCGGCCTCGTTTCCAAGGCTCCACATTATCACAGAAGGATGCAGCTTATCCCTCTGATACAACCTGGCGGCACGGTCCACATAGTGATACTGCCACTTCGGATCATTGCTTATCCGATTATAGCTCATCGGCAGACGGTGTACATATGTCCCGTGAGTCTCCAGATCAGCCTCATCGACAACATATATGCCGAGTTCATCACAGACTTCGAGCAGATAAGGATCAGGAGGATAATGCGAAGTTCTGACCGTATCGATATTGTATTCTTTGCACAGCCTCATGTCCCTCTCTATCTCTCCGGGACTCAGCGTATAGCCGTTCGTACAGCTTGTATCGTGATGATTTACGCCGTGCAGCTTGACAAGTCTCCCGTTCAGCAGAAATCTGTCTCCGTCTACCCTGACATCCCTGAATCCCGCGCGTATCCTGACGCAGCTTTCCGGTATCTCAACATACATATCGTACAGCACCGGATACTCCGCATTCCACTCACGCACATCCAGGTCTTCAAACCGGGCTTCGGCATATCCGCCTGATGAGCGAACACTTAAAGTCCTGTCTATCAGTTCTCCGGACCTGCCCGCGCCGCATAATGTAAAGCTGACCTCTGCATTGCCGTCCAGCCATACCCTCAGCCTTGCATTGTATCCGTTCTCCGTCTTAACGGTATTGAGATCTATATCCCATATATCATTTTCATAGCATTCTCTGAGCAGCACATCACGGAATATCCCGTTATTCCGGAACATATCCTGATCCTCCAGATAAGTACCGTTGCACCATCTGCGAACGATCACGATAAGTTCATTTCTTCCGTCCACGCAGTAGGGACTGACATCAAATTCCGCAGTATTATGAGAACCTTCGGTATAACCGACAAAGCTTCCGTTCACATATACATCTGCACAGCTCGCAACTCCGAGAAATGAAAGGATATATCTTTTGCCGCGGCCGCCATTTGTCTTAAGGCCGCTATCAGTCTGAAGTGCGCCCTCTGTCTCAAAAAAAGTCCTGTATACTCCGGCAAAATTGTATTCCTCTCCCGGATCCCTCCAGCGGGGACCGATACCGTAATCTGCGCCCTGAACGCAGAACACGCGCCCGGCTTTCTCTTTTTCCGGGATGCGCGGCGGATTATAAGGAAACTGATATCTGATATTGACATAGAACGGTCTGTCATAACCGCGGAACTGCCAGCATGATGGAACATCTATGCTTTCGAAATCTATTTTTTCAGTATCTATGATATCCGGAAGATCAGCCGGATGCGGATAGAACTTAAAATCCCAATCCCCGTTAAGGCAGCGGACCTTTGGCGATCTGTAACGCTTTTCTGCACCCGCTGCCGCATCAGCCTGCTCCCTGTCGGGATACGGTATAAAATATGAACGCGGAGCAAGCCGGTTCACCTCAAATGTTTCAAAATCACAGTAATTACTTTTATTTACTCTGTAAATCACGACCCGGCCCTCCATTTCGTTCTTATATCCGGACATTCCTGTTTAATACATTTTACACGGCACTGACACAAAAATAAACATCAAAACAGCTCCGGTCAGCAGGCTATATCCCGGAGCATATCTTTTCCTTTCAACCAGGAGCAAAGCTCCAACAAGCTCGCTTGATTGGAGCGAGCGACACCGTCAACAGACACCGGGAGCTTCAGCTCCTGAGAGCATCAGTGGGGGATTGTTACCCACCACTGATGGTCGAAAATGGAACCCGCCGCCTAAGAGGCGTTTCTCTTCAGAGGTCTGAACGTTATGATGAGATAATTCAGTACTCATTGTCTTTTTAAGTGTGTTTTTTACACCCGTACCGTTTATATCGCTGCCCTTTATCAGATCCTTAACGGCTGAATACTTATCTGCAGACGAGACGATAACGCCTTCCAGCGAATTCGGTCTCTGACTGTGACCGACCGGCCACATATGACGCTCTATAATGTCAGCGGATTTGTCCGAAAGATCCGGCACAAGCTCCTTTGCGACCCTGACAGACTCCTTGGGATGCTCCTGACTGCATTCCTTTGCGGAATTGAATTTATCATCTCTTCCGAGTATGCCCAGGTCATGGCAAAGCGCTCCTACTACTACCGCAGGAATGTTCGCTTTGATATGGAGCTTGCGAAGCGCATAGCAGAGCATCACACTTGTCGCAGTTACCCTCAGCGTATGCTCTCCCACAGTAGACCACAGATGATGCGTCTGATCATATGCTTCTTTGATCTCATCCGAAGAGAGTATCTCCCCTCCGTACGCCTCTATATCATTCGCGATCCTTTCTTTGCGGTTTTCCCGCTTGTCCCTTATCTGCTTATGTATGGTGCTTTCGTAGTACAGGTTTCTCATCAGATATCACCTCACTGTTATACTGTAGCAGGTTTTTACTGTTTCTTTTCTTATACTGTCTATCAGTTCATCGAACATCTCATAACCCTCTTTGGAGAAAGCCATAGCAGGATCAATCTGTCCGATTCCTCTTAAACCTATACCTTCTTCGAGCTGTTCCATAGCATCGATGTGTTCGATCCAGTGCTCATCCACTACTTTGAGCAGTGCCATTCGCTCGATATCGCGCATCTGACTGCTTCCGATTTCAGCTTCTTTTTCACTGTATATGTCATCAAAGACCGCAGTAACCTCATCTCTGAGTTCGCCTGCATCCATTGACATCACTTTTTCTTCTGACAGATCAAGTCTGTCTTTGCATTCAGGCGAGATCTCGCACAGCAGCTCCTCCAGACGCTGCAGATCCCATTCCTCAGGGTATCTCGACTCATCTGTCACCGCCTCCGTGATATCCTCAATTATACCATGCGTCATTTCTCTTATATAGTCGGAAAGATCATCACCGTTAAGCACCATGCGACGCTGTTCGTAAATCGTCTCGCGCTGTTTGTTCTTTACATTATCGTACTGCAGCACGTATTTTCTTATGTAGAAATTCTTATCCTCCACAGCTTTCTGTGCATTTTCGATGGTTCGCATGAGATTGCCCGCGTCCACAGGATCGCTGTAGTCCGGATCGATATCTTCAAGCATGCGCTCTACTCTCTCTCCTCCGTGCAGTCTGACTATATCATCTTCGAGCGATATCATGAACCATGTCTCTCCCGGATCGCCCTGTCTGCCGGAACGTCCTCTCAGCTGGTTGTCTATTCTTCTCGCCTCATGACGTTCCGTTCCGATTATGACCAGACCGCCCAGATCTCTGACCTTTTCCTGCTCAGCATCTCTCTCTTCTTTAGCTGCGGTGTAATACTCTTTGAAAGCAGTTCTTGCCGCATTCATCTCATCATCGTCAGAAACTCCGAAACCGGTCGCAAAGCTGATCTGCTCTGCAGTATAGCCCTGCTTTCGCATCTGCCTCTTTGCTTCGAATTCAGGATTTCCGCCCAGCAGAATATCGGTACCACGTCCTGCCATGTTTGTCGCTATAGTTACAGCGCCGAGTCGTCCAGCATCAGCAACTATCTCCGCCTCGCGCTCATGCTGTTTGGCATTCAACACATTGTGCTTTATTCCGCGCTTTTTGAGCTTTGCAGAAATAAGCTCCGAAACCTCGACAGAAACTGTTCCGACCAGCACAGGTCTGCCGCTCTCATGAAGTTCTTCCACTCTGTCCGCAACTGCATCGTATTTATCGCGCTTGTGCGCATACACGATATCATCGTGATCGACCCTTATCACAGACTTGTTGGTAGGAATCACAACGACATCCATATTGTATATTTCTTTGAACTCGGCTTCTTCTGTCTTGGCAGTACCGGTCATTCCGGCCAGTTTGCCATACATCCTGAAATAATTCTGTATCGTGATCGTCGCCAGAGTCCTGTCCTCTGAACGTACCTTCACGCCCTCCTTCGACTCTATGGCCTGATGCAGCCCGTTCGAAAAACGTCTGCCATACATGATTCGGCCGGTAAACTCATCTACTATCAGTACTTCACCGTCATCAACGATATAGTCTACGTCCTTCTTCATTATGTAATTGGCACGCAGAGCCTGATGCACATAGTGATTCAGTTCGATGTTGTCAACATCCGAAAAATTATCGATTCCGTAATACTTTTCACACTTGTCGACACCGTATTCGGTCAGAGATATCTGCCTGTCCTTTTCATCGATCTTGTAATCATCGCTTTTGAGAGTCTTAACAAAAGTATCAGCACTTCTGTACATCGTTCCGGATTCATCACCGCTGCCGGAAATGATAAGCGGCGTCCTTGCCTCATCAATCAGTATGGAATCGACCTCATCGACAATGGCGTAGTTGAGTCCGCGCTGCATGAGTTCGCTTTTGTGCACAGCCATATTATCACGCAGATAATCAAATCCGAATTCGCTGTTCGTTCCGTATGTTATATCCGCAGCATACTGAGCCTTTCTCTCAGCACCCTCCATGTCGTTGGTAACGCAGCCTACAGTCATGCCAAGGAAGCTGTACAGCTTTCCCATCCATTCCGCATCACGTTTGGCAAGATAGTCGTTAACAGTGATCACATGCACGCCTTTGCCCTCAATAGCATTCAGGTATGCAGGCAGAGTAGCAACAAGAGTCTTTCCTTCTCCTGTTTTCATTTCAGCTATGCGTCCCTGATGGAGAACTATGCCGCCTATAAGCTGTACTCTGAAAGGTTTCAATCCAAGCGATCTCTTTGCCGCCTCTCTGCACACCGCAAAGGCCTCAGGCAGTATGTCATCACAGGTCTCCCCTTCGCTGAGACGATTTTTGAATTCATCGGTCTTTGCTCTCAGCTGCTCATCAGACAGAGCCTCCATATCTTTGTCAAATGATTCGATCCTGTCGACTATCCTGTCAATTTTATTTACTTCTTTTTTGTTTAATACATTCGTAATCTTATCAATTAAACTCATTCCAACGCCTCCGAAACAGACTCATGTCTGTCACTCTTTTTCATTTACGGTCTGATTCCCTTTGAGCATCTGCTTGTTCTCATACATCGCCAGATCAGCCCGGTCGAATACAGCAGCAACACTTCTGTCGCCTTCATAACGCGCCATACCGCATGCTATTACGACATCATCAGGATCGAAATCATATATCTCACCTGCATCTGCGCCGGTATAATCAAGTACATGCTGAGCGTTTCTGTCATGACTGCCTGCATGTATGGTCATTTCTTCAGCCTTTGAGGTTTTATCATCCGAAGCTGAGCTTATCAGGCTGTTTCTTTTTGCTATGCATCTTTCATTATGAAGCCGCATTTGTTCTACAAGCTCATCAATATGCTCATAATCCCGATGTCGCGCGATAACAGCGAATTCATCGCCTCCCACACGGAACACCGGACTGTGGTCGAATATATATCGCAGATGGCGTGACAACCGGCCTTCAGGAAATTGTCACCGGTCTGATGTCCGTGCGCATCATTTATTGCCTTAAGTCCGTTCAGATCCAGCACGACTATGGCAAATTCAACAGGTATTTTGTTATCTATCAGATGATTGAGCTCAAGCTCCTGATCTATATAGGCATGCTTGTTTTTTACTCCTGTCAGCGGGTCGATATTTGCCTTATTTCTGGCTTCCTGCAGAGTATCGGCAAATTCCATGTCGCGTCTTACCCTCTCATCGATATTGCTGATGCCGACTATAATGCGCGGACCATCCTTTTCGTCTATAAGAGCCGCTTTGAGTGATACATAAACAGAAACACCCTGCACAACAAGTCTGTAAATCATCTCAAACAAACCGGTATTTTCGATCTCTTTAAGAACGTTTTCTTTAGTAAACATGGCTTTAAGCCTGCCGACATCATCCGGATGAACAGCACCGGCCGCCTGTCTGCGGCTTTCTTCAAAGAATGAAACGCCGGATTTTGCAAGACCGAGCTTATCATATGTGCTGCTCGAATTGTATTCAATATATTCTTCGCTTTCGGGATCGACTGAATATATTGCGATATACTCTCCGGAAAGGGCCGTGATCCTTGCATATGTAGCCTGCTCTTCTCTGATCCTCTCAATCGCCTCAACACGCCTCATATATGCATCAACATCATTAACACCGATAATAATGTGTCTTTCATCCATACTCACGGCCTTCATATTTACATACCTGTATCCGTCATCTGCTATAAGGCGGTATGAAAGGGTGAATGTTCCGGATTCTTCTATTGCGCCGAGTATTATCTCTTTTTTAAATGCACCGAGGAAGCTGTCTCTGTCCGGGCCGTAGATAAGCTTGATCGCATCTTTGCGGCTCGTTTCAAAGAAGTCATACCCGTGCCTCTCAACTGACAGATTTGCGTGTTCGGCATCCGGACTGTACTCAATAAATCTGTCTGTCGCGATGTCAATATAATACAGATTGATATAATCTGCTGACAGTGCGCGCGCAACATGAGCAAAAGAAACACCGCTCATAGCTGTTTCATTCATGCTCAGTATAGCTATTGAATATGCGGAAACACCTGTCACCGGATTATCCGCAACATGCCTTACAAAAGAGTTTATATATAAACTATCACCGATGTTTTCTTCAAATAATACCCTGCCTGTCTGCCCGTGACTCTGTTCCAGAACCTTAAAAATTCCTGCACCATGATCACGGAGAATACGGGCCTGATCCACACCGCGGCCGATCTCATTTATCTGAAATGCTTCGCTGAGAAAATTCCTGTAGCTCTGATTGCAGCGAACGACATACAGGCTTTCTCCGTCATACTCCATTACACCTACCGGCAGAGCATCAAAATATTTCCTGAGAGATGAATTATCCTCATTCACTATATGGTCAAGATCATACAGACTTATCCTGCCCAGACTTTCGTAGTATCCGGATTCTTCCGGATTTTCAAAGCCTATCTGTATTCCCTTTTCGTACCTTTCAACTATTCCGCTGAGAGGAATAGGTCTGCAGTAATAATATCCCTGCTGTTTGGTGCAGCCAATCTCATAGAGAAATTCCGACTGTTCCTTTGTCTCTACTCCGACAGCAACCGTATCAATACCCATCCCGGAAGCCATCTTTACCAGCTCCTTGAGAATAATCTTTGTTCTTTGGTTATCGATACGCTGCATAAACCTTATATCGAGTTTGACTGTATCAAACTCGATGCTCTGCAGGCAGTCAAGTGAAGCATATCCCATTCCAAAGTCATCCATCCAGACCTGGAAACCTGCTTTTCTGAATCTTTCTACTTCTCTTCTGATAAAATCCGGTTCGGTTGCCACAGCGCTTTCACGGATCTCTATGACAAGTCTTTCTGTACCGGCCCCGGCAGAGCTGAGGCGTTTATTGATCTCGGCAAGCATATCGCAGCACCTGAAATCCATGCCTGACAGATTTACCGACTGCGGCAGGACATGCAGACCTGCTACAGCCTGTTCACCCGTATCTTTAAGGATCTTTTCAATCACATACAGATCCAGCCTGCAGATCTGTCCCGATTCCTCAAGAACCGGAATAAATACTGATGGATCTATCACACCCTTTACCGGATCTGTCCATCGTGCAAGAGCTTCTTCATTACAGACTGCTCCGTTTGCAGCACGCACCATCGGCTGATAATGGACATCGATCCATCCCTCAGCGATAGCTTTATCAAGATTTTCGTTTATGTAGTTTTTAATTGATATATCTTCAGCGGCTTTTTTGCGCGCATCACAAAGTCTCTCATTTTCATACTTGGTTCTGTCCATAAGAGATCTCCTTTTCCTGTATTAAGAATTATAGTTAACTCTGATAATTACAATTCAGTATATCATGTTCTTATCAGCTATAATGTAAAATGTTTATGAAATTGTTGCAGCTGAATTCTTCGGTAAATTATAGCACAGTTTATGTATGAATATAAGTACAATCAGCTGCCGTAAACCTTATCAATAATATATTCTTCGAGCTCAGCATCTCCGGCATTTATCAGTTCTTCAGGCACATAACAGAATATGAGTTCATCTATAAGCTCAGCTTCTCTCGAAGCATACCCGCTGTCCTGATCGAAGACTGCATGATCCAGTTCATCAGTCGATACCTTTACCGTGACTTCATAATCCGAAAGATATACATCCCTTGTTAAATATTCTATACCGTTAAACCTTATCTTATCCGTCTGCATCGTATTATAGTATTCTGCTTTGTTGTTAATATATATTGATCTGCTCACTTTTCAGTGCATTGCTGTAATAGTACAACTAATAATCTCTGCTTGCAATGCTTTATGCGGCATCTTCATTACTGCTGAAACTGCTGCTCCGGCGCCGCAGATCAGTTGTTCCAAAAAACAAAAAAGAAAAACTGGCGACGTCCTAGTTTCCCGGGAGGCTCCCCTCCAAGTATCTTCAGCGCTAAAGAGCTTAACTACTGTGTTCGAGATGGGAACAGGTGT